>DAOUDU010000057.1:0-51909 GCA_034430775.1 Anaerolineales bacterium | reverse complement strand
GTCTGGCGCATCACCGACGGATAAATGCTGAACTTGTCCGAACCGGAGTGGAGGCTGAGTTTATACGGTCCGAATTGGCGGGCGATGGCGGCGTGCACCGTCAGGTCCGCCTCGAACGCCGCGGGGTCCCCGATGTAATCCACCCCTTTTTCAAACCGGCCGATGAAACGCGGCGCGAGGCTCACCCATTCCACGCCCAGCCGCCGGAGTTCATTGGCGATGTAGACATGCTCCACCGCGGATGTCGGTTGTTCGGTTTCATCCACCGAGACTTCCAACTCACATGGCCGGCCGCCCGCGGTCCGCGCCAGGTGCCGGCTCATCGCCGCGATATGTTCCACCGCCCGTCCGTACTTCACCACAGCTTTAAGGAGCGCCGGTTCGTCGAAGTGAAGAGTCCGCCCTTCGACATCGATCGAGCGGTCGAGCAGCCCGGTGGCGCGCGGCTGGGCGTCTGAGGGGAGCTTGGCCGCCAGCTCGCGCAGCCATGAGAGATTCGCCGTTTCCGCGGAGCCGTCGACAAATTCACCGGGATCGATCGTGAAGAAGGTAAATCCCGCGCGCATGCAGGCATCGATGTCGGCCGGTGTTTTTAAGTGATCCGCATCGGCCCCGACTCCTTCGCGCCAACCCTCCTGGAAGATGCCCCAGGTGGCGTCGTCCATGACCTGCTGAGGCGTGCGCCCCGTACGCTGCATCTCCCGCATCGATTGCTGCGCAAAAATCGGGCCGATCGAGCCGCCCGCGGCACGCATCGCCCGCACGTGCCCGGGTGTTGCCAGTCCCAGCCGGTCTCCCAGGCCGGCGGATGTGCGCATCCCCCATAGACGCGGCTGAAGCCAGGGGATTTGGGTGCGCAAGGCGGCGGCATTCCGGGCACTGAGCGGGCCGATGATAAGTGTTTTTCCTAAGCCTTCGGAGGATTCGCCCTCGAATGCCGGTAGAGAAGGCGACCCCGATTCGGCAAGCACTGCGAGTTGTTTTTTCCCGTCTGTTTCGCATAGCCCGCATTCCGCATCGTTAACATTAACAATGGAACAAGGTTTCATATTTACGTTGAGAGTCTGAAACGCCGTCGTCATAGGCCGCCGCTCACTGGCATGGTGCTGCAATGGTTTTTTTCGTCTCGAATAGACATGGGGACTAATTCCAAACGGTATGTCTTTTTGGCCAATCGGTAAGCCGTATCCCGGATCATTTCTTCCGCATCCTCCATGTCGACGATCCCCCGTACCACCAACCCGGCGATCCAATTGGCGTCCACCCTCCGCGAGAGGTCGTGCCGGGCCGGGATCGACGGGAAGGCACGGGTATCGTCATTAAATCCGGCGGTGTTGTGGAGACCCGCGGTTTCGACGACCTGCTCGCGGTAGCGTGTCATCCCGTTCAGGCTGTCATGGAACCACCACGCCGGCCCAATCCGAAGCGCGGGATAGTGCCCCGCCAGCGGAGCCAATTCGCGCGCGTAGGTGGATTCGTCGAGCGTAAAGAGGATCAGCGTCAGTCGCGGATCGTTCCCGTACCGCGCCAACAGGGGTTGTAGGTTGCGGGTGAATTCCCCGCTCAGCGGAATGTCGGCACCCTTGTCAGCCCCGAAGCGTTCGAAGATCAGAGGATTGTGATTGTGGTACGCGCCGACATGGAACTGCATCACCAGCCCGTCCTCTATGCTCATGCGCGCGCTTTCCATGATCATGTGGCCGATGAAACGGGTCGCGTCATCGGCTGTGGCTTCCCCCATACGGCCGCGCTGGAAGATCGCCTCCGCTTCAGATTCCTCCAGCAGTTCGGTGTAGGCGGTCTGGGCGGCTTGGTCGGTGGCTGTGGCGCCCAGCGACCGGAAATAGGCGCGCCGGTTCTCCAGCGCCCGGATCAGATCCCGAAACCTGACGATTTCGAATCCGCAGTGGCCACCGAGCGTTTCGAGGTTCTTTTTCCAGTATGGCGAGTCGATCTTGGCCACATCGTCCGGGCGGAAGGTCGGGACGATCCGTCCGTTCCATCCGCTTGCACGCAGAGCGTGATGACTGGAAAGCGGATCGCAGGCTCCCTCGGTGGTGGCCATAACTTCAATTTGAAAGCGTTCGAAGAGACGACGCGGGCTAAAATCGGGATCCGCCAGCCGCGCGGAGATTTGGTCGTAGGAATCCTGTGCCGTCTCGCCCGTCAATTTATCGGCGACTCCGAAGACCGAGGCCAACTCGTGGTTCAGCCACAGCCCCGTCGGCGTTCCGCGGAATAGGTGGAAATGTTCGGCAAAGACCTGCCAGATCTTTCGCGGATCGGTCTCCACCGCGCCGCCGTCGCGGCGCGGGATGCCGAGCGTTTCGAGCGGCACACCCTGCGAATATAGCATCCGGAACACGTAGTGATCCGGGATGATCAGCATTTCCGCCGGATTTCCGAAGGTGTAATCCGGATCAGAAAACATCTTCGGATCCACGTGGGTGTGCGGACAAATCAGCGGGAGCCCTGCCACCCGTTGGTAAAGTTTCTGGGCGATGCGCTTCTGTCGGGGATCCGGCCCGAAATATCGGTCTTCCGGCAAGTGAATTTTCATTCGACCGCTCATCTCCGTCTATGCTCGCGTTCATTCTCCGG
Organism: Anaerolineales bacterium; assembly: GCA_034430775.1. GTDB lineage: Bacteria > Chloroflexota > Anaerolineae > Anaerolineales > RBG-16-64-43 > JAFGKK01. The sequence goes on along the minus strand of DAOUDU010000057.1, from coordinate 49,308 downwards.
GGGGCGGATCCCTCGCACGCCGCCCGCGCCAATGAGTTGTTGTTTTTGGGCGGAGTGCCAGGCGAAACGCCGCTCCCGAACGAAGGGAGTGTCGATGTGGTGGATGCGGGTCACCCCATCGAACTCGTCGAGGATCCGTGTAAAAGGCGGACGTACGATCGTCTCGTGTTGCTCCTTCGGGAACACCTCTGCCATATCGTCCGGCAACAGGACGCTCTCCGACCGCCGGAAGGGATCAAACTGGGGGGTAACCCACGGATGATTGTCGTGGTCATCGTGTAAAGAATTGACAACACCTTTCCCGGTATCATCGCAACGTCCATCATCAGCAGTGTGATACCCGCCCGCCGGGGAAACAACCGTCATCGGGACACGGGCTGCCGCGATGTGAATCTCGAATCCCTTGACCGCCAGCCGTTTGTTCCTTACCTTGTGCATCCGAAGGATCAGCGACATCAAACCCTCTTCCCGCGAGTTTGCCTGCTTCCGGTCCGTCTGGAATACCAAGAACCTGCGCCAGACGTTCGATCGCTTGGCCTTGCTCCACCCAGAAACCGTCCGGGCGGCCTGGGGATTCCACGATCCGCGCGATTGGTATCGATTCCATCGGCCGGCGTCGGGGGGACACTGGAAATTCTCCCATGGATCTCTCATGGTTTCTTCTCGCTTGGGCGTCTCCGTGGTGCGCGGCGGGAGCTGTCCCGCGCAGGCCGGATGCGCGTTACGTGCTGCATATCCCCGGCAGACTGAGCTCCTCGGCACGATGGCAGGCGACAAAGTGTTCCGGAAAAACCTCGCGCAGAAGCGGCGGTTCGGCCCGGCAGCGGTCGATGGCGCAGCCGCAGCGCGGATGGAAGTAGCAGCCCGACGGCGGATCGGCCGGGTTGGGCACCTCGCCCTTAAGCTCCACATCGCCCACCGGCACGCGCGGATCGGACACGGGTACCGCGGCCATCAACGCGGCGGTGTAAGGGTGGCGCGGGTAGTTGAAGATTTCTTCGGCCGCCGCCTTTTCGACCAGCTTGCCCACGTACATCACCGCCACATTATCGCAGATGTGCTTAACCACGCTCAGATTGTGGGCCACAAACAGGTACGTCAGACCGAGCTGATTCTGCAGATCCATCAGCAGGTTAAGCACCTGCGCCTGTACGGAAACATCCAACGCCGAGACCGGCTCGTCGGCTACCACCAGGCGCGGGTGAAGCGCAAGCGCGCGGGCAATTCCGATTCGCTGGCGTTGGCCGCCGCTGAAAGCGTGCGGGAATCGCTGCATGTATTCGGGGCGCAGGCCTACCAGCCGTAGAATCTCCGCCACCTGCTCGGTGCGTTGTTTGCGGTTGGTCATCCCGTTGACCAGTAGCGGTTCGCCGACGATATCGAACAGATTCATCCGCGGATTCAACGAACCAAACGGATCTTGGAAGATCATTTGGATCTGCGGCCGGATCGGCCGAAGCTGGCTGCGCGAAAGCTGCGCCAGATCTACCGTTTGCCCGTCGCGGGGTTGAAACAAGATCTCACCGCTGGTGGGCTTCATGGCGCGCAGGATGCAGCGCGCGGTGGTGGTCTTCCCGCAGCCGCTTTCGCCCACCAGCCCGAGCGTCTCACCTTCCCGGATAAGGAAACTGACATCATCCACCGCGCGCACGTTCCCGACGGTACGCCGGAAGAATCCTTTTTGAATGGGGAAGAATTTCCGCAGGTGCCGGAGTTCCAGCAGCACGGAATTGGAAGCGGATTGTTCGGCCATCACGATTTGCCCTTTCGGATGCGGTGCCCGTTCGCAGAACCGAGCGCGGCCTCCGCGGCACCGGAATACCGCAGGCAGCTGGCGAACTGGTTATCCCCCACTGGCACAAGCGGTGGGATTTGGATGTCGCATTTCCCGGCCATGAAACTTTCACAGCGCGGATGGAACGGGCAGCCTTCCGGCCGGTTGAAGGGATGGGGGATCGATCCGCTGATGATCGGCAGTTTGACGTGCGGTTCGGATCTGACGTTTGGAATCGAGCGTAGCAGTGCCTGGGTGTAGGGATGTTTGGGTGCATGGAAAATGTCGTTGACCGTACCCCGTTCCATCACCCGGCCCAGATACATAACCACTACGTGGGAAGCCATTTGGGCGATCACCCCCAGGTCGTGGGTGATGAAGATGATCGCCATGTTGCGCTGCTCCTGCAGCCGGCGCAGCAGGTTGAGAATCTGCGCCTGGGTGGTCACGTCGATGGCGGTTGTCGGCTCGTCGGCGATCAGCAGGCGCGGGTTAGACGAGAGCCCCATCGCGATAATGGCGCGCTGCCGCAGGCCGCCGCTGAGCTGCCAGGAATACGCATCGATCCGCTGTTCGGGCATGGGAACGCCCACCGCCTGCAGCAGTTCGATGGCCATCTCCCGCGCCTGCTTCTTGTCCACCGACCGGTGCATCTGGATGGCTTCGACAATCTGCCCCCCGATCGTGTGAACCGGGCTGAACGACGACATTGGCTCCTGCGGGATGAGCGCTATCTCCGCGCCGCGGATCCGGCGCATGGCCTCGCTCCCGGGTTTAAGTTTCGCGATATCGACGGCGCAGCCGCCGTTCCGGCCGGCCAGCCAAATTTCACCGCTCACGATGCGTCCGGGGGGCTCGATTATCTGCAGCACGGCTTTCATGGCCACGGATTTCCCGCAGCCGCTTTCGCCGACGATGCCCAGCACCTGGCCGGGGGAGATCTCGAACGATACGCCGTCGACCGCTCTTACCAGCCCTTCATCCAGCGGAAAGTAGGTTTTCAGATCGTGCACCGACAACAGGGGTTTCGTCTCGTGATCCATCGACGGCTTTCTAATGACCGTAGGGATCGGCCGCGTCGCGCAAGCCGTCCCCTACCAGGTTGAATGCCAGCACGGCTGCGATAACCGCCAGGCCGGGCGTCAGCAGCCAGGGCGCGAGTGCAATCGTCTGAACATTCTGCGCTTCCTGCAGCAACACTCCCCAGCTGATGGCCGGCGGGCGGATGCCCAAGCCGAGGAAACTGAGGGTCGTTTCGTTGATGATCATCACCGGGATGGCCAGTGTGCTGGCGGCGATGATGTGGCTCATGAACGCCGGCGCCATGTGTCGGGTGATGATCCGCAGCCGGCTGCAACCGGCCAGTTCGGCCGCCACAACAAAATCCTCCTCGCGCAGAGAGAGGAACCGCCCCCGCACTTCGCGTCCCAGGGTCGTCCACCCGATGAAGGCCAGTATGATCGTAATCGCGAAGAACACCTGCTCGGGACGCCAGTCCTGAGGCAGAGCGGCCGTCATCGCCAGCCAGATCGGGATGGTCGGCAGCGACTGCAACAGTTCGATCAGGCGCTGAATGACCATGTCGATGACGCCCCCGAAATACCCGGAAATGCCGCCCAGCAGGACCCCCAGCACCACGCTTAGGGCTACGGACACCAGCCCGACGACCATCGAAGTCCGCGTGCCGAACATCAGCCGTGACCACTCGTCGCGCCCCAGACGGTCTGTGCCGAGCAGGAACAGCGTGCCGTCCTGGTTCGAACTATCCGCCCCGATCAGATGCAAATCCGATTTTATCAACCCAAGGATTTTGTATTCATATCCTTTTACGAAGAACCGGACCCGGTTCTGAACCGTTTCGTCCACCGTCCATTCCATCCGCAGCGTGACGGGGTTGCGTTTCCCGGTGATGCCGGGAACCCATGGATCGAGTTTGCCATCCCGTATCAGGTGGATCGGCTGGATGGGGATGAACATCAGCCGTTGGTTGGTCTCCTCCGGATTGATTACCGAGAAGAAATCCGGGAACAACACGACAATATAGAAAATGATCAACACGACGGCGCTGATCATGGCCAAGCGGTGCTTGCGGAAACGCCACCAGACCAGCTGCCAGTTGGAGGCGACGGATATGCGCTCTTCAGCTTTGGAACTCACTGGCAGGATGCGTTCCTCCGGGGAAGGCGTCGGGGGCGGGTTGGCAGTCATGGATTAGGCGCCTTCCATGCGGATGCGCGGATCGAGCCACGCCAGCAGGATGTCGGAGATCAGCGTTCCGAGGATGGTGAGGAAACAATAGATCAGCAGGATGCTCCCGGACAGGTACATGTCCTGTTGGGTAAGGGCGTGCAGGAGGAGCGGTCCGATGTTCGGCAGGTTCATCACTGTGGCGACGATCAAACTGCCGGAAAAAAGCTGGGGAAGGTACCAGCCGATGGTGCTGATAAGCGGATTAAGCGCCAGGCGGACCGGGTAGCGGAGGATCAACTTCCATTCGGGAAGCCCCTTGGCGCGGGCGGAGACGACGTATGGCTTGTTGAGTTCGTCCAGCAGGTTGGCGCGCATGATGCGGGTCAGGCGAGCCGTCCCCGCGATCCCGAGGATGATCATCGGCAGCCAGATGTGTTTCGTCAAGTCGACGACGCGCGCCCAACTCCAGGGCGCGTCGATGAATTCCGAGGAAAAGAGGTTGGTGATGCTGACCCCGAATTTCGAGAAGGCCAGCCACATGAGGATCAGGGCGAGCATGAAGTTCGGCGTCGCGACGCCGAAGTAGTTGATAACGGTGAAGAAGTAATCCAATACGGAATTTTTATGCAGTGCCGAGTAGATCCCGGCCGGGATGGCGATCGCCCAAGTGAAGAGAAAAGACAACAACGCCAGGATCACGGTCAATAGCAGCCGTTCGCCGATGAGCTGGGTGTTGGGCAGCTGGTATTCCAAGGAGAGGCCCAGATTGCCGTGCAGCAGGTTCTCCATCCACCGCAGATATTGGATGTGGAAGGGCTGATCCAACCCGAATTGGGTCTTCATCGCTTCGACCTGTGACGCGTCGATGGAGGAGCCGGAGGATGCCACGGTCGCCAGGTAGCTGGTGAGAAAGTCACCGGGCGGCGCCTGGATCAGCCAGAAGACGATAACCGAAAACAGGATCAGCAAGATGGGCAGAAGGATCAAACGCTGTAGGATGATTCGCAACACTCCGGCACCTCGTTCTGCGGTTGCGGACGGAAAGAAAGATAGCAGGGGAAAACCGGCTCCCCTGCTATCTTTTTATATACCGCCGGATTCGTTGTTACGGCTTAAAATACCACGTTTCCGGCTTGCCGTTGCCGGGCGTGCGCAGCGGCCAGTCATTTCCCAGAGCGGTCGGAACGTTCATCATATTGTTGCTGACCACCACGACGCCCTGCACCATCGGGGTGAGGCCGATCGTTCCGATCTCGTAGCAGTTATCGACCCAGAGTTTGAACAGTTCCTGGGCGACCGCCGCCTGTTCGGCGCCGCCGACGGTCCGGGCCGTATTGATCAGATCGACGATCTTCTTGGCATCGGCCGACGGTTCCAGTCCGTCTGCGCCGTCGGTGTTGTACCAGGTGTTGAACAGCGGCCAGACGGTGATGCCGCCGGCGAGCATCGTGCGCGGATCAAGCTTGGGGTTCCCGGTGAACGGGAAGCCGGTGGTGTCCTGATTCCAGATCTCGGTCTGCAGGTCGTTGGAGGAGCGCATCTGGAAGTGCAGCGCGCGTTCACGGACCTGGACGATTGCCTGGACGCCGACCTTGTTCCAGTCCGCCGCGATCAACTGGGCCACGTCCGGCCATGGGCCGAACGCCGGCACGACGGATATTTCGATCTGGACCGGCTTGTTGGTGCCCGGGTAAAGCCGTATCCCGTCGGCGTTCTTCTTGTCGAGGCCGATCCCGTCGAGCAACTCGTTGGCTTTGGCCGTGTCGTATTCGGTGTACTTATAGGCGTACTCGTCGCCCGGGTAGAACGGATGGTTGGGGGCGGGGACGGGCTGGCGCGCTTCGCCGAGGCCCATGAACGCCGATTCCTTGATTGCGCCGCGGTCGATCGCGTACGACATCGCGATGCGGAAGTCCTTGTTCTGCATCAGCGCGCCGAGATCGGCGTCTTTGATATAGGTTTGGTTGAATGATACGTCCGCATCTCCGCCGCCGAAGCCGGACCAGGTGAGGATCTTGTATTTGCCCTTTAACTCCTCCTCCTTGAAGACGGGGTAGTTCATGAGGTTGATCTGCCGTTCTTGTTCATCGAACTCGCCGGCGATTGCGGCCACGTTGAGCGAAGCGGCGTCGGCGAAGTAGATCAAGCGCACTTCGTCGATGTACGGCAGCTGGTTGCCGGCCGTATCGACGCCCATATAGTAGGGATTGCGCTTCATCACCATGACTTCTTTGCCGACCGCCGTGGTCGGGATCCAGGCCGCCGTGCCAGGCCGTTCCGGATTTTCCGCTTGATTCTTCTTCATCGCGAACAGCTCGGCCCAGGTTTTAAAGCCGGCGTCGGCAACCATCTTATCCAGTGTTGCCGCATCGGCGTATTTGGCATGGAACTGCTTCATGTACGCCGCGGGCAGGAAGGCCGGGTAGGCTCGGTCGCCGTTGTCTTTATTGGCCATCTCCAGCGGCCAGGTAGTGTTGGGTCCGAGGTAGGTCCAGGTGACGGTGTAGTCGTCGACCTTGGTCACCTTTACGGTCGAGCCGTCACTATTCTTCATCCACGACGGGGTGGATGGCATTAAGTCAGTATTCTGGAGAATGTCTTCATACCAGAACATGATGTCGTCGGCGGTGAGCGGCGATCCGTCGGACCATTTGCCGCCCTTGCGGAGGTGGAGCGTCCACGTCGTGAAATCGGCCGAGGATTCATAGGATTCGGCGATCTTCGGCAAGACCTTGGTGCCGTCGGGCGAGAAAACCAGCAGTGAATCGGCGACGATGCGAATATAGCCATTGTAGTCCGATGGGCCAAGGAAGCCGCGCCGCCAGGTTCCGCCATAGGTGCCGAGGCTCTCGGCTTCCTCCACGAGCGGGTTCTCAGGCAGCCGCTCCACCACCGGCGGCAGGTCCCCCGAATTCACCGGCTCGTCCAGGATGGGGGCTTGTTTGTATGTGAAAACCTCGGCGGTGGGCGCCTTGGTACTGGTCGCCTGGGGTTTGGTGGTCGCGACGGCCGCGGGGGTGGCAGTCGGTCCGCAACCGGCGATCAGCAGCGACAGGAGCAGGATGCATCCAAACGCCGCGAGGAAGCGGGATATTCTGTCTGTTTTGTGCATTTTACTCTCCTCATGAATATGGGAAAAAACACCAGTTGATGCTTTTTCATACACGAAGTCAACGTGCGGATTTCGACTTGCTATAAGACTTTTTTCCTCCTTTCTCCTCCTCGATCCAATTTCTTTTGGTCAAGGCGCGCTCTTCCGGATAACCAATTGGGGCTGCAGAATGACGTCCCAGGAGTCTTTGACGGAGCCGCGAATTCGGTTTAGGAGAAGGCGCACCGCCTCGGCGCCGAGCTCGTAACGGGGCGCACGGCAAGTGGTGAGCGGCGGAGTAACCAGTGCGGCTAGGGGAATGTCGTCGCAGCCGACGACCGCCAGGTCGCGCGGAACGGAAACCCCCGTCTCGGCGCAAGCCTGCAGGGCTCCCACGGCAACCAGATCGTTGAAGCAGAACAGGGCGGTCAGCTTCGGGTGGGCCTTCAACAGCTCGCGGGCGCCAACCTGGCCGCCTTCGACTGTCGGAGCGCAGGTATGTTCCAGGGCCGTCAACCCCGCCGCCGACATGCTTTGGCGGTACCCTTTGGACCGGTCGCGGCCGGAATGGGATGTGGAGGGGCCTGCAAGAAACCCGATCGATCTATGGCCGCTTTCGATCAAATGCCCTGTGACCAAGCGGCCTCCCATCGCATCGTCCAACCGCACCGTGCCGATGGCGTGGGCTTTTTTCCTTTCCGGCATCCGGCGATTGATGAGCACGACCGCCGTGTGGTGCTTCACCGCGTTGACCAGCTTCTGCGGATCCAACCGGCTGAACAGCACCACCCCATCCACCCGCATTTCTTCCAGCGAGTACATCACCGTCAATTCCCGGCTTGGATCCTCCTCGGTATTGCAAAGGAAGATGTTATAGCCTTCGGCGCGGGCAACATGCTCGGCGCCGAGGGCGACATCGGCAAAGAAGGGGTTGGAAACATCGGGGATTACTAAGCCGATGGTGCCGGAATGGCGGGTGGCCAGGCCGCGGGCGATGCCGCTGGGGCGGTAATGCTGGCGGTTTATGATTTCCTGCACCCGCCGGCGGGTTGCGGGGCTGACATCCCCCTTGTGGTTAAGAACCCGGGAGACGGTCATGATGGAAACACCCGCCTTGCGGGCGATATCTGCAACGGTGATTTTGCGTGCCATTTTGGATATAATCCCGTTAGCGCTAACGGTAGCGCTAACGGGATTATATTCCGGAATCCGGCCCTGTCAATCGTTATTCACCATTTCCTTCAATAATGGGTTGGATTTAGCAATATTTTGGGGTGTCTTTTCGGAAAAAGAGAAAACTCTTCTACAGCAACTACCAGATCCGGTGGTGATCGGTCTCGATCGGACGGCCGTCGCGGCGCGACACGCCCAGCCGCTCAAGCGGGACTCCCGGCAGGTTGAGCGTGCGCGTGAAGAACTAATCGGGGATGCTCAGAAGCTAGGCAGTCAGGCCGAAGAGGCGCCGGGCGATCAGGGATTGGTTCCGAAACAACGCTCGGGCGGCAGGTGAGTTATTTCCATGCGCATCCTATCGGGTCAGCCATCCGCCATCGACCGGCAGAATCGCGCCGTGCAGGTAATCGGAAGCGGACGATGCGAGAAAAACCACCGTACCCTTGAGGTCCTCCGGGGTTCCCCATCGGCCAGCCGGAATCCGTTCCAGGATCGATGCCGAGCGTTTGGGATCCGCGCGTAGAGGCGCGGTGTTTTCCGTCGCCATGTAGCCGGGCGCGATGGCATTGACATTGACCCCGCGCCCGGCCCATTCGTTGGCCAGCGCGCGCGTGATCCCGGCTACGCCGCTCTTCGCGGCGGTATACGAGGGAACCAGGATTCCGCCCTGGAACGAGAGCATCGAGGCGATATTGATGATTTTCCCCCCACCCTGCGCGAGCATCACGCGGCCCGCCGCCTGGGAGAGGAAGAAAACCGCTTTAAGGTTGATGGCCAGGACGTCATCCCAATCGGGCTCGCTAAAATCGGCCGCCGGCGCACGGCGGATGATACCAGCGTTGTTGATCAGAATATCCAGCCGGCCGAGTTCGGCGGTCACACGGTCCACAATTTGCGCCAGGTCGGCCGGCGTCGCCTCGCGCAAGTCGCATGTGATGGAAATCGCCCGCCGCTTCAGCGCGCCCGCCGCGGCACAGGTCTCGGCGACATCGTTGCGGCCGAGCGCGGCGATGTCGGCTCCGGCTTCCGCGAGCGCGAGTGCCAGCGCCTGCCCCAACCCCTGCCGGGCCCCGGTCACCAGTGCGACTTTTCCATCCAGACGAAAAGAATCAAGGATCATGATTTTCACTCCAGGCTTCCCCTCATCCCCTCAATCCCCTTCTCCCAGCTCATGCTGGGAGAAGGGGACGGGGGATGAGGGGAAGAGTTGGTTAATGTCCAAGCGCCTTCAACATCGGCACCGTGCGGCCGACCCAGCCCAGGGCCGGATCGTCGGCAGTGGCCTGTACGCGGTGGTTGCCCGCCAACGCCCAAAGATAATAGGTCGTGTACCCCGGCGCGCTGACGACGGTATGGAAGCCGTTCGGCGCCATCAGGATGGTGTTATCCCGCACCACAAAACCGGTGTCCACCTCGCCGTTGTAGTACCGTGTCAGACCGAACCCGTCGGAAGGCGCAACTTTAAAGAAGTACAGCTCCTCGTGGTACGCTTCCCGCGGCAAATCTTCCTTCTCGTGTCTGTGGGGCGGGAACGTGCTCCAATTCCCCGACGGTGTAAACGTTTCTCCGACGATGAGCCTTTGCGCCGGGAGGTCCGGTTGGCCGGCCAGGGTAAGAATCTGATGAAAATTGCGGCTGAAGTTCGCCGCGCCCCACACGCCGGTTGTGATCTTTTCCGGACCGATGACGTACGGATCGGTTTTCAATTCCGAAGGCGCGCTAACCAAGGCCGCTTCCAAACGCCCCTTGGCGGTGACGGAGTATTCGGTCCCGCACGGTATATACACTGAATGCGGCTTTCCGGAAAACGGATTCGGCCGTCCGCCGACGCCGGTGAATGTCTTGGCCCCGGCTTTAACATTCGCTCTGCCGCCGAGAATGACGAGCAGAACTTCGCGGCCGCCGGCAGCGGCCGTTTGGCTTTCACCATCGGAGAGAACAAGCAATTGAAAATCGAGCAAAGTAAACGGACTCCCCGCAACACGGTTCAATCCTTCTTTCACGGCAACGGATTCAAAGTAAGACATGGTCATCGCCTTTCTTGGAAAAAGATTTTCGGTATGCCGTCAGGCGCGTGCTTTCTTAACCCAGCCGATGCATTCGGCGGTCTTGGCGGCCAGGCTGTCGAAATCCCCCGTCGCAACCAAATCCTTCGTGACGAGTTTGCTTCCCATTCCCAGGGCCGCCGCGCCGGCCTGGATCCATTCCGAAACATTCGCCTCGGTCGCATTGACCCCGCCGGTCGGCAGCAGCCGGTGCCACGGACACGGCGCCATGACTGCGCGGATGAATTTCGGCCCGCCGACAGAGTCGGCCGGGAAGATCTTGCAGATTTCCGCGCCGAGTTCCTCGGCCGTCGCGATCTCCGTCTCGGTCGCGCACCCGGGAATATACAGAATCTTGCGCCGGTTGCACAGACGCATGATCTCGGGGTTGAGGCTGGGTCCGACGATGAAATTCGCGCCGGCGGCGAGGTACAGTGCCGCGGTCGGCGCATCCATCACTGAACCAATGCCCAGGATCACCGCCGGATCCGCCTTGGCAAAATGCCGCACCAAGTCGGTGAAAACCGGATACGCCGCTTCGCCGCGGTTGGTGAATTCCACCACCCGCGCGCCGCCCCGGGCGCATGCCGTCGCCAATTCGACGGCCGCATTCACATCACTGTTGTAAAAAAGCGGCAACAACCCGGATTCAAGCAGGGTGTTCGTCACTTCCAATCGTTGGAATCGCGTCATGGGTGCACCCTTTCCACTCCATTCAATAAGAGAGATCTTCTTCGGCAATCACGGGATTTACCAGTTCGCCGATCTTTTCGACAGTGATCCGTACGATATCGCCCGGCTGCATGAATTCGGACGCGCCCGGCGCAGCCGGGGTACGGGCCGGCGTTCCGGTGGCAATCACATCTCCCGGCTCGAGCGTCATGACCGCGCTCAGGGTTGCGATCAGGAATGGAATAGTGAAAATCATGCGGCCGGTGTTGGCCTTCTGCCGTGGAACGCCGTTCAGGGTGAGCGCCAGATCCAATGCGTGCGGATCGGGGATTTCGTCGGTCATGACCAGAACCGGCCCCATCGGGCCAAAGGTGTCGAACGATTTTCCGATCATCCACTGGCTGGTGCGCTTCTGGAAATCGCGCGCGCTGACGTCGTTGAAGATGGTGTAGCCGGCGACGCAGGAGAACGCATCCCGTTCGGGAATACGCCGCGCCCGCCGTCCGATCACCACCGCCAGTTCGGCTTCGAAATCGGCCTTCACCGTTTCCGGCGGGATTACGATCGGCGCGCCCGGTCCGATGACCGTATTGCCGGTCTTGCAATAGAAGGTCGGGAATTCGGAGGGTTGGGTCCGATCCTTGCCCATATGATCATGGTAGTTATGCCCGAGGCAGATGATTTTCCCCGGATGGGGAACCGGCGCCGTCAATTGAATTTCCGCTTCATACAGGAAATCGCCGTCCTTCGCTTCCTGCAGCGCCCTGCGAGCCATAAGCAAAGCCGGTTCGCCGGCGGTCAGGAAGGCATTCATTTCAACCGGAAGCGTCGAGAGGGCTTGATTCAAATCAAGCACGCAAATACCCCCGGAACGCGCAACCTGGGCTCCTATCCGTGCCTGACCATCGAGGACAAACGTCAAGAGTCGCATTCGGTTTTACCGCGAGACCCGCCCGGAGGCATCGCCCGCCATCAACTGCTCCACTTCGGCGGCGAAAACGACGTTGGCATCCCCGGAGATGCTGTGCTTGAGGCACGAGGCGGCCGCGGCAAATCGCAGCGCTTTTTCCGGATCGTCCGGATAGGCATGCAAGCCGTGGAGTAATCCGCCGGTGAACGCGTCTCCCGCTCCGACACGGTCCACGATCGGCAGAATGTCATAGTCCGGCGCGGTATAGAATCCACTTTTCGTCCACAACACGCCCGACCAGGTGTTATGGCTGGCGGAAAGCGAACCGCGCAGTGTGACGGCAACCGCCTGCAGATTGGGGAACCGCTTAACCAGCGCTTCGCATACGAACTTGTATGTATCCGCCTCCACTTTGCCAGCCGCGATGTCGGACTCCGGAGCGCGAATGCCGAATACCTTGTCGGCGTCTTCCTCGTTACCGACGGTAATATCGCACTGGGCTACGAGCTCCGCCATAATCTCACCGGCCGGCTTTCCCCATTTCCAGAGCTTGGACCTATAGTTCAGATCGCAGGACACGGTTTTTTCAAGCCGCCGGGCGGTCTTGACCGCCTCGAGGCAGGTCTCCGCTGCGCTTTGCGAGACGGCCGGCGTGATCCCGGTCCAATGAAATCCGTCGGCGTCCGCCAGGACGGATGGCCAGTCGATCATGCCGGACTGGATGCCGGCGAAGCTGGATCCCGTCCGGTCGTAAATAACTTTGCTGCCGCGCAGCGCGGCGCCATTTTCGAGGAAATAGATTCCGAGCCTCTCCCCGCCCCGCGCCACATGACCGGTCAGTACGCCGCGCGCGCGCAGCGCGGCAAGGCACGCCTCGCCCAGATCGTTTTGCGGAAGACGGGTCACGAACTCGACCGTTTCCCCAAAATCCGCGAGGGTCACCGCCACATTCGATTCCCCTCCCCCGTAGACGATATCAAAGGCATGCGCCTGCCGGAAGCGCTGGAAGCCCGGCGGGGACAAGCGCAGCATGATCTCACCAAATGTCACTATTTTCATAAGTGCACTCCGCCTGGAAATATCCAACTGCTCATGCCCGATCCCCTCTCATCCCTGCGCGGGGTTGTCTCCTGAGAGCAATGGAGCACCCTGTAGATCGTCATGCCCGCGTGTACTTGCCGGGCATCCATCCCTATAAATCCCTGGATTCCCGCTAAAACCACGCGGGAATGACGGGTAAACAAGTGCAAGGCAGGATCCATAAAAAAAACACCCTTTCACTATTTTGATTGCCCCGAAACCGGTGATCTGCCGGTAGGGCAAGGTATTACAGCCAGCTATCCAGCCAAGCCCGGCTCAGTTCATTGTGATATTCATGACCGCCGGGATGATCCGCGAGCCGGCATGAATCCGGAGCGCCGCTCCGGGCATAGGCCTGCCGCACCGTCTGGATTTCGCGGACGGCGCCCGGAAACGGAAATATCGGATCCTGCTGCCCATGTACGATACACAATGGCCTGGGGGCAATCCGTGCCGCCGGACCGCCCATTTCCGATAAATTGAGAATACCCGGGAGGACCAGCTGATCAGCCCATTCACGCTTTCGGGCTTCACCAGATCGTATATGGCATTGCGTTGGGCTTCGAAACCGGTGGATGCGCGCAAGCCGCCGCCGGGGAAACAGATCGGGTTGACATCATGCTGTTCGGCGGCTTTGACGACGGCCGGCCAGAGCGAACGGCCGGTGCCGATGTGAATGTTGGCGAGGATGAACCCCGGGGTTGGACGCGGCCGGGCGGCTTCGGAATTCTCCGCGCGATCAGGCATCCCCCGCATCGGCTTTTTCTCCATTGCCTGCTTTCCTTTCCGGAACCATCATGTCGCCCGCGCTGATCGGGTAATACCGCCGGAGATCGGAATCACCTGCCGGACGGTTCAGCAATACCCGCGCCGCTTCGCTTCCTCTAAAATCGTCTCGGTCGCGGTCGCGCCGATGCGTGTAGCGCCGAGCGTCCGGAATCGCAGCAGATCGTCCAAGGTCCGGATGCCGCCCGCGGCCTTGACCTGAACCTTCGGGTCCGCGTGTTTCCGCATCAACGCCACGGTGTATTCCGTCGCACCGCGATACGAATATCCTCCATCCGGTTGCTTTACAAAGCCGTATCCGGTCGAGGTTTTAATAAAGGCGACCGGGACCTGCGAGCATATCCCGCACAACTGGATGATTTGGTTATCCTGGAGATAATCCGTCTCAAAGATGACCTTAAGAATAGCGTTCCCGGCAAGACAAGCATCATTGATAACCTGAATTTCCCAACCGACATACTCCCAATCCCCGCCGATCGCTTTTCCGATGTTGATCACCATATCGATCTCAGACGCACCATCCTTGACGGCTTGCAGCGTCTCGGCGATTTTGATCCCGGTCGTGCTGTTGCCGTGCGGGAACCCGATCACCGCGCAGAGGCCCATGCCGGATCCGGCCAGCGCGTCGCGCGCCATGGGAACGGCGTACGGTTTGACGCATACCGTCGCGGTTTGATATTTTTTCGCCAGTTCACACCCGGCCAGGATGTCTGTGTCGGTCATCGTCGGGTGCAGCAGCGAGTGATCGATCATTTGAGCAACGGCCTTCAGGGAAATGGGGCTTGTGTCTGCCATCGGGGTCCTCCTAGGTTTATGATCCAATTCTACCCCTTATACCGCTTGCGGTTTTCGGGGAAAAACGGAATTGGCGGTACGGATTTCATGGAATGGTTAATTCCTTGGAGTTTTTTTAAAAATTATTTTTCAATCGAATGCCTTTTTTCTCTTGCGCCCAAGATTTTTCCTGGGATCGTTAATTGTATTTGAAAGGCCGGAAAGTGGTATCCTCTATCATCCATTTCTGGATCCTGCATTTTACCAACCACAAAGACACGAAGACACCAAGCAATTCCTATGCCTTTGTGTCTTTGTGGTTGGATTTTGTATTTACTACTAGCTATCGCAATGCGGAATAATCAATCAACCGTATCCCTTGCCCGACAAGCTTCCGGTGGACGGCATCGCTTGTGAGAATCTTGATCTCCCGTTCGCGCGGCCTGCTGTAGGCTGAACCGTCAAGCAGCGCCTGATCCGCATACCCTGGGTGGCACATGATCTCCGAGATGCCCGGCCCCAACCGGTCGATTATCGCCGCCAGCTGCTCATCGGTCGCTTGCTCGTCATAAAAGGTCCCGATAAACCAATCCGGTTTTTTTGTTCCGAAGGCTGCTGTCAGCCGTGGGACGAATTCCCGCACCGGCCCGCTGAGCTCATCCGGCAGGCCGTCGCAACCGCCTGACGGACAAGGATACGGGATCCGGATCGGGCACGCATACCGCTGCGCAAGATCCAGAAATTTCACAAATAGCGGTTCGGAAAAGTAGGTTACGTGGTGATGGGAGTCCAGATGATCCGGCCTCCGTCCGCTGATCGATATGAATTTCCGGATTTGCGCATCCCATTCAGCGGCGGCTTGGTTCGGGTTTATCCCGGTCAGATTGCGGATGAAATCCTCCAGTGACGGAAAGGTGTCACGCCCGCCGGTGATGGAATCCAGTGCGCTTAACGGCAGGAGCGGCGAAGCACACGTCAGCACCAGATGTACGCCTAAACCAAGATCCGGCGTTTCCCTCATCGCCACCCGCACATCCTCCTCGATCCCGGGCATATTCATCAGCGCGGTCGTCGAGGTAACGACCCCATCGCGATGGGCTTTGCGGATTCCTTTTGACACGCCCGGAGTTCGGCCGTAATCATCCGCATTGACGATCAGGCGCTGCTTATTATTCATATTTTTTCCTTCTGAAAACAAAAAGTTCTATACCACAAAGACATAAAGACACGAAGAAAAAAGAAATTCATTTTTATGTCTTTGTGTCTTCGTGGTCTTTTCTATTTGGTACTGCATTATCATCTTCCCGGGATCTTGGTTCGCGGAATCAATGCGTCAGTGTCACCTTGCGGATGTGCCTTGGCCGGTCCGGATCCATCCCGCGTGCCCGGGTCAGATGAAAGGCCAGCAACTGGCCGGGTAAAATCGCGGCAATTGGCATCAGCCATTCGGGTTCCCCCGCTGGAAGGGGAATCCATGAATCGGCCGTTTGGATCCCGGGAAGCGCGTCCGCCAGGGCAAGCACCCGCGCCCCCTGCGACCGGACAATATCGGCGAGTTCGACCATTTCCCGCTGGAAGGTCGCGCCCTGGGAGACAAAGATCACGGGCAGTCCACCCTCCGCCATGGCAATCGGTCCGTGTTTGAAATCCGCCATCGAATACGGCTCGGCCTCCACGCCGGAAAGTTCCTTGATCTTCAGGGCAATCTCGTGCGCGGTACAGTATTGGTAGCCCCGCCCGAGAACAACCGCGCGGCTGGAATCCGCTATTCGTTCGGCGGCGGCCTGCGCCTGTGGCTCCGTCTTGAGAGTGGTTTCCATCCATGGGATGACCGGCAGCAAAGATTCCGGACGCAGCCGGTCCTCGAGCGCGAGGGAAAGCATCGCGATCATCGCCAGGGTCGCGGTGTACGTTTTGGTGGCCGCCACGCTCTGCTCGCGCCCGGTCCCCAGCGGAAGCACATGCTCGGCCGCCCGGGCCAGGGGTGAATTTCCCTCGTTGGTGATCGCGACGGTCGGCGCATTCTGCCGGCGGGCTTCCTCCAGCACCTCAACGATATCCGGCGACTGCCCGGATTGCGATATGCCAATTACCAGCGCGCCGTCGAGACGGGGCGGAGTCCGGTAGGCGGTGAATAGCGAGGGAGCGGAAAGCGCGACCGGCAGGCGGTTGATCCCGCCAAAAAGATACTGCCCGTACCGGGCGGCGTTATCGGAGGTGCCTCGCGCTGCCAGAAAGACAAAGCGGCAATTCTTTGCGCGAAGTTCCCGGCCAAGGCGGAGCGCATGATCTTGCTCGGTGGCGATCAACTGCCGGATGACTTCCGGTTGTTCGTGTATCTCCTTCCAAAGCAGTGATTCCATCGGTTGCCTCGCCTTTCGAAATCTTGTGAGGTCATTCCGAGCCGAAGCCGAAGGCGAAAGCGAGAAATCGGCGATTAAAAAGAAGCCGATTCCTCGGGGCTTTCAGCCTCTCGGAATTTTATTTCCAGACGGACTACAGACGCGCAATCGTTTCGCGCGCGAGCCGTGTTTTTACCTGTTCGGAGACCGTGAAAGCGCCCTGCTCCAACGCCAGGATCGCCGCACCGACTACCGGCGGGGAGGACAGGCGGAGGAACCGTGCGCGCGGGGCTTCCGTTTGGACTTTCCGGCGCATCGGATCCGTCAGAACCGGTCCGGCGTCGAACATGCTGCCGATCATCACCACATCAAATTCCAGTTTCTGGAATTCCAATTGACGGACGACCGCGGCAATCATTTCACCGATTTCCGTCCCGGCCCAATCAATCAATCCCTGCGCCACGGCATCCCCCCTGGCTGCGGTTTCAAAAATCCGTGGAGCAGAACAGGCATCCAACCGGTAGCGGTCCTCCATCAGCCCTTCGAACAAATCGGGAAGATCGCGTGCGCCGGCACACTCCACAAACACATCCGACAGAGCGGTTGCGGGGCCCCGTTTGGTCCACGCGCGGGCGACTGCCTTGGCCGCTTCGGCCATCAACTCCGAAGCGCCCGCACCTTCCCCCAGACCCGTCCCGCCGCCGGTGACGCGCCCGATCCGGGTGCGATCCCGGTTCCACCCCCAGCAGTTGCATCCGGTTCCGGAGACGACCGCAACCCCCCACCCTTCCGTTGCGCCCGCGACCAGGCCCAGGATGGTGTCATTCACCAGCTTCATCGGGCAGCGCAAACCGGTTTTTCCGATCGCTTTGCGGGTGGCCTGCTCCTGAGCGTCCCAATCCAGCCCGCCGATACCGAATCCCGCGGCCAAGACCGCATCAATGTGTATTCCAGCTTCCTTGCACGCCGCATCCAACGCCGATTGCAGGGCGCCGGTCAGGCCATCCCAACCGACCGATTCGTGGTTCCCGGGCCCGGCTTTGCCGAAGCCGAGAACCGCCCCGTTTTCATCCACCAATAGCGCGTGGGTTTTGGTCCCGCCGATATCCACACCCAGTAGGATTTTCCGCTGTGGTGACATATCCTAATCCTTTGGCATCGCTGCATCATGGCGGGATGGAGTAGATCGCCATATCTGTCATTGCGAGCGACCCCTCTCAAGGCTTTCCCCATTCCTATTTCTCCCAGAACAGCGGAAGGTATTTTCGGTTGGTCTCCAGCATATCCTTCAGGACCGCCTCGGCCTGGTCCGAACCCGGGCCAAGCGGATGGGAGCGCAGCGCATCCAACGCCGCCTTGCGGTCGCCATGGACCGCCGCCTGGACGGTCAGGAGTTCGTATTCCTTCACGCGGGCGACCAGGTCAAAGCACATCTTCGGCAGCGGCGGCGCGGGAATGGGCTGGACCGATCCGCGCGCGACGGCAGCGGGCATCTCCAGCACCCAATCCTTCGGCCAGCCTTCCACCGCCCCGTGATGGGCGATGTTAATGACGTGTACTTCCCCCGCGCCGGCGTGATGGGCGGCGATCAGCTGGGTCGCGGCTGTGGAATAATAGGCCCCGCCGCGCTTCATCAGATCCTCCGGCGGCGCGGTCCGGTCCGGCTCGGCGTACTCCGCCAGCAGCCGCTTCTCGATCTCCATCACTTCCTCGGCCCGTGAGGGCGGCCACTTTTCCTGCGCCGCGAGTTTCTTGGCGGTATAGTAATAGTATTGCAGATAATAATTTGGAAGCAAACGGTGTTCTTGGATCCAATCCGGATCCCATTCCGGATCGGCCTGCGCCCGCAATTCCTTCACCGTATCCTCGAGGACCCGACCCCACATATCCTCCCCGTCGAGCGTGAACCCGCGGTGCCAGGAGAGATGATTCAATCCCAGCGTATCAAGCCGTGTCCGTGCGGGATCGATCTTTGTACCGGTCAGCTTTTCCAGCCGTGTGATGATATTCATCCGGGTGGTGATCGGCACATTGCATACGCCGATCCCCTGCCCGTGCGGCAGCACGTCCGTCAACGCCTGCGTGATAAGCCCGGCGGGATTGGTGAAATTCGCCAGCACCGCCTTGGGAGAGGCACGGCACATCTCGGTCGCGATGGCGCGCACGACCGGGATCGTCCGCAGGGCCTTGGCCATCCCGCCGACGCCGGTCGTTTCCTGACCGATCAGGCCGTGTCGCTTCCCGAGATACTCATCTTCGCGGCGGGCGGGCATCTTCCCGACCCGCAGCTGAGTCACCACATAGGATGCCCCTGCAACAGCCTGCTTGTAATCATCCGTCAGTTCGACGGAAAACGGATTGCCCGCCGCGGCGACCATGCGCCGGATGAACCCGCCGACGATCTCCAGGCGTTCTGGATCGATATCCACCAGCCACAGCTCGCGTACGGGAAGGATTTTCGTGCGTTCGAGCAGGCCGTTAACAAGTTCGGGCGAATACGTGGAACCGCCGCCGATAACTGCGATTTTCATATCGCACCTCCCAAAGCTGTTTGCCGTGAAGGGTTAACCCAAAAGCGGCGGGTAGGGTACCAAAGAACCCTTCTATAGTATAGATGACAGGGAGCTTTTTCGGGTCCGGAATCCGGCCGTAATCAACAAACGGATGGAAGCCCTTCCAATAGGCGCGAGAGGCTGCCGTCTACAGCCGGACTACAAGTCATAAATAGGGGGTGAAATACCCTGCCCCCTATTCGGATCGAAGAAAAAGGATTTCCATTCCGCCGCGGAGAGCGGAATCGGCGTGGTGATGCGTTGCTTGCGGAGAGTGAAAGCTTCCGCCGATCGGCTGCCGCAGCCAAAACAACTCATCGGCTCTCCGGCTGCTTCCTCACGGAAAACATAGATCCGATAATTTTCGTCCTCCAGCGCGCGGTCAAACTCCGCAACAAGTATGGTCGACCGTAGAAAATCCGCTGCGCTTTCCGAATCCCAGGTGAAGAATTTATTGTATGAATACTTCAATTCACCGGCTTGCGATAAATCGAGATCAAAATGTCCCAGGACGATCAGGACCGGGCGGCCATATGCGCTCTGAAGATCGCGTGCCATGGCGAGCAATTCCTCCATGGAGAGGAAGGCGCTCGAATCCGTCGTCCAGGATACGCTCTTGCTGAAACGGCGCTCGCGCGGAAGGTAAATATCATTTTCCGCATAATATGCAACGGATTCGATCAGGTAATCCGGTTCAGGCAGCAGGATGGCGTCTCGATACCGGGGATCCTTGAGAAATACACCGAACGCCTTGCTCGAGGATACCTCCATCCGTATGTCCCGCCAGGCGGTGTCCCGCAGTTGGATTATCCCCGCAAGGAATATCAATGGAAGCGCAACACACGCTCCTATCGAAAAGAGCCAGCGCGGGATCCTGGGTATCGCTGCATCTCCGCGCCGATCCATCGCCAGCCAATACAGGAACACGGCGAAAATCAGGAACAGGCCTTGATGACGGTAATATCCGGGATATCCCAGTTCGAAGATGATCCCGAATGAACCCTCTCCGATCAGGACAGCAGCAAAGAGCGGAAACCTGTGGAAAAGCCCGAGGATGAGGACAAATAGAATGGCCGCCACCGCGGCATTCGGAACCCAATCCGGCATCAATCGGTCGAAGATCAGCTCGGGATGCAGCGCCGATTTCTCCAAAGCCGCAAAGATATTCTGAAAATTCAACGTTTGCCGGATGGGACTCAGGATAGTATTCTCGCGGGGCATGAAACAAATGATGCTGGCAACTATTCCGGCCAAGAGAAGGACCATGCCAAGGCCGAACGAGAATACTTTTCCGCGGGCAAGCGCCGCTTTGCGATCTGCGAAAAGATCCCAGGCCCAGACCCCGGCGATCAACCCGGCGAAGACGACCGAATACGCGTTGGTGTTCGCCAGCAGGATGAGGAGGAACACCAGCAGCCATCCCAGAGTATCCCGATGCCGGTACAGGAGCGCGATCAGGAACAGTAGCAGCATGCTTATGCCGTAATTCCTCGCCATTACGGAATATTCATAAAATGGCAGCGCCGAAAAAATAAACAGGCATTTAAACCAGAATGGAAAGGGCGCGAAAAACATGAGCACGGCGACCGCGAGAAAACCAACACCCACGCCAAGGACCGGGAGAATCAGGGGTGAATTAACGATCGCATTACCGGCATACAGGAGAAAATGCCAAAGCATGGGGTGTCCGTCGTATTGCACGGAGGCGTACAGATCCGCCGGAGACTCCGCCGCTCGGGCAAGGGAAAGCGGGCGCACTTCGTCACGCCAGAATTCATGCTGCGATTCGGTGAAAACGACACCCGCAAGCCAGATTCCAAGGACGCAGAAAGCCAGGATCGCGGCTCTCCGATCCTCAACTGGGTTGGTGTTCTGCCAGATGGGAAGGATTCGCCCGGCGAGCTCTTTCAACCGATACATGGGTTCCAATCCGCGAAAAGTGGTTTTCCGATCCTCGCCCATTATATTCTATGAATCGGCCGGCCCAATCGGATCATTTCTAATGCGCCATCCCCATGCTTGGGTTTACTTGTGCCATCTGTGATCTCGTCCGCGGAATCCGCGTTCTCCATTTACCCGCTGGACAAAACCCGGCTTCATTGGTATATTCGGCCCATTATGAACGCGCGGCTTTCCCATGGTCATGCTCATACTCCGGGTCAACCCACATTGCTGAGTTGAGCGGCCGCGCTTTTCTATGGTACGTTTTTTCATGCGCCCTCCCTCAGCCGGAGGGCGTTTTCTTTTTGGAGGAGAGATGAAGGACAGAACGGATATTCGGTTGGCCTTACCGTCGAAAGGCCGAATGGAATCGGAAGCACTGGATTTTCTGAAGGCGTGCGGCCTGGATGTCTTCAAGCCCAATCCGCGCCAGTACCAGGCCAGGATCCCGGCCGTACCCGGCCTGACTGTGCTGTTCCAACGCCCCGGAGATATCGTGGTCGGCGTCCGCCAGGGGAGTCTCGATTTCGGGATCTCCGGAACGGACCTGATCGAGGAGAAAAAAGGCGGAGACGGCGATGTATTCATCCTGCACGATTCACTCGGTTTTGGAACCTGTTCGCTCGTGATGGCGGTGCCTGAGGGATGGGAAGGCGTCAGAAGCGTCGCCGACCTCGCGCGCAAGGCGCCGGGCATGCCGAAGGAGGGCAAACCGCTGCGGGTGGCGACAAAATACTCCGTCCTCACGGCCCGGTTCCTGCGGGAAAAGAAAGTCGAACCGTTCGAATTAATAGCTTCGGAGGGCACGCTCGAGGTTGCGCCTGCAATCGGGTACGCGGATATGATCAGCGACTTGGTATCGACCGGAACCACCCTGCGGGATAATCATCTGCTGCCGCTTAAGAACGGGGAAATCATCCGTTCCCAGGCCTGCCTGATTGCCAACCGCGCGGCGCTGAAAGCGCGCCCCGAGGTGCTGGAGGCGGCGCATACGCTGCTCGAATATATCGAAGCATACCTGCGCGCGCAGGAAGCGTACATCGTGTTCGCCAATATGCGCGGGAAATCCCAGCAGGAGATTGCCGCCAAAATCTTCGACCAGACCGATCTTGGCGGACTGCAGGGGCCGACGGTGTGCGAGGTATTTACCCGCGCGGGCGGGAAGCAGGAATGGTTCGCCGTTAATATCGTCGTCCGCAAGGAAAAAATCGTGCGCGCGGTTCAACAGCTTCGGGCGATCGGCGGCAGCGGCGTGGTCGTCTCACCGGTGACGTATATCTTCGAAGAAGAACCGGCGCGCTTCGTGCGTATGCGGGAAGAACTGGGAAAATAAACCTCATCCCCTACCCCTGCACCCCTTCGCTCCTGGCTTATCCCAGGAAAGAGGGTAGCCCGCCCCGGCTCCGCTGTTCGGGCCGAGGGGGATGGGAGATGGAAGTGAGGCTTGGAGGATGAATGTTTAAAATTATCGGCCTGTCGGAAGCCAAACAGACGATCCTGAAACGGAAACCGCAGGGCGAGGAAACCCCTTCGGCGCTGAGGGAAAGCCTTGCGCGCGTATTCGGCGAACCGCTCACGCCCGCGGAAGCTGTGCGGCGGATCCTTACCGACGTGCGGAATAACGGGGACGGTGCCGTCGCCCGCTGGACGGAAAAAGCCGACGGACAGCGGATCGACGACCCGCGTATCCCTCCCTCCGAGTGGCAGGACGCGTACGAGCGGATCCCTGAAAATCTGCGGCGGTCGCTTACGCTTGCCGCCGAGCGGATCCGCGCGTTTCACACCCGCCAGCCGATTCCCTCCTGGACGACGAATGATCTGGGCGGTACGTTGGGCCAGCAGGTCACACCGTTGCAAAGGGTCGGTGTGTACGTCCCCGGCGGGACCGCTCCCCTGCCCTCGTCGCTGCTGATGTCGGCCATTCCCGCCAAGGTGGCGGGAGTCGAGGATGTGATTGTCGTCACCCCACCCGGACGGGAAAACGGTTCGGTCCCGGATGTCGTCCTGGCCTGCGCCTATCTGGCCAACATCAGCGCGCTGTACCGCATCGGCGGCGCGCAAGCGGTGGCCGCGCTTGCCTACGGAACGGAAACCATTCCGCGGGTGGACAAGATCGTCGGCGCCGGGAACATCTTTGTCACATTGGCCAAGCAGCAGGTGTTCGGTATCGTCGGGCTCGATGGATTGGCCGGCCCGACCGAGACGGTGGTGGTTGCGGACGACGGCGCCAATCCCGCGTGGGTGGCGGCGGATTTGCTGGCCCAGGCGGAACATGACCGTCTGGCCACGGCCATCCTGATCACGCCCTCGCGCGCGCTGGGGGAAAAGGTCCAGGCGGAAGTGGCGAGACAAATCGAAAGCCGCGGGCGGGCGGATATCATCGCCGCCGCGATCTCCGGCCAGGGCGGGATCGTTATCACGCCGGATCTCGAAAGCGCGGTCGCGGCCGCCGACGGGTATGCCCCCGAGCACATGTGCCTGTCGGTGGCGGATCCGGATTCCTGGAAGGGGCGGATTCGCAACGCCGGCGGATTGTTCCTCGGCGAACGGTCCTTCGAAGTCCTCGGCGATTACACCGCCGGTCCGAGCCATGTGATGCCGACCGGCGGCACGGCGCGCTTCGCCTCGCCGCTGAACGTGCTGGATTTCGTGCGCATCACCAGCCTGATCGCGCTGGATGAAGCGACCGCGGCCCGGATCAGCCCGCACGCGGAAACGATCGCCCGCGCCGAAAGCCTGGATTCCCACGCCGAGGCAGCGCGCTTGCGGACCGAAACCGGCGCCGGAGAAAAACCCGAAACCAGTGAACGGTTCCGCTTTTTACCCGAGGGCGCCGAGCCGGAAGCCTACACGGCGGTTATTCCTTTCGAGGTGTTCGCCGCGAAATTCGCTAAAACAAAAAAGCGGATCGTAAAACTCGACGCTAATGAGAATCCCTACGGAATGTCGCAGCACGCGTTGGAAAGGGTCGCCACAGGAAAATATTTCAGCATCTATCCGGACCCGGAAAACACGCTGCTGCGCAAGCGTCTGGGTGAATTTCTCAATCTCCCGGCGGATCGGATTTTCACCGGCGCCGGGGCGGACGAGCCCATCGACGTGGTGATGAGCGTGGTGCTGGATGCGGGGGATGCGATCATTAACTGTCCGCCGACCTTCGGTATGTATTCGTTTTCCGCCGGCGTGCACCGCGCGCGTGTTCTGCGGGTCGACCGCAAGGCCGATTTCTCGCTCGATGTGGAAGGTATCGAGGCAGCGGTGCGGGTGGAAAAACGCGCGAAGATCCTCTTCGTCTGCTCGCCGAACAACCCCGACGGTTCGGTCGTTCCGGATGAAACGCTCCGCCGGCTGCTGAAACTGCCGGTGCTGGTTGTTCTGGACGAAGCGTATGCGGAGTTTTCCGGCGGCAGCCGAATCCACTGGACGCAGGATTTTGAGAACCTGGCCGTCCTGCGGACCTTCAGTAAATGGGCCGGCCTGGCCGGGCTGCGGGTCGGGTACGGCATCTTCCCGCAAAGCTTGATGAGGCGGATGATGACAATGAAGCAGCCGTATAACGTGAACGCCGCAGCGTACCAGGCGGCCATGGCGTCGCTTGATGATTACGATGCGATGAAGAAAACTTTCGATAAAATCATCGCCGAGCGGGAGCGGATGTACACACAGCTGCAGCAGATCTCATGGATTAAGGTTTATCCCAGCCGGTCGAACTTCTTCCTGTGCCGGATGACCGGCCGCGATCCGCGCACCGTGCAAATGGAACTTGCCGAACGGGGTATCCTGGTGCGGTACTTTAATAAGCCCGGACTGCGCGATTGCCTGCGCATTTCGGTCGGTAAGCCGCGGGATACGGATGCGTTGATGGAAGCCCTAAAGGAACTGTCCTAACCCCCTCACCCGGCCTTCGGCCACCCTCTCCCCCTTCCCGAAACTCGGGAAGGGGGAGAGGGTTGGGACAGAAATGGTACTCGGGAGCCGATTAAGGAGCCGCCATGCGCAAAGCGACGATTGAACGTAAAACCAAAGAGACCGAGATCCGCGTGGAACTCGCGCTCGACGGGAAAGGCCGGGCGGAGATCGACACCGGGATCGGATTCCTCGACCATATGCTCGACCATATCGCGGTGCACGGCCTTTTCGATATGAAAGTTTCGGCTAAAGGCGATACGCATGTCGATCTGCATCACACGGTGGAAGATACGGCCATGGCCTTCGGTGCAGCCCTGGACCGTGCGCTTGGGGAGAAGCGCGGACTGGTGCGGATCGGGCACGCGGTGGTGCCGATGGACGAGGCGCTGGCGCTGGCGGTGGTCGATTTTTCCGGCCGGCCGTACTGCCTGGTGCGCGCCGAATGGGCGCTGGTGACAATCGGCGAACTGCCTGTCACACTGGTGGAGCACTTCTTCCGCAGTTTCTCATCCGCGGCGAAGGCCACCGTGCATGTGCGGCTGCTGGAACGCGGCGACGATCATCACCAGGCCGAGGCAATGTTCAAGGCCTGCGGGCGCGCGCTCGACCGGGCGACACAGATCGATCCGCGCCGCGCCGGTGGCATCCCATCGACAAAAGGTGTCATTTAAAATCTCCTCATCCCCTGTCCCTTTCCCAGCATAAGCTGGGAGAGGGGAGCCGGTGCTTTACCGGCGGGGTGAGGGAGAGAAACGAGTGGTTTTCCAATGACCCAATTCACCATCTACCCCGCGATTGATCTGCGCGGCGGAAAGGTCGTCCGCCTTTCACAGGGCGATCCGCTCCGGCAGACTATCTATGGCGACGATCCGCTTGAAATGGCCCGCCGTTGGAAGTCCGAGGGCGCTTCGTGGCTGCACGTTGTTAATCTGGATGGGGCTTTTGGCGAATCCGCTTCCACGAATGAGGCCGCACTATCCGATATCCTTAAAACCGGATTGAAAGTGCAGTATGGCGGCGGGATGCGTGATTTTTCTAGAATCCAACGCGCATTGGATGCGGGCGTGTCCAGGGTGGTGATTGGTACAGCCGCGATAGAAGATCCTTCACTTATCGATGTGGCTATGCGCATGATTGACCCTGAGCGCATCGCTATTGGCATTGACGCACTCGATGGAAAGGTGAAAACCCGCGGCTGGGAGCAAGATTCCAAGATGGACGCCATCGAACTCGGCCGAAGGATTTTTTCCCGGGGAGTCCGCTGGTGTGTCTTCACCGATATCGAGCGTGACGGTGTATCGGCGGGCGTCAACATCCCGGTAACCTTCAGGCTGATGCAGGAGACCGGTCTGCAGGTGATCGCCTCCGGCGGTGTGGCTTCGCTCCGGGATGTCGAGGCCGCCGCCCAGGCCGGCCTGCCCGGCATCATCATCGGCCGGGCATTGTATGAAGGCGCATTCCCGCTCCGATCGGCATTGGCGTTTGAAGGCGGAAGCGCCGGCCTGTCGGCTCGCAACGGAAAACGGACTCCCAAACCAAAGGATGGCGGTAAAACATGATTCACATCGTGGATTACAAAGCCGGCAACATCACTTCGGTCCAGCGCGCGCTCTCCCATCTCGGAGTCGAATCCGTCATCACCCCCGATCCGGATATCCTCCGCCGCGCCGAAAAAGTGATTTTTCCCGGCGTCGGTCAGGCGGCCAGTGCGATGGAAGTCCTGCACGCGCGCGGATTGGATGCCGCGCTACGGGAGGCGTACGCGCGCGGTACGCCCATCCTTGGTATCTGCCTCGGATCCCAGATCGTACTGGAGCATTCCGAGGAGGGTGATACCGCCTGCCTGGGGCTGCTTCCGGGCATGAGCAAACGGTTTGTCTTTTCGGATCCATCGTTGAAAATCCCGCATATGGGTTGGAACCGGATCAAAATTATCCGGGAGCATCCCGTCCTGCAGGGGGCGGCCGCGGATGAGGAGTTCTATTTTGTGCATTCCTTTTATCCCCGCCCGGAAGATCCGGAGTGTGTGATGGCGGAGTGCGAGTATGGATCCCCCTTCCCGGCCGTGATCGGCCGCGCTAACCTGATCGCGGCGCAATTCCACCCGGAAAAAAGCGGGCCGGCCGGGTTGCGTATCCTGCGCAACTTCGCCGCCTGGAACGGGAGCGGGAGGTAACAGAAGATGCTGAGCAAACGGATCATCGCCTGCCTGGATGTGCGCGACGGCCGCCTGGCAAAAAGCATAAAATTTGTCGAGACGAAGGATATCGGCGATCCGGTCGAGACGGCGCACCGGTATTATGAAGCCGGGATTGATGAACTGGTTCTGTACGACATCACCGCTTCGAGTGACCGGCGGGATATTATGCTCGACGTCGTCGCCGCGGTTGCCGCTCAAGTCTTCATCCCGTTTTCGGTCGGCGGCGGACTGCGGACGGTCGAGGATTGCGCAAAGGTTCTCCTGGCCGGCGCTGAAAAGATCAACGTCAACACCGCGGCGGTGCAGAACCCGCAATTGATTGCAGATGCTTCACGCGCATTCGGCGCGCAATGCGTCGTGCTGTCAATGGACGTACTGTCGGTTCCGCCCGCTTCCGGCACACCGTCCGGATATGAAATCGTCACACACGGCGGCCGCACCCGCACCGGGTTGGATGCGCTGGCCTGGGCCCGCCACGGCGAGGATCTCGGCGCGGGCGAACTGGTGATAAATTCCATCGACACCGATGGCACGCGGGAAGGATATGCCATCAACCTGACCCGCAAGATCGCCGAAACCGTCCGCATCCCGGTTGTCGCTTCCGGCGGCGGCGGAGAGGCCGAGCATCTGCGCCAGGTCCTTACGGATGGAAAAGCCGATGCTGCGCTTGTCGCCTCGCTCCTTCACTACGGGATCACCACCGTCGCGGCGTTGAAACAATATCTGGATCAAAACGGAGTAAAGGTGAGGATAACCTGACCCCTCCCCCCAACCCCCATCCCCTTCCCCCTCACCACTATGGGGAAGGGGAAGAGGCGACCCCGAAGGGGTCGGAGGTGGAGGAGAGGTCAGCACTTGGAGATTTTATGGACCCCCAATACAACGATCAAGGTTTGGTGCCCGCCATTGCGCAGGATTCCCGCACCGGCGAAGTGTTGATGCTGGCCTGGATGAACGGTGAAGCCTGGCAAAAAACACTCGAGACCCGCGATGCATATTTCTGGAGCCGTGAACGCAAAGCCTTGTGGCGCAAGGGCGAGACCTCCGGGAACACGATGCGCGTCGCGGAAATCCGGTTGGATTGCGACGCGGATGCCGTTCTATTAAAGGTGATCCCCGCCGGCCCCGCCTGCCACACCAGCGAACGGTCTTGCTTCTTCAACCATATTGCCGGGGAAGAGGAGAATTTTCCGGGCGGATTTCTGCGCCACCTCGAGGCCGTCATCGCCGACCGGAAGGCCAACCCGGAAGAAGGATCCTATACCAGCGCGCTGTTCGGCGAAGGATTAAACAAAATCGCGCAGAAGGTCGGGGAGGAATCCACCGAAACGATCGTCGCCGCGCTCGGGCAAACCGACGACCGGGTTGTCGGCGAAACGGCGGATTTGCTCTATCACACGCTGGTCCTGCTTGCCGCTCGCGGGTTGACACTTTCCGATGTGGAAGCCGAATTGGAAAGGCGGCACAAATGAACCTGTGGCTGTTTGATCTCGACGGGGTGCTGATTCATCCCGCTGGCTACCGTGAGGCGCTGCGCCGCACCGTTGCCCATTTTTCGCGCGCGGCAGGTTACCCGGAAAGGCACCTCGAGGAATCGACAATTGAATCTTTCGAAGCGCAAGGGATAACCTGCGAGTGGGATATCGCCGGTATCTGTCTGATGGCGGACATCTTCACGCTCTGGAAGGCCAATCCGGCACTGCATCTGCCGCCCGATCTGGAAGAATGCCTGGGCGCGCTGGGTTCCGCCGAACGTGCGCGGCCTGAACCGGATTACGCGGCTTGGGCGCACCATGTCGGGGCGCTGGGCGGCGAAACCCCTTCGGCATCGGCCATGAAACTTTTCAAACAGGAAGCGGGACATGCCGATGGAGATTTGATCCGGTTAAACGAGTTCGACACCCTCCTCGGGTTGGTGCTTGGCCACCCGCGGGAATTCGCGCGCTCGCCCGTGATGCAATTCTTCCAGCAATTCACGCTTGGCAGCCGGGGGTTTGCACAGCAATACGGCATTGCGCCGGTCCTTGAAACCCCCTCCCTGCTTTCCGAACTGGACCGGCCGGGTATCTCAGCGGCCGCGCGGGACCGGATCCTCGCGCTGCAGGCGGAAAAGCGCATCCATTCCGCCATCATCACCGCCCGGCCCTGCCGCCCGCTGTCCGCCGGCGACAACCTTGCCGATTACCCACCCGAGGCGGAAATCGCCCAAAAAGTCCTCGGCCTGGAATCGCTGCCGCTGGCCGGCGCCGGGCAACTGCAGTGGCTTGCCCGGAAGAACGGCCAGATCAGCGACGGCTACCTGAAACCCAGCCCGGTGCATTCGCTGGCGGCGATCACCCTCGCGCTCGGCGGCGGGGAAAGCGCGTCCCTCGAAGCGGCCCGGGTATTTGTCGAGGATGGGAAGCTGCTGCCCCCGCTCGCCGAGCTAAAGCAAACGGCGGCCGCGGTCACCGTCTTCGAGGATTCGCCGACCGGCGTGATTGGTACACAAAGCGCGGTCGACCTATTAAAAAGAAAGTACCTCGATATTCATATTTCGATTTTTGGCGTGGCGGCGGGCGGTGAGAAGCGCACCGTATTGGAATCGCTTGGAGCGGAGGTGTTCGGCACGACCGACGAGGCCCTTAACCGGGCATGGAAGGATTTCCATTAGACGATTAGCGCAGCCGGACCGAGCCGGTCTTGCGACCGGCTCGGTCCGGCTATCCGTAAGATTGACAAATATCTTTTTCCCGATACAATTTGATGCCTCAAGCCGGAGTGGCGGAACTGGCAGACGCGCTGCGTTCAGGGCGCAGTGGCCGCAAGGCCATCTGGGTTCAACTCCCAGCTTCGGCACTAACCCGGGAAACCGGGTTTTTTCTTTCTTCATTCCTCGGTTTCGTTAGTCCGTTCCAAAATCATGAGGTGTGATGCCGGAATCCCTTCAACCAAAAGTTGCTTCTCTTTATCCCGTCCGGCGGGAAGATCATAAATTTCCCGCCGCGGTCACGCGCCTCGGATGGCGCTACCACCATCTCGGGATCCCCACCGCCCTTCCGCGGCCGGGCGAAAAACACCTTCCCGCATTCGGGATGTTTGTCTCCGGTTTCGATACAAGCCCCTATGGCATCGAATGGATGCGGTTTGAGGAAACCAGCCCGCTTCCGGAAATCATCCGGACGGTGCCGCATATCGCATTCGTCGTCGATGATCTCGAATCCGCGCTCGCGGGAAAGGAAGTTCTGTTCCCCGTCAGCGCGCCTTCCGGCGGCGTCCGTACCGCGATGATCCTGGAAGACGGTGCACCCGTCGAGCTGATGGAATTCGAAGGGCAAGTGAGCAGCCGGAGCTCATGAAAAATATCCGACTCCCCTGGAAGGCCATCGGCTTTCTCTTCGGCGGTGTCCTGCTGATCGGATGGCCATGGATTTATATCCGCTTAAAAACCCAATCGCGTATCTATCCTTCGGCGGCCGATGCCCCGGAAGCGCCGGTGGCGATCGTTTTCGGCGCCGGCCTCTCCCGCGACGGCACCCCCATGCCCGTTCTGGCCGACCGCGTGGCCGCGGCGGTCGATCTCTACAAAGCCGGCAAAGTATCAAAGCTCATCCTCACCGGCGACAACCGCTTCCCGGAATACAACGAACCTGAGGCCATGCGCCGGTACGCGATCTCGCTCGGCATCCCCGAAGCCGACCTCGTCCCCGATTTCGCCGGGCGCCGGACCTACGATTCCTGCTACCGGGCGCGCTTTGTCTTCAATGTAAGAAAAGCCATCCTCGTCTCGCAGGAATTTCATTTGCCGCGGGCGGTTTATCTTTGCGATCAGCTGGGGATCGACGCCGTCGGTGTCGCCGCCGACAGGCGTATCTACCGGACCGCATCGCTCATCCAATGGAACCTGCGCGAATGGGCGGCCTGTATTTTCGCGATCTTGGAGACGCAGATCACCCACCCACAGCCGGTCCTCGGGCCGCTGGAACCGCTGGAGTGACCACCCCCTGGTCCCCCTTAAGTGTATGTCTTGCCATTTGCCCATGCAGACATCCTTGCAAGCGATTATAGGATGTATAGGCAAATGGAAGGACCACAGGGGGAAAGGCGGGAGTAATAGAAAGGAAAATCGCATGAACCGTGAAGAAGCCCTCGCCATCGTCAGGGAATTCGTAAAGAACGAGAACCTCATCCGCCACATGCTGGCCGTAGAGGCAGCCATGCGGTTCTATGCCGTGAAGTCCGGAGAAGACCCGGAATTGTGGGGCGCGGTCGGATTGCTGCATGATTTCGACTGGGAGATCCATCCGGACCTCGAGCGGCATCCGCAGGCCGGGGCGCCGATCCTGCGCCAACGCAACGTACCGGAGGAAATCGTACACGGCGTGCTCTCGCATGCCGATCACACCGGCGTGACGCGGGATAATCGCATGGAGAAAGCACTCTTCGCCTGCGATGAATTGACCGGTTTGATCACCGCCGTCGCGCTCGTGCGTCCGTCGCGCTCGCTCTCGGACCTGACCGCCAAATCGGTGAAGAAGAAGTGGAAGGACAGGGCCTTCGCCGCCGGGGCCAACCGCGAAGAGATCGAGCGGGGCGCCGCTGAATTCGGCGTGGAACTGTGGGAACACGTCGATAATGTCATCCTGGCCATGCGGCCCATCGCGGCCGAGCTCGGTTTGGAGGGAAACCCGCCTCCGACCGGTTAGGCAATCCAAGATCACCGGGTTAATGGTGTGAAACGTATCCTCGTCAACCTGGCCGCATCCATCGCCGTCGTGCTGGCAGGCTTGCTTTGTCTGCAATTGGACAGACTGCTGCCCTTCGCCCTGCCCCCGGTGCCCGAGGTCGTCAGTTGACTTCTTTTGGTTTCCGGATTGGGCTTGATCGCGCTAGCGGTAGCTGCATTCCTGATGCGAGGTGGCGCGACCGGCGCACCCGCGGATCCGATAACACACCTGGTCGCTGTGGGAATCACCACTGGGTCCGCAATCCGATCAATCTTGAGGGTGCGCTTGTATTGCTTGGAGTATCGCTCGCCAAACAATCACCCATTCTCTTACTGGCCGCTGTCCTTTATCTGCCGATGATGCACCCTACCGTCGTACGCGGTGAGGAACAGCGTTTGGAGCGGGATTTCGGTAAGGAGCATCTCGAATACAAACGCTCTGTCGCGCGCTGGATCCCCCGCCCGCCGAATAAAGGATAGATAGGAGTTTTTTCAATGCAGACAATCACATTTTTTAATGTTTTCGCCTTTGTATTCTTTGTGGCCATTGTTCTGCCATAAAGAACACAAAGGACACAAATGGATAAAGAAACCCCTGGACTCGGTTTTCCCCTTCTTGTAACTCTTGCGTTCTTTACACCACCTTATTCAACCTCCACTATTGCGCGCGCAAGCGCCCCGTCGGACCCACGAAATTTAACCGGCAGACAGGTGAAACGGCACGCGCCGGGCGGGATGTTCTTAAAAATCAACCCCTCCACCAGGATCACCTCCGCCCCAAGCAGCACACGGTGGACCGGGCCGGTCTGATCCCGGCAGGCCACCGAAAGAAAATCGCTGCCCACCAGTTGAATCCCTCTCCCGACAATCCACTTCGCACCGCTTTCGTCCAATCCGGCGTAATCATCACGAAAGACAGTCATGGATTCGAGCGTTTGAGAATTGCTTGTTTTCAGCAACAGCCGTCTGGTACCTGCCGGTATCCCTGCCCGTTCGAGGGCATCCGCTCCGATGCGCGGCACGGATGTACAATCGGCTGTCCAGGCGGGGCCGAAAAGGATCTCAAGCGGCAGTTGCTCGACGGTTGTCCCGCCGGGGATAAAGTGCCGCGGCGCGTCGACATGCGTTCCGGTGTGCACGCCGCACGCGATTCGGGAAAAATTATTATGCGCGCCTTCCTCCATTTTCTGCGTGCGGTACAGCTCCACGTCGTCATCCCCCGGCCATACGAGCATTCCGGAAAAAACTTCCATGGATACGTCGATGATTTTTCCCATGCGCTCTCCTTTTTCGGCTGATCCGCTAGGCCGGCATGCATCACAACGGCGGAGGGCTTTGTCTCCCAGCCGGTGATGCGTTCTCCATTATATGTGTTCCGCCGCGAGCGGTGATTTGACATCTTGCACTTTTTATGAATAATGCGATAATAAAGGGACTTCGAGGCAGCGAATCATAAAGCCCTGACCCGGCGGGCGGGGCTTTTCTGTTGCCCGGGAGTCATCTCAAACCGCTGAGGGCAGAATGAATAAAGAGAAACCCATCGAAGAACCTCCTGGGTCACAAATCCTGCTCCCCATCGTTCCCGCCGCTCCGCGCCGGATCAGTCCTCCGTTGAAAGTCGCCGTGCTGGCGAATCTGAAGAAGAACATTCCCCTGCGGGAGGATGCCCCTCCCGACGACAATGTGGAATATGATCGCGAAGAGACGGTGGAAGCGATCCTTCAGTCACTCCGCTTAGTGGGTCACAAACCGTACTTCCTCGAAGCCGACGCCACCCTGCTGGACAGCGTCCGGAAAACCAAACCCCAATTTTGCTTCAATATCTCGGAAGGATTGCGCGGCGACGCGCGCGAATCGCACGTCCCGGCGATCCTGGAAATGCTCGGGGTGCCATACAGCGGCTCGCGCATCCTGGCCAATGCGATCTCGCTCGAAAAAGTCATCGCTAAACGCATCTGGCGCGACCGCGGCCTGCCTACCGTTCCCTTTCAACTGTTTCACGACCCGAATGCGCCGCTGCGCTCCACCCTGCGCTTCCCGTTGTTTGTCAAACCGGGCCGCGAAGGATCCGGCAAGGGCGTTTCCCCGACTTCGATCGTCCAGAATGAAGAGGAACTGCGGCGCGAGACGCTCCGGATCATCCAGGATTACCACCAGCCGGCGCTGGTTGAAAGTTTTCTCCCCGGCCGGGAATTCACCGTCGGGATCATCGGAAATCCTCCCACCGGCCGCAAACGCGCCAACCCGGACCTTTACGCGTCGGACGGTTTCCATTACTTCCCCGTCCTGGAGATCGACCCGAATATCGGAGTCGGCCAGGGTGTATACGGATCGGAAGCCAAGGGAATCGTTCCCGGCGCGGAGGGCTCACCGGTGTACACCTGCCCGGCCGACATTCCCGCCAATCTCCAAAAAGATATGTACCGCCTGACAAAATCGGCGACGATCGCGATCGGGGCCGACGATTGCAGCCGGGTCGATATCCGGTTGGATTCCGAAGGCCACCCGTACCTGCTGGAAATCAATACGCTGCCCGGCGTCAACCCGGACGTAAGCGATCTGTGCATCATGGCCAAGGCGGAGGGAATGCAGTATGCGATCCTTATCAATGAAATCCTTAACCTGGCCTGCGACCGATGCGGATTGCCCCTCGAAACCGCCCCGGCGGCGGGAATCGGAGAACCGAAAACTCCTTCCACAAAAGACGCGAAAAAGATCTGAAACACACAAAGACTTATCGGAAAAAGTTAACCGGGCGATCGCTCGCCCGGTCTTTTTTTTACTCATTCCCCTTTTACCTCTGGGAAAAACCGCCCTCTGGCGTATCCCATCCACTATGTATGGGGGAGGATAAAGGAGGGGGAGCGGGCCGGCGATTGCTTCACCGCCTCCGGCACGTTACAATCATCCCTGCCGGAGGAGCATACGTGACAACAACTAAAACTGGCGACTTGGTCCAACTGGTTGGACGCGACCATAAATACCGTTTGGTGCGCCTTCAACCCGGCGCGGAACTCCACACCCACCGCGGGCTGGTAAAACACGACGAGATGATCGGGAAACCATGGGGCGCCCGGGTGGACAGCCATCTCGGCCGCCCGTTCTACCTTCTTCCCCCTTCCCTGCACGACGTCCTGCGCGACACGAAACGCAGCAGCCAGATAATCTTCCCGAAGGATATCGGTTACATCCTGTTGAAACTGTCGATTACACCGGGGGTTACCGTGATCGAAGCCGGGACCGGATCCGGCGCGCTGACCACGGCTTTGGCCACCGCCGTCGGTCCGCAGGGACGCGTGATCTCCTACGATCAACGCGAAGACATGCAGACCCTCGCCCGGCATAACCTGGAACAACTTGGGCTGGAGGAGCGGGTCGATTTCCGCCTACGGGATATCTCGCAGGGCTTTGAAGAAACCGACATCCCCTCGCTGTTCCTCGATGTCCCCGTTCCGCACGAATATATCGGCCAGGTGCGGGCCGCGCTGCGTCCGGGCGGTTTTTTCGGCTCGATCGTCCCGACCACCAACCAAGTCAGCACCCTGCTTTCGGCGCTCGAACGGCATCAATTCGAATTCGTCGAAGTCAGCGAGCTTTCCCTCCGCTATTACAAACCGGTGCCGGAACGGCTCCGCCCGACCGACCGGATGGTGGCGCATACCGGGTATCTGATTTTCGCCCGACCGGTGCTGGAGACGATTACGGAAAAGACTCTCCGCCGGCAGGACGCGCCGCCGGAAGAGACCATCCCAGGAGGATGAGCCATGCCGAGGTTTGGAAGACCCCCGCGCCGCATCCACCCGCCGCGCTTCCCCGGACGCCGGCGTCCCTTTGGAGCGGTTCGGCCGCTTGCACCGGGACCGATCCGTGCCCTTGAGAATGCCAACCGGCTTTACGCTGCCGGGCAGTTTGGTCCAGCGGCCGAGCAATACGAAATGCTCGCCCAGGCCGCCAGCGCCGGCAAACTCCCGTTCGCCCCGCGTTTATTCTTCCAGGCGGCGCGCGCCAATTGGCAGGTCGGCCGGATCCCCCATGGGATGCAGCTTCTCCGCACCGGACTCGGCATCCTGCTGACCGCCGGCGCATTCGGGCGCATCCGCCAAATCGCCAATGCCGCGGCGGATGAGCTGGATCAGCTGGGGCATGCGCCGGAAGCGGCGGAAGTGCGGAAGTTCCTCGCGGACGTTCCCGCACCCGCCGAATCCGCCGCGCCGCCGGCCGAGCCGGTCCACCCCGCCCTTCCCACCCATTGCGGTAAATGCGGGGCCATCATCCGGTCCGACGAAGTGGATTGGATCGACGCGCAAACGGCGGAATGTGCCTATTGCGGCTCGCCAATCCGTCCGGATTCACCCTGAACTTCAGACGACGGTCCGCCGTTTCCTTGGCATTATATGATCAACCCGGATACCCTTTTACGGAATTCCTTTCGCGGAAATTTCACCCGGCGCTATGATTCGACCGCTCCCGCCGAAAAGCCCGCCGCCGTGATGATCCTCTTGCGCCAACGGATGGATGTATGGGAGGTATGCTTCACCCGGCGGAGCGAGTTGCTTGCCGATCATCGCGGGCAGATTGCGTTTCCGGGAGGCCGCGCCGAGACGGTCGATGCGGGTCCGCTGCAAACCGCATTGCGTGAAACCTGCGAGGAAGTCGGCATCGCACCGGACGCTGTCCTTCCGCTGGGAATACTCGATTCGGTGGAAACATCCTCCGGCTTCCGGGTCTGGCCCGTGGTCGGAGTGATCCGGATGCCGGTGGAACCCCGGCCGTCCTCTCCCGAAGTGACTGAAACGTTCTGGATCCCCTTGGAATGGCTGGCGGCGGATGGAAGATGGGAATGGAGAACCGTGAACACCGACGAAAATCACAACACGGAGAAAAATGACCCATCCCATGTCATTGCTTCACTCCCGGAGCTTGCCCTGAGCGGGGTGAAGGGGTCGCCCGCAACGGCATCACAAATAAATCCGCGGCCAGACGGTAAACGAAAGGCGATATTCTTTGAAGCGTATCAAGGGCATATCCTCTGGGGCGCGACCGCAATGATCATGGTTCAGCTTCTGGATCGATTACACAAGGGTGGAGCAAAATGAACTTTCTTTTCTTCGGCGCCGGGGCGATTGGGACGTATATCGGCGGAAGCCTTGCGCTGGCAGGGGAGTCAGTCGCATACGTGGAGCGCCCGGAAGTGGCGGAGAGGATGCGGCGGGAAGGCATAGGCCTCTCGATTGCGGGCCGTATATACCGGATCCCGTCC
Organism: Anaerolineales bacterium; assembly: GCA_034430775.1. Lineage (GTDB taxonomy): Bacteria > Chloroflexota > Anaerolineae > Anaerolineales > RBG-16-64-43 > JAFGKK01. Next base: position 11,904 of record DAOUDU010000057.1, on the reverse strand, counting down.
TCCGCGGTTTTTAGCAACGCAACGGATGCCGTGCAATCCGGTCGGATCGATCTATGCGTCTTCGCATTAAAATCCTACGATACGGCCGAGGCGGTCCAGACCCTGGAACCGCTGGAAGGGATGCTTCCGCCGGTACTCTGCCTTCAGAACGGAGTGGAAAACGAACGCGCGCTGGAAGCGGTATTCGGTGCCGGGAACGTTCTCCCCGGTACGGTGACCAGCGCGGTCGGCCGCAGCCCGGCCGGGATCGTCACGCTTGAGCGTAGGCGGGGTGTGGGTATCGCCTCCGGTCATGCGTTCAGCATCCCGGTCGTGGATGCCTTCCAACGCGCCGGGTTGAATTCCCGGCTTTTTCCTTCCGCCCCGTCGATGAAATGGTCGAAACTGCTCACCAACCTGATCGGTAATGCCTCCTCGGCAATTATTGGATCACCCCCCGGGGAGGTATATGCCCACGCGCGATTGTTCCTCCTCGAACGGGAGATGCTCCGCGAATGTCTGCGGGTAATGCGCGCCGCCGGGATCCCCGTTTCGGATCTTCCCGGCACACCGGTCCGGGCCCTGGCGCTGGCCGTCGAGCACCTGCCGGGGAATCTGGCCCGCCCGATTCTGGTTCGGGCGGTCGGCGGCGGACGCGGAGGGAAGATGCCATCGCTGTTCCTCGATCTGCAAAGCGGGCGCGGGAAAACAGAAGTGCAATGGCTTAACGGTGCCGTGGAGAGAACCGGAAGGATGTTCGGCGTTCCGACTCCCGTCAACGTCCTGCTGGCTGAGACGCTTTCCCGTCTGACCGACGGATTGGAAAATCGGGAAAAATACTTAAAAAAACCCGAAGTATTGATCTCCCGGCTAAACCCGGACGATATTTCCCGGATCGGCTTGGGATAGCCCGGACCCGTTCCGCCCCGTCAATTGACCATGGGCATCGGCAACCATATAATGTCCTGACAGAAGACTGCCCGATCGAAACGAGGATGAGAATGCTGACAAAAGAGAATATCGAAACCCGGCTTAAGGACGCCATGCGGTCGAAGGACGAAGTGGGGAAGCGAACCTTTCGTATGATCCTCTCGGCGGTCAAACTGGCCGAAGTGGAGAAGCATGCCGCACTCGATGAACCCGGGCTGCTCGCGGTCCTCCAAAAAGAGGTCAAGACGCGCCAGGAATCAATGGCGGAAGCCGAAAAAGCCGACCGGCCGGATCTGGCAAAGGAAACGCTGGCCGAACTCGAATTAATCCGATCTTTTCTGCCCGCGCCGCTCACCCCTCAGGAGCTGGAAGCAATCATTCACGAAGCGATGCAGGAGGCGGGCGCTTCGACTCCCGGTGATATGGGCAAGGTGATGAAACTGATCACACCGAAGACCCAAGGCCGCGCCGATAACCGGGAAGTAAGCCAGTTGGTTCGCAAGCTGTTGGGAGGATAACCCCGAAGGGAACTCCGTGACCCTCGATTCCGATTCCCCCCCCCTGCCTCGTTGGCGTCAGATCCTTGGACGCATTCCGTCGGCTGTGGTTGTTGCGGCCAGCCTGATCCTTGCCGTGCTGATCCTGACACTCCCGTTCCTGCCCGGCGAGCAAACCGTCAGTTTAAAATTGGGAGACGTATCCACCCAGGACGTCCTGGCATCGCGGTCGGTGACGTACATCAGCGAATCCCTTACCCGTCAGGCCCGGACCGAGGCGGCGAACGCCGTCGCGCCGGTATACGACCCGCCCGATCCGCTCATTGCCCGGGAACAGGCGGAAAAACTGCAGGCGGCGCTTGATTTCCTCACCAGCGTCCGATCCGATCCCTATGCATCCCTCGAAGAAAAACTAAACGATCTGGGCCAGCTTTCACAGGTAAACCTCTCCGAAGGTGCCGCCACGAGTGCCCTTCAACTTTCGGATATGGATTGGGAGCTTGTTCAGCAGGAAGCCAAAGCCGTGCTGGAACGGATCATGCGTCAGCCAATCGGCCCCAACCAGCTCAACGACGTCTTGGAATCCATTCCGAACTACATCGGGCTCTCCTTCCCAGAAAACCTCATCCACCTGGTATCGGATCTGGTCCGCAACCTGGTCGTCCCCAACAGCCTGTACAACGAAGAAGCCACGTCAACGATGCGCGAAGAGGCCGCGGCGAATGCCGAATCCGTCACCCGAAGTTTTATCACCGGGCAGGTGGTGATCCCGCGCGGCAAAGTCGTCACGGAAGCGGACCTGGAAGCGGTCTTCATGCTCGGGCTGACCACCGAATCGCTCACCCTGCGCAACGCGGCCAGCATGATCCTGGCGGTTCTCCTCTCCGGCGGCCTGCTATTGCTATTCATCTCGCAATTTCACCCGGAAATGCCCCGGCGGATCCGATCGGTATTCCTTTATTGCCTGATCGTGCTTCTGTTTCTGGCCGTCGCGCGGATCATGGTTCCAAGCCACGCTGTTCTGCCTTTCCTGCTCCCGATTGCCGCGTTGGCCATCCTGATTGCCAGCCTCTTCGGCAGGGGGTTAGGAATTCTCACCGCCATGATGCTTGCCACCTTTGCCGGGTGGCTGGGAAACAACAGCTTGGAGATCAGTTTATACGGCGGGTTAAGCAGCCTGACGGCGGTGCTGTTGCTTGGCAAAGGCGAGAAGCCCCTGCGATTTTTTGCCGCCGGTTTTGCGGCCGGAGTGACCGGATCGATTGTCGTGATTATCACCCGCCTTTCCGAACCGGCCGGCGACCTGGTCGGCATCCTGACGCTGGTCATCGCCAGTTTCATAAACGGGATACTCTCCGGCAGCCTGTCGCTCGGTTTGCTCTTCCTGATCGGCAATCTATTCGATATCCCGTCCAACCTTCAATTGCTCGACCTTTCCCGTCCGGACCATCCCCTGCTGCGGGAGATCCTGGTCCAGGCGCCCGGAACCTACCAGCACAGTTTGCAAGTGGCCAATCTCGCCGAATATGCCGGCGAACGGATCGGCGCCAACACTCTGCTTTTACGGGTCGGGGCGCTGTATCATGATGCGGGAAAAGCCATCCAGCCGAAATTCTTTGTCGAGAATCAGGCCGCCGAGGGCAACCCGCATGACAAGCTCGATCCGGAATCCAGCGCCCAACTGATCCTCCAGCACCCGCGCGACGGGTTGAACCTGGCGCGCAAACACCACCTTCCCACACTCGTGCGGGATCTGATCGCCGAGCATCATGGAACATTGCGCGCGAATTATCAATATGGGATGGCCTTGGAGGCCGCTGGAGGCAAACCGGAAAAAATCGACGAGGAAAAATTCCGATACCCGGGCCCGCGTCCGCGGTCCAAGGAGGCCGCCATCCTCATGCTGGCCGACGGGGTGGAGGCCAAATACCGCGCCGTCGTCCCCACCACACCGGAAGCCGTGGAGAAGCTGGTGCGCACGGTCCTGGACGACCGCCTGGCGCAGCACCAGTTCGACAACACCGACCTTACGCTTCACGATCTGGACGTCATCCGTGAGGCGCTGATCGACGCACTCCGCGGCCGAAGCCATTCACGATTGCTGTATCCGGAAGATGAAAAAAAACAGCCGGGGAAAAATTCCCAGCGCCGGAAACGGTAAGCCCCGCCGGGTGATCCGGATCCGGCGTGAAAGAAATTTACGCCATCCCGTATCCACCGCGGCGGTCCGGCGCGCCGTGCGCGCCACGCTGGAGGCGGAACGCTACCGGAAAGATTGCTCGCTCTCGGTCGTTCTGGCCGGCGAGGAGACGGTGCGATGCCTGAATGCGCGCTTTCGCGGCGTTGCCCGCGCCACCGACGTACTTTCCTTTTCTGCTAACGTCGTGGATCCGGAAACGAACCTGCTGTACCTCGGCGATATTGTCATCGCACTTCCGCGTGCCGACCGGCAGGCGGCCGCCCGGCGGGTAACGCTTGAACAAGAGATCCTTCTGCTGGCCGTCCATGGAACCCTGCATCTACTTGGTCACGACCATGCACAAACCGCCGGAAAGCGGCGTATGTGGCGCGCCCAAAGAATGATTCTTAAGGAGCTGACCCGAACCGCATGAAGCCCCCGAGAACCCCCAGCCTGCTGGTTTCCTTCGGCAATGCCTTCAACGGCTTACGGTATGCGCTTCAAACCCAGCGCAATGCCCGAATCCACCTTACGGTTACGGCAATAGTGCTGGGGATCGGATTTTGGTTGGGATTGAGCCTGATGGAATGGTGCCTGGTCATCCTTTCCATCGGGATGGTTTGGATGGCTGAACTTTCCAATACGGTTCTCGAAAACGTTGTGGATTTGCTAAGTCCGGATTTCCATGAGCTTGCCAGAATCGCCAAAGATGTCAAGGCGGGCGTGGTGGTGGTCGCGAGCTTCTCAGCCGTGCTGGTCGGTGTTCTGGTCTTCGGCCCCAAATTGCTGCTTCTCCTCTAGAAGCTGCCGTCATTAATCTTGCCGGGAATATCCACGGCGGATCATTTCCTCGCAGTTTTTCATATCTTGACGGATTTTCCTCCGGATGGTAACCTCGTGGGGCATGTTGAAAATAAATGCTTCGGTCGTTCTCCCCAATTTACAATGTGTGCTTGAGTCTGCCTCGGCACGCATCCACTGGGCACGCCTGCTGACCGGCACTTAATCCCCCTCTTTGCTTATCCCCTTGGGCCGCGGGCGAACCAGTATCCCGCGGCCTTTTTTATTACATAACGTTCGCGCGGTTTTATGGTTTCTGAACTGCGCAAAGCGTCTTGCCACTTCCGGCATTCCTACGCCAGCCGCGGACTTCCATTCGCGGCTGTTTTTTTTGAGGACCCATGAACAGCATCTGGAATCCCACTCAGTCTCTGGGTGTCATCTGTCGAAGAGACCTCTCGGCATTTCTTGTGCTAATGGAGGGAAAAATCATCTCCTGCAGACTCTCACCGCGCTTTGGGGGAATGCCGGGCCTACAGGATCAACCGAAAATACAAGCCCGGCATTCCGGAAAGCCCCGGACGGGAACGCACACCGTTCCGGCACTGGCTGTTGGTGACCGGGTGAGCGTCGAACAGATTGACTCCGGGACCGGCTGGATCACGGAGATATTTCCACGCCGTAACCGTATCTCCCGCCAGGCAACCGGAGGTCCGGGAGAGCAGATTTTGGCTGCCAATATCGATCAGGTGCTCGCCTTCTGTGGGCTGGGAGCCGCCAACCCCGAGTGGCATCAGCTGGACCGTTTCCTTGCGCTGGCGGAGATCGAAGGTGTTCCGGCCGTCATCGTCCTGTCGAAGGCGGATCGTATGCAGCCATCCGGCACGCCGTCCAGTGAAATCGATAGGGAAATCTGCGACTATCAGCGGATGGGATATCCTGTGATTCTCTGCAGCGTCCGAACCGGTCTGGGAATATCTGAGATGGGATCGATTCTCCGGGGAAAATACTCGCTCCTGCTGGGAAAAAGCGGTGTTGGAAAATCGTCGCTGCTCAATGCCTTGTTTCCGGATTGGCACCTGCGCGTCGCGGAAACCAGCCGGTTCGGCGAAGGACGCTGCACGACATCCAACGCCGAACTGCATCCCCTTGGAGACGGTGCGGTCGTGGATACACCCGGCATCCGCAGGCTTGCGCTATGGGATACAGGGGGTTCTAATCCGGCTTTCGGATTCCGGGAGATGCGGCCGTTGGTCGGCCTATGCCGGTTTGGTATGGATTGCCGGCATACGAAGGAACCCGGATGCGCCATCCGCCGCGCCGTGGAAACAGGCCGGGTAAGCGTGCGCCGTTTCCGAAGCATGCTTCATCTTGCGAAGGACCGGCCATGAGCAGGCACCTGTTTCCGGACGAGTTTTTCTGCCTGCGGTGCGGCGTGATCATCTCCAGCGCATACGGACTTTCCGGCGTGCGGAACCGCAACCATTGCCCGTATTGCCTTTGGTCGCGGCACCTGGATTGGCGCACGCCCGGGGACCGCCTTTCATCCTGCAAAGGCGCAATGCAGCCAATCGGGTTGAGCCTCAAGAACTCCCGGAATAAATATGCGGTGGCTCCGTCCGGGGAGTTAATGGTCGTTCACCACTGTACGGTCTGCGAAGCGGTGGCCATCAACCGGATCGCCGCCGACGATGGAACGGATGCCCTCAACGAGGTATTCCGTTCTTCTATGCGAATGGAACACCGTATCCGGACCAGGCTGGAGATCGGCGGAATTCGTATCCTCAGTCGGGCCGACTGGGAAATCGTCTCGCGCCGCTTGTTCGGCAAACACCAGCTATTTGAAGCCGTCCCGGATAAATGCGGAAAATAAAAAGCGATTTTCTTTTGTTCACTCTTCGACCAGTCCGGCCAATCCGGGTATGATGGGGCCAACCACCGTTCCTTCCACTCAGGGAGAACCGCAGATGGCATCCACATTTCGTTTTGGCACCGTGGGCAGCCCGCTTTCCACATCCGCCAAACCCGGCGGAACGATCGGAGGAATTCGCCGCACAGCCGAACTCGGCTTGGATTGCCTCGAACTCGCTTGGGTCCGTTCCGTCCGGATCTCGCCGGCTGCGTGCGAGGCCATCCGGGCCCAGGCGGAGAGCAGCGGTATCGCGCTGAGCGTCCATGCGCCGTATTTCATCAACCTGAATGCCGATTCCGCAGAATGGCCGAAAAGCCGCCGGCGCATCATGGATGCGGCGCATTTCGGAAACCTGGCGGGTGCGACCGACATCGTCATCCACCCCGGATCGTATTTCGGCCGGACGCCGGCGGAGGTACTGAAGACCGCCGTCCCGCGGTTGAGAGGATGCGTGGCAGAGCTGCGTGCCAAAGGAAATCCGGTCGTCCTTCGACCGGAGGTCATGGGCAAGACGGCCCTGTTCGGTTCGCTGGAAGATGTCCTGGCGCTTTCGGCGGAAGTGGACGGTGTGTTGCCATGCCTTGACTTCGCGCACCTCCATGCCCGGACCGGCGCGCAAAACAGCTATGCCGAGTGGCTTGGAATTCTTAAGGCGATCCGGTCAACCCTCGGCGCAGAAAGCCTTCAGCGGATGCACATTCACCTTTCCGGAATCGAATACACCGCAAAGGGTGAACGCAAGCATCTGCCATTTTCGGAAGCGGATTTGGATTACCCGCAATTCCTGGCGGTTGTGAAAGCACGGGGATGCGCCGGACGGATTCTCTGTGAAAGTCCGATTCTGGAAAAGGATGCTATCCTGCTGCGGGATACCTGGAAAAAAACCTCCCCTTAAGTCGTCCGGCACCGGTTTGCTTTAGGCCGCAAACCAGATCGCATATGTGAGTTTGTTTTCATCCTGGAAATGGACTGAAAAACCTCCCCCGTGCTTTTCAACGATTTTCCGGCATAAAGACAATTCCGCTTGGGTATTCAACTCCTCTTCGTATTCCAGGCTGGTTTTCATGGGAAGGATGACATTATCGGCCGTCAACCGGAGGGAGAATCCCCGGCGGCCTTCCATGGCCAGTTCATCCAACCCGATCGTTACCCATCCGGCCGGTTGTGAAACCGAGAGTAAATGGATTGCCAGGGCATTGAGCACCCGCCGCAATTTTTCTTCGTCCACATCGGCGCTTATCTTCTCCGCCCGTACCTGCACCCTGAGAACGACGCCCAACTCGGCGGCCATCGTTGAGAGCACGGTAACACTCCGCGATACCATCTCTACCAAATCGGATTTCACCGGCCGGAAGGTTTCCGCTAATTGGCAGGCCAACTCGTCCGATGAAGATTCTGTCAGCAGGCGCTGCAGGAAATTCTCTTCCTTCGGCAGAGAGATCCCCTCGGACGGTTCCGATCCACGGACCAACGGATAATCCTCCCAGACACGCGGGTGTGGAATGGGCAAAGGCAACGCTGCGTTTGGATTATCCCACATCTATCGACCCTTTTCCGCGAAAAAGTATCTGGGCGCGCCACCCCCTAGTGGCGCGCCCGTGGGAAGAACCGCCATCCATTCCTTTTCAGGCCCTCTCCCCGGAAGGAATCATCCTCGGGTGCCTTTTAAAGTCCCGGATGGCTTTATTGCCGCTAAGGAATGGGAATCCCCTCCACGGGATTCAAACCGGGCGGTTCCAGGGGATAAGGAAGGGTCGGGGGTGGTTGCTCCAAGGTAGTCAGGGCGCTGAGCCGGTCGCGCTGCATGCAATGCGGACAGAACAAACGGTATACTTCCCGTTCCACATATCCGCAAATGCTGCAAGTGCGTTCTCCGCCCATTTTGTCGAGAATAGTCTCGTTCATCGCTCACGTCCTTCGTCGAAAGGTGAAACCCTTCCCTGCGAACCGGGGCATCCGGGGTCATGTGCTGTGCGGCGGGAGCCCCACTTCGATCATTCCGCGTATTGCGGCCGTCTCCCGCGCCATGGATCCCGTTCCTGCCCGCTTCCACTGGCGTGCCATACGCTCCACACCCGCTGCGAATTCCTCGATCGTCCCGGCCGGGATCGAGAGCAATGCTTCCTGCTCCTTTTCCTCCAGGCCGGATGTGCGAAGCACTTCCGCCCGTTCCGAACCCAGCAGCCGGATCCGGTAGTGATCGCTTACGACAGCCTGACAAACCAGTCTCTGAATCGCCGTTTCGTCCATTCCTTCATACCTCCCTGTGGAAATATGAAAATCATTGCATGGTATGTAGGTTGCTTAGAACCATCCACCTCCTCCCGGGGGCGGCGATCCTGGAGGGCAGGAAAAACGGATAGTGTTGACGGAAAATAATTGACTCATGGGGCCTCCTTTTTGGCCTGAACCTCACTCCCATCTTCTTTCATGTTATAGGCGCTACCTCAACAAATCCCTTACAAGGATATTGGAGTCTTCTGATAGTATTTTTTGTAATTCGGACAAGTTTTATCAGGTACAAGAAAGAAATTGATATAGGGGGATTAATGCAAAACGAGGCGGTTTTCACCGCCTCGTTTTCCTAAATGGAAAAATGTGTTTTAGGAAATCAGGTTATCGTATAACGCGCGGGTTTCCAGCGGAGGATCCAGCCCCAGATCGTTCCGAAGCAGGAGTACATATTTTTGATAATGATCCACCACCTCGTGTTTCCTTCCCAGCGCCGCAAGGATCTTCAGCATTCTTTGGTGCAGATCATCCCTGAACGGATCGACCTCCAATCCCCGGGCGGCGAACACGCGGGCTTCCTCATTCCGGCAGAGCGCCAGGCATTCGTCCGCTGCATCGCGGATCACCGCCAAAAACAGCTGGTTGATCTCTTCCCGGCGCCGGCTGGCCCAATCCACAGGAACATCCTCCAAATACTCCCCGCGAAAAAGGGTTGCCGCCTTCTCCAAGCCGGTCAACCGCCGCGGGTCGGTGACGGGGCGGGCGATCGCCTCGCGGGCGGATTTTTCAAACGCGGATACATCGTACGCGACCGTGACGTTTTCGGCAAAACGGCACACCTGATCGCGAAAGAGCAGGATGTCCACGCCGATGGCGCGCCGGATGCGGTACAGCGTTTGGTAAAGGTTCGCCAATGCGCGTCCGACGGGCATCTCCGGCCAAAACACAGCCAATATGTCTTCTCTGGCTGCAGGCGACCGGTCGATCAAGTACAGGAACACCTCTTTTGTTTTCTGAGAAGTCCAGGCGGCGCGCGGGATGGCGTTTCCACTCCAGGTTATTTCAAGCGAACCCAGCGCCTTTACCATGAGGGTCATGGGTTCAGCCGCCGGCGCCGGCAATTCACCGGTCTTCCCGCTGCGCAACTGCCGGCCGGACCGCTGGACCAGGGAAACGCAATAACCGCCGAGGACCGGGTTGGGTGTAAACGCCGCGAGCAAATCCGCGGCGCCTCCGACCTCCCGAACCAGGTTCTGGTCTGTACCGCCGGCGAAGGATAAATCAAACGCCTTCCGCAACGAGGTCTCGGCTTGCGGCATATTTCCTGTTCGATACAGGGAGCGCGCCAGCAGGAAATGCGATCCGGCGACCGCGGCGGCGGCAGCCCGCCCATTCTCCAGAACCGCCACCGCTTCCTGGAGGGTTTTTAAGGCATCCGCGGACCGCCCCATCTCCTCCAGAAGCGCCCCTTCGAAAACCCGGTCGCTTGCGCGCGTGGTTTCCGTTTCCTCATCGGCCAGTCCCTCCGCGCGCTGGATCCATTCCATCGCCGCGGGATAATTCTTCAAGCGCCGGTTAAGATCGGCCCATGCGCGATAGATGTATCCCATCATTACCGCGTCGCCGGATTCTTCCGCCAGGTTGTCGGCGGAGGTGTAATAGCCCTCCGCCTTGGAATATTCGCCGCGGTCCTTGTGCAAATCCCCCAGCCCGGCGAAGATCAGCATCTGGGAATGCTTGTCGCCGGATTTCCGCGACCATCCCATTGCCTCAGTGTAAGAGGCTTCGGCCTCCTCAAGCTGGCCCATCATGTGTTGGTCGTACGCCAGGTTATTGAGCGCGATGGCGATTGGTCCCGGATATCCCAACTCCCTCCACATTCCCAGCGCCCGCCGCTGCAGGTTGTAGGATTCAGCGGTTTCTCCGGATGTTTGCAGCGTATTGGCCAACTCGGTCAGCACATGCGCCCGATCATAGCTGCGCTCATCGGAGGGAAATTTCGCGAGTGCGTCCCGCAGGCAGCGGATGGCTTCCGGGATTTTTCCCAGTGCGGCGGCGCACCGTCCGGCATGTTCGGCCGCCATTCGAAGGTCGGCAACGTCCACACCCCCGGCCGCCCCCTTTTGAAGCAGGCTCTCGGCCAGCTTCCATCCCTTTTCATATTCCCCCCTGCGGAAAGCCAACCAGGCGCGGGTGACCTGTAGGCTGTTCCGACGGGCGGTATTTTGCGCACGGTCCAGCCCGCCTTCGGCGATATTAAGGTATTCTTCGGCTTTGGAAAAATTCCCGCCCATGCCAAGGGTCATCGCGGCACACACGTACACGCGCGGGACCTCGAATCGCACAGGATACAACCGCCGGGCCCAATCCTGCAGCGTCTGGGCGCGGCCGGATTCATAAATCCGTTGGACCTGCTCCTCGGCCAATCGCGCCGCGCGCGTGAGGTTCCCCGCCTGAATAAAAAAAGAAAACGCGGCTTCGGGCAATCCAATCCGGAGATTCCACTCGGCGGATTTCTCCGAAAGCATTTTATGGCGCGCCGCGTCCCGCTTTTGCAGCTCGGAGAGCAGGTATTCCCGGAAGAGGTTGTGGAACCGGTAAGTGGGCTGCTCCTCGCCGGATGCAACAACGAACAACCGGCGGGAATCCAGTTGTGAAAGGAACTCCCGGCTGTCGTTGCGGTCCAGAAGAAAATCACATGCCGCCCGGTCCATATCCACCAATACGGAGGAGTCGAGCATAAACCGGCGAAGCGCATCCGGCTGCTGCTCGAGGACTTCGCTCGCCAGGAATTGATACACGCGGTCGCGGCCGATAATCCCGGGGCCGATGGGAAGACCCCGCCACAGTAGATGGCTGCTCATCAGGATCCCGGTCACCCAGCCCTCATTCGCGGAGACCAGCGCATCCGCTTCCGCCGACGGGAGGGATATCCGGTTGCGGGAAACGACCAGGTCCTGCACCTCGGCCGACGTGAACCGTAAATGCTCTTCGCTGAAACCGGCGGTTTGCTGCGCAGCGACGAGCGGCGTGATATGCAGTCCGGGAATATGGCGGCTGATAAGCAGCAGATGGAGTGCGGGCGGCATATCCTGCAAAATCGCGTTCAGCGCCTGCAGGATTTGATGGGAATCATCCACCAGATGAAAATCGTCGATCACCAGGACGGTGAAATCCGGCAGCGCCCGATCCAGGGCGCCGGCCAATGCCGATCCGAGCGCGCCGGGATTTTCAGAGACCGCCGGAAGGCCGATCTGGTTTAGCGGCGGCGGGGTCCACTCCGGCAGTGCGATGTGGAGAGCAGAAAGGATGTCGGTGCAGAAAGTCGATGCATCCCGGTCGCTGTCATCAAGTTGCAGCCAAGCTACCGGGAAATCCGAGGAACGTGCGAATTG
>DAOUDU010000056.1:0-5630 GCA_034430775.1 Anaerolineales bacterium | reverse complement strand
TTTGGGGGGTGGCCTCGGCGACTCCTTTCACAATGGTTGTTCATTGTGTTTCATGCGCCACCGATTCCTCGGCCTTCGGCCTCGGAATAACCACCGGCGGGCGTCATCCCGAACCCCGAGCGAAGCGAGGGTGAGGGATCGGCGACTCCTTCCATAATAGTTGTTCATCGTATTTCATGCGATGCCGATCCCTCGTCGCCCTTTCGGGTTCCTCGGGATGACGTACTGCGGGGCTCATCCCGAGCCCCGGGTTTTAGGGCGAGGGATCGGCGACTCCTTCCACAATGGTTGTTCATCGTGTTTTATGCGATTCCGATTCCTCCCCCTCGCCTCCGGCTCGGGGTCGGAATGACCTTTCCGGTATGTCATCCCGAGCCCCGGGTTCTGGGGCGAGGGATCGGCGACTCTGTATTACATTCCCCTAGCCTCTCCGCGCCTGCGGCACCATGAAGTATTTCGCTTCCGGATGGTGAACAATGATCGCCGCGGTGGATTGCTCCGGGATAAGCTGGAACGCGGGCGTGAGCGACATGCCGAGCTCCTGTTCGGCCGGCAACAGGTCGAACACTTTGCGGTGATCCTCAAGCGACGGGATCGCCGGATACCCCCACGAATAGCGCTTGCCGCGGTCGGCGGAGATCCCCAGTTCGTTGCGGATCAGCTGGTGCAGATATTCGGCGGCCGCTTCCGCCGTCTGCACCGCCAGCCCGTGCAGAAAATACCCCTCGGAATATTCGTCGGATGCTTCGAGCTTCTCCAGCCGCGCGGTCGCTTCGCGGCCGACCGTCACCACCTGAAAGACTACGAGATCCATCATGCCCGAACCCACCGGCGCAAAATAATCCGCCAGGCACAATCGTTCCTGTTCCGGCTGGCGCGGAAAGGTGAAGCGGGCGATTTCTTTCGGCGCCCGTTCGGCGGCGGAGGCCGGATCGTAGACGATCAGGTCGTCGCCGGCGGATTGGGCCGGGAAGTAGCCGTATACCCCCTGCGGCCTGAGCCATGGTTTCTTGAGCGCCTTGCGTTTCAGCGCTTGCAGCCGCGAGGAAAATTCCTGCTTAAGCCGCTCCCATTCCTCCCCGTGCGCATTCTTGGCGCCCCACGAAAGCCGGTAGAGTTCGTCGCGGTCGAGCCGCTCCAGAACCAGGTTGAGCGGCATCTCGCGCACGACCTTCACGCCGAACAACGGCGGGACCGGAACCGGGACTCGCCGGGCGGCCACGGCGGACCGCGGCGCCGCGCCCGCCGCCGGCGAAGGCGTCGCCGGCCGGTTCGCTTCCTCCGCTTCGGATTTATTGGTGTGGATCGCCGCTTCGCGCAGGACCGGATCCCGCAGGCTTTCCATCAGGGACAGGCCCTCGAAGGCGTCCTTGCAATAGAACACCCCGCCCGCATACGGCTGATGCTCCTCCGCGAACAGGATCCGCCGCCCGAAGGAGCGGTTAATCGCCGCGCCGCCGATCAGGACCGGCGTGCGCGCGCCCTTGCGGTGCAGCTCCTGCACCACCAGCGGCATCTGCCGGCTGGTGGATACCAGCAGCGCCGAAAGCCCGATCGCGTCGGCTTTTTCCTCCGCCGCCCGGGCCACGATCGTCTCCACCGGCACCTGCTTGCCGAGGTCGATGACCGTAAACCCATTGTTGGAAAGAATGGTTTTCACCAGGTTCTTGCCGATGTCGTGCACATCGCCGTAGACCGTGGCCAGGATCAGTTTCCCCTTGGTCACGCCCTCGGCGCGCTCGAGGTAGCGCTCGAGGTGCGTCACCGCGCGCTTCATCACCTCGGCCGATTGCAGGACGAAAGGCAGGATCAATTCCCCCTTCCCAAACAGGTCGCCGACCGCCTTCATCGCCGGCAGCAGAACGGTGTTGAGGATGTCCACCGCAATCCGGTTGGAATCCGGGTTGGGAACCGCGGCCTCGGCGGGAATGCCTGCGGCGCGCAGCCGCTCCGCCATCAGTTCGTCGATCTCCTCTTCCATATGTTCCCGTTTGCGGTGCAGGATCCGCCAGGGGATCCTTTCCGCCACCGGCAGGCGCGCGCTTTCCTCCGGGCCTTCCGCTTTGGCGGCCGCGCCCTCGAAGCCGGCAATCAGGCGCGCCAGCGCATCGGGCCGCTTGGCGAAGATCAAATCCTCGGCCAGTTCGCGTTCACGCCCGGGAATGTCCGCATAGGGCGTGATCTGCCGCGGGTTGACGATCGCCATATCCAGCCCCGCCTGCACGCAGTGATACAGGAAGACCGAATTAAGCACGGCGCGGGCGGCGGGGGCCAGCCCGAAGGAGACATTGCTCACACCCAGCGAGAGGAACGTGCCAGGCAATGCGGCTTTCACCCGGCGGATTCCCTCCAGCGTTTCGATCGCGGAGCGGGTGAACTCCTCCTCGCCGGTGGCGAGGGTGAAGGTCAGCAGGTCGAAGACCAGATCCTCCGGCTTCATTCCGAATTCGCCGGTGACGATATCGTGGATCCGGCGCGCCACCGCGAGTTTGCGTTCGGCGGTTTTGGCCATCCCCTGTTCGTCGATGGCGAGGGCGATCAGCGCCGCGCCGTGCGCCTTGGCCAGCGGCACATAGCTGTCGATCCGGTTTCGGCCGCCCTCCAGGTTGATCGAATTGATCAGGCAGCGGCCCGGGGCGGCTTTTAGCGCGGCTTCGACTACCGCCGCCTCCGTCGAATCAATGACCAGCGGCGCGTCGACCGTCAGCGCGAGCCTATGCACCAGCGTGCGCATCAGCTCCGCTTCGTCGGCGCGTTCGGTCAGCGCGGTGCAGATATCGAGCGTGTGCGCCCCGCCTTCGGTCTGCTCGCAGCCGATCCGGGTCAGCGCGTCGAAATCCTCGGCCAGCAGGAGTTCCTTGACCTTGCGGCTGCCTTGGGAATTGAGCCGCTCACCGATCAGAAGCGGCGGCGGGATCTGGCGCATCGGGACCGCGCGCATCGCGGACGACAATTCGGGAACGGGAGTGACGGGACGTGGAAGCGGCGGCTTGCCGCCGACCCGCTCGACCAGCCGGGCCAGATGCGCCGGCGTCGTCCCGCAGCATCCGCCGACCACGTTCGCCCCGTACTTTTCCGCGAACTCGGCCAGGTCGCGGGCGAACGGTTCCGGCGCGAGCGTATATACCGCCTGGCCATCGACGTTGAGCGGCACGCCGGCGTTGGGAATGACGGAGACGTATTTGGAGGAATGTTCGCACAGGTAGCGCACCGGCTCGCGCATGTGCTCCGGGCCGGTCGAGCAATTCATTCCGATGATTTCCACCGGCAACCGCTCGAGGACCGCCGACACGGCGGTGATATCGGTCCCCAGCAGCATGCGGCCGGTGGTATCCAGCGTCACCTGGGCCTGGATCGGGACGCGCTTCCCGGTTTGACCGAACGCGGCATGGATCCCGGCGATCGCGGCCCGCAGTTCGATCAGATCCTGCGAAGTTTCGATCACGATCGCGTCCGACCCGCCCTCGATCAAGCCGACGGCCTGTTCGCGGGCGATGTCGGCCAGTTCATCGAAGGAGATGTTGGAGAGTTCCGGGTCATCGGCCGAGGGGAGCTTTCCGGTCGGCCCGATTACCCCAATCACGAATCGCGGCCTCTCCGGAGTGGAAAAATCGTCCGCCGCCCGGCGCGCGAGCCGCGCGGCGGCGCGGGTGATTTCGAGCACCCGGTCCTGCAGGCCGTACTCCGCAAGCGTGATCCGGTTGGCGCGGAAGGAGCAGGTGATGATGACGTCCACACCGGCCTCGAGGAACGCGCGGTGCACGCCGGTGATCACGGAGGGTTTGACGAGGGTCAGGTAATCGTTCAGTCCCTCGGTCGCCTTCCCGCCGTAATCCTCGGCTGTGAGGTTAAGCTTTTGGATGTTGGAGCCCATCACGCCGCCGTGCACCAGCACGCGCCTCGCCATGGCGTCCAGATAGCTGCGTTCGAAGATCATGCGCTGCTCCTGAGGAAAGAAAAAACCTCTCCGGAAGAGAGGCCAATGCTGCCTTCGCTCCTCATCTTCCAGACCGCCCGGTATTGCCGTCGGGCGTCTGCCGGATTTGGCACCTGCTCCGCCCGAGCGGATTGGTTGCCGAGGCTTCATCGGGCCGGTCCCTCAGCCTCTCTGGATGAGTCGGCGATACCCGCCGTTGAATGGGCGGGATTTTATCACATCCCCCGTCTTCCACCCGGGGATAAAAATCCGATCGGGGGCGATTGGATCTCGAAACACAGCCCGTCCGTGCTGGTTGCACGGACGGGCTGTGTGCTATTCCTTTCCGCAGGAACGCCTGCGGCCGTAGAAACGGGGAAATCCTTACTTCTTGGTCTGCTCGACTTCCTTCGACCAATTCTCCACGATCCGCCCCGCCGTGTCGCGTGCGCCCAGCCCGAAGGCCAGGGCCGCCGCGATGCCGATTGTACCCAGGAGAACGCCGAAGGCGATCGTGATGACTTCCGCGGCGACTCCCAATTGGGAAAGCGCCATGGCGGCGATCAAGATCAGGATGGCCACCCGCGCCAGATTCGCCATCAGGCCGGCCTTCGCTCCGCCGGCGGCGAGGATCGCCTTATGGGTAAGATTGGCAAGGTACAAACCGATGGTGAAGATCAGCAAGGCCACCAGCACCTGTCCGCCGAATGCGAGGATCGAACTGAGGATGGCGGCGAGGAAGGTGAACCCAAGCATGTTGGAGGCTTCGGTGGCCGCCAGCAGAATCACCGCCGCCAGAACGACGTATCCGGCCACCTCCGAGAGCGAACGATCGCCTTTGTTGGCCGGAAGGCGCAGCCCCAGGATTTCCGGAACGCGGTCGAATCCAATTCCGGTCAGCAGGTTGGTCGCCAGGATGGACACCAGGCGGCCCGCGAAGTACGCGACGATCAGCACCAGCGCGGCGCCGAAGAGAACGGGGATGGCGTTCATCACCGTGGTCAGCATGGTGATCGCCGGCCTGGAAATCGCCTCCACGCCCAGCGCGTTCAGGGCGGTGATAACCGTCGGGATCAGGATCAGAACATAGGCCACCGTGCCGATGATCTGGGAAAGCGGCTGCGCGCCGTCATCGACCCCCATCCGTTTACTGAAAGAATCGAGGCTTGTGGCCGCCAGAAGGTTGGTGACGATCTGCCGTACGATGCGCGCCAGCAGCCAGCCGGCCAGGAGGTAGATGGCCGCCGTAAAAATGCTCGGGACGGCGCCCAGGATGGCATTCACCACCCCGGTCACCGGCTCAACCAGTCCCTGGAGTTCCAGCATGCTTAAAACCGCCGGAAGGAACAGCAACAACACCAGCCAGAACATGCCGTTCGCCAGCGCTTCGGCGACGCTTGTCTTGGATTCCACCTGCGCCTGGGTCGAGAGGCGCTCCTCCAGTTTTGTCAACCGGACGGTCCGCAGCACGATGGATTTTACGATTACGGCGATCAACCAGGCCAGCAGGACGATCACCAGTGCGCCGAGCAATTTCGGCGCCGCCAGGGTTATTTGCGTGAGCATTGCATTCAGCGGCTCGGCCACCGCCGGCAGTTTCACGATCTGCAGGAAGGCCACAAGAACAAACAGCAGAATGAGGTAAAAGACTCCGCCGGATATCCACTTTTCAACATCCGGGCGGGCCTTTTCTCCATCCGCGCCTGCCATACCG
>DAOUDU010000055.1:0-10635 GCA_034430775.1 Anaerolineales bacterium | reverse complement strand
GCTGTGGCGGACATGGCGTGACCGGGGCGATCCCTCTGAACGTCATGCCCGCGCGATCTTGGCGGGCATCCAGGAATAGATCCAATATCTCCTCCGTGTACCCCCTGGATCCCCGCTTAGTGCACGCGGGGATGACGAGTAAAAAAATGTGCACGCGGGGATGACAATCAAAAAATGTGCGCGCGGGGATGACGAGCAGAAAAATGTGCGCGCGGGGATGACGAGTAGAAAATGAGCGTGCGGCGATGACGAGTAATAAATGTCCACGCGGGAGTTACGATCACAAGCTCCCCCTCCCAACCCGTCTCCGTTTGCTTCAGGGAATGGATACTTGGAATAAATTTTTTCTCGAAGCATACGGGGAAGGAATAAGGAGGGGGCCGGCCGCCGAGTTTCCGGCTATTTGATAAAATATTCCCGCACTCCCACAGCGATTGATGCTATTCCCAGAGGAGGAACCATGCGCAGATTCTGGATAGTGGCACTGCCCGCCTTAATCATTCTGTCCTGTATCTGTCCGGCCACGGGCGGATTGCAGGAGACGATCGGTGCTGCGTTGACGGAGGTTCCCGGAATGCTGACTGAGCTTCCGGAAATGATGACCGAACTTCCCGGAATGTTGACCGATCTTCCAGCGACCATCGAGGCCGGCATGGAGACACCCGAAAATGTCCTGCCGGGCACAATCCGCGGCCATCTGAGCTATCCGAGCGAGTACCTTCCCGCGCAGCGAATCGTTGCCTTCGATGTGGCGACGATGGCGGCCGTTGCGGATGTGACCACGGTCGAAGGCCACGGGGAATACGAACTCAGCGTTCCGGCCGGGAATTATTTCATCGTCGCCTATACGCTCGACGGCGGGATTCCCGCCGGATACTCCCAGATGGTGCCGTGCGGCCTGCTGGCTTCCTGCACCGACCACAGCCTGATCCCGGTCCACGTGGATGCCGGAGCGGTTGTCGAGGACATCAATCCGCAGGATTGGTATGCTCCTCCGGGCAGCTTCCCGGCGATGCCGTAGGCGGGAATACCGGCTTGCAGGAAGAAATGCGGAAGGCGGGGACTTGCCATCCCATCCTCTCTCCTTTCATGCTGTAATTAAATTTGATGGTTTATTTCTCCTCTCCCCTTCCGGTAACACGGGAAGGGGAGAGGAGAAAATCCGGCTATTGTGAAGTTGGACTTTTTTCTTTATACACGGATTGCCCCGGTTGGGGCGGGCCGGGAGCACCAAAAAGGGGCATATACACCGAAAAGTATTTTTTTATCTCACCATCAATCGATAACGTATACTAAAAAAACCCGGTGTTTTGGATTTTATCGGTGTTTCGGTGCACGTTTTTTCCTGTCTGGGGAGTTTCCCTAATTTTATGAAATCCCCCTTTGGGGGTGCATGCACTTTGATACAATCCTTTCCCACTTATGGACTTCCGACTGAAATCTCCCTACCAACCCACCGGTGATCAGCCCCAGGCGATTGATTCGCTGGTGGACGGGCTGCAAAAAGGCGAGAAGCATCTGGTTCTCCTCGGCGCGACCGGGACGGGAAAAACCTTCACCATCGCCAACGTGGTGCAGAAAGTACAAAAACCCACCCTGGTGATCGCGCACAACAAAACGCTCGCCGCGCAGCTCTATGCCGAGTTCCGGGATTTCTTCCCCGAGAACGCGGTGGAGTATTTTGTTTCCTACTACGATTACTACCAGCCGGAGGCGTACGTCCCGCGCCAGGACCTTTACATCGAAAAGGAAACCGAAACCAACGCGGAGATCGAGCGGCTGCGGCTGGCGGCCACCACCGCGCTGCTTTCCCGGCGCGACGTGCTGATCGTCGCTTCGGTCTCATGCATCTACGGGCTCGGGTCGCCGGAGGCCTACGGCAAGGTGGTGATTAATCTCGAGAAAGGCAAAACGTACCGCCGCACCACACTCCTGCGGCAGCTGGTGGAAACCCACTACGAACGCAACGACACCGAGCTCAAACTCGGATCCTTCCGCGTGCGCGGCGACACGCTCGAGGTGATGCCGGCCTACGCCGAATCCGTCTACCGGTTCTCATTCTTCGGCGACGAGCTGGAACGGATCACCGACCTGCACCCGGTGACGGGCGAGATCCTGGCCGAACCGGATTCGGTCGCCATCTACCCGGCGCGGCATTACATCGCCGAGGGCGAGACGCTCAAGGCGGCCATCGCGGATGTCGAGGCCGAGGCGGCCGCGCAGGTTGAATATTTCAAAACCCACAACAAGCCGCTCGAAGCCGAACGGATCGAACAGCGCACGCGCTACGACCTCGAGATGCTGCGCGAGGTGGGGTACTGCTCGGGGATAGAAAATTACTCCCGCCACATGGACCGGCGCGCGGCCGGCTCGCCGCCGTGGGTGCTCCTGGATTATTTCCCGCCGGATTTCCTGCTGGTGCTTGATGAAAGCCATATGTCGGTCCCGCAGGTGCGCGGCATGTCGAGCGGCGACCGGTCGCGCAAGCAGACCCTGGTGGATTTCGGATTCCGCCTGCCGTCGGCGCTGGACAACCGGCCGCTCACCTTCGAGGAATTCGAAGCCCACATGGGCCAGACGATCTACACCTCGGCCACGCCCGGACCGTACGAGATGCAGCGCGCCGACCGCGTGGTCGAGCAGATCATCCGCCCGACGGGGATCCTCGATCCGGAGCTGGAAGTGCGCCCGGCGCAGGGGCAGGTGGATGACCTGCTGGCCGAAATCCGCGCGCGCCTGGAACGGGGGGAGCGGACGCTGGTCACCACGCTCACCAAACGCATGGCCGAAGACCTGGCTGAGTATCTGGCCGAGCTGGGGATCAAGGTGCATTACCTGCACTCCGAAGTGCTGACGCTTGAACGGATCGAGATCCTGCGCGATCTGCGGCTGGGGAAGTATGACGTGGTGGTGGGGATCAACCTTCTGCGCGAGGGGCTCGACCTGCCGGAAGTCTCGCTGGTGGCGATCCTTGACGCGGATAAAGAAGGCTTTCTGCGCTCCGGAACTTCGCTGATCCAGACCATCGGCCGGGCGGCGCGTCACATTCAGGGCCGGGTGATCATGTACGCCGATAAGGTCACCGACTCGATGCGGCGCGCGATCGACGAAACCAACCGCCGGCGCAAGATCCAGATGGCGTACAACCTCGCGCACGGGATCGAACCGGTCAGCATCGTCAAGGCGGTGCGCGACCTGACCGAACGGTTGCGGGCCGCGGCGCCGGCGGAGACACGCGCGGATGCGGATACGGATTCGGGACTCTCGCGCGCGGAAGCCGAACGCGTGGTGCGCGATCTGGAGCGGGAGATGCGCGCCGCCGCCCAGAACCTGGAGTTCGAGAAGGCCGCCGCGCTCAGGGATCAGCTGTTTGAACTGCGGGGATTCCTGGAAAACGAAAAGGTGAGTCGCGGGAAGAAAGGATCGTTCCGGAAATAAACCATCAATCCCTCATCCCAGCCTTCTCCCGGCGCCTGCCCTCGCGGAGTGCGCAGGTTTGTTTTGTTCTTTGAACCTGCGCGGTCACGAAGCGAGGGTATGCCGGGAGAAGGTGACCGATCGTAGACTATCGAGAGTCGGTTCTCCATCGTCCTTCGTCTATTGACTTCGTCGAACCATCCGGGTTTATGCCAAATGTCCTTCGCCGGAATCATCTTCGACTTCAACGGCGTGCTCTGGTGGGATGCGCCGCTCATCGATCAGGGCTGGCAGCGCAGCGCGCGCCGGCTGCGCGGGCGGGAGTTTACGCCCGAGGAACTGGCGCAGATCGTCCACGGCCGCAACAACGGCGGCACGCTCGAATACCTGGTCGGGCACCCGCTTGGGGAGGGAGAGACCCGGCGGATGATCGCCGAACGGGAGGCGTTCTACCGCAACCTGTGCCTGGAGCAGGGGGAAAACTTCCGGCTCTCGCCCGGCGCGGTCGAACTCCTGGATTTCCTGCGTGCGCGGGAGATCCCGCGCACGATCGCCACGGCCTCGGAAAAAACCAACGTGGATTTTTTCGTGGAGCGATTGAACTTGGCGCGCTGGTTCGACCCGCAGAAGATCGTCTATGACGACCTGCGCCGCCCGGGGAAGCCGGCGCCCGATTGCTACCTGGAGGCGGCCGCCGTCATCGGCCTCAAGCCGGCGCGCTGCGTGGTGATCGAGGATTCCCTTTCCGGGATACGCGCCGCGCGCGCGGCCGGGATCGGCTGGGTGATCGGCCTGACCACCAGCCAGACCGCGGACGCATTGCGCGAGGCCGGCGCGCAGGTAACTGTTGAGAATCTCGGGCAGCTTGAACCCAAGAGGTTATTCGGTAATAGGTGAGTGTATGCTCAAGCGCAAGTTTTCGCGGAGCATTCCCGCTCGGTTTTAATCTCCGAGCGTGAATGCTCGCGCAGCGTGGGCGCGCACGATACGGTTGCGAATTTGGGGGAGATCGAACGGGAACGGCTGTTCACCGGTGTGTGAGTAAACCCCTCCCGGCCTTCGGCCGCCCTCCCTATTATGGGGAGGGGTCAGAATTAACTCTCCTCCGCATTATTTGCATGAGGGTAATTGAATATATCTTTTCCGCACACCGTTTCGAGTACTGAGGGAAGCGGGCTAATCGGTTCGATCTTCTACATATCCCTGGGCGGCGTCGGCTGAAGCGAAATCCCAGAAGCCTCAACCTCAAGCCCGCCGGCGTACTTAAGCGCTAAATTCAGGAAGAACGCCGTAATGATCCCGCCGAGGAATCCTAGGATTCCATACAGGATCGGCAGGCACACAACCGCCCCAAGTCCCGTGATCATACTCACTATGGATGAGGAACCATATGAGGAATAGGCAGAGTGGGAGGAGTCGTTGAAAATCATACTTATCAGACTTATTCCAGTCATGAATACCCCCCCAGCAATCCAAAGAGAGCATACAAAAATGCGGATACTTTCCCTAGCGAAAAAATCCCGATTCGATGAATCTTAACCATGATCCCTCCTTTAGCAGATTGGGATGGATGGAGTATAGAGGAGAACAGGTATATCCGCTCGTGGGTTAACTGGAATATGGGGAGCCGATAATAGACCATCGACTAGCGCAAAACCACAACCTTCTGCGGCCATAACAGGATAGGGAGAATGCTCGACGATGGTCGATGGTCCATCGTCCATGGTCCGTTTCTTTTCATTTCAAACAAACGATTGGGAAGAGGTGCCCTTCACCGGCCGTCAGGGTTCGAGATCCAACGAGAACACCGCCACCCGGCCGGAACGGCCGGAGAGGTGCCGGTCGCCGAGGGGGCGGGCGGGGGGCATCCCGGCGGCTTCGTAGGTG
The DNA here is from genome assembly GCA_034430775.1 of Anaerolineales bacterium. GTDB lineage: Bacteria > Chloroflexota > Anaerolineae > Anaerolineales > RBG-16-64-43 > JAFGKK01. The sequence goes on along the minus strand of DAOUDU010000055.1, from coordinate 5,331 downwards.
GCCTGGCTGAGGAGCACCTGCCCCGGCCAGGCTTCCTCCTGCAGGCGCTGGGCGATGTTGACCGCATCCCCCACCACCGTAAAATCCATGACCCTGTCGGAGCCGATGTTGCCGACGATAACCTCGCCGGTGTGCAGCCCGATCCCCAGCGCGATCTCGCCCGAGGCGAGCGCGAGCGCGGGGGCGCATTCGGTGAAGGTGCGCTGCATATCGCGGGCGGCCGCCACCGCGCGGCTGGCATCGTCCGTCTGCGCGACAGGTGCGCCGAAGAATGCCATCACCGCGTCGCCGATGAATTTGTCGAAGGTGCCGCCGTGTTCGAAGATGACCGAGGTGAGCATGGGGAAGATGCGGTTGAGCACCTCGACCACCTCGGCCGACGAGTGGTTTTCGGTGAACCGCACAAAGCCTTTGATGTCGGCGAACAGCACCGTCACCCGGCGGCTTTCGCCGCCCAGCTTCAGGTAGCGGTCGGGCTCTGCCAGGATCGTCTCGGCCACATCGGGGGAAACATAGCGGTACAGCGCGCGGGCCAGCAGTTCGTTGCGTTCCTGCAGGTCCAGGTGCAGCCGCCGCAGGCGCAGGAGCGAGCGCGCCCGGGTGAGCAGCATGACCGAATCCAGCGGCTTGCCGAGGAACTCGTCGGCCCCGGCGTCGATCGCCTGCAGGCGCTCCGAATCATGGGCGGTGACGATCATCACCGGGATGAGCCGGGTGTGCTTTTGCTCCCGCATGGCGCGGCACACCTCCAGGCCGTTTTTCCCCGGCATGGAAATATCCAGCAGCGCCAGGTCGATCGGTTCGCGGGCAAGCGCCGCCAGCGCTTCGTTCCCGTTTCCCGCCGGGACCACCCGGCAGCCGGATAATTCGAGATGCGCCTGCAGCATCTCGCGGATGTTCCTGTCGTCGTCCGCGATCAGCACATTCGGAGGCCGGTTGAGGATCGTTTGGAGTTCCATGATGTACGCCCGACGGCACCCCGCTTTCGCGGGATGATCGATATCCCCTTGCTTTACCGCATCCTTGCTGTGGCCCGGAACCCGGTGCGCCGTGCGGCTTGGGGGTTCATTCTACCGGAAAGCTGCGGAAACGGCGCCCCCGGCCTTTGGGCATTCCCCGAACCGGGATGGGACAAGCCGGTAGGTCCCGGGGAGAAGGGTTGGATCGGGGACGGAATCCGTGGATATCGCATTCCGTTCAGCCGCTTCCTTTGAAGCCGGCGCCGGGAGAGTCCTGTGGCGACGGCTTTTCGCGAATGACGGGCTGGGCCGCTTGTTGACAAAATCCCAGGGCGAAAGAGGGGATAAGGATTCCAAAGCAAATCCGCATAGATCGAAGAACAAAGCATCCGCAGGCAAAAATAAGGAAATATTTGGAGTGATTCGTTTGCCTTCCATTGAATCGTCGGGCCTTTTTTCAATGAGGAGAGATGGAATCATTCGAGAGGGTACATAAGATCAAGGGGGGCCATGATGTTTTAAATGAACCGTGAAATCCAAACACTCCGGGTGCTCCGCGTTCGGGCGGGTTTTGGGCTGAGCAGATACGGAATTATGTATTATTGGTATTATTGGCGGCGTACTTTCCGCCTGGAGGCAATCCGTAGATGGACCGGCGCAAACTCAACCTGCAGCTCGAAGGAAAGGCGGACTACCTGTATGCGCGCGCAAGCGGTGAGCGCTCCCGGGAAAATGTAATCGCCATGACCATAACGCTCTTCAACGCGGCGCTCGAAAAGAAAGTATCCAAAATACTTGTTGACGTAAGGGAGCTGTCGGGCTATTTCGGGTTTATGGATATATTTTTTCTTGTGAAAGAAGTCATGGCCAATCTGCGCGGCAAGGGGATCGATCAGGTGGCCGTCATTGATGTGCATCAAACCAATCGCAAAGATTGGTTTCTCGAACCCGTTGCCAATAGTTACGGCTTGAATATCCGGGTGTTTACCGAACCGGACTTGGCGATCCGGTGGCTTGAAGAAAAGGGATCAGAGCCAATTATTTAGATCGCGGAGTTGTTTCGCAATTCCTTTCCCCCGGCCTACTCGGCAGAACGGCCGAGGAGAGCGGGCGGCCCGGTGCGGAAGCATCCGACCGCGCATTCGAGTGGAACGATGGCCGATTATTCCGAAAGCATTGCGGCGGTAAAAAAATACATCGACGATCATCTGACCGAGCCGCTCGACCTCGGGACGCTCGCCCAAGCCGCCGGGTTTTCCGTGTATCACTTCTCGCGGATCTTCGACGCCTACACCGGCGTTCCGGTGATGAAGTACGTCAAGGCCAGGCGGCTCGAGAAGGCTGTGATCCTGCTGGAAAACACCGGCTGCGGCGTTTCGGAAATCGCCCACCGCTGCGGGTTTAATTCCATTTCGTCGTTCAATGCGCTGTTCAAGCAACGGTATGGAAAATCCCCCACGGATTTCCGCGAAGCCAAAGACGGCAAGAACCCGGCAGAAGAAAGCAACTTCCCGGAAGACACGGTCGGAGAAATGCCTCATACTCCGGAGAAATCGTTTCTCATGAGGATATGGGCGATGAACGTCGAGATCAAACAGCGGCCCGCGGTCCGGGTGGCGTATTTCCGGCACACGGGGAGCTATCTGGAAACCGGCGCCAACTGGAACCGGCTGCTGGCCTGGGCGGGGAAGAAGGGATTGTTTACCGCCCGGCCGCTGTTCATTGGAATTTCGCACGACGACCCGGCGACGACGGAGGAAGACGAATGCCGGCACGACGCCTGCGTCACCCTGCCGGCGGGATTTGCGGAGTCGGACGAGGACGGGGTTGGGTATGCGACGATCCCGGCCGGCCAATACGGCCAATACCTCTTTTACGACACGATCGACAAACTGGCGATCGTCTTCCGGGCGCTGTACACCGAATGGCTTCCCCAAAGCGGGTACGCACTCGACGACCGGCCGGCGCTGGAGATCAACCTGAACAACCCGGCCGAGGACCCCGAGCGGAAGGGCAAGTGCCTGGTCTGCATACCGGTCAAGGGCTGAATGCGGCGAGCGCGCCGGCCGGTGGGCAACTTTTCAGACATCTTGAAAATGATCAAGCGAATCGCGCATCGAAGCAAAATTCCCTCTGCAGGACTTATTGGGCTGGCGCTATTGGCGATAGTACTTCCCCCGTATGTATCCAAAGGATTTGCCATCCAAAAAATCCTTCACATTAATGCGTTTATCTTAACCCATTCCATAAGAAATAATTTTAGAGCGGTCTTCCCGATATTCAATAGCATCACGCTCCTGGTATTTTTCGGCGTTCTGCTTTTTCGGGGAAAAGCCAGCCGGGTATTATCCTTATATTTCTTTATCCTGTATATGATCATTTCCTTTTTGCAGAATATCTCGATATCGGAACAATTTGGGGTGGCCGTATACACCACGACAATGCTGATTTCGATGATTACGGCCTTGGTATGGCTTCAGGAATGGATCCTGCACGAAAATGTATTTTCCAAAAAAATCCATGCGACCCGGATGCTGTTGCTGGCGCCGCCGGCGGTGCTGGCGTTATGGTATCCGATAAACCCCGCCAATACCCTTCCGGATTTTCGGATGGGGTATTTTCTTTCGTCGGGATCGTCATTAACCTTTTGCGTGGTGACCGTGGTGGCGCTCTCCATTCTGCTGGCCTATTATCCGGATATTAACTTCTTTTTATTGATGACCACAAGCGTGTTCGGTTTGTTGGTTGGTATTGGAAACATTTGGCTGGAAATATTTTTTCTGCCCGGCCTGTTTTGGGTGGGGTTATTCCACATCCCGCTGATACTACTGTCCCTTGTGGGATTGTTCGCTTCATGGAAACATCGCACAAAAGCCGGCTGAAGAAGAAGCGTTCCATTCCGGCGCCGTGGCCGATGCGGACTTCGGCTTTTGAATCTTCGAGGGTACGTCCTTCGGCCGTGGAGAAAGTATACCGGGCTGGATCCGGCGCGGACGGCCAATCGGCCGAGAGACAGGGGGTTGGGAAAACACGGACATTGGTCACGGTAATCCACTTCAAGGATCGCGTTATATGAACTCTGCCGCGCCATTATTTTTATTATATTTGTCGGTGGCACTCATTTCCGGCTGCCAGAGGATATCCGCCCCTGTTTTTGAAAATATTTCTTCAAACTGGCGCACTCCTTCCTATACCATGCGCATGGATTCTATTTGGCAGGATGAGAGAATCATGGCCAGGGGGGAGAACTATTATTTCCTGCCAAAGCCTGTTCCAGGGCGCAATTATTCGGAACGATTCAACCCCAATCGGATTATTTTCAATCCTGGTTTGGCGTATACACGATTGAGGATACAAACCGGACAACGTATGCGTTATCGAACAACACACTCGATGCAAAAGCAATATTTGACATTGCCATTGCTGAGTAAAAGGCATGGCTTGGGTCTTTGGGATTGTCAACGCCTATTGCTGAATTGGATCTCTCCGAGGATGTTTATCTTTCGCAAATACAAATAGCCGGTCATCCGGGTTGGAAGGTAACCGGAAAAATGAATACCAATGTGGATGTCGGTGAAAACAATCCCCGGTCGTTATTCCCGTCCCTTCCTGTAGCGCCGTCAACGGCTTGGCAGGGGCTTATAGAAAGCTATGGAATCGCGAATCAGGAAATGGTGTTCTATGTATGGCATTCCCCGGAGAACAAAGGATCATTGGTGATCTATTACACCGGAATAGCGTTTTACGATTTGGATAATGTTTATCATCGAACGCTTCCCGTAATATCCGCCGAGTTGGATGCAATGGCGCGAAGTATCGTAATGCCATAGGAACATGGGGCGGGAAGAAATCTGAAAATATTTTCCGCCCGGCCGGCTGGTAGAAGTGCAAACCGCGGATTATGAAAATTAGAGGGCCGCAAGTCATCTCCCGTCTCCCAGCGCCCGTAAAATCATCCGGGGTATGCCGGGCACATCTATGACCGTACCGATCGATCGTCGATGGTCTTCTCCGAACGGCGGAAAGTCATTCCGCCCGTGGTATTATCCAATTCCATGATCGCGGCCCTGTTCGATATCGAAGGCACGCTCTTCACCAATCCCATGGGTTGGGGATTCCTTAAATACGCCTCCGCCCACGGACGCGGAATCCGGGCGGCCGCCTACTTTGCATCGTTCCTGCCCCAATACGGCCTGGCCAAGCTCAACCTGATCTCCCGGGAGGCCATCAACAGCACCGCGATCGCGCGGATGCCCTGGCTGATCCAGGGCTACGATCAGACGCAAGCGGAGAAATTGTTCGACTGGGTGGTGGATGACTTCATCCTCCCTTCGGGCCGGAAGCAAGTCCTCGAACGCTGGGAACACCATTT
>DAOUDU010000054.1:0-4875 GCA_034430775.1 Anaerolineales bacterium | reverse complement strand
GATTCCGGATGGGATCGGTTCGAAAGCAGGGGGTATGAAATATTTCCAGCCATCCGGACGGTTTTCCCGCTTTTAGGAAGGTCTCCCTTCCCGATCTCATGGAAAGTTTTCGATTTTCTTTTTTCGTCTATACTCAATCCGGCTCTCTGCATATTCGCCCCGCCCGGCTCGGCGTTAACAGTTGTTGTTCGCTGTATGGATAAAAAACCGCGATAAATACCGATACTTGGAGGTTAACTGGGGATTTTCTGGAGGTTTTTTAGGCGTCCAATTCGTTATATTTATTAGTATCGGTGATCTTTTTTGTTCGAACCCGGCACCGGGGATGGAATCGACGCGTCTTCCATGCTCCCTCAACCTGCGGGGCATGTGCCATAGTGGCTCTGCCCGGTCGGATCGCCTGATCTAAAAAGGAGAAGTTGCCATGAGATCCCTGCCAAAGCGTTTCCTGATCCCGTTGCTGGTGATGGTTCTCGGCACGGCCCTGACCGCATGCGGCGGGAGCCCGACGTTGACGGTAAACACAACCGACGATGTCGACGACGGTGCCTGCAATACGACGCATTGCAGCCTGCGCGAGGCGATCCGCAAAGCCAACACCCTGACCGGGATGGTCACGATCCGGTTCGATATCGGAGGCGGGGGGGCGCAGACCATCCAGCCGAAATCGTACTTGCCCGATATTTTCGCCACCGTTTTGATCGACGGCACCACTCAGCCGGGATTTACCGGCATGCCCCTTATCGAATTGGACGGAACGCTGGCGGGCGTGGCGGACGGATTGACGTTGCGCGGCAACGACAGCACGGTAAAGAGCCTTGTCATCAACCGTTTCTCCCGCGACGGGATCCGCATTCGCGGAGAGCGCGCCGTGATTAAAGGGAATTACATCGGCACGGATATCACCGGGACCGTGGGGCTGGGCAACGGCGCCAACGGTATCGATGTCTGCTGTGAATTTACCGCCCCGCCGCACGCAACCATCGGCGGCGTGGCGCCGGAAGACCGGAACATTGTTTCGGCAAACGCCTCCGGCGGCATCACCCTCGACCAGCATTATCCGGGCTTCACCCATGAGGGGAGGAATTTCGTCATGGGGAACTATATCGGCACGGACGTGACCGGAACGGTTGCCCTGGGGAACCAGTGGGATGGAATCCTGATCGACGGCTCCGGTTATAACGTCATCGGCGGCACCACGAGCGGCGCGGGGAATGTCATCTCGGCCAACCATCTCAGCGGGGTCGCGATGGCCGGCGGGTTTGCCAAGGAGAATGTGGTCCAGGGTAATCTCATCGGCACCGATCTCACCGGCTCGGTCGGCCTCGGTAACCTTACCGATGGGGTGAATGTCGTCGGCTCGAACAATAACCTGATCGGCGGAAGCGATCCCGGCGCCCGGAACGTGATTTCCGCGAACCAGCTTCGGGGTATGCGGATCGACGGGAGTTCGTCCGGCATCAAGGTGTTTGGGAACTACATCGGGACGAACGCCGCCGGGACGGCCGCGCTGAAGAACGTCAAGGCCGGCATTGTCGTCGACGGCGCCGATCACACGATCGGCAGTCCGGACGATGGAAACCGAAACCTGATCTCGGGCAACGGCGGGCCGGGAATCGCTGTCCTCAGCACGGCTACCGGGATACTCATTCAAAACAACTTTATCGGCACCGACATCAGCGGAATGAGCGCGCTGGGGAACGATGCCGGCATCGAGGTGGGGATCGGGGCGGGCGCCACCGGCGTGCAAATCGGGGGAGCCAGCCCTGCGCTTGCCATGAATGAGTGGAATTTAATTTCCGGCAATGCGGGGGAGGGGATCCTGCTGTTCAACGGCGCCAAGGTGTGGGGGAATAAAATCGGGACCGACGTCACCGGGTTGGGCCCGCTGGGAAACCACGGGAACGGGATCCTGGTTAAAGGATCCGGCAACCAGATCGGCGGACTGGGTTCGGGGAATACGATCGCCTTCAACGGCAAACACGGCGTGGCCGTGATCTCGGAAAGCGGCACGGCAACCCAAAACGCCATCCAGGTGAACCAGATTCACGACAACGCCATGCTGGGGATCGCGATCGATGAGAATGCGGTGCTCCCCAACGACAGCCTGGATCCGGATACCGGCGATAATGACCGTCAGAATTATCCGATCATACAATCCGCCGTCGTCGATCTGATCGCCGGCACGACTACCATTGAAGGCGAGCTGGACAGCAAGCCCAATACCGCCTATTCGGTGGAGTTCTTCTCCAACGCGGCCTGCGACCCTTCGGGTTTTGGGGAGGGCGAGTCGATGTTCAATAAGATCATGCTGACCACGGATTCCCAAGGCCATGCCCAGTTCAGTGAAACAACCCTCTCCGCATCATTCCTGGGAGGCAACTTCTTCACCGTCACGGCGACCGATCCGAGCGGGAACACCTCGGGGTTCTCCAACTGCGTCGCGATGACGGAACTTCCCCCGGAGCTGGCCGTCACGGATACGCCTGCTGCAATGACCTTCAAGCCGTTCTTCGATCCGGGCGGGATTTTCTACGGTCCGCGCTGCACACCGGACAAAGTGCGGATCTCGGTCGAGATCGGCAATCCGCCGGAACCGATTGCATACGTCCTGCTCTTCGTGCGGCTGATGGACCAGAAGACCGGCGAAAAAACCGCCTGGGGTGGGGGACTGAGCATGGTCGCCGCCGGCAAGAACGTCTTTTACCACGACCTCATGGCATATGATGTGCCGGAGTACGATACATTCGAAACCGCCTGGCTCCAGGTCCAGTTCGTCGTCTATAACCAGGCGCAGGAGAAGATCGGCTACAGCGAGGTGTATGGGGATATCGTCTTGACGCAATGCGGTTCGAATTCGACCCGCAGCACCAGCACGCCGGATGTCACCGGGAAATAACGCGGGGGAATGCACGGAATGGAAATTCGCTTTTATCGGGATCTTGTGAGAGGAGATATTGTCATGAAAATTCATCCAAGGCGCCGGCTGTACCCGCTCCTGACGCTGGGATTTTTCGCAGTACTATCCGCGTGCGGCGGAGGAGCAACCCTGACTGTCAATTCGGATAACGATATCGATGACGGTACCTGTAATGCGACGCACTGCAGTCTGCGCGAGGCGATCAACAAGGCCAACACGCTGGCCGGCGTGACCACTATCAACTTCGATATCGGCGGAGGAGGCGTGCAGACCATTCAGCCGAAAACCGCGCTGCCGATCATCTCCAAGCCGGTTGTCATCGACGGCACCTCGCAGCCCGGGTACGTTTCCGATCCGCTGATCGTATTGGACGGCAGCCTGGCCACGGGCGGGTACGCGGACGGCCTGGTGCTAAACGGAGGCAACAGCACTGTGCGCCGGCTGGTGATCAACAACTTCAACGGGCGCGGCATCCGCCTCAACGAGCCCGGGGAGAACCGCATCCTCGGATGCTACATCGGGACCGACGCGCATGGAATGTCCGCCGAGCCGAACATGGGCGGCGGCGTGCGGGTCCACAGCGGCATCAAGAACGTCATCGGCGGAACGGCGGCCGATGAACGCAACATCATTTCCGGCAACCACGGCGACGGGATTCAGATCCAGGATTTTAAAACATCGGTGATCGGGAATTACATCGGCCTCGACGTCACCGGCTCCGCCGCGCTGCCGAACATCGGCGCGGGCGTGATGGTGGAAGCCGGGCTGGCGATCATCGGCGGGGATACCCTCGGCATGGGCAATGTGATTTCCGGCAACGCCAGCGTGGGCATATCCTTCCAAACGGGCGGCACCGACGGGTTTGTGCAGGGCAACTTAATCGGAACCGATGCCACCGGTAAACAACCCCTGGGGAACGACCAATGGGGCGTGGTCCTCCACGACGATCACAACACCATCGGAGGCGATACGGCCGCCAAACGCAACGTGATCTCCGCCAACGGGGAGGACGGCGTCTTCATCAACGTGCCCTCCGAAAAGAACTTCATCCAGCGCAACCTCATCGGCACGGATATCAGCGGAACGGCGCCGCTCCCGAACCAGCAGAACGGCATCCGCGTGGCGGGGAACGAGAACGCTATCGGCGGGGAGATGGGTGTCACCGGGAATGTGATCTCCGCCAACCTCGGCGACGGGGTGTATATCAACGGGTTATACAACGACGTACAGGGTAACTTCATCGGCGTCGATGTCATGGGGTATGCGCCCCTGGGGAACCACGGCAACGGGGTGAGCGTCGATGGGAACCTCAACATGATCGGGGGTTTCAACGAGGGCGAAGGGAATGTCATCTCCGCCAACGAAGGCGACGGGGTGCACATCACGTCCGAGTCGATCGAGGTCAAGGGGAATTTCATCGGCACCGACCGCGACGGCACGGCGGCGCTGGGCAACCTGCGCAACGGCATCTTCACCTTCGGCATGGGCGGGATACTCATCGGCGGAAGCGATCCCGCCTCGCGGAACCTGATCTCCGCCAACCAGCTGGCCGGCATATACATGGATGAAAACTCGAACGCCGTCGACGTATACGGGAATCTGATCGGCACGGATGTTACCGGCACGGCCGCGCTGGGAAACGTCAAAACCGGCATCCGCGCGGGAGGCACCAACCACCGGATCGGTCTTGCGATCGAGGGCGGCCGCAACCTGGTCTCCGGAAACCTCGGCCCCGGGATCGCCGTCCTCAGCACGGCGACCGGGATCACCATCCGCAACAACTACATCGGCACCGACGTGACCGGCACGGCGGCGCTCGGCAACTCGAACGGGATCGAAGTCGGCCTGGGCGCCGGCCCGACCGATGTGACCATCGGGGGTTCGCCGTACGGGGAGGGGAACCTGATCTCCGGGAACGACGAGGCGGGGATCCTCCTCTACCACGGCGCCAAGGT
>DAOUDU010000053.1:0-1856 GCA_034430775.1 Anaerolineales bacterium | reverse complement strand
TCGACCTGGGGCAGATCTTCCTCGCCAAGGGGTACCTGCGCCGCGCCGCGGACGCGGGGGCGCTGGCGGCCGCCGCGCAATTCCGCGAGAGCCGGACGATCGGCGAGATGACCGCCGCCGCGCTCGAAGTCGCGCACATCAATGGCATTGACCCCTCCGTACTTTCGGTCCAGACCTGCAAGGAGGGCAGCCCAGGCCCCGACACGACGTTATGCCCGGACGCCGGGGACATGCCGCGCAAGAAGGTGCGGGTGACGGTCGAAATTGATTATCCGCTGACCTTCCTCGCGCTGCTGAACATCTACAGCGTGCACCTGGTGGAAACCTCCGTTAGCGAAGCGGCCGCGATGGACGTAGTCTTGGTGATCGACGTTTCGGAATCGATGACCTGGGATAATCCGCCAAACGGCTCGCTGGAATATGCTGACGATCCGGCCAATCCACATTACTGCAACCAGACCAATACCTGTGAACCCTTCGCGCATGTGAAATCCGCGGCCGCGAGTTTCGTGGGCAAGATTCTTGACCGGGCGTCTGCAGCGGACGAGGAAGACCGGATTGCGATCGTCACATTTGCCAACGGCTGGCAGCAAAACGAATTAGGAACCATGCTTGCGCAAACCTGGACGAACGACCGGGCGGTTGCTTTGGCGTCGGTCAATAATTTAAAGGTTTACGATCCCGGTGAAACAGTCGGTATCTGCCCGTTCGGCAGTTGGGGCTGTGATGGTGTGACGGGTCCATCCGCGTTGGACGGGCCGTCGTGCCCCAACACCGTGGATGACATCTACACCGGTGCATGTTTGTTTTATTCTCCTCCGGAATACGATCCGGGCGGCAAGTCTTTCTACCACGGGCTTAACTGTGCACGGATGAACGATGTCGACACCAACGACGGCGACCACTGGAATCCGGATCCATCCGCCATCTCCGCCTGCAATACTACCAATATCGGAGGCGGCCTCTACTATGCCGGAGCCCAGTTCGGAGTCGAGAAACGGCTGGACGCGTTATGGGTTGTTGTCCTGCTGACCGACGGCGCCGCGAATGCCTCTTTCGGCACGGGAGAGGATCTCGGGACCAGCCCGGCCGGTGATTTGAAGTTCCCCGGTGATATTAGCGGTCCGGACCAATTTATTGATCATCTGCCGTTCGGTTTCTGCCCGGATGGCACATGGGTCGGAAAGCCGGCGGAGCCGTTCCGGCAATATTGCCAGGACGATAACGTGGACACACACCGCTCCTGGAACATGGAAACGCATACGCCGCCGCCCAGCGGATACGATGCCGACGATTTTGCCCGCGACCAAGCCAAGTATGTCGCCTGTTATGGAACCAGCCCGGCGGCTTCCTGCAACGGGATCAAGGGGCAGGGCGCGGTGATCTTTACGATCGGGCTGGGCGATGAGATCCTGTCTCTTGATGAAGATTACGTTGGCGGACAGAAGCCGTACGGGGCATCCCTGCTGCGCTACATCGCCGCGCTCGGCGACGACGGCGACGCGGACACCGACATGTGCGAGACCGAATCGGATTACAGTCAGAGCTGCGGCAATTACTTCTTTGCCCAGGCCGGCGCCCAGCTGGACCGGGTTTTCGAACTGATCTATTCGCGCATCTTCACCCGCCTGACGGCTTAACGCGCCGAAGCGGACGGCTGCGTCCAAGAGGAACCTATGATCACTGAATTGTTCTCCCATCTACAGGCGGACCCCACTTCTCCGGGAGGCAGGCGCCGCACCCTCGGCCAGAGCATGGTGGAGTTCGCGCTGATCCTGCCGGTCCTGCTGCTGATGATCTTCGGCATCATCGAGTTCGCCCGCCTCTTCTACTCCTGGCTGATCGTCACCAACGCC
>DAOUDU010000052.1:0-1841 GCA_034430775.1 Anaerolineales bacterium | reverse complement strand
TCGACCTGGGGCAGATCTTCCTCGCCAAGGGGTACCTGCGCCGCGCCGCGGACGCGGGGGCGCTGGCGGCCGCCGCGCAATTCCGCGAGAGCCGGACGATCGGCGAGATGACCGCCGCCGCGCTCGAAGTCGCGCACATTAACGGGATCGACCCCTCCGTGCTTTCGGTCCAGACCTGCAAAGAGGGCAGCCCCGGCCCCGACGCGACGCTGTGCCCGGATGCCGGGGATATACCCCGCAAGAAGGTGCGGGTGACGGTTGAAATCGATTATCCGCTGACCTTCCTCGCGCTGCTGAACCTTTACAGCGTGCACCTGGTGGAAACCTCCGTCAGCGAAGCGGCCGCGATGGACGTGGTCTTGGTGATCGACGTTTCGGAATCGATGACGTGGGACAACAATCCGGATCCCGCCAAGAATTATTGGGAGGATCCCGCCAATCCGACGTATTGCAATACGAACAATACGTGCGAACCGTTTGCGCACGTGAAAACAGCCGCCGCCGCCTTTGTCATGAAAATTCTGGATCGCCCTCTGGCGGCCGACGAGGAGGATCGGATTGCGATCGTCACATTCGCCAACGGATGGCAGGACGGTTCCCAGGGGACGATGCTTGCGCTTAACTGGACGAATGACAGGGCGGCCGCACTGGCCTCGGTCAATAACTTACAGGTGTACGATCCCGGGACCATCTGCCCGTATTCACAATATGGCTGCGACGACCCCGCCTCGCCGTACTGCCCGCCGACCTTGGATGAAATTCCCATCGGCCCGTGCACCTATGCAAACGATCTGGATCTCGGTACCGGCATCCGGAGCTTAAACGTAAACCGGCTCAGTTGTCCGAGGACGGGCGACATTGACACGCTCGACGGCAGCCATTGGGACCCAGACCCATCGGCGATTTCGGCCTGCAACACGACCAACATCGGCGGCGGGTTATATTATGCCGGCGCGCAATTCGGTGTGGAAAAACGACTGGATGCGCTGTGGGTGGTGGTGCTCCTCACCGATGGCGCGGCGAATGCATCCTTCGGCACAGAGCAGGATCTCGGCGGCTCATCGCAGGATTTGATCTTTCCCGGCGACATCACCGATGAAAGCGATATCCTCCCGTACTACCCATTCGGCTTCTGCCCGGACGGTACCTGGGTTGCAACGGATGACTCGGTGGTCTCAAATCCACACTTGCGGTTCTGCCAGGACGGCGACGTGGACGAGGTGCATCACTATAACGATCCGTATCCCAACAATTACAACGCGGATGATTTCGCCCGCGATCAGGCCAAGTACGTCGCCTGCTACGCGACCAGTCCGTCGGCCTCCTGCTATGGGATCAAGGGGCAGGGCGCGGTGATCTTCACGATCGGGCTGGGGAATGAAATCCTGGTCATGGATAACGACACGGCCCACGGGACGAAACCGTACGGCGCGTCCCTGCTGCGGTACATCGCCGCGCTGGGCGATGACGGCGATGCGGATACCGACATGTGTGAATTGGAATCGGATTACACCAAGAGTTGCGGCAACTACTTTTTCGCCCAGGCCGGCGCCGAGTTGGACCGGGTTTTCGAACTGATCTATTCGCGCATCTTCACCCGCCTGACGGCTTGACGCGGCGGAGCGGACGGGCTCCGTCCAAGAGGAACCTATGATCACTGAATTGTTCTCCCATCTCCAGGCGGGCCCCACTTCTCCGGGGGGCAGACGCCGCACCCTCGGCCAAAGCATGGTGGAGTTCGCGCTGATCCTGCCGGTCCTGCTGCTGATGATCTTCGGCATCATCGAGTTCGCCCGCCTCTTCTACTCCTGGCTGATCGTCACCAACGCCGTCCGGACCGG
>DAOUDU010000051.1:0-3588 GCA_034430775.1 Anaerolineales bacterium | reverse complement strand
CGTAAAAACGCGATGTTTGTTTTTCAATCACCAACACACCAGACCCGTACGCATAATCCATTGGATCCTCCGCGCCCTTTGTGCTCTTCGTGTCCGCAACGAATCCTCCCCCATTTAGCGCTTTTGTTTTAAGCTAGATGGGAGAGGGATGATGGGAGGAGGTCTTCATGTTCTTCAGTTTTCCCCCGGCCTCCCCCATCGGGATAGGCTTCGTGTTCTTCGTGGAGATCACTTTTTATTTCAACGTCCGCGCTAATCGGAACCCCACCTCCGTCACAAATTCCCCGGGGGGCGTGCTCCACCGTTTCGCGATACGCAGATACCCGGAGTCCATCGTCGCGAATAGCCCGCCCCCGCGCCAGACCTTTGTCGGTGTATTTACGCTGTACGGCGGGCGGTCATCTCCTTGCTCCGGCCCGGTAGGATCCATCGCGGGCGCCATCCGGTAATACTTCCGGCCGTACCAGTCCCAGCACCATTCCCACACGTTGCCCGTCATGTCGAACACGCCGAAGGGTGAGGCGTTGTTTTTGGTCGCAATCGTCCCCTTCATGGTCCCGTCGAAGAACCCGACCGGATGCGTGGCCCCGTGCAGGTTGAAGGCGCTGCTCATCGCGTTCCCCCAGGCGTATACGCGGCGTTCCTTCCCCCGTGCCGCATATTCCCACTCGGCTTCGGTCGGCAGCCGGTATCCTTTTTTTGATGTGTTCCAGGCCCAGGAGGCGGGATCGTAAATGGTTTCCAGCCCTTCCATTTGGCTGAGGAAATTCGCGCACAGCGCCGCGTCGAACCAGGTGACCGCGTTAACCGGATGATCGTGGAAGCATTCCACGGGCGAAAGTGTCTTCCCCTCCGCCGCGATCCCCTGCTGCGCCAGGAACGCCCCGCCCTCCGCGCTCAGCCGCAGAAGTGGATTTTTCCCGTTCGTGTCGATGAGCTGGATTCCATCTATCGCAGCGTACCCGTGTGCGATCGCCCAATTCATCACCCGGTAGAATTCGGCGTTGGTGATTTCGAACTTTCCGATGGCGTACGGTACGGTCAGTGTCACCGTGTGCGCGGGCTGCTCGTCGTCCGTGATGTAATCCGCATCCCCCGCCAGTACGGATTGCGCCGCCAGTTCCTCGTCGGTCGATCCCATCAGGAACGACGCCCGCTCCCCCGGTGGAATGATCGTGACCATCGCCGTCTCTCTCATTTGGCGCCCCTCATAATTTTCCTTCCAGTCCTCCGTGCTCTTCGTGTCCGCAACGTATCCTCCCCCATTTAGCGCTTCTGCTTTAAGCTGAATGGGGGAGGGATGGTAGGGGGTCTTCGTGCCCTTCAGGTTTCTTTCGTGTCCTTCGCGGTTATGCACACCGGTGGCCCATATCCGCCATCCGCGGCGTTAAGCGCCATCCCGAAATACGGCGAGGGATCCAGCGTGTTGGCGATGTCGGTCTCGTTCCGGAAACCCCCTTTTCCGTCCCCCAATACGATCGAAAAGTGCAGATGGATCCCCGTCGGGTTCGCCGGATCGCCCGAATAGTTACCCTGAAAGCCCAGCGGTTGTCCCATGAGAACCGGCTTCTCCATCGTTCCGGGCGGGAACGCGGCGTCGATGAACGAGTTGCCCTGCGGGTCCGCCATGTGCGCGTAATACAGCCAGATCTCCCGCCCGGGCGCCAGCGGATCTTCCGGGATGCGGATGATGACCGCGCTTTTCCAATCCGCCAGCCGCGTGAGGTATCCATCCGCCGCGGCAACCACCAGCGTCTTCCCGATCGACTGGTCTCCAAAGATGTCGATCCCCTGATGTTTCTGTAGCGGCCGGAAGGAATCCCCGTATAAATAACCCACATACCCGTCACTCGGGAACGCAAACGGCGCGCCTTCGCAGCGCGAGTTGGCCCGCGTCACCCAGTCCGGATGCGCGCCGGGATCGCCCAGGTATTCCCACACCATCGTGTTGCGCCGCCCATCGCCCTTCCACCAGCGGTAGGCCAGGTACCCGCCCGCAACCGCGGCCGCAAGCAGCACAAACAGCGCCAATCCGGAAAATGTCATCAGCGGATTTACCCGCCCGGCGCCCAGCTTCCGTGGACGAAAATCCAACGCTGTTCCTCCTTCGCAAGTGTCACAGGGTCTCTCGCCGATACCGCGGCTTCATCTCCCGCCATCGCGATCCGCAGCGGCTCCCCGCCGTCATGGAAAACCGCCGCCGCAAGATCGCGGTATCGTTCCGCGAGCGCGCTCTCACTAGCCGGGTCCGGGGCGCGGCGCGCCTTCGCCTCCAGCACCCGCCCGATCGCCGCTAAAAGTTCGCGCGCCAGAGTCCACTCCCCGCCGTCGGCCGCTTCGCGCGCCGCCACGAACATCAACTCGAGTGCGGCCGCGTCGGCCGGCTCCGGCGGTGGAAGGTAATCCGCCGTAATCTGCTCCGCCCGCGCGCGCGCCGGGTCCGGCAGGAAGAGGTTATGCATCGATGTGCCCGCCGTATAGGCCTGTTGATATTCCCGGATAAGGTCGAATAGGTCCATGTAAAATTCCACATCGCGTACCGTGTCCGCACCGGGCGTTAGGGAGTGCAGCGCGGCCAGCCAGTCCGCCTCGCATTCGGCAAGAGCGCATCCGCAATGCGCCCGCAGCATCGCGTCGATTGCGGCCGACGGTGATTCGCCGTCGACCGTGTCGAACAGCATCGCCGCCACCCGCGCGTGACCGAAACGCCCGGCAAGGTACTCCATAAACGCTCCGGCTTCGATGTACGCGGCTTCGTGCTGCGCGGCGGAAAACGACTCCGCAAGCTCGGAAAGCGGCGTGTACCTTTCCAGGGCAAGCAGCGCCGCCGCCCGTTCGGTGAGGAATTCCGGAACCCGGTAGTGCCCGCCGGTCAGGTGCACCGCCCAGCCTTCCAGAAACAGGAGCGGCGCGCGCGGTCCGGATCCGGATCGCGCGTTCATTATCAGATGGTTCATCTCGTGTTCCAGCACGACGCGGAAATCCGTCCCGGTGTAATTCCGGTCCGCATAGGAGATGTACCCTTCCGTAAGAACCAGCCCGCCTTGCCCGTACAACCGCGGCAGAAAAACCAGCGTAAGCTTCGTCTGGGCACCCTTTATGGGTGCCCCTCCATCCTTAATGGCGGCCCCCTCTTCCTCCGTCTGGGCCCCCTCTTCCTCCGTCCAGGCACCCTTTATGGGTGCCCCTCCGCCAATCTTCGCATCCATCGAGTCAAATATCGCTTCTGTGGCCGCCCGCAAGTCCGCGATATCGCGCTCCGCCTCCGTCCCGGAAAGATAGAACAGCGTGCAGCACGGATCCTCCGCCTGCTGCCACCCGGCCTCCCTGCGGAGCGCCGGCCGCTCCGCCGCGGGCAATACCCGGACCGGGTAATGGAGCGGCGCAGGTGCGGTACCTGCCGGATCCCCATCCAGGGTGAAAAACAGTGTGTGCCAGCCGTCGCCTCCGGCGGAATTCCACACCCAGGCCAGCCGGGCATCCCATTGCAGTGTGGCGCTGTTGTAGTAAAAATTGGTTTCCTCAAACGGCGCGCCGTCGGCCCGGTCCAGCCTCAGCTGGAGCTTCCGCCCGCGTGGGTCGGTATCC
>DAOUDU010000050.1:0-1511 GCA_034430775.1 Anaerolineales bacterium | reverse complement strand
CGGCCGCGCGGGAAACTTCCGCATCGCCAACTCCCCATACACTTCTCCATGCGGCAGGTGCGCATGCAGGATATCGAACAGCTCGCGGCGGAGAAGGTCGTTGAGCCGGGAAGGAAGCGCCGGGTCGAAGTGCCAGCGGATGGGCAGGATGGATACGGGAATATCTTCCGCTTCAAACCGTTTGCGCAAAACGTTCTGCGGCCGGCGCGGGTCCTCCAGTAGAACCACCGCGGATTCCACACCGAATGCGCGTAAGGCCGGCAGCAGCGCCAGCAGATGGGTCTCCGCGCCGGCAATGCCGACGGCTTTAATCAGATGAAGGCTGCGCACGAATCCAATCCTCCGGGATCATCCATTTTTTTACGGCGATGAAATTTCCCTTCGCGTCGCGGTAATCAGCGACCGGAATTAACCCTCCGGCCGCTTCGGAGATGAAGAAAACCTCCAGCCCGGGGTCCCGAAGCGCGGCGATCAAATCCATCGGTTTCCTGCCGCCCGCGGCAAGCGCCTCCGGATTCACTTCGCAAATTATCGCCATCCTTTCCGTCCCGCGCAGCACAGCCGCCATCCCCTCCAGCGCCCGAATTTCCGCGCCCTCGATATCCAGCTTGACCAGGATGGCCTTGGAGGCGGCATCCTTCAGGACCGCATCCAGCGCGAAGGTGTCGACTTCGAGAAAATGCGTGCCACCGATTTTGGTGCGTCCCAGAACCAGGGAACTTCCGATCGTGCCGTCGCTGACCAGAAGGCGGGCCATTCCGTTTTTATCCGATACCGCTCCCGGGAACAGCCTCACATTCCGGCAACGGTTAAGGGTCATGTTCCAGCGGAAGGCGCGCTGATTGTACGGATCGGGCTCGAACGCATACACGGTCAGCCCCGGATTTCCGTACCGGCCGGCCAGAACCGAAAACAATCCGATGTGCGCGCCGGCATCGACAAATACTTCCGCCGAGGGCAGCAATTCGCGGAACAACTTACGGGTGGAGGGTTCATACGCCCCCCTGGCGAACTCCTCCAGGATGCTTCGGTGCCGAAGAAAACCGTGCAGGCGCACACCGTCGATTCCGGCCGCCAGGGGCGGAATTCGAATTATCTGAAAAACCGCGTCCAATGCGTTTCGGCCGAATGCAAACAAGGGCTGCAAACCGGCTTTCCGGAACGCCGCCGCAATCCGGCCCAGGAATAACAAACCTTTCGCGTTCATCCGGTCCCTTTCAATACGCCGTATTGATCCAACAAGCGGCGGTATTCTTCCGCCAGAAGATCCCAGTCGAACGCCTCCGCGGTCTTCCTCCCATTCCGCCCCAGACGCGATCGTTGACGCGGATCCCGGGCAAGCGTCACCAGCCCAGCGGCGAAAGCCTGGGCCGTCTCCACGGCGATCCCCGCTTTGCCGTCCATTACCGCGCGCATTTCCTCAACATTGAATCCGACCACCGGCACGCCGCAGGCCATATACTCCAGCACCTTGATGCTGGTGCGGCCCATCAGATCCAACCGGCGTGGAT
>DAOUDU010000049.1:0-2242 GCA_034430775.1 Anaerolineales bacterium | reverse complement strand
CCGCGCGCACTCCTCGGCCGCTTCGGGGCCCGGAATATCCACCAGGGGCGGCTGGGTGTTGGGCATCGCCAGGATGCAGGTGAATCCACCGGCAAGCGCGGCGGCGGTGCCGGTGCGCCAATCTTCCTTGTGGGTTTGGCCCGGCTCGCGCATATGGACATGCGGATCGATCAATCCCGGAAGGGTAAGCAGCATGACGGCCTTCCTGCAGAAAGAAAAAAGAGAGCCATTCGGCTCTCTTGTCGGAGTAGAAAAAACAAAACGCCCGCGCGGGGGACGATCCCGTTTCGGGCGCAGAGGAGGTTCCGGATTCGTATCTTCTTCATGCCGCGCGAATTATAGGCGAAATTCCTTTTTCGTCAAGCGCCGCCGCCGGAGCTATTTTCCGTCCGGCGTTTCTCCGCGCATTTTCCTCTTTAATTCACCCGGAGAAAATGCACGGTCCTCCTTCTCCAGACTCGCGCCTGTCACCCACGCCACCGCCCGCATCCAGCTGTCGCCCTCGCCGCCCATCTGCTCCCGGGTAAAACGGTAATCGCTTTTTCGGATGAACTCCTTCAGCTCGGCAAGCAGCCGCTCTGCCCGGCGCAGCCCGTGGTGCCGTAAAACCGGGCCCGCCTTTCCGCCGGCATCCATCCCCAGCGCGAATTCCAGGTGGTACAGGCAGAAGCCTTCATGCCCCTCCACCGCCGCGAGCATCCGGCTGTCGCCCGCGCGCAGCGTGTCCACCAGCGTGTGCAACACCCCCTGCTCGGTCTCGCGTTCCACTTTGCACGCCAGACAATCCGGGTTCTCCCCGCGGGCCGGCGAGTCTTTCCTCCCCTTTGAGGAAAAGGGGTTGAGCGAGATTCCACCGCGCTTCGCGCGGCCGGCGCCCGCTCCCCGCTCCGCCTTAAGCTGCGCCGCCGCATCCTCGACCAGCCGGTTGTACAGAATGGCGACGCCCAATGCCGAACCCCAGGGGATCGCAAGCAGCATCCCGGCATGCCGGCGGCAATATCCGCCCGTCTCTGCAAAGAGGTTCTGCGCGGAGGGATCGGTCACCAAGCCATACAGCGCGTGATCGATGTAATGCATCGGCTTTTGGCGGACGAGTTCACAGGCCGGGCATCGGCCCTGAGCCAGGTTTTCCAGAATGTCGAAATAAAAAGCGGGGGTCTCGGTCATTGTCTGGACCTGTTCCGGCGCGCGAAGCCTTCGGCCCAGGAACGCTGTCCGCGTTCCGCATCCGCCATTTCGGAAAGTAAAAACACCGCATTGCAGAACCGCAGACGGGCTTCCCCGGTCCACTCGAGAGTCTGATCGTACAATCCGAACAACACGAAGCCCGTCGCTTCCAGAAATTCCTGGACTCCACGCAGGGGAACATGTTTACGGTTGTGCGGATTCATCCCGACCTCGGCCTGGATCATCTTCACCCGGCGGTCGGACAACAGAGCCCTCCCGCCCCGGAGGACCTCCAAATCCCAGCCTTCCGTGTCGATCTTCAGAAAATCGATTTGCTCGATCTGCTGCCGCGCGCAGAAAGCATCCAGTGTTTCAATCTCCACCGTATCGATCGCCGTATCCGGAGGGAACGGATCTTTGACTGTTTGCTGCAACGAGTTGTTCAGGGAGAGCTCCTGGAGCACGATATGGGCGGATCCTTTGGCGGATCCAAAGGCGATCGGGAACGGATGAAAACCGGCCGAGGCGCCGAGATTTTGCTTTAGTTGCCGGAAAGTTGCGGAAATCGGTTCGAAACAATAAATGGTTGCCGCGGGAAAACGGCGGCGGATTTCCAAAGCGGACATTCCTACATTGGCTCCCACGTCGAACACCACATTCACCGGCAACGTGGGAGCCCGACGCTTCAGATCCGTGAACAGGTCGACCCCGTGCACACGCCGCACCCGCCTGGATTCACCGGCCGCATGCGGCGAACCGTCCGACCGTACTCGCTTTCGATTCCAAATCCAGCGCATAAATTGAAAAACCGGGAACCCTTCATTTAAAATGGCGGGGAGCATCCTCCGGAGGGAGGAATTCTACTCACTCCCGGCCGCCAGTCCGGCCAGGGTTATAAACATGTCCGCCACGCCCTCGCCGGATTGGGCGCTGGTCTCGACGTACGGCGCGCCGACGGAATCGGCGAAGGGCTTCCCAAGGCCGCGCTCCGACGCCAGATCCAGTTTGTTTCCGACCACCAGTATCCTGGTGCCCTTGGCATTGGTAACCGCCTCCGTATGCCAGGCGGGAAGGT
>DAOUDU010000048.1:0-3606 GCA_034430775.1 Anaerolineales bacterium | reverse complement strand
ATTCTGCGTCCCATATCCCGTCCTTTCGCCCGGGGAAAGTGCTACTTCTTCCCGGTTTTTTCGGAGGATTTCTTTCCGGTCTTTGCCGCCAAGATCCGCTTCCGTAATGCCTTGGGATTGGGGCCCGAGGTCCAGCCCGGATACAAAAGGTTCAGAATCGGATCCGCGATCCGCGGATTAAGCTGGGCTGCCCAGCGGTCGTTAAAGGGGATCGACGCAGCGACCATGCCCGACATGCCGATCCGCTCGCCCAGGGAATGGACCATATTCATGATGAGGTGAACTTTGAGATCCGGCCGCGAAGCGCGCAACGGTTCGAGTTCTTTGAGGAGTGTCTCCGCCTGGAAGAGCGATTCATCGCGCGGGGCGGTGATCACAAGAATGTGGGTCGCCAGATCCAACAGCTGCGGCCAGAAGGGATGGCTGGGCGAGGCGTCGACTACAACCAGCGTGTAGCCCCGCTTTAAACCGGTCAGGAAATCCGGCAGGCGCGGATCCTCCGCCAGGACCTGCGACGCGCGGTGGTCGATCGGGTAAAGCTTGATCCCCTCCCACTCCGAGGCCGTATCCTCGCCGGTCAGAACGTCATACATCGAGTGCAGTTGCGGCCCGAGGCGCGAGATCAGATAGGAACCGCCTTCGCTGGCCTCGAGGATCGCGGTGGGCAGGTTCCGCTCGCGGAACCGCTTGGCCACCGCCAGCGACAGGCAGGATTTCCCCACCCCGCCGGCCCAGCCGCCCACCAGCACGAAACGCGCCGGCAGGTACTGCAGCTTTTTGCGGTTGGCCAGCCGGGCGGTCGAGATTAATTCTTCCGGCTGGGCCAGCATCAGTTCCGGCGTGGTGACCGGGATGCCGGTGCACTCCAGCGTGTTCTCCATCAGAGAAGCATCGACATCCCACAATGGGATGACGTCTCCCAGCACGACCAGGTCCGCATCCGGCAGACCGCGGATGACGCCGCGGGTTGTGAATGTCTCGCGCATGATGATCTCCTGGCGCCTGGCCAGAAGGTCGACCAGCTTCGGATCAGGATTTGCAGACGCCAGTAGGACGATCAGCTTATCGCTATGTCTCGGCTTGCGCCGGAGAAAATTCAGCATATATCCGCCTCTCTGCCCGCTTCCTTTTCGGTCCTATCCGTCACGTGACCATGCTCCATACCGCAAACAACAGAACCCCGATCCAGATCCCGCCGATCGTCGGGCGCCCCTCGGTATTCAATTCCCCCTCGGTAGGCAGGTGGCGAAGCATCAGACGGTAGGCCATCCGCTTCCACCGCTCCACCAGCTGCCCGCGGTAAACCACGATCATAACGGCCGATGCCCAAAGGAAAATCCCCAGGAGCAGACACCCGAACATCTCCCAGCTCGGGACGATCATCAGCGCGGCGTACGCCGCGAGCGCATCCGCTCCGCCTACAATATTCACTTCCCAGAGCACCCAATAAAGCACCAATCCGGCGGCCAGCGCCCAGTTTTCCGCCAGGAGCGAGGCCGCAAGCAACAGGGCTGTCCCCGCACCCCGGATCGGGAGTTTGTCGGAGAGGTGCAACAACAGGGCCGCTCCCATCGCCACGGCGATGTACCACTTCCCGAATACGGCTTGATAGGCCACTCCCGCTAGGACGGGAGGGAGAACCAGCCAAAGCGGAAGAATTACCGATTTTTTTAGGTCCCAGAGGGTCTCCAATGCAAACCATACCAGGAGGAACCCCAGGCCAAAAATCCCCGCCTGTTCCATAATCAATCAACCCTCCAGAATCATAAAACGATCATCCACAAGGCCTTTTTTCGCTTGCGGCTGTCATTTCCTTCATTCTATTTGGCGTTCACCCGGGCAGAATAAACCGGGCATTAATACTGATATTTTGTCCCCAAATAGGGTAAAAAGCAAGCTGATATTGTTTTGGATGCGATTATTATGCCAGGCTTGGGAATGACGGATTGGTAAGGGGTGCTTGAAGCGGGCATCCAGGGATTATCCCGCAAAAGGTTCGTCATGCCCGCGTGTTTGAAGCGGACATCCAGGAGCTGCCCACCAGGTGAAGGTTTTTGAAAATGTTCCTCCTGGATTCCCGCTTGGAACGCCCTCGCTTCACAACCACTCCAGCTTATGAAAAAAGAGCAAGCTGGAGTGTTCCGCGAGGGCAGGCGCGGGAAGGACTAACTTTTTTTGGCATCCATCAACACTTTATTCCATCCTCACATCAATCAGTACCGGGAACCATCCCTGCGGAGAAAAGTGAAGACCCTTCACCGTATGGCTTGCGACATTGACATTTACATAATCCCGGATGGGAAGGATCGGGCACTCCAGGACTATCGCCTCCTGAACGAGACGGTAGAGTTCCAGACGCTCCGCATCGCTCCCGGCACGAACGGCATCGTCTAAAAGAGAATCCAGTTCGGTGCTTCCGATCCCGCTCCAGTTATTGGGGCTGTCCGAGCGATAGAACGACCGCAGCAAATCCGGATCCGTCCCGGCCAAGTTCATAGAGATCAGATGGTACCGCCCTCCAGCATGGGCTTCCATCAAAGCGGAATAGGAAGCCGCCTGCACCAGATCCACCGCCGCCCCGATTTCCTTCCATTGCGTTTCCAATAATTCGGCGGTCTGCGGCGTCATGCCCCAGGGCGGGTAGACGATGGTCAGGCGCAGGGGTTGCCCGTCCTTCTCACGGATCCCGTCCCCGTTGGTATCCTTCCAGTCGGCCTCCTCCAGCAGTGTTATTGCAGCATCCCGGTCGAAGGAGTCGGCCGGGAGGACCTCTGCCGCTCCCCAGGTTGCCCGCGTCAGCGGACCTACAGCCACCGGGGAATAGGAGCCGAATACCGTGCGTACCATCGACTCGCGATCGGTGCCGGCCAGAAGCGCCTGGCGCACACGCAAATCGTCGGTCGGCGCGAGGCCAAGGTTGAAAAAGAATTGCAGCGGCTGTCCCGGTATGGAAACCGGGTAGACGGCGAAGGAGCCGCCTTTTTCCAGATTTCCGGCATCCCCCGGAAGCACCTCGCCCATCACATCCACCTCGCCGGAAAGCAGCGCCGGAGCGCGGGTTGCCGGATCCGCATAGAAGCGGAACACAATCCGGTCCAGCGCGGCGGACTTATTCCGATAGATGGCGGGAGCCCATGCATAATCCGGATTACGTTCCAGCGTCAGATGGTCGCCCGCCACGTACTCGACCAACTGGAAGGGGCCGGTCCCCGACTGATGAAATTGATAATCCGCTCCCCATTTTTCAAGCGCCGCGGGGGAAGCCATACCCAGGTAGACCTGGGAAAGCGAATCCAGCAGCGGGGCAAACGGTTCGGAGAGGTCGAGCCGGACGCTGAAATCATCAAGGACCTTTACCGTCTTGACCGCGTCGATCATGAACCGGGCTTTTTGGGATTTCGTACCCGGGTCGAGCACCCGCTCCAGGTTCACCTTGACGGCGGGGGCGTCGAACGCCGTGCCGTCGTGAAAGCGGACATCGCGGCGCAGAAAGAAAGTGTAATGCAGGCCGTCCGGGGAAACCTCCCAGCGTTCCGCCAACCCCGGAACGAACGATCCGCCCGAATCGCGGAAGAGCAGCGTGTCATACACCGACGCCAACGGGAT
>DAOUDU010000047.1:0-10519 GCA_034430775.1 Anaerolineales bacterium | reverse complement strand
TTTCCTCAAACGGCGCGCCGTCGGCCCGGTCCAGCCTCAGCTGGAGCTTCCGCCCGCGTGGGTCGGTATCCGTCGCAGCCGCCACGCTGATCCATTCGCCCTCATACACCGCGCCGGAGGGATACACCGAAACGGTTATTCCCGGCTCTTCCGTCCAATCCGCAGGCAGCCCGGTTAGGTGCGGACGGTAGGGACCCGCCAGCGCGATCAGGGCGACGCAAATTCCCGCCAATACCGCTGAATATGCCGATTGTCGGCTTGTCACCCGGCGGATTATACCTGTCCCCGCGGAGCGCGCAGATTTTGTCTTGCACTATAAATCTGCGCGAATGCGCAGCGGGGACCTGCCCCCGCGGCACCCACGCGGAGCATCACCGCTCGGTTCTGCTCTTTGAGCGGTGATGACTGCGGAGCGTGGGCTTGCCTTCGCACTTGCGGCCCGGCCTCGTGGAGCGGACCCGTTCGGGATTGTTACTTGAGCGGGTCCGGTTGCGAAGCGAGGGAGCGATGAGCATCGGTGGTCTCCCGATGCGATGGTTTCGCGAGCCTGCCCTCGGCGGTGGTTTTCGCCGTGAGCAGGGGGAGCGGAATTCCTCCCCTTTTTCCCATAAGGTATTTCGCTCGCGCAGCGGGTACCCGCCCTCCCCTTGCACTTTGGTATAATCCCGCTACCTGACTAGACCCTCCGGAGGCCCAAAGCTACCGGTAAGGCGACCTGCAGGAAGAAAAGGAAGCAGAGTCATGCCACTCCCAGCGCAAGAGAAACAAAAGATCTTGAGCCAGTACTGCCGCCAGGCAGGCGATACCGGCTCGCCCGAGGTGCAGATCGCGCTGATCACCGCGCGCATCACCCAGCTCACCGAGCACCTTAAAAAGAACACGCACGACGAATCCTCACGGCGCGGGCTGCTCCGCCTGGTCGGCCAGCGGCGCCGCCACTTGGCCTATCTGGGCAAGACCGATCCGGATCGGTACCGCGCGATCACCGAGAAGCTCAAACTGCGCCAGACGCGGTAAATCGGGCGGTCAATCCATGTGAAAGAAAACGCCTCTCCGAACGGAGAGGCGTTTTTCATTTAACCCTCGGCTTCTTCCTCCGGCGCCGAGGCCACTTCGGGCTCCTCCGGCTTCCGGTCGAGGATCTGCATCACCGCGCCCACCACCTTGGTGCGCGAGTGCGGATCCCCCTTGTCGTCCTGCCAGCGGTCGGTCTGCACCCGCCCTTCCATGTACACCAGCCTTCCCTTGGAAAGGTACTGGTTGCAGATCTCGCCCAGCCGCCCCCAGGTTTCCACGTTGAACCAATCGGTGGCTTCCTTGGCTTCCCCGCTCCCGTTCTTCCACCGGTGTGAAACCGCCATCGAGAAGGAACACACCTTCTTCCCGGATGGAAGCTGGCGCAATTCGGGATCCTTCCCCAGATTGCCGATCAATTGAATACGGTTTAGTGCTGGCATATTTCCCCCTTGGGTTTTTTCGGGCCTTGGCCCGGATTTAGTGCCGCGGAATATATCACAAGTGCGGATTCTCCGCAAACGTCAAGCCGCTGAGCCCGGGGCACTTGTCCCGAGCAAAGCGAGGAATCAGCCCCGGGATAAAAAAATCCTCCCCCGTTTACCGCTCTTACACTTTGGTATACGGTGGAGGACAGAGGAGGGGGCGGATGCGTTATCCCGTTCCTTAAAGGAAAGGGGGATAGGGAGTTGGGGCAGAAGATGAAGTTTCTTGCGCTTCAGGTTTTCTTCTGGTGAAATCTCTTCGTCCGCGGGCATATCCGCAATAACAATCTGCGGCGATGGTCGATCGTCTATGGTCAATCCTCCCCCGTTTACCGCTCTTGCACTTTGGTAAACGGGAGAGCCTGTCCTCGCAAAGCTTGTCCCCGTACGTTCTTGGCGGGGATGCGCAGGTTTGGTTTATCTCTTTGAACCTGCGCGATCACGAAGCGATGGGGACATGGGAGGGGGAATTTAATTCTGCCCCGAATCGTTCTTGTAGGATGCCTCGTCGGTCGGCGTTTTCCCCGACGGATCGAACACGTACACCCAGGTGCCTTCCGGCGCCCAGTCGAACAACCAGTGTCCGTCCGCCACCGGTACGTTCACGCATCCGTGCGAATGCCGGGCGCCCAGGTTGTTGTGCCAGTATTCTCCGTGGATCGCGCGGTCCCGGTCGAAATACATCACCCAGGGAACATCCCCAACGTAGTAGTAGTCCGATTTATCGGCTTCGAACGCTCCGCTCATCGTCTGGATTTCATATTTCTTCTTGATCTGGAACACGCCCGGGCGGGTCCAGAAACCCGGCACGCCGGATGCCGTCAGCGTGGCCAGCACCATCCGTTCCCCTTCGTAGGCCGTCAGCGTCTGCTCGAACAAGTTGACGCTGATCCACTTCACGCCCGCCGGGATCTCCGCCGGCCGGGCCGCATCGGGGAATACGATGCCCAGCTTGGTCTGGATCACCCATTGGTTGATCCCCACCATGTACCAGGTTTCCTTCTCGGTCGTGAAGGTATCGAAGATCTGGAGCGGCGTGTAGCGCCGGTAGTACGGCGCGGTCTGGTCCATCGGTTCGCCCGGAGCGCGCGATGGATACACACCTTCGTAGGGAATCACCCATCCGAACGGGCGATCGGGGTTTTCGGTAAGCGTGAGCCCGCTGAACATACCGGTGTTATAGATCGGCGACACCTCGTCCCCCCGTACGATCCACCCGTCGCCGGTCCGGTAAAAGGTGGCGTTGTCGCGCACGATTATTTGGACGATCGAGACAAACACGTATCCCTTGATCAGGGAATGGTGCCGGTTTCCGGAAATGGCATCCTCAACGGTTGCGTAGAGCCCCAGTTCGGTGTCCTTCCCGACCCGGCCGTACCCCCGGTCCCATTTTCCCAGCAATGGATCGTGCGGCAGGGCGGGCAGATTCTGGTACGGCAGAAGTCCTTGCTCCCAATAATCCACGCGCTGCAGCGCCGGGCCGTCCGCCGTGCACAGGTCCGGATTCTCCATCTGCATTTCCACGGTGCACAGCTCGCCCGAGGTTTGAACCGCCTCCGCGCGCGAGCGCACCGTGGTTCCGGCCAGCGCGGCGATCAGCACGACCGGCGCCAGGATCCACGCGGCCTTCCCGGGAAAAATGTCTCCTCGCGGAAGAATTATTTTTATCATAAGGATCAGCCGATTTTCCTTCTTGATCGCCATCCGCTTCCATCGACCCGCGGAAAGCTGCGGCGGGGCTAATGATACCGCTTTCCATGCAAGGGCTGCCATGCCCTTCCATTTACCCTGAAATACTGTGAATTCCAAGCTGCGGATTTCCCTCCGGCGCCGCTACGGCCGGTTGCCCAGCACCACCGTAATATCCTCCGTTCCTCCGCCGCGGGAAACGGTGAATTGGACGCTGTCTCCCGGCGCCGCGTTCAGGACGATGTAGGAGATCATCTCGGCGAAATTGTGGATTGTCTTCCCATTGATCGCCAGAATCAGATCCCCGCCGGAAAGCAAGCTCTCGATCCCGGGGATTTCCTCCGTCCCGGCCCGTAATCCGGCTTCCGCCGCCGGGCCGTCCGCCGCGATGGAGGTGATGTAGACCCCGTATTCGTAGTCCAAATCCAGCACCCGTACGATCTGCAAATGCAGTTCACCCAGCCCGCCCAGCCCCAGATAGGGGTAGTCGTACTTGCCCTTGGCGATCAACGACGGCAGCACACGCCGGACGATGTTGCTCGAGATGGCGAACCCCAGTCCGGAATTCACCACGTTCCCGCTTTGGGTGACGGAATCGGTAAGGATCGACCGGTTGACTCCCACCACCTCCCCCTTCAGGTTCAGAAGCGGTCCGCCGGAATTTCCAGGGTTGATCGCCGCGTCGGTCTGGATCATGTCACCCAGGAGGTAAAAACCGCTTTCGCCGGAATCGCGCATGGATTCGCCGGTCCGCCCTTTGGCGGAGACGATTCCAGTGGTCAGCGTGTTGTACAGCCCGTACGGATTGCCGATCGCAATCACCGGATCGCCGATCCGAAGCAGCGCGGAATCGCCGAGCGGTAGCGGATGCAATTCCTCCGCCGCTACGTCCACCCGCAGCACGGCCAGGTCGGAATCCGGATCCTCGGCAATAACTTCGGCTTCCGTCATCCATCCCGAGGGAAAATCCACCTCGATCATCTCCGCTTCGCTCACCACGTGCATATTGGTAACAATGTGCCCTTCCATATCCACGACGAATCCGGATCCCAGCGCGTCTCCCCCCGCGTCCGAGTGGTAGGCAAAGATGGCAACCACGCCCGGGTTAACCCGTTCGTAAATCGCCGCCAGCGAACCGTCGCTCCCCGTGAAGCTGTCGCCCGGCGCACCCGCCCCATGGGTCGCGGTCGCTTCCGGTGTAAATCCGGCCGGGGTTATGGCTTCGGATGGACCGGGGTTTGCCGCGGTCAGCGCCGCGGGAATGCCGTATCCCGTGCAGGCAAGCGCCAGGAATCCCAGCGCGGTAATTCCAAGCAGTAATCTTTTCATCGTACGCTCTCCTTGCGCAAAACGCGGGGCGGGGCCTCTGCCCCGCCGATTAAATATTCCAAGAGTCGCCGCCTTGGCCGCGCACGTATTCCAAGGATGGATTCCTGGTTTCAAAGAAGGATTTTCAGGACCGCGGGGTCCGCATCATGTCCGCCGCTTTCGCAGCCGGGCCAGTTCCTTCAATAATTTTTTCTCTTCACCGCTCAGCCCGGTGGGCAAATCCGCCTGAACTTTGACAAATAAAACTCCGCGGGCGGAGGGATTCCCAAGCCGCGGCATCCCCAGGCCCGCCAGCCGGAAGGATTGTCCGGATCGTGTTTCCGGAGGAATGGTGAGCATTACGGATTTGGAATCGATGGCCGTCACTCGGATTTCCCCGCCCAGGAGAAGCGTGTACAGGTCGACCGGGGTTTCCATGAAAAGGTCATCCCCTTTCCGCTCCCATCGCGGATCCGCGGCCACCGCCACCGCCAGGAACAAATCACCCGCCCGTCCGCCGCCGGGCGCGCCTTCTCCCGCCAGACGGATCCGGGTTCCGGTCTGGGCTCCCGGCGGAATCTTCACTTCCAGCCGCCGGTTTCCTTTCTGGACGATTCGCGTCGCCCCGCGGAACGCTTCCTCCAGCGTGATCGTCACATCCACGTCCGGTAAACCCTGCATCGGCGCGCGAGTTTCGCCCGTCCGCACCCGCCCGCCGCGGGTGAAGACATCCGCTTGCTGGACCGGGATGTCGCCGAAAATCGATTGGAAGAAATCCGAGAAGTTGCCGAAGATATCCCCCAGATCCCCGTATTCCACGCGCGTCCCGCCGCGCGGCGTCCCGCCCGCCCATTTGGACCAGTCGAATCCGCCGGGCGTTCCGGAACTCTGCCAGTTTTTATACGCGCTTCCGAGCTTGTCGTAACGCGCGCGTTTCTGCGGATCCCTGAGCACTTCGTATGCTTCGTTGATCTCTTTAAATTTTTCCCCGGTTTCCTTCCCGCCGCGGTTGCGGTCCGGGTGGTATTTCATCGCGAGTTTCCGGTACGCCTTTTTAATCTCGGCCTCGCTGGCCGTGCGCGCGACTCCGAGTGTTTGATAGTAGTCTCGATATTCCATAGGGTTATCGGATTGCCGATGCGCTCCGGACGAGTTCCGGATTGCGTCTCATCATTCTATGCCTTGGATTTGGGAGCGTCAATATTCGTATGCGCCTTCTTACGATTCTCTAACAATGAACCGCCGCGCGAAAATGCCGGGCGCACCCCCGCGTCGTTCCACCGTACCCGGCGTGGTTTCCCTGCAATCCGACGAATCGGGATCGGCCGGCGCGGATCGGTCGGTATGCGCCGCGAAAGTAAACAATCCATGGTGGAAATCGTTGCGCACCGCCATGCATTTCGTCGATTGCCCGTTTCGGGAACGCTGTGCTATAGTATCATTGCCCTGCCCGGTTTTTCACAGGTTGGATCGTTTTGCGGATGGCGGAACGGGTAGAAACCGCTAACTATGCCGAAACCTTCGGAAAAGATCCTCATCGCGGACGAAGATCCGGACGTCATCGACCTGGTCGCGCGCCAGGCCCTGGGTCCGCTCGGGTACGCGATGGCCACCGCCTCCGACGGACCGGGGGCCATTCAGCGCATCATGGAATTCCATCCCGATATCGTTATCGCAAGCCTCACCCTGCTTGGAATATCGGCCAAGGAAATTCTGGTGGCATTGCGCGCCCGGGGGCTGGAGAGCCTCGTGATCGTAACCGCGCCCGAAGGCCAGGAGAAAATGGCGCTGCAGGCGTTCCGGCTCGGCGCGAAGGATTATCTCTCCAAACCGCTGCGCGAAGCGGAAGTGGTTTCTTCCGTCGAACGGGCGCTCTCCGAAGTCCGCCTGCGCAAGGAGCGGGAAGCGCTCGCCCTCCGGCTCTCCGAAGCCAACGAACAACTCGAGCACCGCGTCAAGGAACTCACCCTGCTGTACGGGATCGGCAAGGCGATCGTTTCCCTCAATCATCTGGACCGTCTCTACGACCGTCTGATGGAAGGCGCGCGTTACGCCACCGAGACCGAGATGGGCTGGCTGTTGCAGCGCGACGATACCGGCCGTGAACTGCTCCTGCGCAGCCAGCACGGCCTGCCGCAATCGCTTGCCGCCAAGCTCAACCAGCCGTGGGACGACGGGGTCGCGCCGCTCGTGATCGCCTCCGGCGAAGGGCTGCGGCTGGCAGGCGAAGGCTTGCGGCGGTTTAAAATCGCCCAGCTCTGCAAATCCGTCATGGTCGTGCCTATCAAAGCCAAGTCGGAATCCCTCGGGGTAATTTCAGTCGGTCACAAGGAAGCCCGGGAATTTTCCGCCCGCGAACAGGCCATGCTGGAAGCCGTCGCCGATTACGCGTCGATCGCCATGATCAACGCCCGGCTCTTCCGCGAGCTTGAGAACCACGCCGCCGTGAAGAAACAGGCGGCGGGATAATCCGATGCCCGAATCCCCGGTCCTCTTTGTCGATCCCGCTCACGCATTCCTTCCCGCGCTGGAAGAAGCGCTTACGCGGGAACACCGCTACCGCATTATCGCTCCGGCCTCGATCGCCGATGCCCTGAAGGAACTTGAAAACGTCACTCCCCGCGCGGCGGTTCTGGCTATGTCCGGCGGCGCCGAAGCATTGGACGCCGCCACCCGCATCCGCATGTTCCGCCCCGGTTTGCCGATCATCCTGCTCCTGCCGAAGACCGTCAAGAAGAGTTTCGCCGATGTGCTCCGCGTCCGGGCGGACGATATGTTTTTCCAACCGGTTAATCCCGGCGACGTGCTGGCCGCCCTCAACCGCCATTCCGTCCTCGGCACCACTTCCCCGATCCACGTCCGGGTCCGCGAACTGGAAACGCTCGTCCAGCTGGCGAAGAACATCAACAGCCGCCTGGATTTGGACCAGGCGCTGGCCGGCATCGTGGAGGCCGCCGTGCGCCTGACCGGCGCCGAGGAAGGCAGCCTGATGCTGGTGGATCAGACCACCGGCGAACTGTACATGCGCGCATCGAAAAATTTCGACGAGGAATTCGTCCATACGTTCCGGATTAAGGTTGAGGATTCGCTCGCCGGCGAGGTCATCAGCAAGGGAGAACCGATCCTGCTCGATGGCGAAAGCCCCCGGAAGATCAAGACCCAGTTTCTGGTCCACTCGCTGATCTTCGTCCCCCTGCTTCACCGGGAAAAGACCATCGGCCTGCTGGGGGTGGATAACCGCGCCGCCCGCCGTCCGCTGCACGAAAGCGACCTGGCGTTAATGCAGGCGCTGGCCGAGCACGCCGTCATCGCCCTGGAAAACGCCCGTCTGCACGAAGCCGCCCAGACCCAGATGCATCAGCTCGCAACCGTCATCGAGCAGGTCGAAGATGGCGTTATCATCACCGATCCCGAAGGGCGGATCCTCATCGCCAACCGGACGATCCGCGTCTTGTTCCACCTCGGCGAGTCCCCGCTGGAGGGGCGGCGGCTGAAGGACGTGTTCCCCAATCTGGAATTGCATTATCTCTTCGCGCGGCGCCAGTCGGAGCTTGCCAAGCAGCGCCGCGCCGAGATCACTCTTGCCGACGACCGGGTCTACAGCGCCCACCTCACCCCGATCGAGAGCGTGGGCTACGCGATCGTGCTCAACGACATCACCCAACTCAAGGAATTGGACCGGCTCAAGAGCGAGTTCGTCTCCACCGTCTCGCACGACCTGCGGTCGCCGCTGACCACCATCCTCGGGTATGTGGATCTGATCGAACGCGCCGGGCCGGTGACCGACCAGCAGAAAACTTTCATCCGCCGCATCCAGAACAGCGTCGGATCCATCACCACCCTCATCTCGGACCTACTGGATCTGGGCAAGATCGAATCCGGGATCGATAGCCAGAAGGAACCGGTTCAACTCAACACCCTGGCGCGCAACGCGGTCGAAGGCATGCGCGGCCGGGTGGAGGCCAAACAAATCCGCCTCGATGTCTCCCTGGACGATTCGATTCCCGCCCTCAACGGGAACCCGGTTCGGCTGCGCCAGATGATCGTCAATCTGCTGGATAACGCGGTCAAGTACACTCCCGAAGGCGGAACAGTCACCTTTTCCACCCGGCTCGAAGCGGACCAGGCGTTCCTGTGGGTGTCGGATACCGGGATCGGCATCCCGCCGCAGGAACTCCCCTATGTGTTCAATAAATTCTACCGGGCTACGAATGTCCAGAATACCGCCGGCACCGGGCTTGGACTCTCGATCGTTAAATCCATCGCCGAGATCCACGGCGGCCGGGTATGGGTGGATTCCACCGCTGAAAAAGATACAAAATTTACCGTCGTATTGCCGGTGCCGAAGGAATGAAATCCAACCATGGACAATCGACCGTAGACCATGGCCGTGGTGAAATCAAACCACGGACTGTGGACGACAGACCCTAGCCGTTGAGTTTTTGGGAACCTATTGCCGTAAAGAGAAGTGGAAGTGGTTTGAGTTCGACCATTGACGAATGAAATGACCGCCCTCTCCTCCCGTGGTGGTTTCCCGCCGGACGTATAAAAACTCCAAGAACGATACGCAGCCATCGTCCAAAGTCCATCGTCTATCATCTTATATTCGATGGACGCATTCCTCATCGCGCGGATATCCCTCTATTCGATTCTCGCCCATCGTCCATTGTCAGTTTTCTCGGCGGTCGATCGGCGATGCCCTCTCCTCTGTCCTCCCCCGCTAGCCGTGGATCGAGGAATGGCTATCGGGGGAGGATATCTACTGGCCGTTTCTCTCCTTTGCACGTGCATAATTGACTAAATAATTCGAGGCTATCGTCAATGGTCCAATTCCATCGATCAACATAGTCTATAATTTAGATAGTTTTACTCTCTTTTTCATTTCTTGACACAGAACGATTGTTCGTGTACGATATTTTCACCAAGAATAAGCCCTTTTTGGCAAGGAGGTTTCAATGCGTGAAGGTGGAATAACCGATCGTCAGACCCGGATGAAAGCCTTCATTGAAGAATACTTCTCCGAGCACGGCTACGCTCCTTCCTACCGGGAGATAATGAAGAGTGTCGGGATTCCATCGCTCTCTGTTGTGCGGTATAACCTCGAGCGCCTGCAGCGCGAGGGCCTCCTGGAGCGTGATCCGCGCGTCGCCCGCGGGATCCGCCCGCGGCACACGTCCGAGCAGCAATCCATCCGTGTCTGGGGTTACATCCAGGCCGGCGAACCCACCCCGGTCCCCGGCGTATCCGAACCGGTTTTCGGCGAAGACGAAGCCCTCTCGATCTCACAGGATCTCCTCCCGCGGGATGCGGATCTGTTCGCGCTCGTCGTCCGAGGGGATTCGATGATCGACGCCATGGTCCACGACGGGGATTTTGTCATCCTCAAGCCCCAGCACGAAGCCCGTAACGGCGAGATGGTTGCCATCTGGCTGAAAAACAGCGAAGAAACGACATTAAAATATTTCTTCAATGAAAACGGCAAGGTCCGCTTGCAGCCCGCCAACCCGACCATGCAGCCCATCCTGATCGACAACCCGGATGAGAACCTGGAAATCCGCGGCAAGGTGGTGATGGTCATCCGCCCGATGGTAAAACGGTTGCCGCTGGCGCAGTGATCAGACCGTCGATGATGGGCCATCGACAAGGGGTTTCTATTTCCGGCAGATAAGTATCCTCACGGCTTTCATCCAACGCCAAACATTCACACCATGGCCGCCCCAATCCCGTCATATAAAAATTTTTGCCGTCATTAGGGATCTTTGTCCGATGATAGACCATTGATTGCCGATCCTCTCCATGCGGCTTGCATCAACACCCGTTTTTTATCCGCGCACCAGCCGTCGTTCATGGTCCCCCGTCCAACACCGGCGTTTGTCCCCGGTCACGCGTATCGCAACCGCTTCGATTTGCGGCCATGGTCGATGGCCCATGGTCGATCGTCCGGTTTGTTCTGGTAAACTCGGGCAGTTCGAAAGGATCCGGAATGTCGCTGATCGAGATCTTCTCCATCGCCGTCGGGCTCT
>DAOUDU010000046.1:0-6045 GCA_034430775.1 Anaerolineales bacterium | reverse complement strand
AGAGCCTGTTGCTCAACTCCAATATTGGTCAAACGAAAGCAATATACCAGAACGGAGCATCAGCCCAATAAGGATTTAGCACCAATGGGCTTTCCCGCTCCGGAACAGCTTCAGCAAATTATGGGCTGAACATGCTAACCGCCATTCACTTCTCGCGTTCTCCACTCCCCGACACATAAACTGATTGCACCCGGTACATGTTTTCACTTGACCGATCGTCGCCTCAACGATCATCCCTCGTTGTTTGTAGAACTGCTGTCCTCGTTTGGTCTGCAGCTTGCGTTCCATTCGTTCACGGTGGCTGAGATGACTTGGAATTCTTCCCCGCGGACTTCCCTGCTCGCGAATTTCTTGCCGTCTCCGATAATCCTTCTGTGTCGATAGGAAGATTTCCATCCCTCTCGGTGGTTTCCTCAACAACGCCTCATTGGCATATCCCGCATCGCCCAACGCCGCTTTAACCTTGTTCTCGCGTCCCGTCGCCTTCAGATTCCTCCGCATTTCCCCCATCATCGGTCTCCACTGATGTTGATCGTTTTCCTCCTGAGTGAGATTAGCTGCCAGGATCACTTGATCCTGCGCCACGACCAACTGGGCGTTATACCCCTGAACAAAGCCCCTTCGCGTTTTCATAATCCGGCTTTCCGGATCCGTCACGTTCGCCTTGGATTCGCCATCCACCGCTTTGTCCGGAGAGAGAGGCTTCCGACCCCGTAACGGCTTCCCCGCTTTTTCTTCTCTCTTCTCCCGCGCTGTAATCTTTTCCCGCTGTTTCTCGCGCGCCTTTTCGGCTTCCTTTTCCAGCCGGGCCTTGGCCTCCCGCAAGCGCACCAAGCGGCTCTCCTGATGTCTCAATTCTTCCGGTAATTCGTCTCCCCGCCGATCGCGCCCGTATTTCCGGTCTTCTTCCTCATCGATCGCATCCGCCTCGTCGAGGATCTTCTTGACTTCCTTTTCCAATCCATCCTTTGTCCGATTGGCATCCAGTGCGGCGTTGGCGGCTATTTTCGTCCCATCCACCGCCACTTTGCCCAGCTTCCCCAACCCGGCTTCCCGGCATAACCGGAGAATCTCGATAAACAGCTCGTGGATTTTCTCCCGTTTCGCCTTGCGGAACCTCGCAATGGTGACGTGGTCCGGTTGTTGGTTGGCCGCCACGATCCGGAACGCCACATCCTGTTGGCATTTGTTCTCGATCTGCCGTGACGAGCGGATGCCCTGTGTGTAGGCAAAGAGTAGCAAGGTAACCATCAATTCGGGATCGTAGGGGATATTGCCACTGCCATCCGCGCTGTAGCCCTCATAGAAGGCATCCAGATCTATTTCCTTTACGGCGTCTATGACAAACCAGGCCGGATGTCCTTCCGGCAACCAGTCCTTCATCGATAATGGGAGCAGATATCGTTGATCGCGGGTATACTTTCTGAAACGGTCATAATCCATGATGTATTTCCTTGTGGATCGTAATTATATTAATTTTTCGCTGAATTATCGAGGGTTATGCAACATGCTCATTAATCTGCAATTTTACATGACGGATTTCTTGGGATTCCGCAGGCGCGGCTTAACCAAACCGGCCGGTGACGTAATCCTCTGTCCGCTTTTCCTTGGGTGCGACGAACAGGTTCTTGCCTTCCCCCCATTCGATCAAATCCCCTTGATAGAAAAATCCTGCCCAATCGGCCAGCCGCGCGGCTTGTTGAACGCTGTGCGGGACGATGACGACCGTGTATTTCTTTTTAATCGATTGCAGGGAGTCTTCCACTTTGGCAGTCGAAATCGGATCCAGGCCGGAGGTTGGTTCATCCAGCAGAATGACTTCCGGCTGCTGGGCAAGCACCCGGGCCAGGCACAGCCGCTGCTGCTGGCCGCCGGACATGGCATGGGCCGGTTCGTCCAGGCGGTCTTTCATTTCCTCCCATAATGCCGCCGCCTGCAAGCCTTCTTCGATCGCCCGGTCGAGGTTCCGGCGGCGCCGTTCGCCCGCAAGTTCCAGCCCGTAGGTCATATTTTCCCGGACGGTCATCGGCAGCGGGACCGGCTGGGCGAACACCATCCCGACCCGCCGGCGGAGCGCGACCAGATCAAGGGCGGGGGAGAGGATGTCCTGCTCATCGAGCAGGACTTTTCCTGAGTAACGGGTTCCCTCCACCAGATCGTTCAGGCGGTTGAAGGTGCGCAGCAGCGTGCTCTTCCCGCCACCGGCCGGTCCGAACAATACGGTGATGGCGTTCTTCGGGATTTGCAGCGAGATATTGCGAAGGGATTCCGTCCCGTCGGGATAATGGACCGACAGGTTTTCCACGAGTATCTTCGGACGCGACGCTGTTTTCACCATTGCCGTTTGCGCCGGAAATAACTGCGGATGAATGTGGCGATCAGGTTCATGGCCAGCACAAAGATCAGCAGCACCAGAGCGGTCCCATACTGAAGCTGGACCGGCATTCCGGGAACCTGGGTGGAGATGACAAATAAATGATAGGGCAGGGCCATCGTTTCGTCGAAGATCGATTGCGGCAGCTGCGGCAGGAAAAACGCCGCGCCGGTGAAGAGGATTGGCGCGGTTTCGCCCGCCGCGCGCTCCAATCCAAGGATTACGCCGGTGAGAATCCCCGGCAGAGCCTGTGGCAGAACAATCCGCCAGATGGTCTGCCAGCGCGTGCCGCCCATGCTGATGCTGACCACCCGGAAGGATTGGGGAACCGACCGGAGCGCCTCTTCCGCGGTGGAAATGATCACCGGCAGGGTCATGATCGCAAGCGTCAGGCAGGATGCGAGGATCGAGGAACCAAATCCCAGAAAGAGGACGAAGAGCGCCAAACCGAACAGCCCGTAGACCACCGAGGGAATCCCCGACAGGTTGACGATCGCGATCCGGATGGTTCGGGTGAAAGGAGAATCCGACGCGTATTCGGAAAGATAGATAGCGGCCAGCAGACCGATCGGGACCGCAATCACGGCGGTACCGATGGTGAGAATCACCGTTCCGACGATCGCCGGCCAAATCCCGCCTTCGCGCATTCCATTGCTGGGCATCGCGGATAGAAATTCCAGCGAAATCGCGGGAAGGCCGTTCCAGAAGATATAGGTGATGATGGCCAGGATCGCCAGGACCGTTAAGGCCATGATCGCGGTCAGTAAGGCGAAGGCGATCCGCTGGGTGACGGTGCGGGAGACTCGCATTAGGACAGCATCCGTTCCGCGCGCTTCTTGGCGCGTATCAGCATGCTCGAGGCGATCAGGTTGACTATGAAAGTGATCAGGAACAGGATGATCGCGATCAGGAACAGCACGCGGTAATGCACATCGCCGCTGGCCACCTCGCCCATCTCAGCTGCGATCGTGGCGGTCATGGTGCGCGCCGGGTAGAAGAGACCGTCCCACCGGATCTGCGCGGCATTCCCGGTGACCATCATCACCGCCATGGTCTCGCCGATCGCCCGGCCAACACCCAGCATGACCGCGGTCAGGACCCCTGAGCGTGCGGCCGGGAGGGTGACGCGCCAGATGGTTTGCCACTTTGTCGCACCGAGCGCGAGGGCTCCGTCACGGTAGCTTTTCGGTACGGCATCCAGTGCATCCTCCGCAACCGAAACGATCGTCGGCAGCGCCATCGCGGCCAAAAGGATAGAACCGGTGAGCGCGGTCAGGCCGGTGGGCAGGTTAAGCGTCGTGCGGATCAGGGGCGCGAGCACCAAATAGCCGAGGAAGCCCAGGACCACCGAGGGCAGGCCGGCCAGGATTTCGACGAAGGGTTTCAACACTTCCCGCATCCAGCGCGGGGCAACCTCGGCAATGAACACCGCCGTGGCAATCCCGAACGGGATCGAAAAGATGGCCGCGCCGAAGGTAATAATGAACGATCCGTACAGGAGCGGCAGCAGGCCATACTGGGTTGTAATCGGGTACCACCGCAGGCCGAGGAGGGACGATGGTGCTATTTCCACAAGGGCCGGAAGCCCTGCCTGAAGGAGGAAGATAAAAATGGCTGCGACAAA
Organism: Anaerolineales bacterium; assembly: GCA_034430775.1. Taxonomy (GTDB): domain Bacteria; phylum Chloroflexota; class Anaerolineae; order Anaerolineales; family RBG-16-64-43; genus JAFGKK01. The sequence goes on along the minus strand of DAOUDU010000046.1, from coordinate 2,047 downwards.
CAGCACGGCCGAATAACCGCATACCCGTATCAAGAATTGGATGATGGCTTCATACAGCTTTCGGTTTCTGACCATGCTCTCCGCCGCTGCCTCAGGAGATCGGAACAAATCCAAGATCGGAGACGACTTTTTGGCCTTCCGGACCCAAAATCCAATCCAGATATTCTTTGACTTTTCCCGTCGGCTCGCCATTGGTATACATGTAAAGATCGCGCGAGATTGGATAAGTCCCGTCGAGGGCCGTGGCGACGGTGGGTTCGATGAACGGGCCGGCGGGATCTTTCGACAGCCGGATTTTCTTTACCGTCGGCGTGATGTATCCGAGTCCGTCGTATCCGATGGCGTTTGGATTTTGGCCCACCTCGGACATGATCCCCTCCGAGGAAGGAAGAAGCAGGGTATCGGCGGCGAAGATGGTCGTATCCTTCGAATTGCCGAGACGGATGACGGATTCGAGGAAATACACGTGGGTGCCGGAGGTCACTTCCCGGGATACGCGCACAATCGGCCGGTCTTCACCCCCCAGGTCTTTCCAGTTGCTGGTCTTCCCCGAATAAATATCCGAAACCTGTTGCAGCGTAAGCTGATTTATCGGATTGGCCGGGTTCACGATCACCCCGATGGCATCACGCGCGACGATAAATTCCATGGGCTCGACGCCGTTGTCTTTCGCCGATTGCACTTCCTCCGGTTTTATCGCCCGGGAGGCGTTGGCGATATCCGTCGTCTTTTCGATCAGGGACGTGATTCCCACACCGCTGCCGCCGCCGGAGACGGAGATCGAAACCGAAGGATCTATCTTGGCGTACGTTTCGGCCCAAGCCAACGCCAGATTGACCAGAGTGTCGGACCCGCGGTCCGTAATGGCATTGGAAGACGTTGCGGAGGAGGATTCGGGTGGGGAACAGGCGGGAAGTATAAGGCAAAGGATCACCGGAAGAAACCGACACGCCCGTCTCATGCTCCCAATTGTATCAGAAGACGGAGCCTGAAACTTGATAAATTAGGGTAGAATTAAGTTATGTCACGGGATGAACCTAAATTCCAGATCGACGATTTGGATTTTTTCTACGGCACGTTTAAAGCCCTTGAGAATATCTCAATGGAGATCGCAGAACGCGAAATCACCGCGCTGATCGGTCCTTCCGGGTGCGGTAAAAGTACGTTCCTGCGCTGCCTGAACCGCATGAACGACACCATTCCGAGCGCCCGGGCTGATGGAAAAATACTGCTCGACGGCGAGGATATCCAGGATCCCGACTTGGATGTAGCCCTCCTGCGGCGCCGGGTGGGAATGGTTTTCCAGAAACCCAATCCCTTTCCCCAATCGATCTTCGAAAACGTGGCTTTCGGCCCCCAGGTTCTGGGCCTCGACCGCGCATTTAACCTGGCGGAGCGGGTGGAACAATCCCTTCGGCGGGCCGCGCTGTGGGAGGACGTGAAGGACCATCTGCGGGATTCCGCCCTCGGCCTTTCACTCGGTCAGCAGCAACGGCTGTGCATTGCCCGGGTGCTGGCGGTGGAACCGGAAGTCATACTGATGGACGAGCCGTGTTCGGCGCTGGACCCGATTGCCACGACGCGGATCGAGGAGCTGATGCACGAATTGGTCTCCGAATTCACGATTGTGATTGTGACCCATAATATGCAGCAAGCCGCGCGTGTTTCGAAGAAAACAGGCCTGTTTTGGCTGGGAAAGCTGGTGGAATTCGACAATACCAAGAAAATCTTCACCCGTCCCGCCCATAAGCAGACCGAGGATTACGTTACCGGGCGTTTGGGGTAGGAATTATTTCTTTTTCGGAGCGGAAATTAGGGTAAATTAATGGTTTGTAGATATACTATTCACGGGAATGGCGCAAAGGTAAGCATATGGCAAACGCGCGGCTTTCCGGCCTGGATAATGAATTCTATTCCCGCCTGCTTCGCGAGTCGGACGATTCGCTCCGGCGGCTGGCTCTGGTCGCCTGCCGCTACGCCGTGGAAAAAAGCAACCTGAAGTATCCCGCGATTCTGAATGCGTTGAAGGCGATGACGGAGGACAAGC
>DAOUDU010000045.1:0-4083 GCA_034430775.1 Anaerolineales bacterium | reverse complement strand
GGTGTACCTGATCCTGAGGCGCTACCGATCCGCGCTGCCCGTCCCTGCGCCGGACCGCATTGCCGGGATCGTCCTCCTCTACTTCGGCGGGTTGATGCTCGCCCACCTGCTCACCGGCCCCACCCGGGATACGATCTTTGCAACCGCCGCGGAGGGAGCGGGCGGCGGGTATACCGGCGCGCTCCTGCTGCACCTCTCCCTCTCCTTGATCGATTACATCGGCACCATATTCGCGCTGGCGGCCTGGCTGCTGGTGGGCGTTTTGTTGGCGTTCCGCATATCCATCCCGGAGTTGGCGCAATTTCTCTCACCCGCCTTGCGGCGGATCGGAACGTTCCTGCGCAGCGGATGGGGGGCGATCCGGGCATGGATGGAATCGCGGGCCAAAGCCGGCGCGTCCGCGTCTCCCGCGCCGCCGATGCACGCTCCGGCGATCACGAGTCCCGCTTCCGCGCCTGCGGCGGATGCCGTACCGGCGGAAGCGCCGGCCGCCGCGCCCGTGCTTCCCGCTCCGGTGGCGGAGGTGACCGAGCCGGTGGTGACGATCGGCATTCCGGAGCCGCCGCCGCCGTGGGCGCTTCCGCCGGTGGAACAAATTCTCAACCCGGGGATTGAAGCCACCCCCGACGAAGCCATCGACCGCCAGCGGGCCAAGATCATCGAAGACACGCTCGAAAGCTTCGGAGCGCCGGCCAAGGTAGTGGAGATCAACCGCGGTCCCACGATCACCCAATTCGGAGTCGAGCCGGGTTTCACCGACATGCGCGGCGGGAAGACGACCCGCATCAAGGTGAGCAAGATCGCCGCGCTGTCGGACGATATCGCCCTGGCGCTGGCCGCTTCCTCGATCCGTATCCAGGCGCCCGTTCCGGGCAAAGGGTTCGTCGGAATCGAAGTGCCCAACGCCGAAATTTCGCTTGTCGGGCTGAGGGACATCGTCGAATCGGAAGCCTTCCGCGAAAAGCCGTCGCCGCTGCGGATCGCGCTCGGCAAGGATGTCTCGGGCAGGCCGGCGATGGCGGATCTGGGCAAAATGCCGCACCTCCTGATCGCGGGCACGACCGGCTCGGGTAAATCGGTGTGCGTCAATGCCATCCTGGCCTGCTACCTGCTGAACAATACGCCGGACGACCTGCGGATGCTGCTGGTGGATCCGAAACGGGTCGAACTGACCTCCTACAACGGGATCCCGCACCTCCTGGCGCCGGTAGTGGTCGAGCTGGACCGGGTGGTGGGCGCGCTGCAATGGGTGACGCGCGAGATGGACGAGCGTTACCGCAAATTCCACGGTGTGGGCGCCCGCAATCTCGAGGAATACAACCGGGGCGCAGCCGAGAGGATGGAAAAACCGCTCCCGGTGTGGGTGGTGGTGATCGACGAACTGGCCGACCTGATGCTGATGGCGCCGGACGAGGTTGAGCGGATCCTTACCCGCATCGGGCAGCTCTCGCGCGCGACCGGAATCCACATGATCATCGCCACGCAGCGGCCGTCGGTCGATGTGCTCACCGGGCTGATCAAAGCCAACATCCCGGCCCGGATCGCGTTCGCGGTCGCGTCGCAGATCGACAGCCGGGTGATCCTCGATCAGCCGGGCGCGGAAAAACTCCTGGGGCGCGGCGACATGCTGTTCCAATCCCCGGATTCCCCTTCCATGATCCGACTGCAGGGCGCGTACGTCTCGGAGCCGGAACTCCTGCGGCTGGTCCAATATTGGCGCCAGGCATACGTGGCACGCCAGCCGAGCGTGCCGGTCACACACGGCGCACAGGATGCCGGCGGGGGAGCTGTTCCCGAGGGATTGATCGGCGAAAATGAGCTTCCGTTTCAGCAGATACCGATGTTCGAGTCCGGTGCGGGCGAAGAGGACGGCGAGGACAAGTTGCTGGAGGATGCGATCCGCGCCGTCCGCCAGTGGCGGAAAGCTTCGACCACGCGCCTGCAGCGCAACTTCCGCATCGGCTATACCCGCGCCGCGCGGCTGATGGACATGCTCGAGGAGCGCGGGATCATCGGGCCGCCGACCCACGGTTCTCAGCCGCGGGAAGTGATCGATTATGGCGAGGAAGAAAAGACATGAAAATCCAGCCGTAGAACCTGTTCTTGGGGACCGGCCCGAGAGACGTAAAAGACGCGAAGGGATGAAATGAATTCCAAACGATGATTTTGATACCGGCTAATATCAACCGGCGCTGGTTTTTTTACTTCGTCACACCCGATTTTTTCAAAACGCAGTCATAACTTCTTTTTTTATGGCATCCATCCGGACGGAATCGATGGATTGGAACCATGCGTATAGGTGCCGGTTTACCGCTGTCTCGTAATATTGCCTTCTTACAGGCGCATTGAATCAGAGCATGCATAAATTGAGTAGCCACAACCGAATGTATTGTTGTTCCCGATCAAGGGAATCCGATTCGGGAACACCCAAGGAGCCGGGGGTGAGAAGGCGGTCGCAGGGTGAAATGGTTCGCCGCCCACAACGCCTCCTGAGTGTACGCGTTGCATTCGGGAATTGGAATGCGTGTATAATCCCGAGTGTTTACGTACCGAGGCCGGATTCCTGATAGCCGGACCAACCCCCCGACATCGAAAGGAGAGAAGCATGGAATCGACATCCGCTCCCGCCCCTGCGCCCGCAAAGAAAAGCAACGCCCCGATGATCATCGCCGCCGTCGCCGCCGCCATTCTTTCGCTGTGCTGCTGCCTGCCCGGAATTATCAACATCATCTCGCCCCTCCCGTACACCTCGTCGACCGACTTCTTCGGCGAGACCACGTCGAGCGCCGGAACCCTGCCGGGATGGTACGGAGTATTTTGCATCTGCGCCGCGCTTATCCCGTGGCTGGCGGTCCTGATCGTTTTCCTCGTCCGGCGGTCGAAGAAATAAAGCGATTGCCGCGGAAAGCGATGGGAACGAATCCCGCCCCGGCCGCATGTCGCCCCCGCGAATCCGGCCGGGGTGGATGGTTTAATCCGCGGAAAGGTGAATGCGAATGAAAGCCTTGTTCATCGGCGGAACAGGATTGATCAGCTCGGCCTGCGCGGAACGGGCGGTCGCGGACGGGTGGGAGCTCGCGCTCCTGACCCGCGGGCTGTCGGAGAGATATCCCGTCCCGGCGGGAGCGGAATTCCTCCAGGGCGACGTGCACGGCGATCCGCGGGCGATACGATCCCTGCTGCGAGGCCGTGCCTTCGACGTCGTCGTGGATTGGATCGCGTACCTCGAGGCGGATATCGAACGGGATATCGGCCTCTTCCGCGACGGCACGCGCCAGTTCATTTTCATCAGCTCCGCCAGCGCATACCAGAAGCCGCCCGCGCATTACCTGATCACCGAGGAAACGCCGCTGGAAAATCCCTTCTGGGAATATTCGCGCAATAAAATTGCCTGTGAGAAGCGCCTGATGCAGGAATTCCGGGATCGCCGGTTCCCGGTAACGATCGTACGGCCGTCGCTCACTTACGGCCCATCGCAAATCCCGCTTTGCGTCGGATCCTGGCAGCACCCGTACACGGTCATCGACCGGATGAAACACGGCCGATCGGTCATCGTCCCCGGAGACGGCACCTCGCTGTGGGTGCTGACCTGGAACGCGGATTTTGCCGTCGGTTTTTGCGGGTTGATGGGATTGGATCGCGCGGTCGGGGAGGCGTTTCATATCACCTCGGATGAAGTCCTGACCTGGGATCAGATCTATCGCGAGGCGGGGCGCGCCGCGGGTACGGAGGCGAGGATCGTGCATGTTCCTTCGGACCTGATCGCCGCGCACGATCCGGGCGCGGAAGGGACTCTGCTGGGTGATAAATCCTACAGCGCGGTATTCGACAACCGCAAGATTAAAGCCTTCGTGCCGGCGTTTGCCCCGAAGGTGACCTGGGCGGATGGAATCCGCCGCGCGATCGCCTGGCATGAAGCGGATCCGCGCCGGTGCGCGATCGACGAGGAAGCCAACCGGAAATGGGATAGAATCTTGGATGCGTACGCCAGGGCTTTTCCGGAGTAGATGACCCCTGATAGTGATTCGGGAAACCCTTCCACCACAAAGCCCGCCCCGGTTGGGGTGGGCCGGGGACGCCAAA
>DAOUDU010000044.1:0-3603 GCA_034430775.1 Anaerolineales bacterium | reverse complement strand
CCTGTCCGGCCGGCGGCAATTATTAGAAAAAAGAGAAACCCGGGGGACCTCATAAACGCTTCGGTTTATTTTTACTCCCCCAAAAGCGTTCACCAATGCAGTGTGGTGATTTTCCCGTTGGCGCCTGCCACAACGTTGTCAACATCTCAAGGATGGATAAGCTCCAGTGCTATACATTCTATTCGCAGCCTTACCATCCGGACGGTCCAGAAAAACGAGCCCGAGGCGGAAGAAGCCGAAAAGCACAAGCGCGAGCCGAAATCCGGCTGGGTGAAGATATTCGGATCATCCGGCCGGCAGCCATTTCGCAAGCGCCGGGGGATTCCCGGTTAACGGTGTGTCATTGGCCAGCGTCATGTTCTCCAGGGTCTCCAACCGGTTCCGGGTGCTTTACTTCCGGTCGATGGAATCCCGGCGGTCCCATGCATCAGGGCAAATACTGGTGTGGATTGACCCGCACGCCGTTATAGATCATTTCGAAATGCAAATGGGGGCCGGTGGAATTGCCGGTCGTCCCCCCCAATCCGATTTCGCCTCCCCATTGCACGATCGCTCCGCAAAAAACCTCTACCGCATCCAAGTGGGCGTAAACCGTCTGCCAGCCGTTGCCGTGGTCGATTACCACCAGGTTCCCATAACCCCAGGTGTTCCATCCCGCGTAAACCACCACCCCGCGATCCGCGGCGTGAAGGGGTTCGTCCATGGTGATGTATAAATCGATACCGTGATGATAGGCGGTGTATTCGTTCCCGCATACCCAGTGGCTCGCGGTGGGCCAGGTCCAGATTCCCGTTCCGGCGGGACCGCTGTACGGGCCCGTGGTGCATGCACCCTCACCGCCGATGGCCCACTTGGAGCTATCCGTTTTTCGGATAACCGGCATTTCCCATTGCTCGAATTCGCGGTGTCCGCCGGGGATCACCAGCCACATTCCGGGGATAATGCCGGGATTTTGAATGTCGATGGTCGGAGAAAGGTCATTGCTAGGCCAGAAGATAATATCCTCTGGCGTGACACCGAAGCTGCCGGCTACCGTATCCAACCGGTCCCCGGTCTGCCATTGATAATACACCCCGTCGACCGGAAGGATAAACAGCGTCTGGCCCGGCACGAGCAATTCCGGATTATCCTTCAGCACGGCGTAGTTGGACCAGAGAATGGTTTCCGGCGTGATCTGAAACTTCTCCGCGATCGCGAACAGGTAGTCGCCCGCCTGCACGGTATAGGTAATCACATCCCGCCGGGAATCGTCCGCCTCGGTGTGGGGGGCGACGGCTCTGTTAATAGATAAATTAACGCCGGGCCGGGGAATTTGGGGCAGTGGTTTCGCGGCTCCCACCAGGGACTCGGTGGAGAGTGACGCCGTAGATGGAATTCCCTGAGCCGGGATCAGCCATGAATGCACCGCTGCGCCTGCGAGGAAAACGAGGACCACAAGAAGGGCGGCGGCAAAGAAAGAGGCGGATCTTCTCGGCCATGTGCGCGAAGATTTTTCCGTCTGCGGGTTTATTTCCATTGACGGCTCGCCGTTTCGATTCGATCCGGATGCGGGGATAGCCGTTGATTTCTGAACGGCCGCTCCAGGTTTTGCCCGTGGCTTATTCTCGAATTGCATAAGATCATATTAGCATATCGGCATATTACCGCTTATTGGTGAAATCGTGTAATATAGAAAGTGCCTATTTTAATGCGATAAAAAGCCGATCGTCACCATAGATGCAATGTCATTTGGCACAGACAGGGGTGGGTCCACCCGGAAAAGTAGCGTACGAAAAATTTCAAAATGCGCTGGGATTTTCCAGCGCATTTTGGATTATTCCGCGTGGATTAGGTGGTAGTCATCCAGCACCAGAACCGGCGGCTTGGTCTCCTGCGCGAGCCCGTTCGCCAGAACCGCCAGGGTTAGGCCCGGCGGGAGCGGGTGCAGCGGGTCGCTTTGCAGGACGGTTTGGATGGGTTCGAGCAGGTTGGGCACATGCCGCGCCAGGGCGCCAGCCAGGTTGTTCCAGAATTCCGCCGGGTCGTTATCCCCCTCGTCAAGCGAAAGCCAGTAAAACTGATGCTTGCCTTTCCCGCACCATTCGCACAGCAGCATGGTTTTTCCATAACCCGCGGGCGCGGTAACCTGCAGCAAACGGTCCCAATCGCCACGCCCTGCTCCAACTGCTCCAGGAGGCGCGGGCGCGCCACGTCGGATGCCGGGATGCCGGGAATGGAGAGCTTGGCTTGAAGGAAGGGGGTCGGCATTTTTATCCGCTGTTATTTTTACGCAAATCGGCACCGGGGAAGCCTTCTCCTTCGCGGGAAAGTTCCTGCGGAAGGGAAACGCCGGTCCATAAAAAAAGAAACCTGGAGGGTCCTGATTGCCCTCCAGGTTTTTACTTCCTATTTCCATCCACGGAAAACACGGAGATCACGGATACCCCATTTCCATCTCCGTGATCTCCGTGTACTCTATGGATCGGTTTTTTTCCTTTCTCCGAAAAGGCACAACCGATAAGGTTCCACCCTTAAGCAGCGGCCGTGTTGCGGAACGTATTCCGATCCGGGCTGCGCGCTGTTGCCGCGCGGTCAGAACAACAACCCGATGCGGTAGATGAACGTGCCCACCGCCAGGGATACCAGCAGCATGAGCGCAACGCTGAAGAGGGTCCACTTCCAGGAATGCGTCTCCTGTTTGATGGCCGCCAGCGTGGCCACGCAGGGGATGAACGTCAGCTGCATCGCCAGAAACGCCAGCCCCGCCGCCGGAGTGACGGTGCGGGAAAGCGTTTCGGAAAGACTCCCCCCCGATCCGCCGATCTGGTACAACACGCTCAGCGTCGCCAGCGTGTTTTCTTTGGCAACCACGCTGGTCAGCAGGGCCATCAACATGCGCCAGTCCAGCCCCAGCCAGTCGCCCAGCGGCGTCAGCCACTGGCCGACGTGGGCCAGGTACCCGGTTTGGATTTCGCCGCCGGGTAAATACGAAAGTCCCCAGACCAGCGTGGAGACGACGACAATCACCGTCCCGGCTTTGCGCAGGAACTCCATCAGGTGCTGCCAGACGTACAGGCCGATGGTCCGTCCGTTGGGGCGGTGGTAGAGCGGCAGTTCCATGATGAACGCCGTGTGCTCGCCGCCCAACAGCAGTTCGTGCAGGGCGTACCCCACCCCGATCAGCAAAAAGAGATTCAGGGCCAGCACCGCCATAACGGCCCAAACCGCCGAGGCGCCGAAGAAGATGGGCGCCAGAACCGCGAGGACGGCGAGGCGCGCCGCGCAGGGCGCCAACGGGGTGAGCAAGATGGTCAGCAGGCGGGAGCGCGGCGAATCGATGATCCGCGAGCACAGCACGCCCGGCACGTTGCAGCCCAGCCCCAGGCAGAGCGGCAGAAAGGATTTCCCGTGCAGCCCCATGACGTGCATGAACCGGTCGGTCACATAGGCGGCGCGCGCCATGTACCCGGTGTCTTCCAGCACGCCCAGGACCGCGAAGAAAATGGCCAGGAGCGGCGCAAACGTCAGCACCATGCCCGCACCGGCCCAGACGCCGTCCACCAGCACGCCGCGCAGCCACCACGGCATACCGGCCAGCGCCGTGCGCGCCCAGTCGGCGCCGGC
>DAOUDU010000043.1:0-1645 GCA_034430775.1 Anaerolineales bacterium | reverse complement strand
GCAAAGACCTGGTCGTCCATCCAGGTGTGGGAAACCGGATCGCCGTCGAAGTAGGAAATGACCGCCCATCCGGGGTAACGCAAAGCGCGTCCGGAAAAATGCACGCCGCACCCGTCGCAATGGGTGAAATCGATCGGCTGGAGCGGGGTGACCGCGCCGGTTTCCAGATCGAGAAGCGCGATTTCGTCCGTATCGATATCCTGATACACCAGCACTTCACGGCCTTCGGGGTTGAGCGCGGTATCGGCATGGCCGGCAATGCGCAGCAGCCCGCGGCCGGTGCGCAGGTCGCGGTCGTAGACCATCAAGCCGCAGGGGTGCGCATCCGACCCCAACGCGCCGGGTTCGCAGCTTTTGTCCATGAAGGCTAAAAAGTATTCGCCGAGCGGGCTGATCGTCACGCTGTCGATCTCGCGCGCGTCTTCGTTCCAGCCGCGCAGATCCCGGACGGAAACCACGGCGCCGGCCTGCAGGTCATAGACCAGATACGCGGCCGCCAGCCAGTCTTCGTCCTCGGCCATAAAGCCCCAGAACCTGCCGTCGGCCGAGGGGCTCCCCTCATAACGGGTCCAGACCATCACGGCGTCATAGCCCGGCAGATCGTCCGTGAAATCGTGCACGACGTCCTGTTCGGACGTGGCAATATTATGGGAGATCAGCCGCGTTTCGGAGGAGAAGTAAAGGATATCCGGATCGGTCGCGCTCCAGCGCGGTTCGCTATCGAGCGGCAGTCGGCCGAGCGGTTGGAAGCTCACGGCATCGTACAGGTACCAGGTCGCTTCCGTGCCGCGGACGAGGATCCGGCTTCCGTCGGCGTTGAAGGATTGCACGCGCGAATATTCGTTCTTTAATCCGGTGGACGAATCACCCGCGGATAGCTCCGCCAGCCGGTCGGTGACGCGCACGATACAGGTGCCGAAGACCGGGTCGCGGAAGGGAACCCGCGCCGGCGGTTCCGGCTTTTCCGGAACCTGCCGAACCCGAAGATCTTCGATAAATGCGGGCTCCGGTCCTGGACAGGATTCGCTTTTCTCCGGCCGGTATCCGGCGGTTGAAACCGGCGGTTCTTCCGAATCGGATGCGGCCGGCGCGGTGGCGTCGGGGATTCCCTGCGCGGGCTCAGGAAGGACGCGTCGTGCCGGCAGGGAACAGCTGCAGAGTGCGGCCAGCAGGAGACATGCCGCGGATTTAATGTACAGGGTATCCATTGAGGTGGGATTGTAAAACGATTGCGGGAATCCCGCTCCGGATGGCCGCTGGGCGGGGGTTCTACTCTGGCTGCCGCTGCGCGTAAGAGAAAAATCACGCCACAGCCCCTCTTCGAAAAGGCCGTGGCGTGATTTTGGGTTTGCGTGGATGTCCTACCGGAAGCCGGAGGTCAAGGAAGATTGTATCCCGGAGTCGCCGGGCCGAAGTACACACCCGAGGCGTTCAGGACCATCGGCCCCGTACAGCGGTTGATCTGGGTGTCATAGATGCCGGGTAAAAGCTTGAAGGTGAATCTCGTGCCGGATGCGATCGGGCCGTCCGCCGCGGAGTGCATCACCTGCCACGATCCCCCCGTCCGCCGGAAAGAAAACGTGCACAAATCAAAAGCGTAATTATTCTGGATGTAAAACTCGAGCTCGGTGTTGAGGATGATGTT
>DAOUDU010000042.1:0-9644 GCA_034430775.1 Anaerolineales bacterium | reverse complement strand
TGCAGATGCTTGGAATCCCACTCCGCCCATTCGGGAGCTTCGGTTTCGAAAGTTGCATTCCCGGTTGCGATGCCCTCCTCATAAATGGCTTTTACGAACGGCCAATCCCGGGGGTCAAGCGGACGAATCGCAATCGGTGGATTTCTTGGCATTCGGTCATTCCTTTATTTTGAAACCTCTGAAAACGCCGCTCTGAGCACCCGGCCCCCGAGCGATGAGCATCGGTGTACTTCCGATGTGAAGATTTGCGGGTGAGGCGGCGAAGGGTCTGCTAACGCAGGAGTAGATGCTTCGCTTCCCCTCACTTCACCCACCCACGGCGAAAACCACCTCCAAGGGCTGGCGCTCGGGATAGGCGCGAGGGCAGATGCTCAGCATGCCAGCCTTCTGCGGAGATTTCATTTATTTTATTTTCGGCGCCGGAAGAAGATGGCCAGCGCAGCCAGGATAACGGCCGTCGATCCAAGCAATGCCTCAAGGCATGGTGCCAGTGTCCGGAAATCCGGCAGGGAGAAGAGGTGCGGGGACGTTTCATCGTAATGGGTATCGGTCAACCCGCAGCGGTCGGCGGCCTTGTTCACGCCGGCCGACTCTCCGCAAGCGTCGGAAGCGGGTTCGGCGGGCGGCGGCACTCCGGTCGCCGCCGCGTTTTCCCCATCCCCGGTTTTTTCGCGCGGCCCGCTAGTGGTCGGCGTCGGCAGGTCCAAGGCCGGTTGGGCAGCCGATGTTGGCGCGTTTGCTTCCCCACCCCCCAGGGTCATTTTATCGGCCGATTGAAACTGGACGGGAGCCGGTAAACTCTCCGCCACAGAACGGGGCGCGGCGGCCATTGATACCTGTGAGAGAAGGTCGACGGAGGATATGGCAACAAACGCCAGCGCCGCCAGCGCGGAACCGAGCGCCATACCATGCCGGGAGAACCAGCCGGACCTTGGGGCTGGAACACCGGCCTGGGCGGGAGTGAGCGTGAGCGCCCGCGGGGGCTTGATCGAGGGTAATGCGCGCAGCGAATCCCTCACCGCCTGCAATTCCAAAAGGTGCCGGCGGAGATCCGCCTCCCGCGAGAGCCGCGCTTCCAGGGAGGTTTTCTCCATGCCTTCCAGATGTCCATCGAGATAAGCGGAAAGCGCTTCGAGCAAGCGGGGATCGAGCGGTGCGCGGGGTTTCATCTTAAGGCCTCACTCTCCAGACGGTGCGGGAGCGAAGGAAGTTCCCCTTTTGCGCGCAGGCAATCGCGCAGGTCGGCACGGGCGCGGGCGACGCGGCTTTTCACGGTTCCCAGCGCGACGCGCAGTGTACGTGCGGCTTCGACATAATCCTGAGCGTGGATGTCCACCAGGAGGACGGTCGCACGCTGGTCGGGCGGCAGGAGACCGAGGCACTCCTCGAGCGCGCGCCGGAGATCGGCGCGCACGGCGGCTCCTTCCGGTCCCTCGGCCGGATCGGCGAGGATGGCAAGCGATTCCTCGCTGCGTTGTTCCTCCGCGCCTTCGGTGAGTTCCTCGAGCGAGACCGCCGGGCGCCGCTTGCGGCGGCGCAGTTCATCCAGGCAGGCATTGGCGACGATCCGCAGCAGCCAGGAGCGGAAATTTTCGCCGCGCAGTTCACCAAGGTGGCGGTAAGCGGAAACAAACGCCTGCTGGGCGGCATCGGCGGCGCCTTCCGCCTCGCCGAGCATCCGGTAGGCGAAGGCATAAACATGGTTCTGGTATATCAAAACCAGCCGGTTAAAGGCATCCAGATCGCCGGTGCGGGCTTCTTGGAGAAGGATTCGTTCATCCATTGTTGGATATTATTCCCTAATTAATACCACATTGATACCATATTTTCGGGCTCGCCCGATAGATTGAGACGAACTGCTTGATCCTATTTCTCAGGTGTGGGGTTTGGAGCCTTCGGGTTGGTAAATTAACCGAATACTGGCCGGTCCTTCGGCAGAAGGAAAACCGATGATGAACATCCACTTGAGGCAATCATTTGGATAGTTTATACTCTCGACCCTCGGGTGCTTGATATCATATATGGTGACTTTCCCATCCACCTGCCAGACGAGAGATTTTACATCGGGCATGATGGATTATGAAATATAAAAATGTTCTTCACTATGGTCTCCTTATCCTGGGGATATCCATATCGGCGATATTGGTTGTATCCTTTTAAAAATTTTATCACTATGATGACGTCCGGGCTTTCCTCGCCTGGTCACAGGTTTGGAATCAAGGGCGGCAGGATATCTATAAAAATTGCGCCTTGTGCAATTATCCCATTCTTGGCATGTTCAGCTCGGCGGATTTGCTGGACCTCTTGGTAAAGGTAAGTTCCCAGAACGCAATCTGGGATTTTCGGATTCTTCTTGCCATAATAGATGGCGCAAATGTTTGGTTGATCTACCTTCTGTTGAGAGTATTCTCGATAAAAATGCGGCGCTGTGAACCGGGGTTACAGGATTATTGCTGTCTTCCCAGGCCGGACCAGCACTGTGGAGGCAAATCGACGGCATCAGCAAGTTGTTTATGTTGGAAACTTTATTATGGATTGTCAAATACAATTTGTCCGCGAGAAGGAACCTAATAATTTCTCTTGGAATCAGCAGCCTGTTTTTGAGTCTCCTGCTGCTCACGAAGCAATTGATCGCGTTCAGATTTCTCTCCCTTGAATTCCTTCTGATAACAAGCATCTTCTTTCTCTGAAAAAAGGTTACGGCGATCGCGTATACGGCATTGCAATTGGTTTTCCGGCATTTTTTGTATTCCTGTGGGATCCTTTTTTGCATTTGGAGAAACCCAATATATCCCATCTGCAAGTAATATGGGGCGTTCGAAGCGGCCACAGCAATATCTTTTCGGTAAATGGTTTTAACATTTGGGTTTTCTTACATCGAGATTTGAGCGGTCCCTCCCATCAACCTTTCTTTTTCTTTTCCAAATACGCTTTCTTAAAAACACTCAGCCCTTACAACATCAGCATCTTTCTTTTCCTGGCTCTCGTGGCCGTTTTATCCATTTCCACCCTATTGAGGTTAAGAAATCATTATAAAAATGGCGATACTTTTTTTACCAAAGAAGTATTGTTGAATTTCATACTTTACCTGGCCATTGCAAGCTTTTGTTTCAACGTGCTGATTACCCGCACGCATAAGCGTTATTTGTTCCATTTTTACCCATTCCTCCTCCTGGCCTACCTAGGATTGCGGGAATACAGCAAACTCTTTTCCAAACCGCGGTTGGCAGCCATCTTGTTGGGGTCGACCCTGTATGGGTTATTTGTTCTGGGAATATTATAGGGATTCCCGGAAAAATATGCGTCCTTTTCTGGATACCAAGTGCATAAACTCTTGGCGGTTTATCATGCCGCTCTTTTGGGCGTTCTATTTGTCATTGTTTTACAATATCAAGGGTTTATTAAAAACCTCAAATTTCTTTTGGCACAATGGAAAACCCAGTAGGGGTTTACCGTAAACAACGGGATCTTTTCTAACACAATTGGATCTCAGCCGTAATTATGCGATTATGCATCACGGCATCTACGCCATAATCCAATCGCGATTAAGGGTTCCGTCCTCCGACACAGTTACAGAATTTCAACGGGGGACGGTGGAATTATTAGAAGATCGTAAAATAACCGAGCGAATGGAGTGGATATCCTTAAGACAGGTTTCGTCCGCCAGACACGGCCGTCCGCAGCAGAACATTCCACCGCGTAGTCCATTCCGGTGCCATTAGGCGGAAAGGAACACCGGCTGCATGTTATCAGGCGACACTCGCCCCAACTCCTCTATCGGATAGGCGCAGGAACAGGCGTGATCCTGCTGGAGAAGCGCCCTGCGGTTGAACGCATCAAGGTCGCCGTAGACTGCACCCTGGAGAGGGCATTTTGCATCCGTGGAACTAGAATCACCCTGTTGGGTTTGAAAAAAAACGATTTCCCTAATCCTTCCTCGATGCTTCGGGCGTTTTGATGCCTTGAAAATCAAACCACGGTATAATGGATCGGTATCCAATGAAAAATAAAACCGCCGATAAATTTTTCCTTCTCCTTGTCTTCATTATCCTAACGGGGTTGGGATTTGGCATCCGCTATCTGCTTCGGCTGACCGAGACGTGGGATTTTACTCTCGCGCTGAGCAATTGGTATGAGACGATTAAACAAGAGGGGTGGAAATCCATCATAGAGCAATTATCCAGCTACTCTCCGCCCTATTATTACCTTTTATATGTGGTTCACCGGGTGTTCCCCGCGTTGAGCAATGTCGAGGCGATTAAACTCGTCCCCATTCTGACAGATTTCATAAACGCCCTTCTGGGAATGGGAATTGTATATACGATCACCAAGTCACAAATTGCTTCTCTGCTGTGCTACGCTTCGCTTTTCTTCGCCCCAACCATTTTCATCAACAGCGCATACTGGGGACAGTCCGATTCCCTTTATACCTGCGGTATTCTGGCAAGCCTTTGGTTCATGCTAAAGAAAAAAAGCGCCTTATCGATTTTCGCTTTCGGCCTCGCCTATTCCGTCAAGTTGCAGGCTATCTTCCTCGCCCCCTTCATCCTGGCTTTGGTGTTGACGGGCTACTTTTCGTGGAAAAACACCTTGGCATTTCCGCTTGCCGTTTTTCTTTCCTATGTACCGGCATTGTTGACAGGGTACCCCATCCAGAATCTTCTTGGCGTGTATGGCACACAAGCCAATACCTTTGAATACATGACCATGAATGCCGCTTCCGCCTACGCCTGGTTTGCCAACGCGGTATACGTGACGGTGGCGCCGGCCGGGGTTCTCTTCGCCGCCGGAATTTGTCTGATCTATGTCGTCCTAATTTTCTATCGCAAGAAAACTATTTTGGAATCCCGGGATCTTATACTTTTAGCCGCATTATCTTCCGTCATGGTTCCCTTCTTTCTTCCCGCCATGCACGAGCGATATTTCTACCTTTTAGACGTGATCTCCATCTTGCTGCTGTTTTGCTATCCGAAACTTTTCTACATTGCCATTATCACCCAACTGACATCCTTCTTCAGCTATCAACCCTATTTGTTTTCCAAGGAACTAATACCTCTTTCCATACTTTCTTTAGGGAATCTCTTCATCTTGGTGGTGTTATCGAGAGAAATGATCCTGAGGTTCTATCCTCTCGATACAATTCAAATTCCCGAATCGGATCCCGTTGCATAGCTAGCTGGAGTGCGTGCCGGAATTTCTATTGGATTCATGCGGGCAGCCTAGTTCCAGACCGGTAGTCCAGCGTATTCCTCTGTCTTACTCTCGGTATTGGTTTTCCTCCCAGATATCCATGGGTACGTATAAATCAAAGTATCCATATTCCTCTACAAAATAATAATTCGCCAAGGTATTCGATATAACCTCTTGGCCGTGCTTGGCGATTATATACTTCCGAAATGTGGACGGGCAGCTGGATAAATCAAAATAATAGTTACCGTATTGGTCCACCACGCGAAAGGCGTCCCGCTGGGTGACGTAATGGATTTTTTGGGCGATAACGGACGGATCTTCCGGGTGCACAAGAAGGACAAAAATGTATGGCATGTTTATGGGGGTTATGACGCAAACCGGAATATCGCTTTGGGCAGGAATCCGTTGAAGCGCCGGTATGAAACCCTCGGCGAAAGCACGGCCTGCTTCCTCCCGATATTCAGTTTTGAAATAATCCCTAGCAAAAAGGGTTGTAAACATGACTAAACCCACGGCTACACTCCAAAAAATCGCCTTGCTGTTATGCCAGAGACCCTCAAACGCCCAGGCTACCAGCAATATCAAACATGGGAAAAGTACATTGATCCGATTGACAACCGGAGGCTGCACCATCCCAATAAGTAGAGCAAGGCCGACCCAACCCAGAAACATCAGCAACTGCGGCGATCGGGCATTTTTCCAATTTTGCAGAATCCTACCCATCCCAAATAAAGCAAAAAGAATCGCGCCCGGAAAGAGAAGGCCGGATTTGGGTAATGAATTATAAATAAAGCCATCGGTTTGGAAGAATAACAACCGAACCAAGGCATAGGCATTCATGACATAAAAAGCCAGCGTACTGCCACCATGCGCGACACCCGTCAGGACTTCATAACGCGGATCGGCCGGAAGGCGGGGAATCGAGATGGGTCCGATGTGCAAGTCCGCCAAGGAAAAGGAATTTACGGCGACAAACAAGCCGATGGGAAACGCCACGAGGAGAAAAAGAAGCAGGCAAATTCCCAGTTGCCACCAGGGATACCGACGCCGCATTAGAATAATTCCGAACGACCAAAGAAGAAACAAGGGCACCAATAGATATGCCGTTCCATAGGCATAGAGGGAGAGACCCAGAAAGACGCACCCCGCCGAAAGCCATTGCCACCCCCGGTCAAAACGGATTACGCATAGGAATCCCAGCATGAAAATAAACGGCAGGATATTGGATTCCAAAGCCCACCGGGAAAGCATGACGTGCCACGGGCTGATCGCCAACAACGATGCCGCGAAAACTCCGGTTAAAGGGGAGAAAATCTTCCGGCCGATGAGATATATCAAGACAATGGAAATCAAGCCGGTGAACAGCATGGGAAACCGGATCACGGAGGGGGTCATTCCCAAAGGAACAAACGGAAGAAGGAGATAGGCGTAAAGAGTATTCTGACCGCTGCCCCAAGATATAAAATGGACTGGATAGGATTGACCGTTTCGATCCGCTCCGAATGAGTAAAGGGATGCCGCTTCCACCGCAATGGAGGCTTCATCTTGGTTTAATCCGGCAGGATGAACGCCGAAATCCCATATCCGCAGAAGGAAACCGATTGAAAAAATAATTCCCAAAAGCAGGATCGCCAAGATATCTTTTGTCTTCATGCGTTTTGTACCGGGGTGTGAACAGGATAAAGAACAATTTTTGATTATAACATCAGGTTTTTTTCCTACCCATTACTCGCATAACTTTCAGGATACGCGCCGCTTCCATACCGGAATTCCACAACGCCGGCGCTTTATCCGGTCGTCTCCCGGGCTTGATTTCTGGCTGGACGTTTATCTCCCGGCGCCGGTCGGGATGAGAAAACCACGGAAAAAACGCAGGTCTTTCCACCGCCGGTCGTTCGGCGCAAACGATATCCATGATCTCAGCCTCAGTATGGAGAGATGCTTATTCAAGAGAAAACGAAACCGGATATACGGATGGCTATAGAACATCCTCAAGTCCGCAAGTATGTGCAAAGCGGTTTTTTAAAGACTCAAATGGTATAATCCTTTCGATCTGAAACCTTCTAATCCTCCGCGCAGGAGCGCGTTTCCCCAGGAGAATCCCCTATGTCCGGCCATTCCAAATGGGCAACGATTAAACGCAAGAAGGGCACCGCCGATGCCAAACGCGGCCAGCTGTTCACCCGCCTGGCGCGCGAGATCGTCCTTGCCGCGCGCGAAGGCGGCGGCGACGCGGAAAGCAATTTCAAGTTACGGCTGGCCGTCGACAAAGCCAAATCCAACAACATGCCCAAGGAAAACGTCGAACGCGCCATTAAACGCGGGACGGGCGAGGACAAGGAAGGCGGCACGATCGAGCAAATCATGTACGAGGCGTATGCCCCGCACGGGATCGCGCTGCTGATCGAAGTGGTGACCGACAACCGAAACCGCGCGGTGTCGGATGTGCGGCGGATCCTCACCCGCGCCGGCGGCAGCCTGGGTGAAGGCGGATCGGTCGCCTGGCAGTTCGCCCGCAAGGCGTATTTCTCATTTCCGGCAGCGGGGAAGGACCCTGATTCGGTTTTTGAATTCGCGGTTGACGCCGGAGCGGATGATGTGCAACTCGGAAAAGAAACGATTGAAATCCTCGCGCCGGTGGAGGCCTTTAAAACCATCAGCGAACGCCTGCGCAAAGAGGGCATCATCCCGGAGGAATCGGCCCTGCGCATGGAACCCAACCAGCACACCGAACTGGATGCCGAACAAACCGTCCAGGTGATGAAGGTCATCGAAAACCTCGAGGAATTGGACGACGTGAACATGGTGTATTCCAACCTGATGGTGACCGACGAGGCGGTGGCGGCTATGGAATCCGCCGCCTAGGCGCACGGCGCATGCGCGTCGTCGGCATCGATCCCGGGACCGCCACCACGGGCTACGGCGTCATCGAGGAAACCGCCGGCCGTTTGATCCTCGTGACGTTCGGGACCATCTGCACGCCGGCCGCGCAACCCATGGCGGAGCGCCTCCTCGAATTGCACAACCAACTCCTCGCACTCCTCGCTCTCCACACGCCGGATACGGCGGCGGTGGAGAGTTTGTTTTTCCAGAAGAATGTCCGCACCGCGATGTCGGTCGGGCAGGCGCGCGGTGCGGTCCTTCTGGCGCTGGCGGAACGCGCCGTCCCGGTCGGCGAATATACGCCAAACGAGGTCAAGCAGGCCGTGACCGGCTATGGCGGCGCCGAGAAGCGGCAGGTGCAGATGATGGTCCGCACGCTGCTGGGGCTGGCGGATCTCCCGAAGCCGGACGACGCCGCGGATGCGCTCGCGGTCGCGATCTGCCATGCCCATTCCCATAAGATCGCACGCTTGGCGGAGGCAGAATGATCGCATCCATTCGCGGGACGGTGCAGCAAACCGGAGATTCCTGGGTGGTGATTGAGCTGGGCGGGATGGGGATCAAGGTCGCCGTTCCGGTGCCGCTGGCGGCCCGCGCCCGTCCGGGCGGGACTCTGGCGCTGTTCACGCATCTTCAGGTGCGCGAAGATGCGCTGGCCCTGTTCGGGTTTGAAACCCCCGACCAGCTGGCATTCTTCGAATTGCTGCTGACCGTGAGCGGAATAGGCCCGAAGGTCGCGCTGTCGCTGCTTTCGCATTTTTCCGCCGATGCGCTGCGGCAGGCGGTCGGGAGCGGGAGCCCGGAGCGGTTCGCCGGCATTCCCGGCGTGGGAAGGAAGACCGCGGAAAAGATCATCTTCCATTTAAAGGACAAACTTGCGGCCGAAGCGGGCACGGGCGGCGCGGGCTGGAGTGAAACCGACACCGAAGTGATCGCCGCATTGACCTCGCTCGGGTATTCGATCGTCGAAGCCCAAACGGCGTTGCAGCGCCTTCCGGCGGATGCGCCCCCCGACCCGGAAAACCGCCTGCGGCTGGCGCTGCAGGGAATGGAAAAACATTCTCGCTAATGGATCCTGAGAAGAAATCGTCCGACCGGCTTCGGATACTCCGTCTCGGCATTTACTGACCTATTATATGCGCTGCTTTTCAACCATCCGTATAGCCTGTGGATGGACTGTTCTCCCCGCACGTAGAGGCACCTCACCCGCGATCAGCGTTTGGCGCATTCCATTGTCATTCCACCTTGTCACCCAATATGCCAATTTCCTGGAGAAGGGCTGGCGCCTTTCGACGGAATCGATCCGATGGTCGAAAATGGAAAAGCACTTGCGAAGAGCCACTTCCCTGTAAGGCCGTTCCAAACGGTTGTTTTACCGCACCGATTCCAATTCCCGGCACCCGAACCCCTTTAAATAATACGGCTTCACCCTTTTTGCTAGACAAATGTCCCCCGTTCCGGTATTATTCCCGAATTCTCGGAGAATCCCCCCATGGACAAGACAACCCTTCTTTTAAAAGAACTGACCGAAGCCAACGGCGTTTCGGGGCACGAGATGGAAATCCGCGCCG
>DAOUDU010000041.1:0-2378 GCA_034430775.1 Anaerolineales bacterium | reverse complement strand
TCGCACGGCTGGGGCCGCTGGCGGATGCGTTTTTGTTGCACGACCGGGAAATCATTCAACGCTGCGATGATTCGGTCGTGCGGATATTTGCCGCAGGATCGAGGGCGATCCATGGATCGCCCCTACAAGCCCAACCATTGCGCCGGTCGCGCGGATATGCGCCGGCGCCGGTCTCCCTGCCGTTCGATGCGCCGCCCATCCTGGCCGTCGGCGGCGAATTGAAAAACACCTTCTGCCTGGCGCGCGGACGGTATGCCTTCCTCAGCCCGCATATCGGCGATCTGGAAAACGCGGAAACGCTGGCCGCTTTCGAAGAGTCGGTCGATCGCTACCAGCGGCTGTTCCATACGATGCCTGAGATTATCGCCCACGATATGCATCCATCGTACCTTGGCACGCGCTGGGCATGCGAGCACGCCGGCGGGCGCAAGCGCGTTGCGGTGCAGCACCATCACGCGCACGCGGCCGCCTGCATGGCCGACAACGAACTGACGGGTGCGGAGCCGGTCATCGCACTCGCCTTCGACGGCACCGGCTACGGCGCGGACGGCGCGATCTGGGGCGCGGAAATCCTGGTGGCGGACTACCGGGATTTCGAACGTCTGATCCACCTGGAATACCTTCCCCTTCCGGGGGGCGATACCGCGATCCGCCGCCCATGGCGGACCGCGGTCGGGTTCGCCGCCGCGCTCGATCTCGCGGTCGAGGATCTGCCGTTCCTGAAAACCCTGGATCCGCGGGAGGTGGAGACGGTGCGCACGCAGGCGGCCCGCGGCCTGAACGCGCCGCCGGTTTCAAGCTTCGGCCGATTGTTCGACGCCGTCGCCGCGCTCGCGGGAATCTGCACCAAGATCGACTACGAAGCCCAGGGAGCCATCGAACTCGAGGAGCTCGCCCGCTCCAGGATCGGCGCGGAGGGCGAATATCCCTTTATCCTCGACGGGGAATTCATCCGCGTCCGGGACCTGCTGGCGGCGGTGATCCGCGATGTGCGCGCGGGCACAACCGCCGCCTGCATCGGCGCCCGGTTCCACAACACCGTGCGCTCGATTGCGCTGCAATCGGCGCTTTCGGTGCGCTCCACTCGCGGGATCCGCGGGGTCGTGCTTTCCGGCGGTGTCTGGCAGAATGCCTTGCTTTTGGCACTTTCCACAGACGCCTTGCGGGAAGCCGGGTTTGAGGTTTACACTCATCGCCGCGTCCCGGCCAACGACGGGGGATTGGCGCTTGGTCAGGCCATGGTGGCCGCCGCGAAGGAGGTTTGAATGTGCCTGGGAATTCCCGGAAAAATACTGGATACGCATGAAAGCGGCTCGCTGATCATGGGCCGCATCGATTACGGCGGCATAGTGAAGGAAGCCTGCCTGGCCTACGTCCCGGAGGCCAAGCCGGGCGATTACGTGCTCGTCCATGCCGGTTTCGCGCTGAACGTGCTTTCTCCCGACGAAGCCGAGGAAACGCTGAAGCTGTTCAGGGAACTAGGAGAACTGTCCTAACCTCCTCTCCCCCATCCCCTCTCCCCCTTCCCCTTACGGGGAAGGGGGAGGGTGCCAGAGCCTCGGTGATTTTTCGAGGCGAAGGCGGGGTGAGGGGGTTAGGTCAGTGGTGAATATGAAATACCTCGACGAATACCGCGATCCGAAAACCACCGCCAGCCTGCTCGCGGAGATCCGCCGCACGGTGACCAAGCCGTGGACGATCATGGAGATATGCGGCGGCCAGACGCATTCCTTCCTGCGCCACGGCCTGGACGCCATGCTGCCGCCCCAGATCGAGCTGGTCCATGGGCCGGGCTGCCCGGTATGCGTCACCCCGCTCGAGCAGATCGACCGCGCCATCGCGATCGCCTCGCGCCCGGAAGTCATTTTCACCTCCTTCGGCGACATGCTGCGGGTGCCGGGCTCGGAACAGGATCTTTTCGGCGTACGGGCCAGGGGCGGCGATGTGCGCGTGGTCTATTCCCCGCTGGATGCGCTGGCGATCGCCGAAGCCAACCCCGAGCGGCAGGTGGTGTTCTTCGCGATCGGCTTTGAAACCACCGCGCCCCCGAATGCGATGGCCGTCCTTCAGGCCCGGGAACGCGGATCGAAGAATTTTTCGATGCTGGTTTCCCACGTCCGGGTACCGCCCGCGATCGAGGCGATCCTCTCCGCGCCGGCCAACCGCGTGCAGGCTTTTCTGGCCGCCGGGCACGTATGCACGGTGATGGGATTCCGGGAATACGAACCGCTGGCGGCGAAATTCCGCACGCCGATGGTCGTCACCGGGTTCGAACCGGTGGATCTGCTGCACGGGCTGCTGGGTGCGGTGCGGCAGCTCGAAGCCGGGCGGTATGAAGTGGAAAACGCCTACGCCCGGCTGGTGACGCGCGAGGGAAA
>DAOUDU010000040.1:0-12017 GCA_034430775.1 Anaerolineales bacterium | reverse complement strand
GCGCGAAGATACAGCTGGCGTTCAAGTACTCGGTGCTGGGCAATGCGTCGCAATTCCTGTGGAACGGGCTGGCGGACGCGGGGATCCGCAACCCGGCCTGGTTCGACTACAACGACCACTTCACGCCGGCCGAGGCGGGCTCGCCCAACACATACGACGGGGACCGGTATCCGCTGAAGGGGCTGTGGGGGGTGGACAACACCTGCCGCGACGCGTACGGGTTCGACCCGACGGGGGACGAACCGGGGCTGTGCGGGTATCCGGGAACGATCCGCGGGAAAGTTTTTTATGATGAAAACGCCGATGGGATTTTTGGATCTTCCATTTGGGATGATCCGGAACCGGACCAGCATCTGACCCTTGGTTTGGGCGCTTGCCCGTCGGAAGGGCTGCAAACCGCGACCACGGATGGCAATGGGGATTATGCCTTTACGGACATCGTTCAAGGCACATATTGTGTGACGTTTGTGTATACGGAATGGATGAATGCTGTATCCTCCGCCACGCCGAATCCCCGAACTGTTCTTCTCCCGCCATTTGGCGAGGTAGTGGTGAATTTCGGAATCTATACGGATTACACATAGGAAGGATTGACCGGCGGCTCCGCATACCGGAAACGGGCGCAGCCCTCTCAGCTGCGCCCGTTTTTTTCTCTCCGACTATCTGTTTTCCCCGCCCGATTCCGGCCGGCTCGACGCCGGTAACCGGCTCTCCAGGGGCAAAACCATGGGCGGCGAAGGCCGCAGGGATATCCGTTTGGAATGCAGACGATTTTCCCATACAATGGCGGACATTCCGGAACGGGCCGCAGGCCGGCCGCCGGTGATCGGAATTGCCGGGTTGCGACTTCCGCCTTTTCCGCCGGAGAACACCCCGGATCCTTAGCGCACAGGAGAGAGAACCCCCATGCAGAAGAAATTCCGCAGGCCGTCCATGTTCCTCTTGGCCCTAGCCCTGCTCGCCCTGGCGTGCATCGCCTCGCCGCAGGCGGCATCGAATGTGATCGTGATCACGGCCACGCCGACCGTGCCGCCGGATGCGGGCGGCGGCGGATTGCCGTCCGATACGCCGGAATCTCCCCCCACGCCGACTTTCACCATCGCCCATTTGTCGACGCCGCCCGGGTCCACGGGGACCACCCGTTACATTACCGATATTAAGACACAGGATTACGCCCCGCAGAAGAAGGCGATCGGCGGCGATGAATATTTCAACAACCGCTGGGAGAGGCCGTTCACCGCGGAAACGATGGAGTATCTTTCGGATGTGGATCTGGTCCGGGTGGAGATGAAGGTCGCCGCACCCTGGGTGTATCTCACCTTCGAATTCGTCGCGCCGCGCGCGGAGGGGATCGGGGAGACGATGTACGGGGCGGAGTTCGACCTCGACAAGGACGGCCGCGGGGATTACCTGGTGTGGGGTGCTTCGCCCGCGAGTGGAGAATGGACCACCGACGGGGTGGAGGTCTGGAAGGACAGCAACGTGGATGTGGGCGGGGCGACTCCCCAGTCGTCGAATGCGCCTTCGACCGGCGGCAATGGGTACGATGAAAACCTTGTCGCCGACGGCCACGGGGATGATCCGGACCTGGCTTGGATCCGGCGGCTCGAAGGCGGGGAAAAAGTCCAGCTGGCCTTGAAATATTCGGCGCTTAACAATGCGTCGCAATTCCTATGGAACGGTCTGGCGGACACGGGGATCCGCAACCCGGCCTGGTTCGACTACAACGACCATTTCACCCAGGCGGAAGCCGGCTCGCCGCTCCCGGTACAGACGACCTTCTATCCGTTGAAGGAGATTTGGGGGCTGGATAACACCTGCCGGGACGCCTATGGATTCACGCCGACCGGGACGGAACCGGGATTGTGCATGTATACCGGCGCCATTTCCGGACGGTTGTGGCGGGACGGCTCCTGCGACAACCTCGCCGGCTGGTCGAACGGCGTGATGGACGCCGGCGAACCGGGGCATTCCGTCGGGCGGATGGCGCTCGGCCAGGGGGCGTGTCCTTCCTCCGGGTATCTGTACGCGCCGCTGGACGGTGATGGAAACTACTCCTTTGCAGATATCCCGATCGGGACCTATTGCGTAAGCTATGACTATGCCGGCTGGATCGAATTCACCACCCCGCATCCCGTGACCGTCACCCTGACGGCGGGTGAGCACGAGGTGGTGAATATCGGCATCCATGTGGAAATGTATTGCGTTGAGTAGGCGGAAAGATTGATTCTGACGGGGTGGAAACCGGCCGCCGGTTTCCACCCCATTCCCGCGGACGGTGCGGGCTTTTAGCGGTTCTATATGCCATCCGATATCCACAGATTGCCCCCATTTCTCCATACGCCGGGAGGAATTTTAAGCGCGTGCGCCGGACGTATCGGATAGGGAGAATATTGGCTGGGAACCTATGAAGGAGGGAGCGATTATGCGGCTTCGCCGTTCACACAGAAGGTAATATCCAATGCTGCGTTGCCCGGTCTTATGGACGAATTACGTGGTTTTTTCAACACCCGGTGTTTTTTATTTTTCTCCATGGCAACCCTCCGTTTGCGGATGGGAGAGGATGGTACTACACTGAAAGATGCAACGGGGGAAAGGCGGGATCTTTCCCCCTCCGTTAAACTGCGGGGGTTTAAGGAAGACCTACCCAAGGAGGAGAGAATGCCGAGAACAATCGTCCCGAACCGGGGTCTCGTGCTCCTTCCGATCATCCTTCTGCTTCTTCTGGCGTGCAGTCTGACCGGGAGTGCGACCGGGGAGGGTTCGCCGGCGGCGCATGGTTCCCCGACCGCAACCGGAAGAGGGGACCTGCCGACCAAGACCGGCGGGCATCCTGCGGATACCGCCGAACCCAGTGATACGACGGCTCCGACACCCACCTACACGATCGTCCACCTGGCCACGCCGGAGAATGTGACCGGCACCACCCGCTTCATCACCGACCTCGACACCAAGCCCTATGCCGATCAGAAAAAGACGATCGGCGGCGACGAATACCACAACAACCGCTGGGAACGGCCGTTCACCGCCGAGGAGATGGAATACCTTTCCGATGTGGACCTGACCCGGGTGGAAATGAAGATCGCCGCCCCGTGGATCTACATCACCTTCGAGATTGCCGATCTGCGCGCGGAGGGGATCGGGGAAACGCTGTACGGTGTGGAGTTCGATATTACTAAAGACGGGCGCGGGGAATACCTGATCTGGGGGGCGTCGCCAGCGGACGGGGAGTGGACCACCGACGGCGTGGAGGTGTGGAAGGATTCGAATTTCGATGTGGGCGGACCGGTTCCCCAGCAATCGGACGCCCCCCGGCTGGATGAGGGCGACGGCTATGATGAGAACCTGTTCTCCAGCGGGCAGGGCGCGGATCCGGACCTGGCGTGGATCCGGCAGCTCGAAGGCGGGGAAAAGATCCAGCTGGCCTTCAAGTATTCCGTGCTGAACAACGCCGCCTCGTTCCTTTGGAACGGGTTGGCGGACGCGGGCGTGCAGAATCCGGCTTGGCTCGATTACAACGATCATTTCACACAGAAGGATGCCGGTTCGCCGCTCCCGGTCCAGACGACTCTCTACCCGCTGAAGGAGTTGTGGGGAATCGATAATACCTGCCGCGATCCCTTCGGCTTCACGCCCACCGGGAACGAAGCCGGCATCTGCCTGTACACCGGCACCATCTCCGGCACGGTTTTCCGCGACAAGGCCGCCGGAAATCCGCCGGCGACGGTCGACAACGGCATCCTCGACGCAAACGAACCGGCTCTTTCCGGCAACGGCCCGATCAACCTGGGCCAGGGCGCCTGTCCGTCCACCGGATATCTGTCGGCGGTATCAAACGGCGCGGGCCAATACGCCTTTGCGGGAATCCCGATCGGGGCGTATTGCGTCAATTTCGATGTGCCCATGCCCGACCCGACATACTACACCACGACGCCGACCCACGTGACGGTCAACTTGGCGCCTGGCGAAAACAAGGTGGTGAACTTTGGCCTGGACTGGCCGGATCCCGAAATTCCGGAAGTGCCGAAGTAAAATGGCAGGACAACCAAACGACAAAACGCGCCGGATGACCATCCGGCGCGTTTTTATTTTATGGATAATCCCGTCTATGGGGGCCGAATGGATCCCCGCCCCCGCTTCATTAGTGTTCGTCATGCCTGCGCCTGCCCTCGTGGAAAATTTCAACTCCCGCGCAATCCGGGAGTTGAAATGGGAGTGTAGCGAGGGTGCCTTAAGCGGGCATCCACAAAGTCCTTGGCAAGGAGTAGGGATGCGTGTGGGATGTTGTGGATCCCCGCTGAGAGCACGCGGGGATGACAGGTTTGGCCGGGCGGGAATGAGAGGATTAATTCGAGCCGGGTTGGTCTGTTGCAGGGTCCCACGCCGCAATCGCGCAAGCTCCAAGGTCAACCCGAACCTGCGCGCTCCCCCCGCTCGCGAAAACCTCGCATCAGAAAACCGCTGATGCTCATCGCTCCCTTGCTGCGCAATCATCCCTGCTCAAAGAACAGAACCGGGCAGGGATGATTGCATTGCGAGGGCAGGCGGAGGGCTATGGCATGGGGGCAGGCCCCCATTCCGCAATCGCGGAAATTCCAGAATCAACCCGAATTTCCGCGCTCCCCCCGCTCGCGAAAACTTCGCATCAGAAAATCGCTGATGCTCATCGCTCAGGGGGCTATGGCATGGGGGCAGGCCCCCATTCCGCGATCGCGGAAATTCCAGAATCAACCCGAATTTCCGCGCTCCATGGGGGCAGGCGCGTGTTCGCGTTCCCACAAGACGCGCAGGCTTACCTGCAGGCGGCGCAGCAGGAAATCCTTCCGGTCGGCGGGGAAGGTGAAGAACTCCAACAGTGCCTGGGCGGCCTGGGCGATATCCTTCTGCGGATCGGATTTCTCGCGGATCGCCGCGGCCTTGCGCTGTGCGGCGCGCAGGAAGTTCGCGAATTTCGCGACGCCTTCGGAATCGACCCAGCCGCCGTGCGAACAGAAGATGCGGCAACCCTTGAAGGGCAACCGGCGCAGCGAGGCCAGCGTCTCCAGCCAGGTTTCGAATCGCGCTTCATGCAGCCAGGGCGGCATGGAGACCGACACCGTATCCCCGACGAATAAGATTTGTTCTTTCGGCAGATGGACCCAGCAGGCGCCCGGGAGGGTGGACGGCGCATGGTGCAGGACGATCTCCGGCGGCGACCAGTGCAGTGTCATCGCGTGGCTGAAGGCCATCGCCGGCCGGGGCCAGCGCAGGGAAAGCGGATCCAGATTCAAGGAAAAGGCTTCCAGAGTCCCCAACAGCGGATTGTTCTTGAATGAATCCTGCAGGGTCTTCATCGCGTCCGTGGTTTGCTGATGCGCCAGAAGCACCGGCGGCTGTCCTTCGAAGATCGAAGAGAGGTGGGCGGCGGCGAAGGCGCGGTCCGGGGAGGCATCCATCTGGACGATGAAGGCGATCGACCGGCTTTTTTCGAGCACCTTCTTGCGCCAGGCTTCGGCCTCCATCGGGAGAATGGGTGTATCGATGCACAGCGCGGTTTGCGCGCCGAATACGGCGGCGACCGAGTGCCCGTGGCAACCGGTTTCGATCACAACATGTGCGGGAAGTCTTGGCATGGGTTCTCCGGAAAAATCAGTTTTCGGGTGCGGACTCGGCGGAATTTTCCGCGGCCGCTTCCTGAGGCAAGGTGAAGCAGAATGCGGCGCCGCCTTCGGCCGGGGAATCCACCCAAATGCGTCCGCCGTGGGCTTTGACCGCCAGCCGGCAAAACGCCAGCCCGAGTCCCAGGCCCTTGGGCGCGCCGATCCGTTCGATGCGGCCGTATTTATCAAAGATGCGGTGGCGTTCTTCGGCGGGAATCCCCGGTCCGGAATCGGCAACCGAGAAGCGGATGTTCTGCTCATCCGATTCCGCCGTCAGGCGGATGCTGCCGCCGCCGGGTGTGTATTTCACCGCGTTATCCAGCAGGTTGCTGATCACCCGCCGGAGCATGTCGGAATCGGCTTCGACGGTCGGCAGCGAAAGCGGGATGGCCATCTGCAGGATGATGCCTTTGCCCTCCGCCACCGGCATGGCCTCTTCAACAGCTTCGGCGGAAAGCGCGGCCAGCGAAACTTTTGTGCGGTGCAGTACCGCGCGGCCTTCTTCCAGGCGCCGCAGGTCCAGGAGCGAGTCGATCATCCGCGAGAGCCGGCGCGCCGACCGCAGCGAGATGGTCAGGAGCGAACGGACCGTCTCATCCGTCGGCGGAGGATCGTTCAGAAGCTGCAGGCTGGAGATCACATTCCCGAGCGGCGAACGCATATCGTGGAACAGCATCGAGGTGAGGTCCGAGCGCAGTTCATCCAGCTCGGCCCGCTCGGTGATATCGCGCACGATCCACTGCACCGTATCCTGTTCCGGGTCCGGCCCGGGGATGCGCTTAATGTAGAGCTCGACCGGCGCCTGGTTGCCGCTGCGGGTCCGCAGCCGGGTTTCATAATTGCGGACCTCGCCGTGCGCGATGTCTTCGAAGCGCTGCCCGAGTTTGCCGGTGTGCACCGGGTGCAGGGACTGGATCCGCAGTTTCAGGAGTTCCTCGCGCGAATAACCGGAGAATTGCAGCGCGCGGGCGTTGGCATCGACGATCTTTCCGTCGAGATCGGTGATGAGGATCGGGTCGATGCTGTCTTGGAACAGGGTCAGATAGCGCTGCTCGGCGGAACGGGTGGCGGCGAAGAGCTGCGCGTGCGAGATGGCCGACGAGGCCAGCCCGGTCAGGTATTCGAGCACCTGCACCGATTGCTCGGTGAACGCTCCCTGCAGCGGATTGATCACTTCCACCACGCCGAGGATTTTTTCCCGGACCAGGATCGGAACGCAGGCAACCGAGCGGGTGGCGAAGCCGATCTTTTCGTCGAATGTTTTATCGAACCGGTCGTCGAGGCGCGTATCGGGGACGAGCAGCGGGCGGCCGTTTTTAACCACCCAACCGGCGATCCCCTGGCCGGATTTCAGCACCCGGTCCTGCAGAGCGGAGGCTTTGGGGCCGGTCGCGCTGCGGAATACCAGGTCGCCGCTGGCTTCGTCGATCAGCGCAATCGAGCCCGCCTCCACGTTCAGCAGCCCGACCACCCGGTTGAGGACCTGGTTCAGCACCTCGTTCAGGTCCAGGCTGGAAACGATCATGCGCGTGGTTTCCGCCATCATCGCCATCGTGCGGGTCTGTTGCTGGCTTTCCGCATACAGGCGCGCATTCGTCACCGCGGTGGTGGCCTGATCGGCAAACGCCATGGCCAATTGCGCGTCGGCTTCCGTATAGGCGCCGGATTGGAGGCTGTCGATCGTCAGCAGGCCGACCGGCTTATCCTGCACGACCAGCGGAACCCCCATCCAGCCGTGGATTTTTTTCGATTCCGGAATGGATTCCGTTGCATGCCAGCCGGCGACCTTTTGCACGTCGTCGATCACCTTGGGCTTGCGGTCCTTCAAGGTGCGCCAGGACGGATTTTCCGGCTGGAAAGGAAAGTAAAAATTATCAAATACCGCGGGATTCGCAAACCCGCGGGACGCGGCGACTTTCAGCACATCCCCATCCAGAAGCAGGAGGGACGCCGAATCAAACTTGACCACCTGGGAAAGCTGGTCAAGGATGAGGGCGAAGACCTTTTCGGGTTCGAGCGTGGAATTAACCGTGCGGGCCACTTCCTGGAGGGTGGAAGCGAACAACCGGCGCTGGTGTTCGGAGGTGAACAGGCGGGCGTTTTCCACCGCCAGGCCGACCGTTTCCGCGATGGCGGCCAGCAGCCGCAGGTCATCGCTGGAAAAATGACTGGTGGAGGTATGCACCAGCGTGATCACCCCGACCACGCCCTGGCGCCCTAGAAGCGGGGCGCTTACCGCCGAGCGGGTGTGGTGCGCGGCCTGGGTGTGGGCGGGGACGTGTTGGGGGTCGGTCGGGATCCAGCGCGGATCGTTCTGGGTGTCCTCGACCAGCGCGACCTTGCCGTTCGAAAGCACCCAGCCGGCCAGCCCCTGGCGGAGCGCCGGCGCGAGTTGCGGCACGGACTTGGGGATGATCGAACCCCCCACCGCCATGGAGGCATCGATCAGGTTGCCATCCTCCCCGATGACCGCAATGCTCCCGCCGGTTGCATTAAGGGATTGGACGAGAAGCTCCAGCGTCCGGCTGAGGACTTCGGAGAGATCCAGGTGCCGTGCGAGTTCCCGGTTGAGGTGATAAATGACCTCCAGGTGTTTGCCGACACGGCCGCTTTCGATGTTCACGCGTCATCCTCCATGGAAAGCGAGTATAGCATATCGGACGGGGGCGTTTCCGCGCCGGAGGGGGAGAGGCGTTCGATTTTTTTTCCCACTTCGCGCCATTGCATCCGGCTCAGGCCGAGTTTCTGGCGGACCGAATCGGGCTCCATCCCGCGCATCCGGTCCAGAACCGCGCACGTCCACCGGCACATATCGAAGGAGAGGTGCTTGGTGAGTTTCGCGCCCGCGCCGATCTCTTCGAGCAAATATTCCAATCGCCGCGGCGACCACGGGAAGACTCGGTCCGAAGGCTCGTATTGCCCAAGGTAATGCCCGTAGGCCGTCACCCAATCCCGGGAGAGGGCGATCTTGCGTTCCTTGAACCGTTGGCGGGGGTTGCTGTAACGGACGAACAGGTACGGTTCGGCGCCGCCGACCGCGATGTGGTTCTTGCGCAGGCCGATGCATTCGCCCTTTTTGATCCCGGTTTGCAGCAAGAGCGAGGCCAGGACAAACGGCCGGTCATCCGGCCCGGCCGAACCGGGCGCGGTGCGCATCGCGCGCGCGGTGTTGAGCACAAGCCGGGCTTCCGCATGGGTGAGGATCTCCGGAAGCGGGCTTTGGACCAGGCGCTGGACGATGGCGGCCGCCGGGTCCGCCGGCAGCGTCCCTGCTTCCGTAAGGTACCGGAAGAACGATTTGAGCGAGGTGATCCGCCGGGAATAGGTTTTCGGGCTGCAGGGAACGCCGCGCTCGGTTTCCATCCAGTGCAGGAATTCCTGCAGATCATGGGTGGAGATGGCCGAAAGCGCGCGTCCGCCGCCCAGGTAATGCATCATCAGCCGCAGATCGCCGGTGAAGGCATTTACCGTATTGGGCGTGCTGCCGCCTTCCTTTAAAGCCTGCTCCCAAACGGAGATCCCGGTGCTCAGCGAATCGCCTTCCCGGAGGCCGCGCGCGTTTTGGTTTTCAGGGCCGCTCGGCGGGTTCGGCATGCCACTCCTGGAACGGTTCGGATTTCCCGCCCCCGCTTCCCTGTAGAATGCGCAGGGCAGGCTGCGGGCGGGACAGAGTCCACTGTATGCCGGGCAGGCTGGAGAGTCAAGCGGAGAGGGCGGAGGGCGGGTCGTTGCGAACGGTCCCTTCGCTGCGCTCAGGGCAGGCTCCGTGAGCGATGCAATCATTATTCCGAGCACTCGTCAGAGGGTGAGGAAGCGGTAAGTTGCTGAAAGTCTCCGATTCCTCGCGGCCTGGGGCCGCTCGGAATGACAGGGACAACCTGACGGCCGCTCGGAATGACATGGGACAACCTGACGGCCGCTCGGAATGACAGAGGAAACCTGACGGCCGCTCGGAACGACAGGGGAAAACCTGACGGCTGCTCGGAATGACAGAGGAAACCTGACGGCCGCTCGGAATGACAGGGGAAACCTGACGGCCGCTTGGAATGACTGTGGAATGGGGTCAGGCGCCGAGCAGGCCGGCGAGCAGTTCGTGAATGGCGGGGTAGTTCGGCAGCACTACCATCTTCCCATCGGGAGTGATCCAATCGGTGGCGTATGTCTTGGGGACGACGGTGGCCCGGCGGACGGAGGAGATCGAAACCGAAGCGGCCAGTTCCGCGAACGGCGTGACCATATCGAGGGACAGGTCGCTTTGGACGTATTTGGCGAGCGTGACGAAGAAGCCGGGGATGTTGGAGAGGGCATTTTTGTTGAGGAGAGTCTGCGAGATCCCCAGCAGCACTTCCTGCTGGCGGCGGACGCGGTCGAAGTCGCTCGAGGTGTAGCGCGAGCGCACGTACCAGAGCGCCGTCTCGCCATCCATGTGGTTCCATCCGGCGGCGACCCCGTACCCGTTCGGGTAACCCTGTCGCGTGTCATGCAGGCCGTAGGCGCAATACACCTCGATCCCGCCCAGCCCGTCGATCAGCTCCTGGAAGCCCCAGAAGTTCATCAGCGCGTAGTGGTGGATCGTCAAGCCGAAGTTGTACTTCATCGTATCCTGGAAAAGGCCGAACCCGCCGCCGGGATAGTTAATCGTCATCCCCGCCGGGAAGGCCGTGTTGATCCGTTCCATGCCGTAGGCCGGGATGTAGACGTACAGATCGCGCGGGAAGGAGACCAGCGAGACGGTCCCGGCGGTTTTATTGAGGATCAGAATCATGATCGTATCGGTCCGGAAGCCGCCCAGCCCGGTGGGGCGCATGTCGCTGCCGAGCACGGCGATGTTCATGATGTCGTCGGTGTCGGCGAATTCCTGCTCCGGCCGCGGGATTTGGGTCAGGGCGGGGTAAATCGGACCGGCGTACGGCGCCCAGGGAACATTGGCAAGGGACGGAGTCGGGGTGTAGAGGGTACCGGGCTCGATAATGGGGACCATCCCCGCCCCGCTGAGATCCGGGAAGAACGGGGTGAGGGTTTCCCGCACCGGCAGGAAGGGGGTGGCGGTGAGGGTGGGCAGCTGATCGCGCGGCGCGACCGGGGCATAAGACCGCAGGCCAAGGTAGAGAACGGAGCAGACGCAGACCAGTCCCAGCGAGCCTATCAGCAGGATATAAAGGAAGCGCGGGGTTTTCCGGGCGGATCGAACCGGCCGGGTAGCTCCGGCGGCCGGTTGTTTGAAAAGGGATTCCGCCCAGAGCAGGAATCGGTCGATCCACGAATTTATGGTGGTCAACGCCCGTTTTAACATTCCGATAATTATACGACTCCTGACGCCTTCCGGGGAACCACCCGGGGACGGTGACTGCCCTCCGAAATGGACCGTGCAAGAGCTGCGTCCGTCTGCCGGCTGAAGGCCGGCGGGGCGTCTTGACAGCCCCGGGCGCGGCGTGTGGTATAATCTGCCCGCCGTCCAGGATGTTTCTGGCGGCAAATTGCTGTCACATGCTGGGAAAATGCCATGGATGAAAAACTCAAATCACTCGAACTTCCGGAAAATAAAAACGTCCCGGTGCTCAGTTCCGGCGATACGGTAAGCGTCCACGTGAAGATCAAGGAAGGCGAGAAAGAACGCATCCAGGAATTCCGCGGCACGATCATCCGCCTGCGCAAGGGCGGGAACCAGGCGAACTTCACCGTCCGGCGCATCGCCTCGCACGGCATCGGTGTGGAACGTACCTTCCCGATGCGCTCGCCCAGGCTGGAAAAGGTCGTGGTGCAAAAGGGCGCGAAGGTCCGCCGGGCGCAGCTTTACTTCCTGCGCGAATTGAAGGGCAAGCGCGCGCGCCTGCACGGCAAGAACGACAACGGCTAAGCGGATTACGGTTGCATTCTACCGGGACGCGGTCCATCCGGGCCGCGTTTTTGATTCCGCGAAGGACGCCCTCATCCGGCCTTCGGCCACCTCCCATCGCTGCGCTCCGGGACAGGTTCTCCCAGCGCCTGCCCGCGTGAAGCAGGGTGCTCTCGTTCTGCGAGGGTGTCCTGTTTGCGGAGCGAGGGTATGCTGGGAGAAGGAAGGGATGAGGGGGAAGCTGAGAAGCAATGATTATTTTTAATAGTCCAGTAAAGCCTTTCGACGATTATTTGTGCTCCCTCGCTCTATACTCGCGCAGGTTCTAGGAAAAAAACCGAACCTGCGCACTCTCCCCCGCCGCGCAGGCATCACAACTCTAAGGATAGGATCGAGTTGCATTGCTCCGTGGGGACAGGTGCGAGGGCAGGCTTCGTGGATTCCCTCCCCCTCCGGACAGGTATAATACCCGGTATGGAAAAAGCGCCGATCGGCGTGTTCGATTCGGGTGTCGGGGGATTGACGGTTCTGCGCGAGCTGCG
>DAOUDU010000039.1:0-6209 GCA_034430775.1 Anaerolineales bacterium | reverse complement strand
TCACGCTCGAGGATGCCATCGCCATGGGCGGATTCTTCTTCCGCGAAACCGTTACGCCCGACCCGAAGGAATTGACCGGCAAGGGGCTCACCCCGGCGCAATCGGCGGATGCGCTGCGGGCCGCGCGCGAAATCCTCGCGGCCAAGCCGGCGTTCGATCCGGCGGCGGCTGAGGAGGAACTGCGCGCGCTGGCGGAAAAGCTGGGGTACAAGCCGGGCGTGCTGTTCGGGATGATGCGATCAGCGGTCACCGGGCAGGCGGTCAGCCCGCCGCTGTTTGCGAGCATGGAGATCATCGGGCGGGAGACGTTCCTAGCGCGTCTGGAGGATGCGGAAAAGATCTTGCGGAAGATGTAATGCAAAAGCCATGACCGTCATTCCCGCCTGCCCTCCCCCCAAAAACATGTCCCCCCATTTCCTTCGGAAATGGGGGGACATGTTTTTGGGGGGAGGGTTTACAGAGAGTGCCGGTTCAAAAAAGCTAGTTCCTCTGGATCCCGGCTTGGATCACGCCGGGATGACGGACTTTTTAGATTACGTCTGGATAACGGACTGCCGGGTTCATCGGCCAATGATTTTTTGCCAGTGGGGTAAAATATCATCCACATAGTTCATCAAGGGGGATAAGGTCATGAGCCAAGCTGCATCAATCTTTCGTATTCAAGATTTACCGGCCGGGGAACGTCCGCGCGAACGGATGGCTGCGACCGGGCCGCAGGCGCTTTCCACCGCCGAACTGCTGGCCCTTCTCCTGCGGACCGGCGGACGCGGACAGAGCGCGCTGCAAACCGCGCAGGCGCTTCTGCATCAGACCGGCGGCGTGCTGGGCCTGCGCCGGGCCGCGCTCGCGGATTTGTGCGCGATCCCGTCGATCGGCCCCTCCAAAGCGTCGCTTGTCCTCGCGGCGGTCGAGTTGGGGCGCCGGATCGCGGTGACCGAGGCGGAGGAATCGCCGACCCTCTCCTCCCCCGCCGCCGCCGCGGCGCTGCTGCAATATGAGATGTCCGGATTGGAACAGGAGCACCTGCGCACGATCCTGTTGGATGCGCGCAACCGCCTTATCCGTGTCAGCGAGGTCTATCGCGGCTCGCTGACCACGTCGCTGATCCGCACCGGCGAGGTGTTCCGCGAGGCGATTAAAGCCAACGCGGCCGGGATGATCGTCGTGCACAATCACCCCAGCGGGGACCCGTCGCCGAGTTCCGAGGACCTGGCCGTCACGCGGAATCTCATCGAAGCCGGACGGCTGCTCGATATTCCGGTTCTGGATCACATTGTGATTGGGCGCAGCCGGTTCGTCTCGATGCGTGAGCAGGGGATGGGATTTGGGGAAAAATAAATCCCGCGCTGTAGGGGCGATCCAATGGATCGCCCCTACAGCGCGGTTATTTTTCTATCGCACACCGAATACCCGGAATTCCGAGGCGGCCGGTTCCCAACGCGTTTCCACGCGGTCAACCGTAGAACCGGAGGGGCCGGCCGTGACATCGCTCAACAGCGTTTCGAGTGCGGCGCGCGGACCTTCGGCAAGCAGCTCCACGCTGCCGTCCGGCCGGTTGCGCACCCAGCCCGTCAATCCGTAGGCTAAGGCACGGCGGAAGACAAACGCCCGGAACCCGACCCCCTGCACGTCTCCAAAAACCTGCGCGCACAATCGTTCCTTTTCCGTCATGTATCCCTCCCCTTCCTCCCCGGAACTGCCGCCTTCCTCCGGCCGATAATCCAGCGGATGGCCGACACCCCGCCCAGCATTAAAATCCCGGCCCACACAATCACCCACGAAGCCGGGATCCAGGATTTCTTCCCGGCCAAGGCGTTCATCCAATCCGATTCCAGCTTCTCCAGCCCGTTTCCGGTGGAGTCTTCCATCCCCCGGCTGCACTCCGCGCCTCCGGCATAAGCCGCGAAGGCATTCCGGACCGCGGAGAGGCCGTACGTTTCTGAAATATACGCCACGAACGATTTGCTTTCGGCATACGCCAGCAGCGCCGCCTGTTCTTCCGCAGGGAAAACTGCGCAAAGGGCCCGGATCGGAATCATGCTTCCGGATTCCACCGCTTCCCGCAGCGCAAGATCCGCCTCCGGCCGCGGTTCCATTTCATTGCCCGCGGCCGTGCCTTCCACCAGCCAAAGCGGCAGCGCGGAATAGGCGCTCCCCCATTTTTCTCCCAGGAGGACATGCGTAATTTCATGCGGGATCAATGCCGCAAGGGTTGAGCGGCCTTCCGCTCCCGGGGCGGCCGCCAGGATAATGATCCCGTCATCCGGCGAGGAAATGGCGCCCTCCCATCCATGGACCCGGTCGCCCAACGCGGAGTAAAAATCCGATAGTTTCGGGTAGATCACCAGTGTGACAATATCGGGGATCGGGGCCTCCAGCTCGGCTGATACGGATCCAAGGGATTTCAGCGCCAGGTCGAGGATTGCATCCGCCGCTTGAAGATCCCCCGCGATCCAATAAAGTGATATTTTGCTTTTCGCCAGCCGATTCCAAGAGAACCGGTCATCGAAATATTGAAGGGTTTGCACCGGGGAGAGGATCGTTTTACCGGATCGAATATCCGCCTCCCACCAATACCTCACCTCCATGAAGGGAAACGGTTTATGGGATGCGTTGTCCTCGCTGACCGTCAGGAAACATCCGTCCGGTATTTCCTCCTGCCGCGGAGTATAGACGGATCGTGAGGCGCCGTATTCCAATATCAGCCGACTCTCCACGACGGGTTCCGAGGTATGAACGCGGGCCAGGAAGTCCAGCGGGCTGCCGACGGTAAAACCCGCCCTAAGGGGTTCGATCGATCCCCCGCCGCGGAGTCCGGCAGGCGGGTTCAGCCAGACGGGTATGAGCAGGGCGGCAAAGAGCAGGTTATGCATCAGCCGGAGTCATGGGGATGACAAGTATCCGGCCAAAAAAGCGGATGCCGCCGAAAACCCCTATGCATCCTCCTCCCATTCTTCATCATCCTCATCCTGCTCCTCTTCCTCCTCTTCCGATTCTTCGTCCAATCCGTCGATTTCCAGAAGCGGCAGGTCGCCGAGGGAATCCTGAAATTCGGCGTTCTCGAGCGCCGTTTCGTACCGGTCCCATTCCTCGCCGGCAGCCCGCTTCTGCATTTTTTCCAGCGCTTCGCGAGCCGGACCGCCGCCGATCTCCCCGAGCGCCTCAATCGCGCAGGCGCGGACACCGGCATCGACATCCTCAAGAAGCTCGATCAGCGGCCGGACCGTTTTCTTCAATTCCAGCGCGCCGGCCGCCCGCGCAGCTTCCGCCCGCAGGGCCGGTGCGGTATTGCGCAATTCCTCGGTGATGATCGCTGCGAAGGAAGTATCGGCCGAGCGCCCCATCGCCAGCAACGCGCTGGCGCGCATCGTTTCGGCCGGATGCGAATGCGCGTTTTCCAGAATGGCGCGCACCCGCGGATCCGAAGCGTATCCCACCGATTCCACCGCCCGGCGCCGCACCTCCAATTCATCCTTTCCACGGATCACCGCGATCAGCCGTGCGGTAATGCGAACACCCGCGGAAAAGGGGATTTCCTCCAACTCGGCGCGCTCCACAAACGGCCCGAGGGCCGTGGCCGCGCTGGCGCGGACGGTTGGTTCCGGATCCTGTTCCAAAAATTTTATGAATGTTTCGACGAGTTTGGGATCACCACATTCCCAGAAGCTGCGGATCGCGTGCACCCGGACTTCGGGGTCGCGGTCATTCAGGGCGATACGGGCAACGGCGAGGAAATCCACCTCGAAATTCTCGCGTGCTTCCTCCTCCATCCTCCCGATCAGATCGCGGCGGGTGAGGACTGGCAGCTTGCGCCACAGCCGGGCCATTTCCGCCGCCTGTTCCGAACCAAGGTCGGAAAGCCAATGCAGCGGGAAGCGGGCGGCCGGTCCGGTTTCCCGGCCGGCAAGCTGAACCGGATCCGTCCGATCACCGGCTTCGCCCTTCAGGATCACCAACGCGGCTTCAAACAGCTTCTGTTCCGACATCGGCGTCAGCGGGGCAGGACCGGGAAGAAAACGTCCAGGTAGGTGATGAACAGCATCAGGCCAAGCAGGAGCAGCATGGTATATCCATGGACCATCCGCTCCTTCTCCGGATCGATGCGCCGGCCGCGAACCGCCTCGATCAGAATGAACACCAGCCGGCCGCCGTCGAGCGCCGGGATCGGCAGGATGTTACCGACGGCCAGCGCCAGGTTGATCATACCGACCCAGTTCAGGATGATTATCCACTGGTTGTTTTCCCGCGCCGAACCGACGATCTGTTCGGTCACATCCAGAATCCCCAGCGGTCCGACGGGCCGGTCGGTGGCGGCATTGAACCCTCCGCGTAAGATCATCCCGGGGAGTTCGAGGAACAACTTCAACTGGTCGCGGATGGTGCCCAAACCCCGTCCCAACGCCTCACCCCAGGTGTGGCGATCTGAATATATTTCGCTGATAAGCATTCCACTTGGTCCCTGCCCTTCCGGCCAGGTCGTTCTGGGCAAGACGCGGATATTCAGTTCCTCACCACCCCGGGAGAGGTTCAGCGTGATCTCCTCCCCCAGATGGGCATGGATGTAAGTAATTACCTCGGTCGTCAACTGAACGGTCATTCCATCCACGGCCAGGATCACATCCCCGGGAAGCAATCCGGCCTGCTGGGCGGGGGTTTCCGCTGTAACGCTTTCGATTAAGATGGATTCCGGATAAGCGATTTTAAAGGCAATGGTGTATGCCGTGATGGCCGCAGCCACATTGAACAGGACGCCGCCGAGGAGCACCAGAACGCGCACGCGCTTCGAAGCGGCCCCCAACCCGCCTTCCACGGTCGGGTCGTCTTCACCCAGCGGGTGGACAAACGCGCCGAACGGGATCCAGTTCAGGGTGATCTCGGTTCCCTGCCAAGTGAAGAGCTTCGCCAGTTTCGGTGGAAATCCGAATCCGAATTCCTCCACCTTCACGCCGGTCAGCCGGCACATGAGAAAATGCCCCAGCTCGTGGATGAAGAGCAGCAGGCCGAAGAGGAAGATCGCCACCACCCAATCCAGAATGTTGCCGAATAATTCCATTCGCAAACCTTTCTTTCCCTCAATCCGCAGGGGATTATATCAGGCGAGTGCCATCCCATCCCCCTCCCTAAAAAACCCCTTTTTTAAAAAATCAGTTCGTCTACCCTCCCCCTTCCATGCTACGGGAAGGGGGAAGGAGAAGGGTATTGCTAAATCGGCTGCAATCGTATATTTGGGAGGGGGAGAGGATGGTTAAGCGCGTAGAAATACTATCCTAGCTCCACACGCGCTCCACCGCCCGGTTGCGCAACCAGCACGCGCTCAACGGCCGGGATTTCCCGCAGGCGGCGTTCCACCTCCGCGGCGGATTCCATCGGGCAAAGGCAGTGGATATTCGGACCGGCATCAATTGTAAAGGCGACGGGCAGTCCTTGCGCGCGCCAAGCGGGGATCCACCGCATGAATTTCTCCGTCGCTGGAACCAGATAATTAAGCGCCGGAGTCGAGGTCCGCATCACTTCATGCATCAGTCGCGTATCCTCTTCGAGGATTTCCGCCAGCGCCGTGAAATCCTTCTCGCGAACCGCCCGGCGGCAGATAGCCAAACGACGCGGAGCATCCGCCACGCGCGCCGCCTGCCGCGGGCTTGTCCGGGCGAGACGGTTCCCCTCCGCGGATCCGGTTTTCTTCGGGCGGCTGTCGATAATCGCGATCACATCCGTCAGCGCCCAATGGTCCGGCGGCGCAATCGATTCAGC
The DNA here is from genome assembly GCA_034430775.1 of Anaerolineales bacterium. Lineage (GTDB taxonomy): Bacteria > Chloroflexota > Anaerolineae > Anaerolineales > RBG-16-64-43 > JAFGKK01. The sequence goes on along the minus strand of DAOUDU010000039.1, from coordinate 458 downwards.
GTACGAATCCGGATCCGCCTCCGCGGCATACCATTCGACGTATCCGGCCGGGATGGAACGGCTGGCCGAGCCTGATTCGCGCCGGGCCAGTATCGAGAGTTCCCGTTCGGAAAGGGTCAATCCCAGGGCGGCCGCCCCGGCGACGGTGAGCGCGGCAAACCCCGATGCGGAGGAGGCGATCCCGGCGCCCAGCGGAAAATTGTTACGGCTTTCAACCCGCGCCTTCAGGATTGACCCCGCCTTACTTCGGAGCCGATCGAGATGCGTGGTGACGCGCGCAAGCGCCGGCCCGGATTGGAGGACGCCGTCGAAAACAAATTCATCATTGCCCAATTGCGGATCAAATGCAATGGAGGTGACGGTTTCCAGACCGGCCAGGTTCATGGAAATCGAACCGTTGGCCGGCAGGCGCAGAGCGTCGTCGCGGTTGCCCCAGTATTTGATGAAGGCGATGTTAG
>DAOUDU010000038.1:0-5367 GCA_034430775.1 Anaerolineales bacterium | reverse complement strand
CCTTCGTGCGCTTGGGGGTGTGGCGGCGCAGGTGGCCCTTGCCGATCTTGGTGCGCACGACCTTGCCGCTGCCCGTCAGGCGGAACCGCTTGGCGGTGGCTTTGTGGGTCTTGAGTTTGTATTTCCCTACCTTTGGTTTTCGAGGCATGTCGCCTGCTCCCGTGAAACTGTTCTTGGCATAATCGCGCCGGGCATGTCCTTCGCTGCCGTCCCTCGCTTTCCCTCGCTTTTCCCTCGCTTTCGCTCGGGACAGGTCTCTCGGGACAAGCGCTCAGGATTAAACCCGGCGCGTCGATTTTCGCGTTCTGGGCAACGCCGGAAAGACTAGGTCTTCTTCTTCCCCGGCCCCAGCACCATCAGCATCGTGCGCCCTTCCATATCCGGCTGCTGCTCCACCACCGCGATATCTTCCAGTTCCTTGGCGATCTGCGCCAGGTCTTCGCGCGCGATCTCCGGGTAGGTGATCTCCCGGCCGCGGAACCGGATCCGCACTTTCACCTTCATGCCGCTCAAAATCCACTTGCGCGCATCCCGGACCTTGAACGACCGGTGGTGATCGGTGGTCTTCGGCCGCAGGCGGATTTCCTTGACTTCGATCTTGGTTTGCGCCTTGCGCGCCAGCCGGTCTTTCTTTCCCTTTTCGTAAAGGAACTTCCCCAGGTTCAGCACCCGGCACACCGGCGGATCGGCCCCCGGCGAAACCTCCACCAGGTCCATTTCAGCTTCGCGGGCAAGCCGCATGGCTTCCTGCAGGCTGACGACGCCGACATTTGCCCCGTCCGCTCCGATGAGACGGACTTCACGGGAGTGGATTTGCTCGTTGACTCGGAATTCAGAAGCGCTGATGGCTCTTCCTCCTGTTTCAAAACGACCGCCGCCCGAATCCCATTCAGGCGGCCCGGCGGAACAGGCAGTTTACCACGGGCGGCGCGGAGCCGTCAACCGGAGGGCTGCTCGTCCGCCCCGCTGCCGGTCTTTGGAACGACCGTGACCTTGCGCTGGCGCCCCACCCCGATGCTCTCGGTGGTGACGGCTTCGTGCCCGCGCAGCTCAATATGGATGATGCGCCGTTCGTTGGCGGGCATCGGTTCGAGGGTGATGGTCCGGCTGCGTTCCACCGCCTGCTCGGCGGCGCGGCGCGCCATGCGCCGCAGCTGCTGTTCCCGCCGCCGCCGGAAGCCTTCCACGTCCACGATCACCGGCAGCGGGCGGCCCAGCTTGCGCGCCACCATCATCCGCGCCAGGTATTGCAGCGCCGAAAGCCCCTCGCCGCGCCGGCTGACCATGATCCCCAGATCCTGGCCGTGAACTTCGATCAGCGCGTGGCGGGTTTCGTGCTCATCCTGCGGGATGGTCCATTCCGCGGTCGTGCTGGCGGTCACCCGCATCCGCGCCAGGAGTTCCTGGACGACCGTCCGCGCCGCTTCCAGGTCCGGATCGTCCGCGGCGGTCGGGTCGAGCGCCGTCAGGCGCACGCGCGAAGGGATCATCCCTCCGCCGAACAGGCTGCCGGCACGTCCTTCTTCCAGAACGACAATTTCCACCTGGTCCCGGGTTAATCCGAGCCGCGCGAGACCGCGTTCCACCGCCTCCCCCACCGTGGGGGCCGTCGTTTCCACACTGGCTCTGTGTTCCATCGCCATGGGTCCGCCTCTCAGATGGGGCAGGAATGTATCCCGCTGGGCGGGATGAAGAATGCCCCGCAGCTTGTCCCGCTTTCCGCATAAAAGCCGAGGAAGAAAGCGGGGCCTACTTCGAAATTCTCGGGCGCTAAGCCGCGCGGACGTTCATTTTGCGGGTTTGGGCGCGCCCGAGCTGAACGTGTACACCTGCTTCCAGTTGACCTTACCCATCAGCATATACTGCACAATGGTTAACAGGTTGGTCGTGATGAAATACAGCGAAAGGCCCGACGCGAGCGTGAGCGAAATCTGGGTTATGAGGAACACCATGAAGACGTTCATGATCAGGCCGGTCTGCCCGCCCGACGTATCGGTGGTCACGACCGGTATGATCCGCTGCGAGACCCAGCTGGTGATGAGCACCAACCCCGCCAGGACCGGAATCGCGAACGGGATGCCCGGGAGGACGAGGTGCTCCGGCTGGGCAAGATCCAGCCACAGGAAGTGCTTCTGCAGCGGGATCAGCACCGTGGGGAAGAAATCGTACATCCGCTGCGAGAGGCTGAAGAGCTGCATCGGAGTCGAGGGGATCACATTGCCGATCGCCTGGTAGAGCCCGATCAGGACCGGGAGCTGGATGACCGTCGGCAGGCAGCCGCCGATCGGGTTGGCGCCCGCGCTCTGCAGCAGCTTCATCTGCTCGGCCTGCAGCTTTTCCTTATCCTTGGCGTACTTCTTCTGCATATCCAGCCATTCTTTGGAGGATTGCAGTTCCTGCATCTTCCGCATGCTCTTTTGCGAGGACGCCGTCAGCGGATAGGTGGCCAGCCGGATCGCGACGGTGAAGACGATGATCGCCAGGCCGAAGCTCCCGCCCAGCACCTGGTACAGGAACAGCAGCGCGTTGATCATCGGATTGATAATGAATGTATCCCACATGTGGTTATCCTTGTGCCGGACCGGAACCCGCATCCAGGCGGGACGGCGGCGGCGCTAAACCGGTTCTTTATACGACCAGACGAGCGAGCCGTTTTCGATCGAAAACGCGGCCAGCGAGAAATCCCCGCCGCTCACGACGGCCAGCAGTTTGCCGCCGGCCACCCGCAGGTCGCCGTAGATCCCGCCTTTGACCGTCTGTTCCCAGACCTGGGTCCCATCCGCCGCGGAGTAGGCGCGGACCGTGCCCTTCGTCGTGCCGATGTACAGCCGTTCGCCGTCGACGACCGGCCCGGCCTGGATCGCATCCGCCAAATCGGCGCGCCACAACACGGCGCCGTCTTCCAGGCTTACCGCGCGCAGCACGCCGCCCAGGTCGGTGGCGAAGATCGTCGCGCCCGAGTTGACGGGCGCCGTCCAGACCCAGCCGTCGGCCGTTGTTTCCCACAGCGTATCGCCGGTGGCGGGGTCGAGCGCGATGATTTTATCGGCGAAGGTCCCGACCACCAGTTTGCCGTCGACGAGGTTCACCCCGCCGGCGATCGCCGCGCCCAGGTCGACCGTCCATTCGACCGCGCCGCCCGCGAAATTCACCGCAAGCACCTTGTGCTCGATCGTCGCGATGTAGATCCGTTCGCCGTTGACGGCCATCGGGCCCCAGGAGGTGGCCTCGCCGAGCGGGATCCGGTTGCGGATTGTTCCGGCATCCGGATCGATCACCAGCAGGTCGCCGCTTTCGCTCGAGGCGTAATACGCGCCATCCGGGCCTTCGATGATCGGGGCGATGATCTTTTCACCGTCGCCCTCGAGCTTCCACTTCAGCGCGCCGTTCCCCGCATCCAGTTTGACGATCGCGCCGGTATACGCGCCGGCAACCAGATCCCCGTTGGAATCGATGAGCGGATCGCTGTAGAAGAATTCCTTGGCGGTCGCCTTCTCGGGGAACTGCCAGGCCATCTGCCCGGACCCGAGATTGACGGCGCTGATGTACGAATTGTGCGCCAGGTAGGCCATATCGCCGTCGACCGCCAGCCCGCCCCAGGAGAGGTTGACCGATCCCCCGGCGCAGGCGGTCAGCAGGCCGCCAAACACCCCAATCGCGATCAGGGCGGTCAGGCGGAATTCACTCCTCCAAATCTTTTTATTCATTTCACTTCTATACATTGTAGGGATTACTCCATGCGGCTTGAGCCGTTCTAAGCAAACTAATTTACCAGGTTGATGAAAAAAACTATGGATGTCATTGCGAGGAGCGAAGCGACGAAGCAATCCCCCCCTTTGGAAAGAAAAGGAGATTGCCCTGAGCAAAGCGAAGGGGTCGCACTCGCTTCGCGAGGACAGGCTCGCAATGACACTTGTTTATTCCTTTTTTAATCCCCTGTTCCTGCAATTGCTCTACCTATGCAAGACTCGGGTCATTTTTCCGGAAAAACCGCCTGCTTGATCTCTCCCCCATCCCCCTCGTAAAACGTTCCCGCCGTGCGGCCCCCGGCTTCACATGCTCCGAGGACAGGCCTTCTCCCTGAATGCCTCTTTACTCATCCCCCGTCCCCTTCTCCCCTATCACACTCCCCCTCATCCCCAACCCTCCCGTCGCTGCGCTCCGGGACAAGTTCTCCCATCTGACCTCCGCTCGCGAAAACTTCGCATCGGAATTCCGCCGATGCTCATCGCTCGGGGGGCAGGCGGTGGGAGAAGGGAGACTTCTCCCTTCATCCCCTACCCCCTTCTCTCAGCATGTCCCTTTACTCTCCCTCATCCCCCGTCCCCTTCTCCCAGCGTAAGCCTTTACTCTCCCTCATCCCCCGTCCCCTTCTCCCAGCTTACGCTGGGAGAAGGGGAGTTGGAGGTTGAGGGGGGAATGGCTGGGCAGGTTTACCTTTTAATATATGCGGCCCGTCAGGGAACCGGATCGTAGCCGCCTTCATTGAAGGGCTGGCAGCGCAGCAGGCGTTTGAAGCCCATCCAGCTTCCCGTGCCGGCCCCGTATTTAAAAATCGCCTGGTAAGCGTAATGGGAGCAGGTCGGGTAGAAGCGGCAGGTATCCCGGGCGATAAAACGCGAAAGCGTGAGCTGGTAAAAGCGGATGGCCAGGAGCAGCGGCCAGCGCGCCAGTGTGCTCCATGTTAATGGAAGCGACCGCAGCGAAGGTTCGCCATCCGGTGCGGTATTAATCTCGGTCATCGGAAGCCGTCACTCCGGCCCGCTGGAACAGCGTGCGCACGGCGCCGGCCAGCTCCCCAAAGGGGGCTTTGACGGCGCCGCTGCGGGCGATAAGCAGAAGATCCCACCCTTCCGGCATGCCGTCGACGAGCGGCCGGGCCGCCTCGCGGATCCGGCGGCGCGCCCGGTTGCGTTCCACCGCTCCCCCCACCCGCAGGCCCGCCGTGACGGCGAGCCGCTTGGAGGGCGCATCCGAGCGGGCGGCGACGAGAACAAGCAGCGGGTGGGCATAAGACTTTCCCGTGCGCCGCACCCGCTGGATATCGCCGGAACGATTGAGGCGGAACCGTCGCTGCATGCTGGTATCCCGGCCGGTCGGACCGGCCGGGAGGGGGTCACTTGCTGTTCCAGTCTTTCTTTTTAACGTGACGAGGCTGGACGGCCAGGCGGACGCGCCCCCGGGCGCGGCGCGCGGCCAGAACCTTCCGGCCGCCGGGGGTGGCCATACGCTGGCGGAACCCGTGTACGCGTGCGCGGCGGCGAATTTTCGGCTGATACGTTCTTTTCGGCATGATATTTCCTCAAAATAGCTGGCTTGCAGTGCGGGCCGCATTATACCAGCCGGTGGGATGGGGGGTCAACCTCA
>DAOUDU010000037.1:0-6549 GCA_034430775.1 Anaerolineales bacterium | reverse complement strand
CGGTCGGGATTCCAGGGTTCCTTTTTTTACGCCGAAAGCGAGGCGGAGGACCGGATTCCCACCGCGTTCGCATCGAGCTCAATCCGCCTTATCTTTTCTTCGGCGGCATACCATTCCGAAGATTTTCTCGGTGATGATGCGTTCGCGGAAAAATACCGGAGCGCGTACGCAGCGGAACCGCCGCCGCTTTCCGAATTGGGTTATGACGCCGCCGCCCTCTGCCTCCGGCCGCTGCTGCAAGCAGAAACCGGGGATCCGAACCCGTCCGCCTCCCGGGAGGCGATCCGTTCCGCCTGGCGGACCGGGGGAACATGGGATGGATTCGGCGGCCCTTATTCCCTGAACGGCCGCGGCTCATGCCGGACCTGGATATACAGTTATCCGCACGAGTCGCTCTCAAATGGAATGGCGCACCTCGAGCCGTCCTTGCGGACGGGAAAACTTGCGGCTTGTTAGGCGCTTGACATCGAACATGCCCGCGGACTGATCCGGGTTTCCCGGGGTTCCGTTTTCCGGGCGGGGATGCTATCATCTCCCTGGAGGCGCAGATATGCAGCTGCGGGAGAACAGCCGGGTGTGCATCGTCGGCGGCGGGCCGGCGGGCAGTTTCGCCGCCATCCACCTGCTGGATCGCGCGCGGGAAGCATCCCTCCGGATCGACGTCCGGATTTTCGATCCGCGGTTCAGTCAACACGAGCGCGGCATCGTCGGCTGCAAGGGCTGCGCAGGAATTATCTCCGCCAATTGCCTGCAGGCGATTGAATCCATCGGTATCCGTATTCCCCCATCCGTCATCCAGGAAACCATCAAGGAATACCGGGTTCACATTCTGGGACAGGTGATACGGCTCACCCAACCCCGGCCGGGACGCACCATTCTAAGCGTCTACCGCGGATGCGGACCGCGAACGCACAGCGGGGAGCCGATCGAGAGCTTTGACGCATTCCTGCTTACGGAAGCCCGGGCGCGCGGCGCCAAATTTATTCCGGAGCGGGTGCGCACGGTGGAATGGCAGGGCACTCCGGCGGTCCGGACGGATTCGGGTATTCACAACGCCGATTTTCTCGTCCTGGCGGCCGGGGTAAACAGTCCGCCGGTGATGGAACCGTTTTTCGGTTACACCCCTCCCGACGTCGAAGTCATGGCGCAGGATGAAATCCGCAAACCGGCCGGATGGCCGCCCCACACCGTCGCGGCCTTTTTCGGGGACCCCAAAGGCCTGGTTTTCGGAGTACTGGTTCCCAAAAAAGACTATCTGAATGTATCCCTGCTGGGTTATGGCATGGGCCCGGATCCCGTCCGGGAATTCTTCCAGGCGCAGCAGGAGCCGATCGCGAATTATCTTTCGGTGCCGCCGGAATCCTGCTGCGGTTGCGGACCGAGAGTCCCGCTGCACGCCGCCCCCCGCCTGTTCGGCGACCGGTGGGTGGCGGTGGGCGATGCCGCCGCAGCCCGGCTCTACAAGGACGGGATTTTTTCCGCGTTCACCACATCGCAGAGCGCCATGGAATCGGCCTTTCAAAGCGGGATCAGCGCCGCTTCGTTCGAATCCGGCTATGCGCCCGTCGCCCGCCGGATCGCCGACGACAACCGCTACGGGGAAATCCTCTTTGGCATAAGCAACGCCATCATCAAGAATGCGCGCCTGACCAACGCCTTCCTGTACAGCCTGCGCGTGGATGAACGCCGCCCGCCCGAGAAAAAAATTCTGGCCCGGACGATCTGGGGCATGCTTACCGGCGACGAATCCTACCGGGATCTGTTCCGCATGTCGTTTCGCCCGCGGGATCTGGCATCCCTTGGCCGCGAGGCGCTGCGCCGGCAGTGGCGAGCGGCGCGGAGGGGTTGAACCGCAACCGGGGAGGAATCCGCCGCATGCGTTCGCGTCTGCCCATCATCGGAATATCGCTTTTCGCCGCGATGCTCACGCTGATTCCCTACGGATTGGCGTATGCGTACGCGGGCGAGTATCACTTTACCGGTTTTCTTTTCAATCCATACGATGCCGCTTCCTACCTGGCGAAGATGCGGCAGGGTTACGACGGGCGGATTCTTTATTCCCTGGCCTTCACCGAGAATCCGGGGCCGGGCGCTCTGCTCTTTCCTTATTATCTGCTGCTGGGGCATTTGGCCCGTTTGCTGAAACTCCCCTTGATCGCAATCTGGCACGCGGCGCGGATCCTGGGCGGGGCTTTCTTCCTGACCGCCGCCTGGGAATTCTTCGGCCGGATCGGCCTTTCCACGCCAAGCCGCCGAATCGCCTGGATCATCGTCCTCCTCGGTTCGGGGTTCGGCTTCCTGGCCGTACCTTTCGGCGCGTTCACGGCCGACCTGTGGGTGGCCGAATATATCCCCTTCCTCGGACTCCTCACCAGCGCGCATTTTCCGTTGGCTACGGGATTGATCCTCCTGCTGGTGATGCAAATCGCCCTGCCTGCCTCCCGGCCGACAGCAGGCTCGATGGCCGCCGCATTCCTTCTTGGAACAATACTGGCCGCCATCCAGCCGTTCGGCTTTCTACCCATCGGATTGGCGATGGCGGTTTGGATGGTTTGGATGCGGATCCTCCGGGGACATTTTCCGGAGGGGGTTCTCCCGCGCCTGGCCGCCGCCGGCCTGGGTTTCGTTCCCTGGGTTGTCTACGATTTTTGGATTACGCGCACCCTGCCCAAATTCAGCATGTGGCTCGCGCAAAATCTAACCCCCACACCACCGATCTGGGATATTGCGCTTTCCATGGGCTTGCCCGGGCTCATCGTTGCCGTATCCTTCATCCGCTGGATTCTTAACCGGGCGCCCCTGCGGCAAAAGCTCGGGACCATCCGCGGTGAAATACTCCTGCCGGCGTTATGGCTCGCCCTCAACCTCGCCTTGCTGTATGCTCCCTTTCCGCTGCAGCGGCGGCTGCTGCTTGGAATGTGGATCCCGTTGGCCGCTCTGGCTGCTCCGAAATTGGAAAGCCTTCTGTATCGCCCCGCGCTTCATCTCCGGTACGCAATCTACGCCGCCATCCCCTTATGCGCAGCCAACCTGGTTTTCTTATCCGCCATCCGGATTAACGCCCTAAGTCATAATCCGCTGATTTTCCTGAGCCCGGATACGGCCGCGGCCGTCGACTGGCTTAACGCCGGCGCGCGGGGATCGGTCGTGCTGGCATCGCCGGAAAACAGCGCCTGGCTGCCCGGGATGGCCGGCACCCGCGTCGTCTACGGGCATGGCATGGAAACACCGGATGCCGAGCAGGCGCTGCGGGATGTGGAAGCTTTCTTTGCTGCGACGGATGCGGATGCTCAGCTGCGGATCCTCCGCGATCATCAGGTCGATCTGGTCCTCTGTTCGGCGGATCAGGCGGTTTGTAAAACTTCCCAAGAGGGGTCACTGGTGGAAGTGTTCTCATCGGGAAATGTAAGGATATTAGCGGTTCGATAATTTTTTTTACCGCGAAGACGCAAAGGCATAAAGAAAATCCCATTGTAAAATTTTTCGTTGTTCCTTCATGGAATTTCCCCATCAGCAAGGCGCTATAGTACAACGGTTCTTTCTATTACTTTGTCTTGCTTTATCTTTGTGTGTTTTCTCCATGCCATAAATCCACATCTTCCAGATGCGATTCTTGACATTTAAAATTAACGCAATATAATGAATGAACGTTCGTTTAGTTCAAGGTGCATACATATGGCCAGAAAAAAGAACGCCCAACCCCGGAATACCCGCGAGGCCATTCTCCAGGCAGCCTACGAATCCTTCCTTGAAAACGGCTACCACGGGACCAGCATGCGCGATATCGCCCGCCGGGCGAAATTTACCGTCGCGGCGGCGTACAACCATTTTAAAAACAAGGAACAACTGTACGTGGCCGTGCTGCACGCCCACCAACCCTACAATTATGTGCTCCCTGCGCTGGCAGAGCCCAAAGGCGAAACCGTCGAGGAATTTCTTAACACGACCGCCCGTTTGATGACCCGCGCCCTGGACCGGGAACCCGGCCTCATCCGGCTTGTTCTGATCGAGATCGTGGAATTTAAAAGCCGGCATATCCCCAAGCTGTTCGGCGAAGTGCTGCCGCAATTGCTTGCCGTCGTCCAATCGGCCGCCAAACTCAAGGGCCGGCTGCGTTCCATTCCACCGGCTGTTCTTCTGCGATCGTTCGTCGGCTTGGTTTTTTCCTATTACATCACCGAGCAGTTATTCCGGAAGAATGCGCCGCCATCCCTGCAGACCGATTCCTTGGATGCGTTCATCGACATATACCTGCACGGGGTGATTGCCCCTGCCCCGGCGGTCTCGGAGTAGCCATGTCCTTCTCGCGACTGCGCGCCCTCATCCGCAAGGAATTCCTGCAGATCCGCCGGGATCCGCGCACGCTGGTCCTGGTCATCGTGATTCCGATCATGCAGATGTTCCTGCTCGGCTATTCCGCCACCAACGACGTGCGCAACATTCCGCTGATCGTCCTCGACCAGGACCGCAGCCCGCAGGCCCGCGCGCTGCTCGACGCCTACCGGGCCGCGGATTATTTTCGCGTGACGGCGGAAGTGGAATCCGAACAGGAACTGCGGTCGATGATCGAAGGGGGGAAAGCCCGGGCGGCCGTGATCATTCCGGCCGGGTACGGGGAAAAAATCAGCGGCGGCGGCCAGGCTCAGATTGCCTTCATCCTTGACGGGTCGGATCCGTCCGCGGCATCCACCGCGCTTTCGGCCGCCCAGATGATCGGGCAGTCGTTCGCCACCACCGTCCTGGCGGAGCGGCTGGCGCGGCGGGGAGTCTCCTTCGCGGCGCAAGCGCCGCTCGAAGTGCTCACCCAGGTCTGGTACAACCCTGATCTGATCAGCGCGTATTTCATGATCCCGGGCGTGATCGGAATGATCCTGCAGGCTTTGACCTCGATCCTTACCGCCTCGGCCATCGTCCGCGAACGGGAGCGCGGGACAATCGAGCAGCTGATCGTCACCCCCATCCGCCCCCTGGAACTGATCATCGGCAAACTTCTGCCGTACGTCCTGCTTTCCTTCCTCAACACCTTCGAAGTCATCGCCCTCGGGCATTGGTGGTTCGGGGTCCCGGTCCGCGGCGACCTCGTGCTGATCGCGCTCCTATCAGGCCTGTTCCTGCTGTCCAGCCTTGGGATCGGGATCCTCGCCTCCACAATTGCCAACACCCAGCAGGAGGCCATGCTGACCGTGTGGATGACGCTGCTTCCGAGCCTGTTCCTTTCGGGGTTCTTCTTCCCGCTGGAAGCGATGCCGCCGGCCCTGCAATTTTTTTCCTATTTCACGCCGCTGCGCTATTACCTGGTCATCATCCGTTCGTTGATGCTCAAGGGGGTCGGGGTGGAATCGCTTTCCCAGGAAATCATCGCTCTGGCGGTATTCGGCGTGGTGATCATGGGAATCGCCGCGCTTCGGTTCCGCAAACGCCTGGATTAACACCTCCCCTGCCCTTCCCAAAAAACGGGAGGGGGAAAAGCTGGGGTCGGTCGGTTTGAAAATAAGTTAACACGTGAAGAGGTGAAACCATGAAAGCAAAGCTTCGCCGAATTCTTCCGGTCATTGTCGTCTTCGTGTTGGCCGGCACCGCCCTCGGCTGGTACTTCATCGCCCGGACCGATTCCGGTGTCAACGGTGTCATCACCGCTTCCGGGACGGTCGAAGCGGTCACGGTGATCATCTCCCCGGAAATTTCGGGCCGCGTGATGGAAGTCCTCGTGGCGCAGGGTGAGACCGTCGCCGCAGGGCAGCCGCTGATCACGCTGGATGGCACGCTCCTGCAAGCCCAGCGGAAATTGGCGGAAGCCGGCCTGGCCGCGGCGCAATCCGGATGGGAAACCGCGGGTGCCGCGCTGGAGACGGCGCGCACGCAATACCAGCAGGTTCTGGAGGCCGCCCGCCTGGCGGAATCCCCGGCCCGCTCCGCCGCGCTGGGATTCACACAACCGGCGGATTTCGACCAGCCGGTCTGGTATTTCACCAAGGAAGAACAGCTGGCCGCGATGGAATCGGAGTTGGACGCCGCCCGCCAGGCGCTGGATGAGGAGCTTCAAAAATTGGATGCGCTCCTGAAGGACCCGGCGTACGCGGGCATCCTCGCAGCCGAAAAACGCCTGGCGCTGGCTCGCGCGGCTTACCTCACAGCCCAGGATGCGTTGAACCAAGCGAAAGCAAGCGGTGATTCCGAATTGAAAGAGGCGGCGCAAGCCACATTCGACACCGCCGAGTCGGCGCTGGACGATGCCCAGCAGGCCTATGCGGATTTATTGACAAGCGATGAGGGGAAGGAATTGCTGAAAGCGCGGGCCCGGGTCCGTTCAGCGGAGGATCGGTACCATGCCGCGCTCGACCGCCTGGCACGGCTGCACTCCGGCGAGGATTCGTATCCGGTCAAGCTGGCGGCGGCGGCCGTACGTCAGGCCGAGGCGGGCGCGGCCCAGGCGCAAAAAGCCGTGGACCAGGCCCAGGCCCAGCTCGATGCGATTGATGCCCAGATCGGCAAGCTGACGTTGTTCGCGCCCTCCGACGGGACGGTTATCGAACGCAACATACAACCGGG
>DAOUDU010000036.1:0-57568 GCA_034430775.1 Anaerolineales bacterium | reverse complement strand
GGGATGCCCCCACCTGTCTGGCTACTTCTGCTTGGTGAACACCTTTTTCCAGCAGGGCGGCAGCTTTCATACGCCGTTCTTCCAATGCGGTAAAATCTCGTTTGACACCTTTTGGGTTTCCCATGTGGACAGCATAGCACAGAATAGAACAAATGTCAATATATTAAGTAAGTCTCAATAGTCTAAAGTCCGGTTAGTCATTTGGAGAAGATGATTAATCCCCTTCAGCGCCTCTTCGTTTTTAGGATCGAGAGCTAGAACTCTCTCGTAACATTCCTTTTTCTTATATGGATCCTTAAGACGGCAAGCTAAAAGCAACCAAAGTCCGATATCCTTTGGAGACTGCCTTATCTTTTCAGATATCTTTCCGATAATATCTTCAGACCTTTTTCCATGGCAACCCCTTTTTTCGTATATTTATTTTTATCTTGTAGAACTAAGGCCCATCGAATTATATGGAAAAGGCATCTATTCCTATATGCTTGCATATAGCCCTATATGTTTTTTTAAAGCATCTAGCGCTATATGCTTTTTCCCATGCCTCTACAGGTAGAGGCTTTCACAAACTGGCCTCCGTTCTCCCATACATCGAAAATTAGCCGGCATCCCGGCCCCCGTGATTGCCTGTCTCTATCCTTTCCCGATTATTCTTCCAGCATAATATCGGCGGATGAGGCTCCTGAAGTATATGCTTTTTGGGGAGAAGGGGCAAAGGGGAAGCCCGGTTGTGAGTATCGGTTTAAATGGATGAAAACCCCTTTGAGGATAGAATTCGGATAGGTTTGCTGTTTTTTCCGTTGCTACGCTTTCAATAGAACATTATAATCAGCCCATGCTTCCTAAAAGCATCGGGCGGTACCAGATCCTTGATAAAGTCGGCAGCGGCGGCATGGCCGTGGTGTACCTGGGGCAGGAGGAGGTTTTCGAGCGCCAGGTGGCGGTTAAGGTGCTGCCCTCCCACCTCGGGCAGGATCCCGACAACCGCGAACGGTTCCGGCGCGAGGCCAAAGCCATCGCCTCACTCGAGCACGCGGCCGTCGTTCCAGTCTACGATTACGGCCAGGACGGCGAACAGCTGTTCCTCGTCATGCGCTATATGCAGGGCGGATCGCTCAAGGACCGCCTGACCCACGGGCGCATCCCTCTCCCCGCCGCCGCAACCATCATCAAACGCGTCGCCTCGGCGCTCGATAAAGCCCACGCGATGGGCATGATCCACCGCGATATCAAACCCGGAAACATCCTCTTCGACCTGGAAGATAATCCCTACATCACCGATTTCGGCCTGGTGAAGATGGTCGAATCCAGCGTGCAGCTGACTCACAGTGAATTCTTCGGCACGCCGGCCTACACCAGCCCGGAGCAGTGCCAGGGAGATAAGGCGATCGATGCCCGGGCGGACGTGTACTCGCTGACCGCGATGTTCTTTCACATGGTCACTGGCAATCCGCCGTATGAATCCAACAACCCGATGGCATTACTGATGAAGCACGTCGCCGATCCGATCCCGCTTCTGTCGGCTGTGGCTCCCGACCTTCCCGCCGCACTGCAGAAGGTGATCGACCGCGGCATGGCAAAATCCCCGGCCGATCGCTATGCCACGACCGGCGATATGGCCCGGGATGTGGAACGGGCGGCCTCCGCCATTCCGGAACACCCGCGGCCGGAAACAACGGATGCGTGGGGTACAGGTCCGGCAGCCGCATCCGCCCCCGCCACCGAATCCGCGAGCGCCGTCTCCTTCGATGCGCTGCGTTCTTCGAGTCAGCCCGCGCCCGCGCGGGGCGATGAGATGCCCACCCGGAAGGATTCTTTCACGCCGGGGATCCTGCCCGCCGCCGGCTCCAACGTCATCCCCGAGATGAATGTCGACTCGGAAGCCACGAACGCGCTCGATTTCCGCGCCATCCCGACCGAACGGCGCCGGCTGGAATGGACTCCCCAGGCGGATACGCCGCCCGCCACGCCGGCGGAAAGTACCGCACCCGCGCTTTCGCCGTTCGCCACAACGAAACCTTCAGCAGCTTCCTATACCGAACCGCCCAAACCGCTCGAGAAGAAGGCCTCCGGAATCCCGATATTGGTCTTTGTCGTGTTTATCCTGATTATCAGTCTGGTGTATTTTGCGGTTCAAAAGGGATTGTTCTAAAATATTTTTCGCCGCAAAGCCTGCCCCGGTGAGAGTAGGCCGGGGCCGCGAAGGACGTTAAGGTCAAATAATATTGGAAACCTCCGAAGAAGATGACTTGCTTCGCTTCACGAGGCATCTGCTTATGCATTTCCAGACCCTTCGCTGTGCGCAGAATGACATTCATAGAGGTTAATAATTTTTTTCTTGACGGTCTTGGCGTCCTCGCGGTGAGTTCTTTGGCGAACGAATAAAAAAAAACGGCGGAGGATTCACGCCGGATTTTTACATTTGGGGGAATTGATCGCGGCCGGAAATCGGGCGTATTACGCCTTGGCCGGCACCAGGTCGAATTCGATGTTGTAGACGTCCCCGTCAAATTCGGTGTTGACCTTGTACCCCGAATTGTAAAAAACGGTCAGCATCGCCTTGTTGGTCGGCAGGACTTTCGCGTAGAATTTCTTGATCCCGCGCTGCTTGGCCACTCGGCAGAGGTACTGCAGAAGCACCGTCCCCATGCCCTTCTGCTGCCATTCATCCTGGACGATGAAGGCGACTTCCGCGGCCTTCGTCTTCGGATCCAGGAAGTATTGAGCAATCGCCACGATCTCTTCACCGGAGACTCCCGGGACGGTCCCGACGATGGCCAGGTTATTGATGTAATCGATGTTGGTCAGCTGTTGGACGTCCTTATGCGGGAAGGTCACGGTGGCGCTCATGTAGCGGGTGCGCAGGGAGCTCGGGCTGAGCGAATACAGCATCTCCGAAAGCGACGCCTCGTCGGTGGGTTTGACCGGGCGGAAAAAGAGCTCGGTCCCGTCGTTGAGAGTCTGGTAGATCTCCAACTCCTCCGGATAGATTATCTGTTCGGTATCGAGCGCGATCTGGTCCGCGAACAGGTACTTCTGGGCTTTGGCGGCCTGGATCAGGCCGGCCCGGAATTTAGGATGCGCGATATTGATCAGCGAAAGCACCCGTTCGCGGATGCTCTTGCCGTGCAGGTAGGCCACGCCGTACTCGGAGACCACATAGTGCACGTCGCCGCGCGTCACAACCACGCCGGCCCCTTCCGCCAGGTGCGGGACGATCCGGCTGATGGTTCCGTTCTTGGCCGTGGAGGGCAGGACGATGATCGCCTTGCCGCCGCGACTGCGGGCGGCGCCGCGGATGAAATCCACCTGGCCGCCGATCCCGCTGTAGAATTTATATCCAAGCGAATCCGCGCACACCTGCCCGGTGAGGTCGATCTCCAGACCGACGTTGATCGCCACCATCTTCTCGTGCTGGCTGATGATGTTTATGTCGTTGACGTATTCGGTCGGGTAGAACTCGAAGAAGTGGTTGTCGTTGAGGTATTCGTACAGCCGCTTCGAACCCATGCAAAAGCTGGCCACCACCTTGCCCCGGTTGAGATTCTTTTTGGCGCAGGTGATCGCGCCGCAATCGATCAGGTCGATGATCCAATCCCCGAACATCTCGGTGTGGATCCCGAGATCCTTTTTATCGCGCAGGCATTCGGCCACCACCTGGGGAACCCGTCCGATGCCGCACTCGATGGTGCTGCCGTCCTCGATCAGGCGGGCGATGTTCTGCCCGATCCGGCGCATGATCGGATCCACCTCCGGCAGGGAAACCTCGATTAAATCCTCGTCGTACGGCACCAGGGCTTCGATATCGTTGACGTGGATGAAGCTGTCGCCGTAGGTTTTGGGCATTTTGGTGTTGACCTGTGCGATCACATATTTGGCGTTGGCCACCGCCGATTTGACCACGTCCACCGAAACCCCCAGGCTGCATAACCCGCCGGAATCCGGCGGCGAAACGCTGATCAACGCGACGTCGATCGGGATCCGGCCGCTTTCGAATTCGTCGGGGATTTCCGATAGGAAGATCGGTGTGTAATCCCCCACTCCTTGCGCGATGGTATCGCGGACGTTATCCCCGATAAAGAAGGTGTTCAGGCTGAACCGGCCACGGTACCGCTCCTCAAGGTAGGGCGCCTTGCCCATCGTCAGAAGGTTGACGATGCGGACGTCGCGTACGTCTTCGCAGTATTCCACCATCGCGTTGACCAGGTGCTGCGGCTGTCCGCAGCCGCCGCTGATAAACACGCTGTCGCCGGATTGGATCAGGCGCATGGCCTTGGCGACGTTGCTGATTTTATCCTTGTATTTTTCTTTCCATTCGAAGGTTGGCATGCTGGCTCCCGCCCCCTCCTTTATCCTCCCCCGTTTAGCGGGTTTCGCTAAACGGGGGAGGGCAGGGGAGAGGGTCTATTCTTTTTCCACGCTCATTCGGGCGTCGACCGCGATCGGAACCGTTCCGCGCGGTCCGACCACATACGGGTTGATGTCCAATTCCTGGATCTGGGGATATTCCGTCACCAGCTGCGAAAGCCGCTGCAGCCCTTCGGCGATCGCGTCGATATCCACGCCCTCTTCACCGCGCACACCCTGCAGCATTTTATACGTGCGGGTGCTGATCAGCATTTGTTTGGCCTCGTCGGCCGTCAGCGGCGCCAGGTAGAACGAGACGTCCTTCATCACCTCGACCATCGTCCCGCCCATGCCGAACATCATCAGCGGGCCGAAGCGCGGATCGCGGTTCATCCCGAGGATCACCTCGCGCACGCCCTTGCACATCTGTTGGACGAGGACCCCCAGGATCTGCGCCTCCGGCGCCTTGCGCGGAACCCGGTACATCATCAGGTCGAAGGCGTCCATCACTTCCTGGGCATTGCGCATCCCCAGTTTAACCCCGCCCACATCCGATTTATGAATGATGTCCCGGGACCAGATCTTCATCACGACCGGGTAGCCGATCTGGTCCGCGATGTTGACCGCCTGTTCGGGTGTGGTCGCCAGCGCCCCCTTGGGGGTCACAAATCCGTACGCCTCCAGAATTTCCTTGGCCTCGGCTTCGCCCACCTCGCGCAGTCCCTGGCGGATGTGGCGTTCGATGATGATCTCCACTTTGTGACGGTTGACCGGGAAGAGCCGGATAACCCGCTTGGGCTTGTTGCGCCAGCGCACATGCTCGGTTAACACTTTAATCACGTCCACTGCGCTTTCCAGCGAGCGGTACTGGGGGATTCCACCGCCGCGCAGGACACCCAGCGCTTCCGCGACTTTTTCGGCCCCGAGGAAGCAGGCCAGGACGGTCTTCTGAGGTTTTTTCTTCACCACCCGCACGACCGCTTCGGCCGTCGGCAGGCATTCGGTCATCGCCTGCGGGGTAAGGACCACCAGCGCGACATCCACGCCCGGATCGTCCAGGACCGTGTCGAGCGCGAATTCGTACCGGTCGGCGAGCGCGTCTCCGAGAATGTCGACCGGGTTGTGAATGTTGGAGGCCGCAGGCAGCGAGCCCGCCAGCTTGTCCATTGTGGCTTGTGTGAGTTTGGCGAACCCCAGTCCCTGCCGCTCGATCGCATCCGCCGCCATGATTCCGGGCCCCCCGGCGTTGGTGATGATCGCCACCCGGTTTCCCGCCGGCAGCGGCTGCAGGGCGAACGCTTCCGCGTACTGGAACTGCTGCTCGATCGAGCCGCAACGGATGATCCCGGCGCGTTCGAATCCCGCCTCGTATCCCGTTTCCCCGCCGGCCAGGCTGCCGGTATGGCTGGAAGCGGCTTTGGCGCCGACCGAGGTGCCGCCGGATTTAATCAGCAGGATGGGTTTGGTGTTGGAGATTAATTCGGCGCGGCGGACGAAAGTGTTGCCGTCGGTGATACTCTCGAGGTAGCCCGCGATCACTGTCGTTTCCGCATCCTCGCCCAGGGCCGAGATCAGATCCAACTCGTTGACATCGATCTTGTTGCCGATCGAAACCAGCTTGCTGAACCCGATGCCGGAGGCGTTGGCCATATCGAGGATCGCCGCCAAGAGCGCGCCGGATTGGGACATGTACCCTATGCCGCCCGCCGCCGGCAGATCCCCGCCGAAGGAGGCGTTGATTTTCTTCGAGGGCGCGATGATGCCGAGGCAGTTGGGGCCGATTACCCGGATCCCGTATTGGGTGGCAGTCTGGTTGATACGCTGCTCGAGCGCCAGGCCTTCCTTGCCTACTTCTTTGAACCCGGCGGTGATGATGATCACCGCCTTAACGCCGAGCTTCCCGCACTGGACCATGATCTCCGGCACCACCGGCGCCGGAACCACGACGACCACCAGGTCCGGCACCTCGCCGATCGAGGGCAGGTCCGGATAACATTTGAGTCCCTCGATCGAATCCGCCTTGTTGTTAACCGGGAATATCTTTCCGGGAAACCCGGCCTCGATCATGTTAACGAGGATTTCGTATCCGACCTTGGATTTATGGGATGAAGCACCGACGATGGCAATCGACTTGGGGTCAAAAAATTTCTCAAGACTCATAACGTCCCTCGATGGTTTTTTCCCGGATCAAAAACGCGTTATTTTACCACATCGGAAATCCGCCGGACAAACTCACCGGCCCGGAAACGCTTAAGAGTATACCGCCTTCCGCCCAATTCGGAATGGAAGCCGCACTCCGGCAAGCGGAGGAAAGTCCTGGAATGGGGCGAATAATTGAGTAAAAAACGGCTTTCCGACGGTAAGGGTCGTCATCCCGGCGTGCTTGAAGCCGGGATCCAGCGCGGAAGAGTAAAATGGATCAATCGGATGAACAATAGAACGGCGGCTGCAAGATATTTCCCCGCCCGCCGGAGCCGTGCTTCATATTCCGAAAAGACCTCTATCCCGTTCATCGATATGCCCCGCCCTACTCATAAACCCGCGCTGTTCATCTCAATAGAATATGCGTATCTCTCGTAAAAAAATGGGTATGCCTCCCGGACAAAGCGATTGCAAGCGATGCGGCACCACTCCTTCCAGCCCATTCGCCGGATGGTGTGTTCTGTGACGGCGGCTGGATATTAATCGGGGCCCTCGCCGCCGGATGGATTAATTTTTATTGCAGCGCGTTGAACGCCACCATCAGGATGACCGTGAGTATCACGGCTGCGGCGGCGATGGCGATGATCGTCTCCAGCGAGAGGAAACCCAGGATTCCCTGCGGCCGCCGGACCCCGGCTTTTTCAGATTCGCCGCCGGAGGTCTTTTCCGGAAGGGTGTTCCGCGCGGATTTCGAGGATCTGCCGAGCATCCGGCCGGCCGCCGGCGCCGAACCGCTGCTGTTATCCCGGTCGATCAGGTGGATGTACCGTTTGGTCAATTCCATTTCGTCCGGCGTGGTGAACATTCGAATATTCTTCGGGTAGGCTTCCTCCGGGAAATCATCTATCCCGGGCTTTCCGCTTCTCGGCTCCCACACCCTCGCGACCGATGTTCGGGCCGCCGCCCGCCTTGCCATCGAACGCCCGCTCCCCTTGCGCCTGGAGACGGCCGCCGGATCCATCCCGGTGATGCCGTCGGATTTCAACGCTGCGCCGCAGGAGGGGCAGTAAGCTGCTTCGAGCACCACGCCGAGGATCCGGCCGCAATTCGGGCAGCGCAGCCGGAAGAACGACACGGCCGCCAGGCCGATGGCCGCCACGCCGGCGGCGGCACCGGCCGCCAGAACCGCCCCGCCCCAGGCGCCAAGTTGTATCCGGATAATGCCATACAGCCCAAGCAGGATGACGGCAACCGCCAGGAGCAGCGCGGCCGCTTCCCGGGCCGCGCGAACGGTTTTGGAGCGGCTTTGAAATTCCTCGACAATATCGATGGCATTCATTCCAGCCTCACAATTCACCCGGGGAGATTAAACCTTCCGGGAAACCAGAACACCCTTGCCGATGGGGACGATCACTGAATCCACGCGCGCATCGGCCATGACTTTTTCGAGCATCGGCCCGAGCGCCGCCCCGTGGCTGACGGCGTTATCGGCGGCGAGGATTCCCCCCGCCACCAGATTCGGGACGACCGCGTCGTAGCAATCGGAATAGATTTCCTTCTCCGCGTCCAAAAAACAAAACGCCACGCGCGGAAAGCCCCCCAGCTTTTCCCGCGCGTCGCCTTCGACCAATTCCACCAGGTTTTCGAGTCCGCACAGGCGGATCGTTTCCCGCGCCAGCGCGATCTTCTCCGGCAGAAGTTCGAAGGTGGTCAGCCGGCGGTGGGTTTCCGCGCACGCCAGCGCCAGCCACATCGTCGAATACCCGGCGCTGGTTCCGATCTCCAGCCACGATCCCGCGGGGGAAGCGGCCGCCAGCAGCGCGAGAAACCTACCCGTCTCGGGCGGGATCTGGCGCATGCGCGCGAGGCGCGGCGTGCCGTCCGTCCGGTCCCGGCGGTCGATTTCCTCCAAATACTTCATCCGCTCCAAAATGGCAGGCTGTATATTATGAAACATCGGCAGTTTTAAACACTCCTTCCCGCGTGGCGCAGGATCTGCAGCGCCTGCAGCGTCACCCATCGGTCGGTTTCCTCCGGCTTTCCCATCTCACGCCAGGTGCGGGTGCGGAAGGGGCTTGTCCCTTTCCAGCGGCCGTCCGGCCGCCGTTTGGCTTCCAACCAATCCAGCGCCTTCCGTGCGCCGCGGTGATCCAGAACATTCAATGCATCCAGCACGCGCAGCGTAAAAAGGATATCCGCGTGATAGAACAAGGGGAAACTTAGCTTAAACCACATCGGATTAATCCGGGTTTTCGGGCGGCACGGATAATCGGCGGCCGCCAGATGGTGCTCCTCCAACAGGAACCGGATCCCCCGCCGGATGGCTTTTTTGGTTTCTCCGGCGCGGGCACTCTCCGGAATCGCCGCCAAGCCCCACAAAACCCGGACGACTCCCCAGGCGCACGGTTTGCCGCCGTTGATCCTGCATCCGCAGAAGCCCTCCGAAATGGCCTGCGCGCAAAACCGGATGAGATTGTCCGCGCGGGTGTCATTTCTCAAGCGCGCTTGCATGGTATAGCGCAGAATGTTCCCATACAGGCACGACCACCCGCAGTATTTGTTTTCCAATCCCTCTTCGACCTGGTGGCGCGTGGCGTCGAGCATATAGTCGACGCCCCTTTGGAATCGCGCGTCCCTGCCCTCCGCGCCGAGCTCCGCCAGCAGCAACATGCTCCAGTGTGTGCTGTAGAATTTCGGCCCGTAGTATCCGCGATCGATCCTCCAATTCCCGGCCTTCGATTGGCGGGAAAAGATCGCGGGAACCGCCCCGGTCCGCATGATCCGTTTTTTGGTTGTGTGGACTTCGCGCGCTGTGGTTCGCGGCGGGCGCAGATCCCGCCGCGCCTGATGCACAATCGAGGGAGATTCGGAATCCAGCAGCCAGGTCATCCAATCGTCCATCGGCTTCATGCATCCCTCCCGGCGCATATCGAACGGTATCGCATGGCTGAAATTATAGGACGGATATCCTGCATTATCGGGGGTTTTCCGGTTTTTTATTCCACCATTAATAGTTCTAAAAACAGCGGCCCCGCATCCCGGGGAAGGCATCAGCCGCCGGGATTAGTAGAGTCAAGCACATTCCTCACAAATGCGCCTTTGATGATGGAATATTCGAGCGAATTCGCGACGCCTTCATGGATGATTTCCCGCTTGCGCGCCACGTACGCCGCCCGGAGAGCCGGATCGGAACGCAGCCGATCGCGGAACCGGACCAGTTCGGAAGCTTCGTCCGAGTCGCACGCGATCACATGGGCGTGAATGGGGAACCGCCCGCCTTCGAACGCCAGCAATCCGACCCGCATCGGACGATCCTCGGGGAACGGATCGCGGCCGGTTTGTTTTTGAAAACCCAGTCCGGCCAGGACCGCCTTCGCCCGCTCCAATCCGCCCGGCGCGTACATCACGAGCAGGTCGAGCGTGCCCTTCCCGTCGCACTGCGGAACCGCCGTGCTGCCGACGTGTTCGACCGCCAGGCCGGGCTCGCTTTCCGTGATCAGCTGGATGAGCCGCCGCGCAGCCCGCGGGGCCCGCGGATCATACGCAGCGCAAACCGCCCCGGGATTTTTATAGGCCCTTATAAGCTGTGGTGCACTTTTTCCCATGGCGCGCGGTTTTCCGTTGGTCGATGGCAATCCGGCCGCCTATCGGACCCGGTTCAGGATGACCAATGTCGCCAGAACACCGGGTACCCACCCGGCCAGGGTGAGCAGCGAGACGATGATGATGGAACCGCATCCCTTATCGAAGACGGCCAGGGGCGGCAGGATGATGCACAGAATGACCCTTCCGAGTGACATATCCTTCTCCCATGGAAGCGCGAAGACAATCAATGCGCGCGATCATTTTCCTGTTTACAACAGAGTCTACGAAACCACGGAACGGCGGTTGTGGGGCAATCGTCCGCCGCCCGCTCTTTGGATTTTTCCACAGCAGGCACAGGATTAGCCGCGGGGAGATCACGTTGGCACCCTAAGGGTGTTTTCCGCAATCCGGAAGTTACAATCCAACTCTGGAATGGAACTCCGGCACGCCCTGCACGCCCGGGCGGAACCGGAAAAGCGCCCCCGCCCCGCCGCCCTCGCGCTCCCGCGTCCCGCCGGCGAGCGCGGTCGTGACAAAAGCCTCCCCGTACTCTTTTCCGCCGAATGAGATGCAGGATACTTTTCTCGCGGGGAAGGCGATCCGATCAACCTCGACCGCGCCGGGCGAGTACCGGTACAGCGCCGAGCCGTTCCAGCGCGCCGACCAGACGAAACCCTCCGAATCCACCGTCAGACCGTCCGGGACGCCCTGATTTTCCGGGATCTCCAGCCATATCCGCTGATTCGTCAACGCCCCTGTCGTGTCGTCGTAATCGAAAAGATAGATCCGCCGGGCGTGCGAATCCGTGAAATACATCTGCTTGCCGTCCGGCATGAAGCCCATACCGTTCGGGGTGCCCAGACCGTCCAGGACCGCGTGCAGGGATCCATCCTGTTCCATCCGGTACAAACGGCCGGCATGGGCCGCAGTCCGCATCGTCCCGCAATACACACGGCCCTTTGGGTCGGCGATCACGTCATTGAAGCGGCCGTCCTCCTCGCCCGCGGTCTCGCGGCGCAGAAAATCCGGCTCGCCGCCGCGCCAGCGGGCGATCGCGCCGCGGGCCATGAACAGAAGCAATGCGCCGTCCGCCTGAATAGTGAACCCGCCGACCGGATTACCGCGGTAGCATTCCTCCCAGGCGACCGCAGACGGATCGAAGCGGAACAGCTTTCCGCGGGGGATATCCGTCCAATACAGCCTGCTTTCGACGGGATGCCAAAGCGGGTTCTCGGCGGTATCGAATGCTCCATCGGCGATTAATTCCGGATTCATTGGACCACTCCACTCAACGGGGAAAGCGTTCTTTCTTTTTAATACGGCCGATCCGGGGTCTGCCCGCCGTCCGCCGGGAAGTCCCTATCCCCTTCGGTCGGCGTTTTCCGGGTGCCCGCACGCCGCATCAGAATTCCCATTAATGCCATGCAGATTCCCAACACCAGGAAACAGATGAAAAAGACGGCGATATTGGTATATTCCAGCATGGTGATAAACCCGGCTATCCTCTGTTCCCGGTACTGGAGATAGGATAACGTGGCCCGGATTACCCAATAGCCGGAAAGCAGGACTGCGCCTGCGACCAATACGATCCCCGTCCACTTTATTATTCCACCTAAAATCCGCAATCCCGCGAAAAAAGCGCCCACTTTCGGCTCCTTTTTCTTCTTTTCGTTGAGGATCGGCGGCTCTGCTTTCGGTTTGATCATCTGCGGAACCTCCACCCGCCATTCCCCGCCGCGCCTTCCAAAGACCCGGTATCCGGGCGGGGGAAAACGGATTGCCGCCCCGGATTGCCCCGGGCGCGGGAATCGTCGATTCGCACCGGATTCTACTCGAAGGACGGCCGCCTTGCCCGGCCCGGCCCGACCCCGCCCAACGCAACCAATCGACCCGCAACTTTCCCGAAGTCGACGTTTTGCAGGATCTTGACGTTCAGGTTTTTATAGAGTACTCTATATTGCAGAGTTCTCTATTGGAGGTCGCATGAACGTCAACCCGACAGAAGCCGAACGGACTCTGGAATCCATCCGCGAAACCGAAGACCAGATGCGCAAGGCGCTGGGCGCCTCCGGCGGCGCCTATCAGATCATCATTTGGGGCGTGATCATGGCCATCGGCTATACGCTGAACCAGTTTGCCGACAGGCTGGGAGTCGTGCTGGTCGCCGTGCCGTGGATCATTTTGAGCGTGGTCGGAAATATCCTCTGCGCTGTGATCAGCTTCCGGATGGGCCGCAAATTTCATCATCCGATGGCGGCCCGCATCGGATTCCTGTGGGTGGTTTTCGTCTTGTTCGGCATGATCGGAGCGCTCTTCGTCCATCCCACCGATCCGCGGGAGATCAACCTGCTGATTTACCTGCTGGTGATGCTGTGGCTGGCGGTGATGGGACTCTGGGTGAGGCTTCCCCTGTTATGGATCTCCCTGGCGGTGACCGGGCTGCTCATGTTTGGATACTTTGTCCTGCCGGATTACTTCTTCCTCTGGCTTGCGCTCGTGGGCGGCGGAACGATGATCGGCAGCGGATGGCTGCTCCTGCGCGGGAGGGGATGATCATGCCGGAACTCGACGAGATCATCCATCAACCCGTACGACTGCGCCTGATGGCCGCGCTGGTGGCGATCAAAGGCGGGGAAAGCGCCGATTTCACCCTCCTGCGCGACCTGCTGGGGGTCACCGACGGCAACCTGGGCGCCCATCTGCGCCGCCTGGAAGACGCCGGATACATCGCACTGACCAAGAAATTCGTGGACCGCAAACCGCACACCTTTGTGGCGGCAACAACATTGGGACGGTCGGTCTTCCACAGCCAGGTGGCGGCGCTGGAGGAAATCATCCGAAGCGCGGGCGGCGGGAAAGCAAAACGATAAGCATACCCATTCCCTCCCTCATCCCCGCCCCCTCTCCCGGCATATTCCGGGAGAGGGGAAGCCGGCGAACTTCCGGCGGGGTGAGGGAGAGAAGGAAGAAAAAAAAGATGATAAACGAGATCGAAAATTAAGCAGATTCTTAAGAAATAAATCCGGCGAAGCGGGACGGCGGTCTCGATTCGCAACTGACGCTACGCGACCGCCTTTTCAGTAAAAAGAGTGCTCCCATGACAAACGTGATTAAAGTAAACCATTTACGCAAAACCTACGGCGGGACTGTCGCCGTGGAAGACCTCTCGTTCGATGTGAAGGAAGGCGAAATCTTCGGGATGGTCGGCCCCAACGGCGCCGGCAAGACGACCACGATCGAATGCCTGGAAGGGATGCGGCCTTTCGACGGCGGCGAGATCCGCGTCCTCGGCCTGGACCCGGTCCGCCAGGAACGCGAACTGCGGTATGTGATCGGAACCCAGCTTCAGAAATCCCAGCTGCCGGAGCAGCTGACTGTCGGCGAGGTGCTCGATCTGTTCGCATCGTTCTATCCCGATCCGGTCCCGTGGCGGGCGCTGCTCGAACGGCTCGGGCTTGCGGAAAAGAAGAACTCGTGGGTCTCGAAGCTGTCCGGCGGCCAGCTGCAGCGGGTGTTCATCGCCCTGGCGCTTATCAACCGCCCCAAACTCGTCTTCCTGGATGAGCTGACCACCGGGTTGGATCCGCAGGCGCGGCTCAGCATCTGGGCCCTGATGCGGGAAATCCGCGCCGACGGCTGCACCGTGTTCCTGACCACCCATTATATGGAAGAGGCCGAGACGCTGTGCGACCGCGTGGCGATCGTGGATCACGGCAGGATCGTGGCCCTGGATTCGCCCGCCGCGCTGGTGCGCAGCCTGGGCGCCGAAACCCGCATCCTGTTCACGACCGACCGCCCGCCGGATCCGCAGGCGCTCAAGGCGCTCGACGGCGCGACCCGCGTCGAGCGGGACGGAGACAGGGTGATCGTCTACGGACGCGCCCCCCGGCCCGGCCGGCCGGCGCTGATCGGCGAAGTGGTCAATTGGCTTTCCGCGCAGGGCGCCGCCTTCAGCGACATCCGTATGGAACCGCCCACACTCGAAGACGTCTTTTTACAATTGACCGGCCGCGCGATGCGCGGCTGACGGACGGAGAAAACCATGAAAAGCTTCTGGAAACTCACAATGGCGGAAGTGAAACTTTATTTCCGCTTTCCGATCGCCGCATTTTTCACCCTGGCCCTGATGCCGATGATCCTGGTCATCCTCGGCGCGATTTTCGGCAACGAGCCCTCGCCCACGTACGGCGGAGCCGGATTCCTCGACACCGCGGTCCCCGGGTTCATTGCGCTGGTGATCGCCATCAGCGCCGTCATGTCGATGCCGCTCGCGCTGGCCAACTACCGCGAGCGCGGCATCCTGCGCCGCTACCGCGCCACGCCGGTCAGCCCGGCGGCCGTGCTGGGCGCGCAACTGGTGACGCAGTTCGCCATGACGATCCTCGGGATGCTGCTGTTGATCCTCATCGGCAAAGTATTCTTCAACCTGCATTTCGCGGGGAATACCGCCGGCGTACTGGCCGCCTTCACGCTGGGCTGCCTGAGCTTCTTCGCGATCGGCCTGCTGCTGGCGGGCGTGCTGCCCAACACGCGCGCGGGCACCATCATCGGGAATGTCCTGCTGCAGCCGATGGTCTACCTTTCCGGGGTCACCATCCCCCGGGAGGCGATGTCGAAGGGCATGCAGGATGCCATCCGCTTCAATCCGCTGACGCACGTTGTGACGCTCATGCAGGGGATGTGGCGCGGGGACGCCTGGTCGCAGCACCAATCCGAGGTCCTGGTCCTGGGCGCGATCCTGGTCCTGGCCGGCCTGACGGCGGTGAGGGTTTTCCGCTGGGAATAACGGCGTCTGTCTACCGGTATGCGCCCAGGGCAAACCGAGGCGGTCTTTGCGACCGCCTCGGTTCGTGAGTCGCGGAAATATACTTGGCGGTTACAGCAGTTCCTCGACCGGTGTGTATTCCATCCCAAACGCTTCCGCCACACCCCTGCAGGTGATCTTGCCGTTGACCACATTGGCGCCGAGCCGGATCTCAAGGTTTTCCTTCATCGTATCCCGCCAGCCGCGGTTGGCGATCTTGAGCGCATACGGCAGCGTGGCGTTGGTCAGCGCCTGGGTGGAGGTTTTCGGCACCGCGCCGGGCATGTTGGCCACGCAATAATGGACGATCCCGTCCAGGATGTAGATCGGATTATCGTGCGTCGTGGGTTTGGACGTCTCGAAACATCCGCCCTGGTCGATCGCGACATCCACCAGCACCGCGCCCTTCTTCATCGTCTTGAGCATGTCGCGGGTGATCAAGCGGGGCGCCTTGGCGCCGGGGATCAGCACCGCGCCGACGACCACATCCGCGCGGGCGGTCAGTTCGCGGATCGCGGCCGGGTTCGACATCAGCAGAAAACAATTGCTTGGCATCACGTCGCTCAGGTAGCGCAGCCGGTCGAGATCGGTGTCCAGCACGTAGACGCGCGCCCCCAGTCCGCAGGCCGCCTTGGCGGCATTGATCCCGACCACGCCCCCGCCGATGATCAGCACCATCCCCGGATCCACTCCCGGCACTCCCCCGAGCAGGATGCCGTCTCCGCCCTGGGTCATCTCCAGGTATTTGGCGCCCTGCTGAATCGCCATCCGGCCGGCCACTTCGCTCATCGGCGTCAGCAGCGGCAGGGATCCGTCCGCCTTTTGGATCGTCTCGTAGGCGATGCACACCGCGCCGGTTTCCATCAGCGCGCGCGTCAGTTCCTCGGCCGCGGCCAGGTGCAAATAGGTGAAGACGATCTGATCCTTGCGGATCAGCGCGTACTCGGCCGCCAGCGGCTCCTTGACGTGCATCACCATGTCCGCCCGGGCGAATATCTCTTTGGCGCTGAGCACGATTTCCGCGCCGTGCCCGGCGTACTCCGCATCCGAGAGCCCGCTGCCGATCCCGGCGGAAGCTTCGACCAGCACCGTGTGCCCCTCCTGCCGGAGCACTTCCACCCCGGCCGGAGTCATGGAGACGCGGTTTTCCTTGGTTTTGATTTCCTTTAATATTCCGACGATCATAGCGACGCTCCCCGAACGCTGTTCCCATGCCCCTCACATCGGAAACAAGTAATTTTAATCCGGCTGAGAGAAGCGGGGGTGAAAAAACCTGTTGTCCACGGATGGCACGGAGGTGCACGGAGTATTTCGGTTTTCCTCTGTGCGGCTCCGTGTCCTCCGTGGATTCTATCGGAATCCAAGCCGGTGGGTCAAAGCTCCAGCTTCAGAAATTGTTCGACGGCACGCTTGTCGAAATAGGACCCGGAAAGCGAGCGGATGTGCGCCAAGACCTTGTCATGCGACCAGGCGGCGCGGTACGGCCGTCCGGAACGCAGCGCATCCCACACATCCACCACGGCGAATATCCTGGCGGCGGGCGGAATCTGCTCGCCGCTGAGCTGGCGCGGGTATCCCGTACCGTCCCACTTCTCATGATGGCAGTAGGGGATATCGAGCGCCGGGCGCAGGTAATCGATCGGGGAGAGCATTTCATATGCGTACACGGGGTGGCGGCGCATGATCACCCATTCCTCCTCCGTCAGCGGCGCAGGCTTGAGGAGAATCGAATCCGGGATGGCCATCTTGCCGATGTCGTGCAGGATTGCGCCGCGGCGGACGTGCGCCAGGTCGATCTCGTTCAGCCCCATGGCGCGGCACAGGCGCAAGGTCAGCTCGGTAACCCGTTTGGTGTGGCCTTCGGTCTCCCTATCCCGCAGGTCGAGCGCCCGCGACCAGCCCTCCAGTGTGGTATCGTACGCCATTGCCAAATTGGTGTTCGAACGCTGCAGGTCCTCGAACAGGGCGATGTTTTCGGTCGCGATCGCGGCCTGATCGGCGACCATCTCCGCAAAATCCTTCCAATCCGGCCTCGGAGTAAGCGGCGCACGCTGCAGAAGTTCCAGCACTCCCTTCACGGCGCCTTTGATAACCAGCGGGATGACATAGGCCGACACAAACCCCTCGCCCGCGAGGGCCTGCCCGGCACCGCCGAGCTCGGCGGGATCGGTGATGTGCAGGCTGCGGCGCTCGAGCGCCGCCCGGCCGGCCGGGCCCTCACCCAGCGGGATCCGGCTGCGGGCGATCGAATCCCCCCAAAAACCCCGCCCGGCGGCGTATTCCAGGATCTGCAAATGCGGATTGAGGAGCAAAATAGCGGCGGCGTCCACCCCCAACTGCGGCAGCGCCTGATCCAGGAGCAGGTTGAAGATAAGGTGCAGGTCCAGGTTGGTCGTGATCGCCAGATCGATCGCGCGCAGGGCGGCCAGGCGCCGGAACTGGTTTTGCAGTTTCTCCTCCGCCCGCTTGCGGTCGGTGATATCCTGAACCATACCCTCGTAGAAAAGCGCCCGGCCCTCTGAATCGAAAATGATCCGGCTGTTGATGCTGACGGTGAGCAGGTCGCCATTCTTTTTCTTCCACACGGCCTCGAGGTTGTGGACGGCCTTGCGGGATTTATGCTGGTCGATCAGCAGGCGCAGTTCCTGCGGATCGGCATAGAGGTCCTTGCGCAAATCCAGCGCCAGCGCTTCTTCCGCCGAACCGTACCCCAGCATCTGGACCAGGGCGGGATTGATATCGACAAAACCCTCCGACGGCATAATCCGGAAGATTCCCTCCAGCGCGTTCTCGAAGATCGACCGGTACCGCTCCTCGCTGTCGTGCAGCGCATGCAGCATCTGCCGGTTCTTCTCCTCCAAGCCGATCCGCTCGAAGCACCGCCGGAGCGTGGCGGCCAATTCCTGGAAATACAGCGGCTTGCGAAGGTAATCGTACGCGTCGCCGTGCATCGCCTTGATCGCCGTGTCGGCATCGGCGTAGGCGGTGATAATGATCCCGAGCATCTCCGGATGTTTCTGCTTCAGCGCGGACAGCAGGTCGAGCCCGTCGCCGGACCCCATTGGCAGGCGGATGTCGAGCAGCGCGACCTGGGGGGCGAACGCGTCCGCTTCCGATAGCGCGTCGTTCGCAGTATGCGCCACCCGCACCGCATACGCTTCCGCAAGCAGCATGTCGTTCAGGGATTCGGCGAAATCCACATCGTCATCGACGATCAATACGCGGCGCGCGACGGCCATGTCATTCTCCGGCATTTCGGGAGGGGAACCACAGGTTGTGCAGATTATTGTTTTCAATCGCCTGGATGATATCCAGCATCTTCTGCGGATCGAAGGGTTTGATCAGACAGCCGGCGACGGACATCGTCCGCAGCTGGTCCATCACCTCGGCCTCCTCTTCGGCATACCCGGTAACGATGATGGTCGGCAGCGAGCGGTTCCGGCGCTTGAGCTCCAAATACACTTCCAGCCCGTTCAGGACGGGCAGCTTCAGATCGAGGATGAGGATATCGATCCCGTCGGCCAGGACGGTCGCCACGGCTTCTTCTCCGGTGTACGAGACGAGCACCTTGTACCCGCGATCGGCCAGCAGCTGGCGCAGGCTCTCCACAAAATCCGGATCGTCATCGGCCATCAGGATCACACCGTCGGGCCGGATGTCCTCAAGCATTCTCAGCATCCGCGTCGTGTCGAAGGGTTTGCGCAGCACCCCAAGCGCGCCATGCTCGATAGCCTGGGTCAGGATCTGCTCGACGCTGTAGGCGGTCATCATCACCACCCGCGCCCGGGGATTAATCTTCCGGATCTCGAAGAAACTTTCCACCCCGTTCTTGCCGGGCAGTTTGACATCCATGAAGGTGATGTCGAATTTCTGCCGGCGGAAGATATGCACGGCGGATTCTCCGTCGAAGCACATTTCCACCCGGTGGCCTGCCGCCGTCAGGATCTCCCCGAGGCTCTCGGCGAAATCGCGGTCGTCGTCGACGATGAAAATATCCAGCGTTTTCATGAAACCAGCTTCTCCTTCCGAACCCGTCGCGGCCGTCCGGTCCGGAAAATCCTTCCGGCCCCGCCGCGCGATAAATTCCGCGCGGCGCTGATCTTTATCCGGGGGGCTCTTCCAGGGGCAGGCGCACGACGGCCGTCGTCCCCCGCCCCAGCGCGCTCTCGATGGCTATCGTCCCGCCGTGCTGTTCCACGATTCCCTTGACGATCGATAATCCCAACCCCACCCCGAAACCCTTCGTGCTGAAGAGCGGCTCGAAGATGCGCGGCAGAACCTCCGGCGGGATTCCGCCGCCCGTATCGCGGATGACGATTTTAAGCCACGCCGCTTCCCGTTTGGATTCCACCGCCAGCAAACCGGCCGGGACTCCCGCCGGCGGTGCGGAGTGCATTGCCTGACGCGCGTTTTCCAGCAGGTTGATGATCGCCCGTTGGAAGCGTTCCCCATCCAGCCGGACGCGCGCCCCGGAGGCCAGATCCCGCCGCAGTGTGATGCCTTCCGGAATCGCCTGTTCATCCAACAGGCGGTTAAGCCAGTCGTCGAAATCGACCATCTCCCGATTCAGATCCGGCATGCGGGTGTAATCGAGGAGTTCGGAGATGATGGTATCGCAGCGGGTGATGTTGCGCTGAATCCGGTCCAGTGAGCGTTCCACGTCCAGTCCGCGGTCGCGGGTCTTCATATCCACCGCCGTGGCCGAAACGCGGATGGTAGCCAGCGGATTGCGGATCTCGTGGCTGACCGTGGCGGTCAACTGGCCGAGCACCGCCATTTTTTCCTGGCGGACCAGGTTATCCTGAGCCTGTTGGAGCGCCCGAGTGCGCTCCTCCACTTTCTCCTCCAGATGTTCGGAATATTCCTTGAGCGCCTCCTCGGCCTGTTTGCGCGAGGCAAGGTACCCAAGCGAGGAGGCGAACAAATTCAGGAGTTCGCAATCCTGTTCGGTGATCGGCCGGTGCTGCAGCAGGTTATCGGAGGAAACAAACCCGATTACCTTTTCCCCGTTCCACATCGCCGCCTGCGCCAGGGTGCCGCGGCCGATGATGTGGTTTTTCCCGTCGCTCAATTCCGCATCGGCGGTGAGCAACGCGATCGGCCGGGTTTGGTTCAGGATCTCAAGCTGCAGATCCGCTGTCGACCATCGTAAACCGCGCTCATCGACGGTTTGCCCCTTGGCGTCGGTTCCGAAGGATCCGTCGATAAAACCCGGATCCGGGCTATAGAACCATATTCCCAGGCGGTCGAAGCCGAGCCGCGCGCGGCCGAGCTCCACCGCTTGGCGGCAGAGCGCATCCATCGATTCCGCCCGGGAAAGTTCATTGCTGATCTCGAGCAAAGTCCGCAGCCGTTCCTGGAATTCGCGTTCCTTCCGCTCGCCGGCCCGCAGCGTTTCCTCCGCGCGTTTGCGCGTGCACAGGTACCCCAGGGTACAGGCGAACGAATTCAGGAGTTCGCAATCGTAGTCGGTGACCGGCCGGCCGCGCAGCAGGTTATCCATCGCCACCAGGCCGATGGTTTTTTCCCCGTCCCACATCGCCGCTTCCGCCCGGATACCGCCGACGGTCTTCCCTTCGGCATTCCGGAGCGACACATCCTTATGCAGGAGGGTGACGGGGCGGGTCTGGCGAAGAATGTCGTTAGGGGAATGGTCCGTCTTCACGGTAATCCCCCGCTCGTCGATCACCCGGCCCTGCGGGTCGGTTCCAAACGATCCCTCGATGACCCCCAGCTCCGGACGGTGAAACCAAATCCCCAGCCGGTCGAAATCGAGCCGCGCGCGGCCGAGTTCCACCGCCTGGCGGCACAGCGCATCGACCGATTCGGCGCGCGAGAGTTCGTTGCTGATCTCCAGTAAAGTCCGCAGCCGTTCCTGGAATCGGCGTTCCGCTTGTTCGCTCGCGCGCAGCGATTGTTCCGCCCGCTGGCGCTCCTGGAGCAGGATGGCGCCTTTCAGCGCGGTGGAGATCTGCCGGCTCAAGGCTTCCCGGTGCGCACCGACTTCCGTTTGCAGCGGTTCGAACAGGATGAACCCGAGCTGGCTTTCATCGCGGAAGTGGAGCGGCTCCAGCATGAGGGCATACCGCTTGTTTTCCGGAAGAATATCCCGCGGCACAAGCAACCGGGATGGGAACCGCCTTCCGCCCGGCTCCAATGGAATGCGACCCGATTCGTTGTACGCCAGGATCAGCCGCGACCAAACGGTCGGCATTGTGCCTCCGGCATCGGCCGGGTTTTCATATAAAGAAAGGTAACAGGCCCGGACACCCATCCGGGGCAATTGATCCGCCACCACATCGGCCAATCCGGCGATATCGAATGCCGTCATCAGCGGCTCGCTGATGCTCGTCATGAATTCGAACGCCCGCCGGTTCGCCTGCAGCCGCCGGTGGACCTGCGCCCACTGCGCCACATCCCCGATCAGGCTTTCCGCCTGCCGCCAGAGCGGGCCCGTGTCGCCCGGGTCGCGGACGGCAAGCGCGGGCAGCGCCTGGCGGCGCAGAACGGAAAGCACCCGGCGCCACTCCGTCACGTCGCCGCCTTTGGCTCCCGTCCGACGCAGGATGTCATCCCATGCAAGCAGAAAAACGCCGGGGGATTTTTTCTTCCGGACGGCATCGGTCAGCGCATCGAGCAGCCGCGCCTGCCAGCCGGCCTCAAGCCCGGGTGTGGACACGCCCGCGGCGGCCGTTATTTGTCCCAGGATGTGTTTGCGGCGGGCGGCGGGAGTCATCTTCGGAGTACTTTCGGCCGGCTCTTCGCCTTCGGCGGCAATAACCTCCAATGTGCGGGGGAAACAACCGCACGATTGCCGGATCACCAGTTCCGTCGGCAGAACCACCGTCTGCGGAATATCCTTCCCGGCCAGGAGATCCATGAGCATCTCGGTCGCTTTCCGGCCCTGCGCATACAACGGCTGGCGGATGGTGGTAAGCGGAGGCGCGGCGAATCGGGCTTCCTCCACATTGTCGAATCCCACCACGCTAATGTCGTCTGGAATGCGCATCCCCCGCTCCCGTAATTCGGCCATCGCGCCGAGCGCCATTTCATCATTGGCCGACACGATTGCATCAAACCGCGTTTCGCGCTCGTCGAGCAGGCGGCGGACCGCCGCCGCACCGGCGGGCGCCAGGTAATTTCCTTCCGTTACCAGATCCTCATCGAAGGGCAGCCGATGCGCCGCCAGCGCTTCGCGGTAAGCGCGGAACCTTTCCTCCGCTTCCGTGCTGGTCGCCGGTCCGCGGATAAACGCGATCCGCCGGAATCCGTGGACCGCAACCAGGTGCGTGATCGCTTCGCGCACGCCCGTCGCATTATCCACCAGCACAGCGGGGATGCCCTCGAGCGCCATGGCGATGCTGATTATCGGCAGGGGGTGAAAGCGGTCAAAGTAACGCAGGACCCGCTCCGGACCGACAAATTGCCCGATCGAGCCGGAGATGGCGACCAATCCATCCACGTTTTCTTTCCCCGCCAGATCGTAGACCACGTTGCGCTGGAGATAAAAATCATGCAGCGCGTTCAACGCCCCGCCGACAAAACAGACCAGGTTGGCATCGCGTTCCTCGGCCACGGCGGCCACCCCCGGCCAGACATTCGCCGCGTAGCCGATATCCCCCAGCCGTCCAATCAGTAAACCGATCGTTGGCCGGTTCTTTTTCGTGCGGGGGGATTTCCCGGCGGGGATCATCCGGTCCTCTCCAGCGCTTCCGGTTTGCGCGGTAACCGGGAAGACAAGCCCAAGTATTGCGAAAGCGTCAGTTGGACCGTTCTTTCCGGATTACTCAAGCGGGGTGTTCCGATTTGGGGAGGAGGCGGCCGGTGATGATGGTGCAGGCGGGCAAGGGTAAAAGGGTTGGAGAGGCAACTGCGCATTGGGCAATCACTCCAGGTCGAATGAGCACCGGAGCTGTTCTGGAATCTTGCGACCCAGGAAGAAGAGCCCGGATCTGTCCAGGTCCTGCTTCCGGCGCCTCCGTCCTTGTCAATATTGTATCGCCATCGCCTGAAAGCCGTAGGGAGGAATACGCTTTCCGCGGTAAAACATGATGTCCGGCTTAAAAGAGAACACCATTCGTCATGGTTTTTTCTAGCCTTTCAGGCTTGAGCCGTCGACAAGAATGCCCGTCCGGTTATGCGGGGACGACCGGCGATATCGGCGGTTCGCCCGGCCCGGCGGGCAAGGGGGATTTTCCGGGGAACCTCAATTTTCCGGGGTAATCACCACCAGCGTGATTTGGGTTGCATACCCTTCCAACGCCCGGCGGTCGGGCTTCCCCGACAGCCCTTCGCCTTTCATCATCGCGCCGATCATCCGCGGATGGTTTCGCAGACGCACCTCCAGGAAATCGGTGATCCGCTTCACCTCCGTGACCACTTCCGCCGTTCCGGAGAAGCGGCACGCCTTTAGGCGGACTGTCACTTTCGGATCCGCCTGGATGTTCCGGACCCAATCGGCATTCACCCCGCGCGAGGATCCCAGATAGATTTTGCCGTCTATCTCTTCATATTGCAGCGGGACGACGCGCGGCTTGCCGGATTTACGGCCGGTGGTCGTCAACAGCAGCACCAGCCGGCCGATCAGCGGCCCCAGACCGAGGGCATACGCGATCTGCGGCGGCCAATGGATCAGGCGCAGGAGAGGTTTGGGGGCGTTGGCGAAGCCGGACATAGTTTTCCCTTATACGCAATCAACGCGGTTCCCGCTAGACCCGCGCGTGGATGACGGACCGGGGCGGCCGTAATGGCGATCCATTGGATCGCCCCTACTTATTCAACCAAGGGATGATGCTTTTCCGCGGCGGTCTGGCTTTCTTCACCGCCTCGATCACCTGTTCGCAGAACGTGACCGC
Organism: Anaerolineales bacterium; assembly: GCA_034430775.1. Lineage (GTDB taxonomy): Bacteria > Chloroflexota > Anaerolineae > Anaerolineales > RBG-16-64-43 > JAFGKK01. Next base: position 33,838 of record DAOUDU010000036.1, on the reverse strand, counting down.
AGCGGGCTCCGGCCCCAGTGCCAACCGGCCGTTCACGCGGTCACCGGTGCCGCCGACATGGCCGGATATCTCCAAGCCTGTCTCCTTCGCTAACCGGGATGAGTACATTTGGACGCGGATGAACTTCAGATCCGCCCCGGCAATGATCGTTCCACTGCGGTCACCAACCCGCGCCCAGAACAGGTATTGCTCCGTCAGGATCAACCCGAGAACGTCCGAGGAATCCGGATTCCCATCCAGCCACCCGGCCAGCCGCCCGAGGGTCTCCCGCCGGGTGATGGTCTCACAGCACAAGCGTGCTTCCGTCTCCAAATCTCCCAGCTGATGCGTCTGAAAATATTCCTTGAACACCGTGAGCAACTTGGGATTCAAATTGCGGATCGAGGTTTCCCGCGTGGAGCGTTCGATAATGGCCATCCATTCCTTCCCTTGGACCGGCGGGCCGGAAGCCCTGCGGCCCGTGTCAGAACCTGCGAATAAATTCCAGCGCGATCCGAAGCGCGTTGCCCAGGGCCGCCGGGTTGATCTTATCGTAATTGTCCGACGGCTGATGGTAGAACGCCACCATCTGGGAGGGCACCTTCATGCCGAACAGGCACCCCGCCCGAATACCCTTCTCGCGAAAGGACAGCGCGTCAGTTCCGCCGCCCGCGAAGGGGAAAGGCGAAACCCGGTGCGGGACACCCGCGGCGTCCGCGGCCCGCGCCAGCGCCGCGACGACATCCGGCGAATTCCGGATCGTGCCGTTGCGGTCCGTTGTAAAGATCTCGATCTCCGGATCATGGATGCTTTCGAAGTTAATGAATACCGCATCCGTCGCCTTCAATTCCGCTTCATGGGCGCAAACATACGCCCGCGACCCGCGCGCGCCGGCCTCCTCGCACCCAAAGGACGCCAGCCGGATTTCTGTATCCGCCGGGATCCACTCCGGGTGCCGCGCGAGGACCCGGCCGATCATCAGGAGGATCGCCACCGCCGAGAGATTATCGATCGCCCCCGGAACGGATCCGCCGCCCTTCCCCCGTTCGGTGAACGTGAAATCGATGAACAGGGTGAGGGGAAGGGAAATCCATATATACCACTGAAAGCCGGACGCCAGCCAATCCATCGGCCAGGAGAAGACCAGCGAAAGCCAGCGCAGGAGCAGGCCGGTGGTGAATACGGTCAGCCCGAGGATCAGGATTCCCTCGGCGATGAAATATCCACTCTTGAACCACTTCAGATAATTGAACTGCAGGGCCGAATCATGATGCCCGCCGAAGACTAGAATCCGTTTCGGTGCCCGGTCCACCGGAGCGCCTTCCCGGCGGGAGCACGCCCGGATGACGCCGATGATATTCTCCGAGCACTTCTTCGGATACAAGCCGTCGATGAATTCCTTCCCGATGAAAAACTCGAAGATCATGATCAGGAAGATGAACACCGCAATCCCCAGGGCGGCGGTCGTAAATCCCAGCGGGCAAAGCGGGAGCAGGCCGAGCTGGAATAAAATCCCGGCGATGACGGCCAGAACGCCGGCGAACTCAAACCATTTAAGGAATGCGTCGGGCGCGCAGGTGAATTCCTCCTCATACACTTCATCGGCCACACTGCCCAATTCGGCTTTTACCGCGGCGGCGCGGGCGCGTTCCTGCCGGCTGCATGGCGAACCCGGCCCGATGTCTACGCAGATTCTTTTTATAAAATCAAAAGCATATTCAAGATCAGCTTTTTCGATCAAGGACGCCATAAACTAATCCCCTGTTTTATAGGACCGAGGCGGTCCCCGATAGAACCACACGATCCGCTAGACCGACGCTGTCGTAGGGGCGATCCAATGGATCGCCTTTACAAACCCAATTTCCTTAGTCCTTCCGATAAACCGCGTTTTCGATATATCTCTTCTTCCCCTGGATGGGTGCAGATGTTTTCAATTCCGTCAAGGCGATGATGAACCAGCTGGAAAAATTCCCGCACGGTCATCCTGTTGTTTTTATCCAGATCCAGATACGGCCACAACCGGCCGTCCAACGCGTCATTGTATGCTTGTTTTGACACCGTCTCCTTCCCTACGGTCATCGTGTCATCGCATAATCCGTCCTCAAGCAGATGTCTGCACGGCCGGCAGATATCGTCCACGGCGGTGACCAGTTCGATATCCGTATCCAGATCATTCAATACCTTATCGGCGACGATATGCAGCGCGTGGCCGTATTCATTTGGCATATAACGGATGCCGTAACCATAGTCGCGGAGGATATCGAGAAGATGGTGGGGACGAAGAATGACAGTCATATCGGATTGTCATTGTATACAGTTTTTCCATTCTATGCAGACCGAGGCGATCGGAGGGGCGATCCATTGGATCGCCCTTACCACCGCGTCGGTCATAGATACCACCCCGGCAAATAGCCCCCCTTGACACGCCCGCCCGTTCTATGCTAAAAATACGCCCAATCAAACAACAAAAACGTTGACGAGGACGAGTACGCGTAAGCGCAGCGGCAAGAGAGCCGGGCAGCAGCAGGTGAAAGCCCGGTCCGCCAGCAGATGCCGAATGGACCTCCGAGTTGAGCGGGCGAACAAAGTAACCCAATCCGGCGCCACCGTTATCGGGCAAGGGTATTAATCGGTCCGAATCCGAGCGTACCCGACAGAGTGAGGCTGGCTTCGACCCCGTCGCAATCACGACGGGGTTTTTTGTTCCCGGCGCAGGCCGGGCAGGCAGCCTAATCAGGGTGGCACCGCGGGATCCCCTCCCGTCCCTGAGACGAGAGGGGATTCTTTGTTTAACAACCCCTCACCCTGCCGGAGGACCTCCGGCTCCCCCCTCCCATTAACGGGAAGGGCACCGATAATGGGAGGGGATGTTGAAAGCGAGGCCACCATGATTGTCGATACTCCCGTAAAAACATCCGCCCCGGCGCTTTCTCCGATTGTGCGCGAAATCTCCGCCGACCTGGAGACGCCCACCTCGGCCTACATCAAGCTGCGCCGAAATGGCCCGTCGTTCCTCCTCGAATCGGTCGAGGGCGGCGAACAAGTCGCACGCTATTCGTTCATCGGCGTCGAGCCGCGTTGCGTCTACACTCTGCGCGGAAGGACGCTCGAGCGGAGCGAAAACGGCGAGACGCAAATCCTCACCGCGCCGTCGGATTCGGATCCATTCCGGATGCTGGAGGAGGAGATGCGCCGGCTGGGAACGCCCGCCCTCCCCGAATCGCCGGTTAAACTCCCGCGCTTCCTCGGCGGGCTGGTCGGCTACCTCGGGTTCGAGAGCGTGCGGTATTTCGAACCTCGCCTGGATCCCCTGCTCCATGCCGCGCCCCTCCCGGAAGCGGTCTTCCTGCTGGCGGATACGATCGTCGCCTTCGACCACGTCCGCAACAGCATGTTCCTGATCGCCTACCCCTTCGACGGAGAGAAGGAAGCCCGCAAGAAACTTAACACGCTCGAGAAAAGGCTGCGCAAGCCGCTGGCCGCCGAATCCGCGCGCGCGGCCGGCTCCGCGGTACCGGTCGCATTCGAATCCAACGTCGGCTGCGAGCGCTACGAAGAGATGGTGCGGCTCTCCAAGGAGCACATCTTTGCGGGTGACGTGTTCCAGGTCCTGCCCTCGCAGCGGCTCTCGCGCACCACAAAGGCCGCACCGTTCGACATCTACCGCGCGCTGCGCCGGCTCAACCCCTCGCCCTACATGTTCTTTTTCGATTTTGGAACCGTCGACGGCGAGCCGTTCTACCTGGCCGGGTCCTCGCCGGAGGTGTTCGTCCGGCTGGAAGGGAACCGGGCCAGCCTGCGGCCGATCGCCGGCACCAGCCCGCGCGGCGCGACCCCCGAGGAGGATGCCGCGATTGAGGAGCGGCTGCTGGCCGACCCGAAGGAGCGCGCCGAGCACGTGATGCTGGTCGATCTCGGCCGCAACGACCTGGGACGGGTGTGCCGCTACGGAACGATCACCGTTCCGGAGTACGCCGTGATCGAACGCTACTCGCACGTGATGCATATCGTCTCGCAGGTGGAAGGCGAGATCCGCCCCGGGAAAACCGCCTTCGACCTGGTGCGCGCCTCCTTCCCGGCCGGGACCGTCAGCGGCGCGCCCAAGGTGCGGGCGATGGAGATCATCGCCGAGCTCGAGCCGGACGGGCGCGGGCCGTACGGCGGCGCGGTCGGATATTTTTCCTTCGACGGTTCGATGGACACCTGCCTCGCCATCCGCACGCTGGTGGGCCGCGGCAAGACCGTCTCGGTCCAGGCCGGCGCCGGGATCGTCGCGGATTCCGATCCGCAGCGCGAATACCAGGAAACGATGAACAAAGCCCGCGCCGTGCTGATGGCGGTGGAACAGGCGGAACAGTCCTAACCCCCGCTCCCCCGGCCCCTCTCCCCCTTCCCGTGACACGGGAAGGGGGAGAGGGGTGCCAAAGCTCCGGTGATCTTCCGGAGCAAAGGCGGGGTGAGGGGGTTAGGACAGCAAAGGAGCAACCATGATCGCCGTAATCGACAACTACGATTCCTTCACATACAACCTCGTCCAATACCTGGGCGAGCTGGGCGCGGAGCTGGAAGTGTTCCGCAACGACCAGGTTACGGTGGAGCAGATCGCCGCGCACAACCCCACCCACCTGGTCGTCAGCCCGGGGCCCGGCACGCCGGACGACGCCGGGATCTCCAATGCCGCGATCGCGTTTTTCCACGGGCGGATCCCGGTTCTCGGCGTGTGCCTCGGGCACCAGTGCATCGGCGCGGTCTACGGGGCCAAGGTCGGCCGCGCGGCGGGGATCATGCACGGCAAAGCCTCCCGCATTCATCACAACGGCGCCGGTCTGCTGGCCGGGCTGCCCTCACCGCTGGAAGCCGGGCGCTACCATTCGCTGATCGTCTTCGATCCCGTGCCGGCCGAACTGGAAGTGCTGGCCCGGGCCGAGACGGGCGAGATCATGGCGCTGCGCCACAAATCGCATCCGACCTACGGGTTGCAGTTCCATCCGGAGTCGGTGCTGACCGCCCAGGGAAAACACATTTTGAAGAATTTTCTCGCACTGACCGCCGCGCGGGCGGCCGTTCCGAAAAAAAAGGAGGATACCAGCATGCTCAAACCGTTTATCGCCCAGGCCATGCGGCGCGAGGATCTCAGCGCCGCGCAGGCTGAACAGGCCATGATGGTGATCATGACCGGCGGGGCCACACCGGCCCAGATCGGATCGTACCTGACCGCGATGCGGATGAAGGGCGAGACGATCGAGGAGATCACCGGCTCGGCGCGCGGAATGCGCGCCAACGCGCTGCCGGTGACGTTCGATAAAAGGCCGGGCACGCTCTACGATACGGCCGGCACCGGCGGTGATGGCGCCGGGACGTTTAACTTCTCGACCGCAGCCGCATTCGTCATCGCAGGGTCCGGGCGCAAGGTGGCCAAGCACGGCAACCGCGCCGCCTCCTCCAAATGCGGAAGCGCGGACGTGCTCGCCGCGCTCGGCGTGAATCTGGATATGTCGCCCGAACTGGCCGTGCGCGCGATTGACGAGGTCGGGATCGCGTTCTTCTTCGCGGCCAAATACCACCCGGCGATGAAGCATGCGATCGGCCCGCGGCGCGAGATCGGCCAGCGCACGATCTTCAACCTGCTCGGGCCGCTCACCAACCCGGCCGGAGCCGACGTGCAGGTGATCGGCGTCCCGGATCCGGCGCTGACCGAACCGCTGGCCAAAGTACTCGGAGACCTGGGCGCGCGCGCCGCGTACGTGGTGCACGGGTACGGCGGATTGGATGAACTTAACGCCGGCGGCCCGAACCGGGTAAGCCACCTCAAGGACGGCGCGGTTCGCACGTTCGATTTCGACCCGCGCGACGCGGGTATTCCGCGCGCCGATCCCTCGGAACTGCGCGGCGGCACGGCCGAGGAGAACGCGGCGATGATGCGGACGGTCCTCGAAGGGAAAAGTTCTCCGGCCGTCCGCGACGCGGTGCTCCTTAACGCGGCGGCGGCGATTGCCGCCGAGAGCGGCGATTTTTCGGGAGCGCTGGCCGAAGCGCGCCAGTCGCTTGCTTCCGGTGCGGCGCTCAAAGTGATGGAAGGGTTGATCGCGTTCAAATAACCCCCCACTCCCCCTGCCCCTCTCCCTTCTCCCGGCATAAGCCGGGAGAAGGGAGAGGGGTGGTCCCGAAGGGACCGGGGTAAGGGATGAGAGCGGGAGCGCAGAGTATGCTCACACAAATCCTCGACCACAAACGTTCCGAAATCGCGCGGCTTGACCTTGGCGAATGGAAAAGCCGGTCGGCGGACTCCGCCGTGCCGCGCGGCTTCCTGCCGCTGAACGCGAAGCGCGCCGTGCGCCCGCGCACATCCCCGATGCTCGTGGCGGAGATAAAGCGCGCCTCGCCCTCGCGCGGCGAGCTGAACGCCGGTCTCGATCCGCTGAGTCAGGCGCGGCTGTACGCCGAAAACGGCGCGGCGGCGATTTCGGTTTTAACCGACGGAAAATTCTTCCGCGGCTCAGCCGATGATCTCATCGCGCTCCGGGGGGAAAAACTGCGGACGGCTGCGGAGCGGCCGATCTGCCTGCTGCGCAAGGATTTCATACTCGCGCCGGTCCAGCTTTTCCAGAGCCGCGCGCTCGGGGCGGATGCGGTGCTGCTGATCGCCGCCGCGCTCGAAGGCGGCGCGCTCCCGCATCTGCATGCGCAGGCGCTCGAACTCGGACTCTCGCCCCTGGTCGAGGTGCACACCGGCCGGGAGCTTGACCGCGCGCTGCGGATCCCCGGACTGCGCTGGCTGGGCGTGAACAACCGGAATCTTGCGACCTTCGAAGTCCGCACGAAAACCTGTCTCGAACTCGGGCCGGAAATACCACCCGACGTCGGATCGGTCGCCGAGTCGGGAATCCTCTGCGCGGCGGACGCGGGTGCCGCGGGCGAGGCCGGTTACGACGCGGTCCTGGTCGGCGAAGCGCTCGTAACCGCAAAGGATCCGGCGGCGAAAGTGCGCGAACTGGCCCCCGCGACTCCCCCAAGCCCAATCGGGGGAGGCAAGAGGGGCGATGATCGTTAAACTCTGCGGCCTCACCAGCCTCGACGATGCACTTGCCGCGGCCGAACTCGGCGCGGACTATCTGGGATTTAACTTTTACCCGAAGAGTCCGCGTTCGATCACCGAATTGGAATGCGAGCGTATCATCGGCGCGCTGAAAAAGCGCTCTCCCCATCCGGTGTGCGCCGGCGTGTTCGTCAACCATCCGCCGGCCGACATCCTCCGCATCGTCCGGCGCTGCGGGTTGGATTCAGCCCAGCTTTCCGGCGACGAAGCACCGGAGGCATTGGCGGCACTCGCCGCGGCGCGGATTCCGGCTTTCAAGGCGGTGCGCGCGCCGATCGACGAGAACTACCTCGCCCGTCTGGCCGAGGCCGGCTCGGCCGAACCGGCGCTGCTGCTGGATGCGCACGCCGCCGGGCGGTACGGGGGAACCGGGCATACCGCCGATTGGAATTGGGCGCGGAAGGTCGCGGCCCGCCGGCCGGTATTCCTGGCCGGCGGACTCACGCCGGAAAACGTGGCCGAGGCCATCCGTGCGGTTCGCCCGTGGGGGGTGGACACGGCTTCGGGCGTGGAATCATCCGCCGGGAAAAAAGACGCAGAGAAGATGGCCGCCTTTATATCGGCCGCGCGGCAAACGGATCCCGCGCTCTCGGTCCGGATCGAGCCCGCCGAAGGCCGTGACGCGGCGGATATCCTGGCCCTGCAGAAACTCGCGTACCGCAGCGAAGCCGAACTCAACCGGGATTTTTCCATTCCTCCGCTGACCCAGACTCTGGATGAGATCGAATCTGAATTCGCCTGCAAACAGTTCCTAAGAGCAACCACCGGCGGCCGGATCATCGGCTCGGCGCGCGGCGAACTCCGGGACGGGACCTGTTGTATCGGGCGGCTGATCGTCCACCCGGATTGGCAGAACCGCGGGATCGGCAGCCGGCTCCTGCGCGCGCTGGAGGCGCATTTTCCGGAGGCGGAGCGTTTCGAGCTGTTCACCGGCGACCGCAGCGAACGCAACTTGTACCTCTACCGGAAGATGGGCTATCGCGAATGCAAACGCGAACCGCTGAATGCGCGAGTGACGCTGGTGTATCTGGAAAAAAGGGCGCCAAAGTAATTATTCATCCACGGAGGGCACGGAGGAACACAGAGTAATTTCAATTGAAATAAAATCCGTGAACCTCCGTGCTCTCCGTGGAAAAATCGTTTTTGTTTTGGGTTTTTAAAAAAAATGAAAGAGCCAACCATGAACAGAATCGCGCTTTCCGGCATCAAGCCCACCGGCATCCCCCACCTGGGAAATTATCTGGGGATGATCCGCCCCGCGCTGGATCTTGCGAAGGAGTACCGGGCGTTTTATTTCATCGCCGACGCGCACGCGGTCAACCAATTGCATGACGCGGCGGAACTGGACCGCCTGATCTTCGAAGTGGCCGCGACGCTGCTGGCGCTTGGGATAAATCCGGAAAAAGTGACCTTCTTCCGCCAATCCGATATCACCGAGATCTTCGAGCTGGCCATCATCCTGGCGGCCGCCACACCCAAAGGCTTGCTTAACCGGGCGCATGCCTACAAAGCCGCGGTCGATGCCAACCTCGCGGCGGGGCGCGACGGCGACTCCGGGATCAACATGGGGCTGTTCACCTACCCGATCCTCATGGCGGCCGACATCCTGTTGTTCGGCAGCCACGCGGTGCCGGTCGGGGAGGACCAGCGCCAGCACATCGAGATCGCGCAGGATATCGCCCAGGCGTTCAATCGCGTCTACGGCGACGTATTGACGGTTCCGGAAGCGGTCATCGGCGAAGCCATCGCCGATATTCCCGGCACGGACGGCCGCAAGATGAGCAAGAGTTACAACAACATCCTCCCGATTTTCGCGCCGCCGGAGGAACTCCTCAAGTGCATCATGGGGATGGTCACCGATTCGCGGCCTCCGGAGCAGCCGAAGGATCCCGAACAGGATACCCTCTTCCGTCTGTACCGGTTCTTCGCCGCGCCGGGGGAGATCAACGCGCTGCGCGAAAAATATTTACGCGGCGGGATCGGGTATGGCGAGGTTAAAAAGATGCTGTTCGATGTGCTGGAGCGCACGTTCGGCGAGGCGCGCGGCCGGTACGAGACATACATCAAGGACCGACCGTTCGTGGAGGGCGTCTTACGGTATGGGGCCGTGAAAGCGCGCGCGGTCGGCGCGCCGATGCTGGAGAACGTGCGTCGGGCGGTCGGGATACGGAGTTATTAGTCCACGGAGGACACGGAGGAGCACGGAGAAAATCGGTTTCAAATAAAAAAGGGGGGACTATGACGCAGTTAGTGTTTCAAGAAGAGACCTATGCCATTCTTGGCGCGGCGATCGAGGTTCATAAAGAATTGGGCTCCGGATTCCTGGAAGGCGTATATCAAGAAGCGATGGAGCTCGAATTGGCGGACCGAAAGGTCGACTTCGAACCTCGAAAGGAGCTTGCGGTTTGCTACAAAGGAAAGCCGCTCCGCAAGGCGTATGAGGCGGATCTGGTCTGCTTTGGAAAAATCATTGCGGAATTGAAAGCGCTCGACCGGCTTTCCGGCAAAGAAGAAGCGCAAATCCTGAATTATCTGAAGGCTTCCGGTTTGAAAGTGGGGTTGTTGATCAACTTCGGGAGCCACGGGCGGTTGGAATGGAGACGATTAATTCTCTGAATCCACGGAGGACACAGAGGAACACGGAGCAATTCCAATTGAGCATATCGGTGAATCTCCGTGTTCTCCGTGGATGTACATCTTTCGTTCTTGCGCCAGTCAGTAACTTATGAACGATGAGGTAACAACCATGACGACTCTCCCCTCAAAATTCGGCGTGTACGGCGGGCAATTCGTGCCCGAGACGCTCATGCCGGCGCTCGAGCAGCTCGAAGCGGAATTCGAACGCGCGCGGGCCGACCGGGCGTTTCAGAACCAACTCAGCGGGCTCCTGGTGGATTACGCCGGACGCCCGACGCCGATCACCTTCGCCGCCCGCCTGAGCGCGCACCTGGGCGGGGCGCGGATCTACCTCAAGCGCGAAGACCTGGCCCATACCGGCGCGCACAAGATCAACAACGCGCTCGGCCAGGCGCTGCTGGCGCAGCGGATGGGGAAGCGGCGCATTATCGCGGAAACCGGCGCCGGCCAGCACGGCGTCGCTTCGGCAACCGTCGCGGCGCTGCTCGGGCTGGAGTGCGTCGTTTACATGGGCGAGGTGGACATGGCCCGCCAGGAGCCGAACGTATTCCGCATGCGACTCTTGGGGACGGAAGTGCGCCCGGTGGCGAGCGGCAGCCGGACACTCAAGGATGCGATCAACGAAGCCATCCGCGATTGGGTGACCAACGTCGACAGCACGCATTATCTGCTCGGCTCGGCGCTCGGACCGCACCCCTACCCGACGATCGTGCGGGAATTCCAAAAAGTAATCGGCCGCGAGGCCCATATGCAGATGCTGGCCAAGACGGGAAGGCAACCGGACGCCGCCGTGGCGTGCGTCGGCGGAGGGTCCAACGCCATCGGCCTATTTTCCGGATTTATCAACGAACCGGAAGTGAAACTCGTCGGCGTGGAAGCCGGCGGCGAGGGAATCGCGAGCGGAAAACATGCGGCGCGATTCGCCGACCCCCAGCGCGGGCGGCTCGGCGTGCTGCACGGAACGCAGACGTTCGTATTGCAGACCCCGGACGGGCAGATCGCCGAGACGCATTCCGTTTCCGCCGGATTGGATTACGCCGCGGTCGGCCCGGAGCACGCGTACCTGCGCGAACTGGGCCGGGCGGAATACACCGTCGCCACCGACAGCGAAGCGCTTGAAGCGTTCTCGCTGCTGAGCAAACTGGAGGGGATCCTCCCGGCGCTGGAAAGCGCGCACGCCGTCGCGGAAGCCATCCGCCGCGCCCCGAAGATGAAGAAGGATCAAATCCTGCTGGTCTGCCTTTCGGGGAGGGGCGATAAGGACCTGGATACGGTCAACAAATACCTGTCCTAACCCCCTCTCCCCCTTCCCCGTGAGGGGAAGGGGGAGAGGGGTGCCGAAGTCACGGTGTTCTTCCGGGACGAAGGCAGGGTGAGGGGGTTAGGACAGAACGACTGGAGAAACCATGCCGCTTGCTGAAATTGAACGCGCATTTAAAAGAAAGCCCGCCTTCATGCCCTACTTTCCGGTCGGGTACCCGACCCTGCCGGATTCGCTCGACGCGCTTGAAGCGCTGGGGAAGAACGGCGCCGACCTGATTGAGGTGGGGATTCCGTTCTCGGATCCGCTGGCCGACGGTCCGGTCATCCAGCAGGCGACGCAAACCGCGTTGCGGAACGGCGCGACTCTTAAATGCGTGTTGGATTCCACCACCGAATTGCGCCGGCGGGGCGTCACCGTACCGCTCGTCCTGATGGGTTATTACAACCCGATTTTTCAGTTCGGGTTGAAGGCCTTTTCCCGCGCGGCCATCTCGGCGGGCGCGGACGGGTTGATCGTTCCCGACCTGCCGGTCGAGGAATCCGCCGATCTCGAGGATGCGCTTGGCGGCGGGCTTCCGTTTATCCGCATGCTGGCACCGACCACTTCTGCCGATCGCGCGCACAAGATCTGCACGGCCGCGAAGGGATTCCTTTACCTGGTGTCCGTTACCGGCGTGACCGGCGCGCGCGAAAAAGTTTCGACGGACCTGCCCGGGTTTATCCACCGGGTGCGCAGCGCCGTCCCGAAGGGACTCCCGCTGTGCGTCGGTTTCGGGATCGCAACCCCCGCCCAGGCGGCCGAGGTCGGCCGGATCGCCGACGGCGTGATCGTCGGTTCGGCCTGCGTGCGCGCGATCGGTGAAGCGCAGGATCCGAAACGGGCGGCGGTGGATTTCGCGAGTGCCTACCGCAAGTCCCTGGACAGTGTATAACCGAAAACCCAATGGACAGGATTTACAGGATTTGGGAATCACGCCACATCTGAGCAAGCGTCTGCGCGTCTTCGCAGCGCCCTTCTTCCGAATTTCCCGGGGAAAGAACCCGTCGGTCCACAAGGATGGGATAGAAATTGAGATTTCCTTTATACTCATATTGGTGGACGCTACGCGATTCTGAATGGGGGGTTATCCGCCACCGTCGCGCTCGATCCGGCAGAATGCACGAACCGGAAGGACCTCATGGGCTGGACCGCCGCACTTGTCGCGCTTTCAACGCTGCTGCTTCTTTCCGGTTCGGCGCTCATTTTGTGGATCGAGCGCCATCTTGACTTTGGCGCGCCCATCCCGGTTTCGCCGCCCGATCCGGATGGGCCGCTGATCTCGATCCTGATCCCCGCCCGAAACGAATCCCGGAACATCCGCCGCTGCATCGAATGCGTCCGGGCGCAAACCTATTCCCGCTGGGAGATGATCGTCATCGACGATCATTCCACGGATGACACGCCCGGGATCGTGAGCACATTTACGGCGCAGGATCCGCGGATCCGGCTCTTGCGCAGCCGGCCGCTTCCCGCCGGATGGGTCGGGAAATCCCATGCGCTGGCGCAGGGCGCCGAGGTTGCGCAAGGAGACTGGCTGTGCCTGCTGGATGCCGATACCTTTGCCGCTCCGGATCTGCTGGCGTCGACCCACCACGAAGCGCGGATCCGCGGCGCCGATTTGCTATCCATCCTGACCAATCAGGAACTGAATAGTTTTTGGGAAAGGATCATCAGCCCGGTGGCGTTTTCGGGCCTCGCGTTCGTTTATGACCTCAAACGCATCAACGATCCGCGCGTGCCCGACGCGATGGCGATCGGCCAGTTCATCCTCATCCGGCGCTCCGTCTACGACGAAACGGGGGGCCATCACGCGCTTTCGGATTCGATCCTGGAAGACCGGGCGATTGCGGAAACCGTCAAACGCGCGGGGCATACCATCCTGTTGATCGACGGGCGCGCGCTCGCCAGCGTTCGGATGCACACCTCCCTCAAGGAGATCTGGGAAAGCTGGGTGAAGACCATCTACCCCGGCCTGCGCGGGCAACCGGAGACGGTCCTCTGCGTCGCCGGCGCCGCGATCATCGGGGCGGTGATTTTTCCGGCATGGTGGGTCGCGGCGTGGATCGGGTTGGCCCTCGCCCGAAATCTTCCGGCGGCTTTGATCCTCCTCGAAGCCTCCATATTCTGGGCGTATTTTCTCCGGAATCGCATTTCCGATTTGGCGTCGTACAAAATCCCCGCGCCGTACGCGCTGGCCGCGCCGCTTGGAATTATTTACTTCAGCAGCATGATGCTGGATTCGTACCGCCGCGTGCGTTCCGGGCGGGGACTTACCTGGAAGGGCCGGACGTATCTGACAAAGTAAGGGCGATCCGGCGGCGATCCTGACCGTCCGCGGGAATCCGTCGAGCCGCCTTCCCAGTCTCTGCGGCAACGGGCTTCACTCCGCACAGCTTTTGCCTTGAGGACGAGAAGGATTGGCTTGTCAAGTCGGCCGCCGACCCCCCGGCTGGGATTATTCCGGGAGACCGCTTGGCCGCGAACGAAGGATGGACTCTGATCGGGATGGTCCGGCGCCAACCCGGCCTCGGGCATATTCCCGTCCGGATCCATGCATTGAATCTCGGGAAGGACCGGGGGAATTGCTCGAGCTGAACTATCTTCAGAAGCCGCTGCATCCCGAACAGCTGGCGAAGGAACTGGCCCGCTACTGCGACCCGGCCGGCGGCCCGTACCGTGTGCTGGGCGTCGATGCCAACCCGGGTACGCCGGAGCTTCACAGCCGGCTGGTAAAGTAAATCGGCTGCCGGCCGGTCACCGCCCGCAACGGCCGTGAGGCATTGGAAGCCATCAACCCAACCTTTCCGGATCTGATCCTGTTGGATTTGATAATGCCGGAAATGGATGGATTCGCCGGGCTCGAAGCCATGCAGGCCCGCGCCGAGACGCGCAATATCCCGGTCGTCATCATCACGGCCCGGCCAAGCGTTTGCTGGCGCTCCAGCGCGAAGCCGGGATGAGCTCGCGGGCATACCGCCGCAGCCGCCGGAGATAAAACGAGGTAATTCGCCGGCCGTACCCGTACGAATTCTTCATGGTTTACGACGTGTAATCACCGGGAACACCGGTGCAGGTTTCCCAGGAAACAAGATAACCAAAAGACCGCCGATTAGTAAATCGGCGGTCTTTTGGTTCCAGTGGCATATGGCTGCCCTTTCCCATGTATCTCTTTTCCCTTTTTTCCCCATTCCCCGCTTCGGCGGGTGTTTTTCTAATCCCTCATTTATTTTTTCCCTGATTCTTCACAACTTCTGAATATGTGCTCTATCAGGCCTTAATCCCGGCATTGGATAATCAGCAGCATCATATATGAACCATCCAAGAGAAGGGAAAAAAACCAATGACGACCCCGGTCCGAACGACCCCCAAGCGCGGCGTGTTTTCCCGCCGGCGGATTCTGCTGATTGCTATCCTGCTCGTCCTCGCCGCCGCCGGCGGATCCGGGTATTACTTCTGGAAGCAGCAGACAGCTTCCGCCGACACGGCCGCTTCCGCGGTGCAAACCGCCACCGTGACACGGGGGAATATAAAGCTCTTCGCCAGCGGAACGGGGGATCTAATTCCCTCCGCCACGGCGACCTTCGGGTTTTCCTCCTCGGGCACAGTGGTGGAGGTGCTGGTCAAAGTGGGCGATATTGTCGACGCCGGCCGGCTCCTGGCCCGCCTGGACGATTCCGACGCGCAAAAACAATTGATACAGGCGCAGCGCGCGCTCACCGAACTCACCTCCCCGGCCGCGGTCGCCGCCGCCGAACTTGCGGTAGCCGACGCCAAGGTGAATGTGGTCGGCACGAAGGCGACCCTGGCCTACTTTATAAGCCCGCAAGTGGTGTATTGGGAAGAGAAGGTGGCAGAGGCGGAAAAAGCGCTCGACCAGGCCAAGGCGGATGCCGCCGCCAATCCCTCGGCGGAAGCCGATAAAAAAGTTAATTCTGCAGAGCAGCACCTGAAGGCATACAAGAATTACCTGGCCCAAGCCTGGCTGGATTACTGGAACGATTATGTCCCCGAAACCTTCCTGACCATCGTCACGGAGGGACGCGACAGAAAAAAGATGGTAATTCCGCCATCGGATGAAGACGTCGCATCGGCCCGCGCGAATTACGCACTGGCCAAGCAGCAGCTGCTGGAAGCCAATTGGTATCTGACCGCCATCACCACCGGAACGATTCCCGAAGGCGCCACGGGCGCCAACCTTGCGGCATACGAATCGGCGCTGGAGGGTGTGGCCGCCGCCCAGGATTCTCTGGCCGCCGCAAATTTGTACGCGCCGATTCATGGAACCGTCATGTCAGTGGGGTTCCAGGCGGGCGACACGGCCGGCTCCGGCTCCACGATCACAATCTCCAATCTGGATCAACCGTACACCCTGGAGATCTTCCTCGATCAGAGCGATTGGAGCAACATCTCGGCGGGCTCCGCCGTCGAAGTCACCTTCGATCTTCTTCCGGATAACGTCTACACCGGTAAAGTCCTGTCGGTCGACCCGGAATTGAGCAATACCGGGGGTGCGTCGTACATCCACGCGTACATTCTATTGGATACGCAGGTCAAGACGCCGCTTCCTTTCGGGACCACCGCATCGGTGGACATCATCGGAGGGGAGGCCGATAACGTCCTGACGGTTCCGCTGGAAGCGGTGCATGAGATTTCCGCCGGGAAGTACGCGGTGTTCGTCATGGTCGACGGCGAACCCCAGATGCGCATGGTGGAGGTCGGCTTGCAGGATGCGACCAAGGCCGAAATTAAATCCGGCCTTTCGGAAGGGGATGTCGTCACCACGGGCATCACGGAGACGAAATAATGTCCGCCCGGGCGATCGTCGAAACCTCTGAGATATCCAAGATCTACGGCGTGGGAGACATCCGCGTGGCGGCTCTGGAAGGCGTCACCCTCCGGATCCACGCGGGGGAATTCATCGCCATCATGGGCCCCTCTGGATCGGGGAAAAGCACCCTGATGTATATCCTCGGGTGCCTGGCGACCCCCAGCGCCGGAACGTACGTCCTCGATGGAGAAGACGTCAGCCACCTATCCCGGCAGGAATTGGCGTTCATCCGCAGCCGGAAGATCGGGTTTGTTTTTCAATCCTACAATCTGCTGGCGCGTACCACCGCCCTGCGCAACGTCACCCTGCCGCTCCTGTACAACCGGTCCCTGGAATGGAACGCGCAGGCCCGCGACGAAAAAGCCCGCGCGCTGCTCGAATTGGTCGGGCTGGGCGACCGGCTCAACCACCAGCCGCACGAACTCTCCGGCGGCCAGCAGCAGCGCGTGGCGATCGCGCGGGCGTTGATTAACGATCCGGTGATGGTCATCGCCGATGAGCCGACCGGCAACCTCGACAGCCATTCCGGCGACGAGATCATGCACATTCTGCAGGACCTGCACCACCGGGGAACCACCGTCGTCATGGTGACCCACAATCCGCGGGTCGCCCGGGAAGCCACGCGGGAGATCCACCTGGAAGACGGCCACGTGGCGAATGTCGTCCGGAATGGAATCCACGAAGAACACGAGGGAAGTTCGGAAGCGCGCCAAGAATAATCAAAAAAAACCTTCGTGTCCTTCAGGTTTTTTCTTCATATTCTTCGTGGAATAAAGAGGGAAGGGAATCTCATGAATCCACTCGAAATCTTCCGCGTCTCCTGGGAAGCCATCATTCGTAACAAGGTCCGCTCGATCCTGACGATGCTGGGGATCATCATCGGGGTGGCCGCGGTAATCATGGTGGTGGCCTTCAGCGCGGGCACGGAAGCCACCATCAAGGAGAACATCACCGGCCTGGGCTCCAACCTGATTTTCGTCACCGCCAACTTCAACCGGATCGGGCCGGGCGGGTTCACCGCCGGCGCTGCCGCCGCTTCCTCCGGGTTGGTGTTCGATGACGCCACCGCGATCGCCGACAGCGTGACCGGCGTGGACGCGGTGGTCGTGGAACAGGGCGCCACCGAAACCGTCAAGGCCGGTGAGACCGCACTGGATAGCATCTCCATCCTGGGAACCACGCCCGGATTCCCCACCGTTCGCGATATGAAGATCAGCCGGGGGCGGTACCTCAATCAGAGCGATGTGGACCGGAAACTGAAAGTCGCCGTCCTCGGATACACCCTCGCCGAGCAGCTGTTCCCCGATGCCGATCCGATCGGCCAGGTGATTTCCGTCGGAAGCGTGAAAATGACCGTCGTCGGCGTGCTGGCCAGGAAGGGTACGGTCGGGGAAGTGGATTACGATTCGCGGCTGTACACCCCGATCACCGTCATCTTCACGCATTTCACCGATTCGCGCTTCGCCCGGATCGCCGGAGACCGGGTCCGGCTGGTCTATGTCAAAGTCAACGACACCAAAAACATGGATTCCATCATCCTGCAGATTAAGCTGCTGCTGGCAAAGCGGCACAAGACCACGCTCGAAAACCTCGATGTGACCATCACCACCCAGCAAGATGTGATCAGCGCTCAGGAATCCACAACCGCGGCGTTCCGGTCGCTGCTGGCGTGGGTTGCGGCCGTATCGCTGCTGGTGGGCGGGATCGGGATTATGAACATCATGCTGGTGAGCGTGACGGAACGCACGCGCGAAATCGGAATCCGGCAGGCGGTGGGCGCGACCCCGGCCGATATCCTGCTGCAGTTTCTCACCGAAGCGCTGCTGTTGAGCGTCTCGGGGGGGATTCTCGGCATGGCGAGCGGGTTTATCGGCGCCTGGCTTTTCTCCGCCTTCAGCAGCACGCGCACGGTTGTCCTGCCCTCTTCGATCCTGCTGGCAGTCGGGTCCGCGGCGCTGGTAGGCGTGTTTTTCGGATTTTATCCGGCCAGCAAGGCCTCGCAGCTGGATCCGATCGAGGCACTGCGCTACGAATGAAGCAACCCGCCCTCACCCGGCCGGAAGACCTCCGGTCATCCTCTCCCGGCTGATCCACGCTTCACAAGGACGGGTATCGGGAGAGGGATCGGAGCGTGAGGAACACGAGCGGTTTTCGAAAACCAATACCAACGAGGTGACTTTATGAAACGGATGTATATTCCAATCGGCATTGTTTTTCCCGCCTTGGCGATGGTCCTGGCCGCCTGCGGCAGCGCCAATTCCTCCTCCGCCGGCACGGTCAACCCGGACCGGTTGAACGCGGATTACGACAGCGCGCTTCCGGTGGAAACCCAGCTCATTCTCGGGACGCTCAAGCTGGAAGGCACACCGCAGGCTGTGGATCCGGCGATGGCCGTTGAGCTGCTTCCTTTGTACACCCTGCTCCAGCAGCTAACCACCAGCGGCACGGCGGCCCAGGCGGAAATCGACGCGGTGCTGGAACAAGTCCAGGCGACCATGACCGCCGATCAAATCCACGCCATCGCGGAGATGAAGCTGACGCAAACGGCGATGGCCGATTACTTTGGCTCCGCCGGCCGGTTCGCGGCGAGCGGCACCCGGACTCCGGGCGCCTCAAGCGGAGGGGATTTTCCAGGCGGAGGATTCGTTATGGAGGGCGGTGGACCGCCGGCCGGTTTTGAAGGCGGGGGTCCGCCCGCCGGGTTTGAAGGCGGTCCCGGCGGCGGCGGGGGATCCGGCGGATCCGGCTTGGATCAAAACCAGATCGCCACGCTGAGAGCGCAACGGACAGGAACTCCCGGGTTCCGGGGAAGCGGCAATTCATCGTTCCTGATCATCCAACTGATCCAATTATTGCAGAAGAAAACACAATCCTTGACACCCACTGTCCCAACCCCCCGCCCCTAGTCAAATGCTGCTCTGAGTTGATTGACCCAACCCCATCCCCCTTCCCCGTAAGGGGAAGGGGGATGGGAGAGGAAAATCTTACTCAGCAATTATTACAGCGTTGGGTAGGGGGTTGGGACGGAGAATCCGTACAGCTTGAACAACGCGACAATAATAAATTGAAGTTTTTCCCCTCAGTCCACCAATCGCACCACGCTCCCCTCATCACTATCCTAACCCCCTACCCCTAGTTGGATCCATCTCTTAGATGGTTGAATTTCATCCCTTCCCCCTTCCCCGTCAGGGGAAGGGGGAAGGGAGAGGAAAATCTTACTCAGCACTTATTACAGCGTTGGGTAGGGGGTTAGGACGGAGAAGAAAATCAAACTCGACGAACAAATTCCCCTATCTGCCGGATGGATTGGGCCGCTTCCGGGACAAAGGGCGCAAAAACCTGGAAGACGTGCCATAGGCCGCCCCACACAACCAACTCCGCCTGCCCGCCGGCCGCGCGCACGCGTTCCGCCAGGCGCACCGAATCATCCAGCAACACTTCGTCCTCACCCACGTGAAGCAGAACCGGGGGCATTTCGTGCATATCGCCGTACAGCGGCGAGATCAACGGGTTGCGGGAGTCTTCCGATCCGATGTAATCGGTGTGGATGGAGGTGCCCAAAGGCGACGCTCCCCCTTCGGTGAATATGGGATCGATGCCGGCTTTCGTGCGCATCGAGGGTCCGGTCCACAGCATGTCGGTCACCGGTGAGATGCACACCGCGGCGACCGGGAGTGGCGCGCCCTCTTTTTTCAACGAAAGGATCAGGCTCAGCGCCAAGGTCCCGCCGGCGGAATCTCCGGCGACGACGATCCGGTTTGGCGCGATTCCGTTTTCCACCAAGCCGCGGTATGCCGCCAAGGAATCATTAAGTGCGGCGGGAAACGGATGCTCGGGCGCCAGGCGGTAATCCACCGAAAAAGCGCGCGTTCCGGCCGAGTTTGCCAGCCGGGCGATCAGCGCCCGGTGGGTGATGAGCGAACCGAAGACAAACCCTCCGCCATGCATATACAGGAGCGCCCGGTCCGCCGGAGCGTCTTGTGGGATGATCCACTCTCCCGGAATGCCACCCGACCGGGCGGAATGAATCGCGACCCCGCCCGGGGGACGCAGCCAACGGGCGGCGGCATCGGTCGCCCGGCGCGTTTCGACGACGGCGCCGTGTTTCCCATTCATAATATTTGTATTTTGGATGGCGAATCGAATAATCCGGCTGCGAAGGCTTGGCATGAATACAAGACCCCATCGGAGCGAGGACAAGCCTCGCCCAACATTTTTAATTCGGGATGAGGTTAAGCATTATCCCCACGAATACCCCAGTGCCTGGAGAAACGCGCGCGCCAGAACCATGTGTCCGAGAGCATTTAGGTGCACGCGGTCGGACGCCAGATCATCCGGCGACCGATCGCGCAGTGCCCGGTCGATCGCCGCCTGCGTATCCACAAGGACGGCCTGATATTTCTCCGCCAAATTCCGGACGACGCCCCCGTAACGGTCCATCATCGCGCGCATGGGAACGTTGCGGTCGGATTCTACGAAATAGGGCGTCATCAGGATCAATCCCTTCAGCCGCGGGCGGGCTGCGCCCAGCAGCCGGTCCAGCGTGGATTCATATTCACCGATCGAAATTTGCTGCGCCGGGGGAAGGTGAAGGTCGAACTGGCCCCAGACGTCGTTGATCCCGATCAGGATCGAAAGCCAATCGGGTTTAAGATCGAGGACGTGTTTTGTCCAGCGCGATTCCAGGTCCCGGACGGTGTTCCCGCCGATGCCCATGTTCCAAATCCGAAGGCGGCGCCCGGGATACGCGGCTCCGATCAGGGCATCGACGTAATGGACATACCCGTTGCCGAGCAGGTCATCCGGTGCGTCCGACAGCGGCTTTTCCCTTCCCCATTCGGTGATGGAATCGCCGATCATGACCAGTGTGCTGCGAGGTTCGATTTTCACGCTTGGGTCTCCTTTCGCGGAGAACGATTGCGGCGGGATGAATATTCTACCCGGTATCCGCTTTCCTTCCGGAAGCGGGAAACAGGCGGAGTTCCTCCGCCGCGCGGACGCTCTCGGGATCCATGATGTGTTCGATCTCACCGATCTTTTGTTCGATCGTGGCGGTGGAAACCACCTGGCCGGCATAGCGGACGGCTTCCTCCAGAAGCACCCGGTACTGCCCGGGCTCCGCACGGTCGTCGTCCCATACCGCGCGCCCCTTCTTCATCGAAAAACCGCAACCGATGCGGCGCGCCTTTTCATTCAGGACGGATTCGTAAGCCGTTCCCACGACCGCGCCGCTGGCCCGGCTGACCAGGATGAAAAGCAGCTCCACCAGCGTATCGAAATAAATCCGCCGTGAAGCCTCGCCGCCGGGCGCATTCCGGCTGCTTTCGCGCGCCCGATTCGCGACCCGGCCGAGAATGATGGTTTCCCGGTCGGCGAGCGGAGCGGAATGCGGCCGGTCCGGATGCACCAGGATGTCGAACCCGGTAAATGTCTGCGGATCATTCGAACCGACAACCCGCAAGCGGTATTTCGAACGGGAGAGGCCGAGCGAAACGGTGTAATCGTCGCTGATGCCGGTCCGGGCCGCCTTGCGCAAGGCCGCTTTCGAAAAAGCGGCCGGCAGGCCGAACAACGGGCCAAAGTCCTTTCCAACCTCCTCATCGGCATTCTTCAATCCCAGAATGGAATGGAGCGCGGGATCGATGAAAATTACCCGCCCCTCCTGATCCGCCAGCAGCAGAAACCCCTTCCCCTGCTCGGGAACAAAATCCTGCAGATCGAGATCCCTTCCCGGTTCCGGAAGCTGGAATCGCAGGAAGAGGCCGATGTCCAGCACGAGATATGCGGCAAGGTAAAGGGTATCAAAAGCCCCGCTCAGAAAATTCAACTGTCCGCCGGGATAGTACAGCCCGTACCAGCCGCCATAGCTGAACAACAAATCGGAGACGGCAAAGAGCAGGATTCCCCCGGCGATAAGCCCCCAGGAAAGCGCCACCTGTCCGCCCAGGAAGACCATGAAGAGGGCTATAGCAATCGGGAGAAGAAAGAGATCGGCTACCGGATAAGCGATGGTCACCGCCATTTCGACGGGCGTACCGGCTTCCGGGCTGGACAGGATCGGATAGATAACCACACCGATCAGCAGAATCCCCATCGTCATCAGGACGGCCGCCAGGAACCGTCTGCCCCGGACCGGGATGGAGGCCCGCAACCTCACGTAGGGGGCCGCAATGGCGAAGAACAGCGGGATGTACCCGATCAGCCAAAGCAGATCCGCAATGGAAGGGAATGGGGCTTCCACATTTTCCGCAACGGCATACAGGAACCAGGCCAATTCACCCAAGGCCCAGCAAAGCAATCCGAGGCCCATCGCCGCCCAGACAAGGGCGCCCTCGCGGTTCGGCGTCTGGCGGCGATAAAGCCCGAACGCCAACACCACCCCAACCAGGCTGAGGACCAAAGGGAAGAAACTCGAAACTGCTGTCAGCAGTGCGGGTGACGGATCGACAAGAAAGATGAGAATGGAGGCGGCCAGCAATGCTCCACCGGCCAGCGATGTGTTGCGCAGAATCGTCTTTTCCACAGTCATAAGGCCCACCTCCGCCGGACCGGATCGCCGGCCGGAACGTCCTGATGGGATGTGCTATTTTCGGACCAGCCGGAATGCCATATCGGATCGGAAATCCGGCAGGGGGACGGCGCACGAGCCGCTGCCGCCGCAATTAACCTCCACCGGCGCGAGGAATTCTCCCGACCACGGGTTATAGGGCGTGACGGCGTACGTACCCGCCGACAGTCCGGAGATCTCCAGCGTCACCCCGTTGCGGATCGCCGAATACCCGCGGACCGCTTCGATCGACTCCCCCTCCATGGTGTAATCCTGGACCCAGAACAGCCCGCCCGGTTCCCCCGCCACCCCCCAACCGCGGATTTTCGGCTGGGGGCTGGTGATCTCAAGCGCGGAGGGATTCCATTTCACCAGCGGGATCCCGGCCAGGAATTGCGCCAGGCGCGAGGTATCGGCCAGCATCTCGGGCGTCATCTCCATCCACGCGCCGCTGTTCCATTCCGCGGGCGTCGCCGCCGCGCCGGCCGCCAGCGCCGCCCAGATGGAATTATGGAAGAGTTCCGGGTAGTACACATTGCCGGAGACCCCGAACTCTCCGGTCCAGTTGGGTTTTGGATCCGCATCCCACATCATTTGCGTCCAGTCCGCCAGAACCTGCGCGGCGTGCACCGCGTCGACATCCTGTCCGCCGAAGGAAAAATCATACAAGTGCACCTGCGGCATGTCCATCGCCGCCCAGCCTTCCGGCCATCTTCCTTCACCCTTAAAGCTTGCCGTCGTGGGGTGGCGGTAAGGATCGTTATCCATAAAGAAAGCGTTCACCTTCTCATGCCACGGATTGAGCTGATCGTAGGCGTTGGTCAGGTTGATCTCCGAGACGGTCTGCCACATTCCGATCGCCGGGCTGTACCCCCAGCGGGCGATCAGGTAGCGGTACAGGTTGGCCTGCCAGGCCCAGGCTTCGTCCGAGGTGAAGAAGGATTTGATGTCACCCAGCTTGCTGAAGCCATTGGATTCCCACCGCCCGCCGGAGTTGGAATGCGTCGCATCGCGCAAATCCGGATGAGCCCAAACCGTAAAGACCAGCTGGATTCCTTTGGCCTGCGCGTCCTTGACGATCACATCGATGGAACTGAGGTTGTTGACCGAGTACTGGTTATAGGAACTGCCGATCGGCGACATCATGTACAGCGGCCACCACACGACATAATTTTCCCCGCCTGTTTTCATCGTATCGAACAGCGCCACTCCTTTCTCGATCGAGAAGCCGGGTGTGAGGATGCTCCACGCATCGCAATGCCCCACCCCGTAGAAGGGCGTGCCGTCGTCGTAGGCCAGGTAGCGGCTGCTGTAGGCGGGATCCACAAGGTTCCCGGCCCGCACCCAGCCGTGAAGTTCGGAGGGTGTGACGGAGAAGCTCCCTTCCACCGGCACGCTGCTTCCGTTGGCATCCGTAACGACCAGCCGGTAGGTCCAGCGTCCTTCACGCGAGGGTGTGAAGCGGATGCGCCATGCGTTTTGGCCGTCCCAGAAACCGGGGCTTTTCATTTCGATCCCGTCCGGGCCGGAGAATGTGCCATCCAACTTCACCTCGCGTGCATCATACGGGTTGGCGTACTCGGCCTCGACGGCCAGAACCATTTCGATCGACTCGTAGCGGGGCAGCTCGGTCCGGTCCAGCCGGACCTCGGAGATCACCGGCTCGTTAACGGAAGCGGCCGCCGTGGGCGGGACCGGCACCGGCGTTTCGGCGGCCGGCGCGTTGCATCCGGCGGCGAGGGCCGCAAACGCCATTCCCGGAAGGAAGACGCTCAAGAGGCGGTTGGCCCGATGGGGGAATTGCATACTGCGCTCCTTATCCGAAAGGCACATATATATTTAATCAGATGCGTACACCGGCAAATGCCGCCTGCCGCGGGTAAACCTATTTCAGGTTTTTTACCAGAAAATCGCGGGTCGTACGCGCGATCGCTTCCCACGCCGGTTCGGCGGTTTGGCCCGGGAGCGGGTTCAACCCGTGGTCCCCGCCCTTGACGATCACCAGCGTCGAGGGAACGCCGGCCGCCTGCAGGCGTTCGTCGAGAGTCAGCGCCTGGGCGATCGGGACAACTCCGTCCTTATCCCCATGAAAAATAAGGAATGGCGGATCGTCGGGGGTGATGTAGGTGACCGGGCTGGCGGGTGCGAGCAGTGCGTCATTGGTTCCGGCCAGCGCGCCAAAGGCGAAGTAGATCGCCATGCTCACCCCGCCTTCCACCACCTGGGTGAAATCCGAAAGGCCCGAGAGGCTGACCACGGCCTGCACACGCGAAGATTGATCAAGGTACTCGCCGACGTCGAACCCGGCGGAAGCGTCCGCCGTCCCCAGCAGCGCCGCCAAGTGGCCGCCGGCGCTGGCACCGAGCGCGCCGATCTTCCCGGGGTTGATGTTGTAATCGGCGCTGTGCGCCCGCAGGTAGCGCACCGCGCACATGACATCCTGGATCATCGCCGGGAATTTGATGTCGCTGGTGGCCAGACGGTAATTTACCGAGACGACCAGGATGCCCTGATCGTTAAGATACCGCCAGCCCTCCCCTTCGGCTTTGTCGAGCTCGCGCCAGCTTCCACCATGGATGTAGAACAGGACCGGCCACGGTCCGCCGGATTCCGGGTAATACACGTCGAGCTTCTGCGGAAGTCCATCCATCGTGCAGTAGGTTACGTCGATATCGGATCCGCCGTACTTTTCAGCCGCGAAGGTTGCGGTGGCGGTCGGCGCCGGGCTGGGGGTGACGGTCGGGGTAACCGGCGCGACGGCGCAGGCGGCGAGGAGGAAAATGAGAGTGACGGAGGACGCAATTCGAAGCTGCATATGCTTTTTCTCCGTAATTCAATCCATTATAGCCTAACGACATAACTGTCCTATCCTCCCCCTATCCCTTTCTCCTTCCGTATCGTCATTGTCCTAACTTTCTCACCCGCCCGCATTCACTTGTGAGAAAAAGCCATGGCCGTAAAAATCGCGCGTTGCGCGGAAAATCCGATCGTCTGGCCGGGAATGTGGGATCGGCGGATGCGCAATGCGTACAATCCCGGCGCGCTGTACGAGGACGGGCGCTTCTTCCTATACGAGCGGACGGCCGGTTCGCCCTTCTCCGCCGGCCGATCGGGTTTGTCGATACCGACACCGGGCACGGGGAGGAACATCCGTCGATCCGGATCTCCTTCTCGGACGATCTTAAGACCTGGACCAATCCTGAAATCGTCATACGTCCGGAGTTCGGCTGGGAGGAGAACCGGATCGGCGGATCGGCTCCGACGGTACGGACGGCGCACGGCTGGCTGACGCTGTATCACGGGGTCCAGACCGTCCACGCCCCCACCCGGCGCGTGATCTACAGGCTGGACGCGATGCTGCTCGACCCGGCGGATCCACGGCGGGTGATCGCCCGCGCGCCGGATTTCATCATGGAACCCGAGGCGTATTACGAGAAGTTCGGGCTATTCGTTCCAAACGTGCTCTTCCCGACGGGCGCCGTCGTCAAGGACGGGCTGCTGTGGATCTATTTTGGGTGCTGTGATACGGCGATCGGCCTGGCGACCGTTCCGCTCGAGGAATTGGTGGAATTCATTTTAGCAACCGGCCGGGCACAACCCCATCCCGGGCGGATAAAACCTTTTTAGGAAACCACACACATCGTATTTCTCTCCAGAGGGTTCCGCCTGGGGAAAAAAAATAGTGTGTTGAAAAAGGCTGAGAATGTCATTGCGAGGAGCGAAGCGACGAAGCAATCCCCTTCTTTTTCTAAAGAGGGAGATTGCTTCGCTCCCTCCGGTCGCTCGCAATGACACCCATATTTTCCTTTTTCAACACCCTGCTAGTGACGACCGGCATTCCCTGAATGGCGGGATTCCGTTTTATCGATCGAACTACTGATGGGTTTCAACCCTGAGGATTTCTGCTGCTTTTGTTCCGTAGGAGTGGCCGATGACCGCCGCCCGGCGAGCCGCCGGAGCAGCACCGCCACACAGCCGAACACACCGTTGACTAGCGCAGGAAAGCCTTGCTATCCGCCGGGAGTAAGGTTTTTCAAATTCAGCTCCTTTCCGGCGGGGGATCCGGAGCCGATGTTTTTTTCAGTCTCGGATCCTCATGTCTTCAATTCTTTCTCCTGCTACTATACAGGGTTTTGGGCGGTTGAGGATGCTTATCCAATAAGTGCCGCTAAACCTCTACCCGTTCGACTTTGAACAGCACCGGCCTCAGCCCATCGGTGCAGGATTCAATCTTCACTACTGGATTTCCGGCGTGCATGCCATGGATGATGGAGCGCATATCCGCCCAGGCCCAAGTGCACAGCCCTTCCGGCGGATCCCACTCGCTCTCGGTGATGAACTCTTGCCCCACTTCGAGGCGTCCGCAGGCAGCGGGCTCACCATACGGGTACAGTTTGTATAAATCTTCGTTAAATGACTTGCGGAGGACGGTGATTTTACATTTATAGTTTGGCATGAAGGCTCCTCTTCCCCTCACCCCCCTTGCAGGGGCGCACGGCCGTGCGCTCCTGTAAGGGGGGTGAGGGCGTATATTATTTCGTTTTTTTCTTCCGCATTAAATCCCGCAATACCTTCCAACCGATCACCCGAATGCCGGTATCGCGGATAAAATTCTGAAGTTCCGCGCTGGTGAATGCCTGGTAATCCGCAGCGCGGGCCCGCCAATCCTCCGGCGCGATCGCGCGCAACTCGGCTGAATCCACGGCCGGATGCAGGATGAAGTAGGTCAGCCCGGGCGCCAATGTCGAGAGTGCATGGCGGGCCGTCTCGATCCGGTCGTCCGCGTTTTCCAGCGGCATGATGAAAAGACGGTCGAAGAGGGGCAGCCCGCGCGCCTCGAACTCGGAGGCTTTGCGGGTCAAGGCGGCGGCCGACCGCCGGTTGTATCCCCATTGCATAGCGGTTTCCGTATCCCATCGAAGAAAGAACGCGGGGAGTCCCTGGCGGACGGGAATCCGCATATACGCCGGCAGGAATTTCGGATGCCAGACGGTGCCCATATGGGAATCCACATGTGTCAGGTCGATCCCGGCCGCCTGGGCGCGCCGGATCTGCGCTTTCAGCTCGAGCGCCACCGCCTCCGCCTTGCCGCGCTTCTGCGGGGGTTCCGACCGTCGGTGAAAGAATCCTTCACCGTCCAGCAACCCGGAACGCGGATCGCGAGTCGAAATCGGACCCCAGCGGCAGGCATCGTATTCGCAAGTAACGGTGAAATGCAATCCCAGGTCGATCCCGGGATGCGCGCGGTAATATTCCGCAACCGCCGGGAACCAGGGGCAGACGGCCATCGCCGCCATCGAAGACACGATGCCGCCGTTCATCAACCCTTCCATCGCCGCCGCGCTGGAATGACAAAAGCCGATGTCGTCGGCGTGGATGATCACCACCCGGTCGCCATCGGAAAAACCAAGCTTGCGAAGAACGGGATTGGGACGCATGGAACCTCCGACCTCCCCCCTGTAGTCCCCCCATTTCCGGAGGAAATGAGGGGGCACTGGTTTCTAAAGGGGCGGGGTCAGGTTTCTTTCTCCACCACCAGCGTGCACTTCGTGACGAGCGCGGCAATCGCGCCGATCGCCGCCAGCTGCGGCGCCAGGAACACGCCGACAACCCCGATCGTGACCGGAAATTCGATCAAGGTTTTACCCGTCTCATCCCGAATCAGAATCCGCCGGATGTTGCCCTCGTGCAGCAGCTCCTTGATCTTTGTCAGGAGCGCGTCCCCATTAACCTGGAATTCTTCGGTGCGCGTTTTTGGATCGGTCATAGTGCCTCCTTCCCCCTCCTTTGGGTCGGACCAAAAAGCGTGCTGGAACATCCTCTAGATCGTCATGCCCGCGCCTGCCCTCGCGAAGCATTCCGGTTCGTGTCTTTTGAACCGGAATGGCTGCGAAGCAGGGTGGTCTTGGCGGGCGTCCATTCCTGAAAACCCTGGATTCCCGCGAAAACCACGCGGGAATGACGACCAAACGACTGCGAGGCATCCTCCATAAAAAACCTCCTTTCACTATTTGGTCAGCTCCAGTGAATGAAGGTACCCGATTGCCTGCAGAACAAGCACGCCAATGCCTGTCAGAAAAAACAATCCTCCGGCGACAAGCGGCGCGCAGCCCGCGGACCGATGCGCTTCATCTGTACCGGAGGATCCGGATGGCTCCGATGCGGTTTTTCCTTTTCGGAGGCCACCGTAGAGAATAATTCCCAAACCCAGCAGCACCGAGATAATCCCCGCTCCGCTGGCCAGAAGGCTTGGGAAGATCAGGTATTCAATGTTTACCGCAAGCAGGACAATCAGAAAAAGCGCGGCGATAAACAAGAATTGACACATCGGTTTTGAGCCTTGAATATTTTTGCAGACGTATTCGGCAACCGTCCTGCTTTCCCGCTTCCCCGTGGAAGCGGACTCTTTTCGATTGTACTCGAAATCCCGCAACCATTTACCGCCGAGGGTCCGGATCAGGGTTTTTGGACAACCGTGAGGTATATCTGATTCGGGACGTCCACCGATCCGATCAATCCCCTTGGATCGGTTTCCGCTTCCTCCAGAAGCGTTTGAACGGCTCTGCGGTGGACTTCCTCCGGGACGAGCACGGTGAAGGAATACGCCCGCCGGCGGATGTATTCAATCGCCTTGCCGAGCGGAATCCCCGCCGTCCATTGCCACCGGTCGCGCACTTCATCCACCGCGCAACCGAGCAGGCGGTAATGGTCTGCGGCTTCCTTCGTGCTGTTCACTCCTGGGTTGCGAAGGGAAGATCCCGCTGCGGCGCACAACCCCGCATAGCGGTCGTTCAGCGCCGGTATCTCCATTCCCGTACCGGTATGCATCAGAAGCGCACAGCCGCCCCTGCGAACAACCCGTAAGATTTCCTCTGCGGCTTTCTTCCAATTCCGGAGAAAATAAAATAGATGCACCACAACCGCCAGGTCGAACGCGTTTTCGGGAAAGACAAGCCCGGTGACGTCGGCTTGCAGGAAGGCGATCGGGGGGTTCGCGGTATCACTCCGGATCCGCCGGCGCAGGATATCCAACATATCCCGCGAAATGTCCACACCGGTGACACGATAGCCGCGCGCCGCCAGTGGGAGGGCGATTCGCCCGGTGCCAATTCCGGGTTCAAAGACGTCGGGGAATGCGCGGACGGGGAAGCGGTCCGTGATGTACCCTAGCGCGGCTTCGAAACAACGCGCATCGAAACAGCGCGTCTCGTCGTAGAGATCGGCCAAACCGTCAAAGGATATGGAATCCGGGCCGCCCATAGTGAAAGGTAGTGACTACCAGCCCATTACCGGGGCGATGGCCGTCCGCAATTGGGCGGCCATCATGGCCTGCTGTTCGGCGTTGGGGTGCGTGCCGCAGCCGATCCCGACCACAGGGACCGAAAAATATTTATGGACTTTCGAATCGCCTTTGCCGTTCAGTGCATCCACGGCCTTGGTGATGGCGTTCTTCTGATCGGTGGCGAAGGTATTCGAAGGATTCGGCCAGTGATCCCCGAGCATCGGGCTGGAGACGCAGAAAATTTCGGCCTCCGGGTAATCGCCGCGGAGTTTTTCAATGAAGGCGATGTATGCGGCGGCAAAGGCGTCCACATCCATCACCTCCCGCTCGCTGTCGCCCGGCGAAAAATCGTTCGTTCCGAGCGCGAGCACCAGCGCATCCGGGACGAACCGCATGGTGTCCCATTTCGGCGATGCGGTCTGCTCGAAGAAGGTCAGATCGTACACTTCCGGCATCGGTCGCGCGTCGTATCTTTGGCTGTAGTTGCGCACCAGGCCGATCCCCGATACGGCCGAAACGTGGTACTCGGCATCGAGGCTGCGCGCCAGGACCGGGCCGTAGGCCAGCCGGGCGTTGTGGTACGGCTGGCCCCAGCCGTCCGCCTGGCACTCGGCGGAATTATTCGCCGCCTCGATCCCCGCCCCGGCGGTGATCGAATCGCCGATGAATTCCATCCGCCGCGCCGGGCGGGCCGGCGGCGGGAGGATTTCACCCGCGAATTCGAACCCAAGGAACCTGGACCACCCGATGCTCGCTTCCGTGCGTTTGACCAGCGTGATCGTGTGTTCTCCGTTGGCCAGCCCGGAGGCAGCTTCGTAGCGGGTTACTCCCTCCTTGGGCGCGATCTTGACTATTGTTCCACCGTCAAGCACGGCGTCGTAATAATTGCGGTTGGTTCCCCATTTGAACTCATCCTCCAGCATCACCGCCGCCCCCGTTCCGCGGAAGCGGGCACGGATGTACACTCCCGGCGCGGAATATTTTGGCGCCTTCGGATCGGAAAAAACGATCCGGCCGGTGTAGAGAATATTCGGATCATCCGGCGCGAAAATCCGCGGGGTCGTATCCGCCAGCCGGGTTTCGGTCGCCGAAAGGTCCGCCGTCGGTGCGGGCGGGACGGTGATTTTCGGCACGCAGGCGGAAAGCACGGTGGTCAAGCCGAGGGAAAGGAATTCGCGGCGGGAGATTCTTTTGGTCATGGTAAGACTCCGAAGAAAGTAAATTGCCACCGCCAAAGGCGATGGCCCCGTCTTCAGCCGCGACGGGGCAGGCTGTGAAATGGCGCGCCTGGCAGGTGCGTTCCTACCGGTGCAATTTTTAAAATTCCATGGTTGCAGGTTTGTTAGGTTGATCCATCCTCTTTGTTATTTCCTGGATGGGATAGGGCAGGATGCGCTCCGGGATAGTTCCCTGTTTGCGATCGGATGATTATCTGAAAGGAGTGAGCGCATTCCATGGGATTTCTTCGAAATTACTCTCACGGTGGAACCTTTTCATTCTACCCACTACCGGAGGCAGCGAGTTAACCCCAGTAATAGGAATTATTGGAATCGTCTTTCGCATTCTATCTTGCGGAAGCAATCCTTTGTTGCCGCCGCCGCTACGGCGCCACCGCCCATAATCGCACCGTACCATCAATCGAGCTGGTGAATAGAACCCGCCCGTCAGGCGTGAAGGCGGCATCACTGATCCGGTCCGTGTGTCCTTTCAGCGTGGCCAGCCGCTCGCCGTTTCCGGCGTCATACAGAACCACTTCGTTGTTTCCGTTGCCGATCGCCAGGATCGATCCGTCGGGTGAAAAGGCGACCGCGTATACGTCCTGCTTCTTCTGATCCAGAACGAGCCGTTCCTTTCCCGTCGCCGTATCCCACACAACCCGGCCGGAGGAGAGTGACTGGCTGTCGGGCGAGAAAGCCAAACGGTTGGCATCCGCGCCCTCAAAATCCCGCAGGATATCCCCGCCCGGTAATCCCGCCAAACGGACGACCAGCCCCCCGTATCCTCCTCCAGCAGCGACCATTTTTCCGTCGGGGGATACGGCCAGCGAGTAGATGTAAGAATTTGGAATGGTAAACAGCGTCCGGCCGGAAAAATCCGCGAGGTTCCAAAGCAGGACGCGTTTATCCCACGAAGCGGAGAGCAGGTATGCGCCGTCTGGGGTAAACGCCACACCCGAAGCCACGCCGGTGTGTTCGTCCAGCGTGCGGCGTTCAGCGCCGGTCGCCGCGTCCCAGAGGATCACCAGCGAATCCTCCGATGCGGAAGCGAGCTGCGCGCCGTCGGGCGAGAAGGCAACGCTTTCGACATTGCGCGTGTGCCCGTCCAGAATAAAAAGTTCGCTTCCGGCAACGGTATCCCACACGCTGATCAGCGCGGTTTCATACCCGAAGCCGGTTGCGGCGCGCAATCCGTCGGGCGAGAGCGCCAGGCTGAGGATCGAGCCGTGATGCGCGTTCAGGTAGCCGGTTCGTTCACTTGTCTCCACGTCGAAGACCATCGTTTCGCCGTCTCCAAATCCCGCCGCCAGCATCGTGCCATCCGGCGAAAACGACAATCGCCGGGCGAACGCATCGGCTTCGCCGAGCGTCCGGATCTTTTTCTTTGCGGCGAGGTCCCAAAGCGTCATCTCGCCTTGATATTCGTGTACGGCAAACATGGATCGATCGGGCGAGAAGGCGGCTCCGTCCACCGATTCCGCGTCAATGGAGAATAGCGGGATCCGCTGTCGGCCGGCCACATCAATCCGGGTGACACTGCCGGCCGCGCCGATCACAAACAGGTTTTTTCCATCGGCCGAGAACGTCGTCTCGAAAGCCGTATCGCCGAAATTGCGGATGGAACCCAACAACGCTCCCGTGTGCGCATCGCGAAAATAGATGGTCGCGACGATCGGCCCCGATTGCTGCGCGACGGAGGATACGGCCAGGACCGAGCCGTCGGGCGAGAACGCCAGACTGGTTACCCGGCCCGTATCGCCCGCGAACGCGGCGATCTCCCCGCCGCTGGCGGCGTCCCAAATTCTTACTTCGTCCTCTGTCGAACCGGAAGCCAGCAGCTTCCCGTCGCCGGAAAAGACCACTTCTACGGCGGAGGCGGCCAGCGCCTGGTCAAGGTTCGGCGGACCGTCCGCGGTGATATCCCACACCAGCACCCGTCCGTCTCCCAATCCGGCTGCCGTCCGGTTCCCGACCGGCGAGACGGCAAGCGCTTCGACGTGGTCCGGGGTCGGCAAATGGTTGACCAGCGACATCAATCCGGAATCATAAACATCCAGTCCCGTGTATGTCCCTATGATCAAATGGCTGTTGTCGGCCGTCCAACCCAGATCCATCAGCCGGCCTCGGCCGAACTGGCCCACCTGACTCATACGGCCGGCATTCGACAGGCCGAGCACCGGATACAGCCAGTCCGGCTCGGGCAATGGCCTGGTCGTCGTAGTGGGCGTGGTGGGTGGTCGCGTTGCTGATGTCGATTGATTTTCTACCGTTGGCAACGGGGTGGCGCCGGAGCCGGGCAGCTTAAAGAACAGGCAGGCACTTATTAGCGGAAACAGGAATAATAGGAGGGGAAGAACTCGCCTTGTGGGAAGTATGGTTTTCGCCGACATGGGAACCTCCTGCCCGGCCTTCCTCTGGATCAGACTGCGAGGAAACGGAAAACGGTTTGGATGTGCTTTTGGAAGGCATGTTTCATTATAGTGCCGATCGTTTTTCCGAACCCACGAGAAGCAGCACCGATGCATGTCAAGCTGTCGTCGGGAAACTCGTCCGCTCGAAGGGTGGGGCATCTGCAAATGGGTTACATCTTCTTGCACACGATCAGCATATGTTCGCTCATCCCGACCACCGCCGGATGGGTGCAGGTTTGATAGTGTGTCTGCAGCCAGACCCGCCAGCGCTTCTTATTGCGGGCCAACGCGTTTACCGCCCGGTACTGACGGGAGCTGATCCCCTCCAACCCGGCCATCTCCAGGATCCTCACCCCCTTGCCCAAAAAATCCCGCTCCAGCTCCTCCGGAAGGAAAAAATGGCACGCCGTGAACCCGGACATCCCCGGGTAATCCCCGCTGTCGCGGGCGGTTGTAAAGAAGGGCTCTTCGATCTCGTGCGGGAACAATATCAATTCGATCACCTGAACACTCAGCCGGCTCATGACGGAGACGAAAA
>DAOUDU010000035.1:0-3073 GCA_034430775.1 Anaerolineales bacterium | reverse complement strand
ACAACAGGTTTAATAAAAACAGAAACATGATCCGCCTCAAAAATATTTTTCAATCGCAAAGCATTTTTTCTGGATTGACTGCTTGGATTTCTTTTCATGGATTGCCATTTCTTTCCCTCCAGGCATTGCCACATCTCTCCAATATTGCAGAATTTTCCCGAGAGAGCCTTAATTTCAAGATTCCACACCCCATTCGGGCCGACAAGTACGGCATCCATATCGCCGCCCTTTTGCCCAGGGATGGTTACATTTCGGAACAAAGACCAATCGCCATTGAGATTTCTTTTTATGAGATCGGCAACTCTTTCTTCACCCTCCTCTCCTTTTCGATACAGCTCGGCCAGATCGTCAAGCTCCTTTACCGTTCGATCAACGGTAAATAAAATGAATATCATTACCCCGATGATTATGGCAATACCAATAACCAGCCCTATCACTCCTGAAGGCGATGCGAAAACATCGGCGATTGTAAGCGAAGTACTCGTTTGACGCCGTCCAAAGAGGATAGTTGTCAACCACAATAGCGCCACACCGAGCACCAAGCCGAAAACCATTCCCCGAACCTGTACAATTTGAAGGATCTTCTTTGTTGAAAAGCTTCTTCCCTTTGAAAAAACGGCAACATGCCCTTTTGAGGGTTGAGGTTCTTTTACGATCTGATTCATTCGAACCGCAGATAAAACCAATGCAGCATTTCGGACCTTTGAATCCCAAGCGTTTTCGATGGCATAGCCCAAATCCTTCAAAGAAATCTTCTTCTCAATAACAAGCGGTCCTATCGGCTCGCCCTTGTAAGGCGGGAACGGCCATACCGTTGCTTTCGCCTGATCCAATGTAAGTGGGATTTCTAATTTGGGAAGCTCCATTTGAAAGGCGGTTTTATCAGTTTTTTGAGTGTAATTGGATTTTTCTACGAGTGGTAATAATATTCTCGCTGCTTCCTGCAATTTAGGGGTATAGGCATGCGCGATTGCCCATTCCAACCGCCCCTTGGTAAAAAACCCTTCATCCAACAATTCGCCCATCGGACGGCGATTCGGGCGTATCCATAAAACCTTACGGGCTTCGTTGAGGTCCATGGTTCCCTCCTGATAACATGTCTTTCTAGTATATTGCATCCTTCCATTACCCGCAGGGCTTCATCGCCAGGTGAATGCGCGCCAAACAGCGCAAGTTCATCTGCCTGGATTAATGTATACTCTACTCATAACTAGCGTCATCCCGACCAACGAACTTCGCGATACGGATCCGATATGGTCAAACTTGAAGATCTGAAACCGAAGGCAATTATCAAAGGAATCCTCCCCGATTCTCAGGTCACTGTCGTAAGCGTCCAACAGTATGGTTCCGAAGCATTGGAACTGACCTATAAAGACTCCACCGGTCGAGTAGGCAACCAACTTCTATATCGGCATGACGAGCCAAAATTGGAATTGGTGGAGATTGGAAGACCTTGGAGCTTCGACGGCGATGGCTCATTATTCCGCTTGGTATCCGAGGCTCAACGGATCCGCCTGGCCTACCTTTTCGATCCAGTATTAGCTATTCACACCTCGCTTGTAGACCCGTTGCCGCATCAAATTACCGCAGTATATGAAGCCATGCTCCCCCGGCAACCGCTTCGCTTCCTACTCGCCGATGATCCCGGCGCCGGGAAAACCATCATGGCCGGCCTGTTCATTAAAGAACTGATGATCCGAGGCGACTTGCAGCGCTGTTTAATCGTCTGCCCCGGAAGTCTTGCCGAACAATGGCAGGATGAACTAAGCAAGCGCTTTCACTTACCTTTCGAAATACTCACAAACGACAAGCTCGAATCTGCCCGCACCGGTAATTGGTTTATGGAAAACGATTTAATCATCGCCCGGCTGGATAAGCTCTCCAGGAATGAGGATGTGCAAGCCAAGCTCGCCGCAAATGACTGCCGTTTCGACTTGATCGTCTGCGACGAAGCACATAAGATGTCCGCCACGTTCTTCGGCGGCGAAGTGAAATATACGAAACGTTATCGGCTGGGTCAGTTGCTCTCAAGCCTGACACGGCATTTCCTACTGATGACCGCTACTCCGCACAATGGCAAGGAGGCGGATTTTCAATTATTCCTGGCTTTGCTTGACGGTGACCGGTTCGAAGGAAAATTCCGCGATGGCGTGCATCAAGTTGATATCTCAGATTTGATGCGCCGGATGGTTAAAGAAAACCTCCTCAAATTCGACGGAACGCCATTATTTACTCCCCGTATCGCATACACGGTTCCCTATAAGCTTTCAGATGCGGAAGCCCGGCTATATTTTGAAGTCACCGGATATGTCCGCGAGGAATTTAACCGGGCAGATAAGCTCGGGAACGACCGGCGTGCGGGTACAGTCGGGTTTGCACTAACCATCCTTCAGCGCAGGCTGGCTTCCTCGCCTGAAGCAATCCTCCAATCACTGCGCCGTCGGCGGGAGCGGCTGGAAAAACGCCAGCGTGAGGTGGAGTTACTGCAACGTGGCGCTGACCTTGCCGAACTTCCTGCAGAGGGTCCGGTATTAACAGAGGATGAAGAGGAAGATCTTGAAGAAGCTCCGGAAGATGAGGCCCAGGCCGCGGAAGAGGAAGTGCTTGACCAGGCTACGGCCGCTCGGACCATTCAGGAATTGAAAAACGAGATCTCCACGCTTGTGCGGCTGGAAGCGAGGGCCGCCGAGGTCCGGAGGAGCGGCGAAGATACCAAGTGGCTTCAGCTATCAGGCCTACTGAGAGAAATATTCACCCCTGAAGGATTGGATAAACGCGTTGCAGAAACACACCCGCCATACGGTTCAGGAGAAATTCCTCCGCCGAAAGGCTCTCCGGATCAGAAACTCGTGATCTTTACCGAACACCGCGACACGTTGAATTATCTGCATCAGCGGATAACCACATTACTGGGCCGACCCCAAGCCGTTGTGATCATTCACGGCGGTTTGGGACGCGAGGAACGGCGTAAGGCGCAGGAAACCTTCCTCTTCAACTCGGACGCGCAGGTGCTCCTGGCGACCGACGCGGCCGGCGAGGGCATCAACCTCCAACGGGCGCACCTGATGGTGAA
>DAOUDU010000034.1:0-3859 GCA_034430775.1 Anaerolineales bacterium | reverse complement strand
CGTGTTGGCGGTGAACGCCTTCATGATGGTCGCGATGGGGTTCGTTATTTTCAACCGGTTTCCGGATCTGGCGGCGGAGCGCATGAAGCCGCCCAAGGACGCCAAGAAATGGGATATCGCCATCAACAGCGGAATCCGTTTGCTGCAGGCCGCGCGCTACGTCGTCGCCGGGTTGGATTTCCGTTACGGCTGGACGGGGGGATTTCCGCTGGGGATTCAAATCGCGGCTCTGGCGGTTAGTTTCCTCGGATACGCTGTTGTTCCCTGGGCGGTCGCCAACAATAAATTCTTTTCACAGATTGTTCGCATCCAATCCGACCGCGGACACGCGGTCGCCGCAGGCGGACCATACCGGTTCGTGCGCCATCCCAGTTATTTGGGAATGATCGCCTTCGAATTGGCGGTCCCGGTAATGCTTGCCTCCTGGGGCGCGCTGCTTATCAGCGTCGGGACGGTCTTCCTGATCATCCTGCGCACGGCGCTCGAGGACCGCACGCTGAAGGGCGAGCTTCCAGGTTATGCGGATTATTCGCAGCGGGTGCGTTACCGTCTGCTGCCGGGCATTTGGTAAAACCCCCTCACCCTTTGATCCCTCTCCCAGCAAAAGCTGGGAGAGGGAAGGTAAACAACCGGCGTTTTTCCAGTGTGAGCCGGGGTGAGGGAGAGAACGAGGTAAGAATGAAACTCACAAACAATTGGAACAAATTCATATACAGGCTATGGTCTCCCTTATACGATCCGCTGTTTGACCGATTCCTTGTTTCGGCGGCCCGCAAAAAATCCATGGAAACTCTGGGTTTACGGCGGGGCGAGCGCGTGTTGATCCCCGGCGTGGGGACGGGCGTCGACTTCCCGCTCCTGCCGGAAGGCGTGCGCGTGCTGGGGATCGATCTCAGCCCGGACATGCTGAAGCAGGCGCGCCGGAAGCTGCCGTTGCCCGGGCGGGAGATCGAATTGCGCGAGGGCGATGTGCAGATCCGGCAGGCCGAGCCCGGATCGTTCGACGCGGCGATTCTGCATCTGATCCTGAGCGTCGCGCCGGACGGCGCGGCCTGTTTCCGTGAGACGCTGCGCGCCGTGCGGCCGGGCGGGCGGATAATCATCTTTGACAAATTCCGGCCGGAGGACGGAAAGCTCACGGCTGGACGGCGGCTGTTCAACGTCTTCTCGACGCTGATTGGAACCGATGTCACCCGGCGGCTGAGCGATTTGATCCCCGCTTCCCCCACTTCGCGAGGGCAGGCGCGAGGACAGGCGGCAGGGACGAGCATCCGCATCGTCCATGACAAACCTTCTTTGCTGGGCGGGGCATACCGAATCATCCTGGTGGAGAAACCGATTTGATCAGACCGAGGCGGTCTTCAAGACCGCCTCGGTCTTTGGGAGGAACGATGTCCGAAACCTTCCATGAAAAAACCGTGATCGTCACCGGCGCTTCAAGCGGGATCGGGCGGGCGCTTGCGCTCCGCCTGGCGCGGGAAGGCGCGTCGGTCGCCCTGGCCGCCCGCAACGCCGAACGCCTGCAGGCGCTGGCGGAGGAATGCCGCGCGCTCGGCGGGAAAGCCGAAGCGATCCCGACCGACGTGGCCGAAGAAACCCAATGCGAGGCGCTGGTCGTCCGGACGATGGAGGCTTTCGGGCGGATCGACATGCTGATCAACAATGCCGGCCTATCCGTCGTCGGCCGGTTCGATGAACTGCCGGGTCTGCGGCTGTTCCATTATGTGATGGGCGTGAATTTCTTCGGCGCGCTTTCCTGCTGCTATTACGCGCTGCCGTACCTGCTGGCCACGAAGGGACGGATTGTCAACGTCTCCAGCCTGGGCGGGCTGCTGACGGTCCCCTACAACACTTCATATTGCGCGAGCAAGTTCGCGCTGCAGGGCTTTTCGGATTCGCTGCGGATGGATCTCGCCGACGGCGGTGTCAGCGTCACGGTGATTTCCCCCTATTGGGTTGTCACCGAGTTTCACGAGCACTACCTCGACAAGAATGGGAAGGAAAAAGGCCCCTCGGGCCGGAAGATCTATACCGAAAAGATGATGACCGCGGAGCGGTGCGCGGATATCATCCTCGACGCCGCGCGGCTCCGGAAGCGCGAAATACTGATGGGTCCCGGAAGGTGGGGAATGCTGCTGCGCTGGATCGCCCCGTCTATGGTGGACAAGATCACGATGGATACGGTTATGCGGCCGATGGCGAAGCGGATTTCGTAAGACGCCCTGGACCAGAACGACGCAGTCCCCGTCCAAAACACGCCGGGATTATGGACCGCGTCGGTCCCTATAACCGCCTCGGTCCCAATAACCGCACCGGTCCCAACAACCGCGTCGGTCCGCTCCCCACGCTTGACGATCCTGTTCTTTAGGTGATATGATGCCTCCCGACCGAACGGTCGGTCGGGAGGTGAACCATGATGGCTACCGACACCCGCGAAAAAATCCTCCAGGTGGCAGGCAAACTGATCGTCCGCCAGGGGTACACGGCCACTTCGATTTCCCAGATCGCCGGGGAAACCGGGATCGGCAAGGCGACCGTCTACCACCATTTCCCCGGCAAAGAGGCGATTGTCTACGCCCTCCTCGATCGGAGCTCCTCCCGGGTCCACGAAACCCTCGCGGCGGTGGGCGCCGGGGATGACCCGCACCGGCAGATTGAGGCCATTGCCAGGGCGGGCATCCGCCTGCGGGGGGAATCCTTCGATCTCTTCCAGGTGATCCGGCGCGAGGTGCCCGGCAGCCGGAACCGGGTGCACGCGGAGCTGGCCTCCTTCTTCGTCGTGTATACCACCCAGTTTACGAATGCCATTCAAACGGGAATCCGGAAGGGAATCTTCCGCCGCGTGGATCCATCCGAGGCCGCGCGCACGCTTCTGACGATGCTGGCCGGTTTGTACGTTCAGATCTACCTGAGCGGCGACCGGATGCCGGATCCTGAAAAGACGATTCACTCCATGCTGGATATCTTCTTCCGCGGAATAGAGACTCGTTGAGTGCATCCCGAGCCCCATAGGAAAAGGAAAAAATTATGCGTTGGACGCGAAATCTTTCCGAATTGACGGGCGATGATCTGGCCCTGGCCGGCGGCAAAGCCGCCAATCTGGGTGTGCTGACCCGCGGCGGGATGCCGGTGCCGTCCGGTTTTTGCATCCTGACGGATGCCTACCGCGAAGCCGTGCGGCGGAATGATCTGGAGGGGAAGATCCGTGCGATCCTTGCCGGAATCCCGCGGCCGGAACCGGAGCCGCTGGAGGCGGCGGCGGAAAAAATCCGCGCACTGTTTTTATCCTCCCGCATGCCGGAGGAGATCGCGGAGGAAATCCGCGCCGCATACCGCGCGCTCGATCCGGCGGGGGATGCGGCGGTCGCGGTGCGCTCCTCGGCCACCGCCGAGGACCTGCCGGAAATGAGTTTCGCCGGTCAGCAGGAAACCTACCTCAATGTTATCGGTTTGGATTCGCTGCTGCGGTCGGTGATGGAATGCTGGGCCAGCTTGTGGACCGCGCGCGCGATTCTGTACCGGATGCGCAATGCGGTCCCGGCCGAGGGCCTGGCGCTCGCGGTCGCCGTCCAGCGCATGATCCCGTCCGAGGTTTCGGGCGTGCTCTTCACTGCCAACCCCTTGAGCGGCAGCCGGCGCGAGACCGTGATCGACGCTACCTTCGGGCTGGGCGAGGCGCTGGTGGCGGGCAAGGTCGAGCCGGACCATTACGTTGTCCGCATGCCGGAGGAGCGGATCCTTTCCAAACAACTGGGCGCCAAAGCGTTCCAAATCCACGGCCGGGCCGGCGGCGGAACCGAATCGAGCAATCCGGAGTCGGCTTCCCGGCAGGCGCTAAGCGACGGGCAAATCCTCGAGC
>DAOUDU010000033.1:0-4807 GCA_034430775.1 Anaerolineales bacterium | reverse complement strand
CCGGCGAATATCTGACGCGGGGCCGGGAAAAGCAACAGCCCTGATAATTTCCAGATACGACTTTTTTGCCGGTCCGAAAATTTTTCATCGGCGATTTTTCAGCCCCTCACCCTCAAATCCCTCTCCCAGCTTATGCTGGGAGAGGGAAGGCGAAGATCCGGTGTTTTTCCGGATCTGAGCCGGGGTGAGGGCGAGTGCGACGAAACGCTGAGCATCCGAGGCATCATGGCCAACGAACAGATCACCCTGCCCATTACCGGAATGACATGCGCCAACTGCGTGGCGACAATCGAACGCAACCTCAAGCGGCTGCCGGGAGTGCAAAGCGCGGAAGTGAATCTGGCCTCGGAGCGGGCCAGCGTGGTGTTCGATCCGGCGCGGCTCGGACAGGAGGCGATGGTCGAACGGATCCGCCATGCCGGGTACGATGTGGCGGTGGGGGAAGAAACCATTTCCGTAAAACGCCTTTCCGATGTCGGAGAGGCCCAGCGGCTGGAAAAACGCCTCCGGGCCCTGCGCGGCGTGCTGGAAGCCACCGTTTCGGTTGCGACCGAAAAAACATTTGTAAAGTACATCCCCACGGTCATCACGGTCGCCGAGATCCGGAAGGAAATGGCGGCCGCCGGGATCGAACTGGCGGAAGCGGCCGGGACGGGCGAAGACGCCGAGGCGCGCGCCCGCCGGATGGAAATCGCGCATCAGCGGCGGCGCCTGATCTGGGGCGTCGTGCTGACCCTCCCGCTGTTCGGGCTGGCGATGGCGCGCGATTTCATGCTGATCCCGCAGGCGATCGGACACGCGCCGTGGTTCGATTGGGTGCTGTTCCTGCTGGCCACGCCGGTGCAGTTCGGGGTCGGATGGCAGTATTACACCGGCGCGTATCACGCCTTGCGGAGCCGATCGGCCAACATGGACGTGCTGATCGCGATGGGCTCCTCGGCGGCATACTTCTATTCCATCCCGGTCATGCTCGGGCTGCTCACGGGCCATGTCTATTTCGAAACGGCCGGCGTCATTATCACCCTGATCGTTCTCGGAAAGTATCTCGAAGCGCGCGCCAAGGGCCGGACGAGCGACGCGTTGCGCAAACTCGCTTCGCTGCAGGCCAAGACGGCCCACCGCATCGTGGGCGGGAAGGAAGAGGAGGTCGCGGTCGAGGACGTCCGGCCGGGGGATATCCTCGCCGTCCGTCCCGGGGAGAAAATCCCGGTCGATGGGGCGGTTACGAGCGGCCGCTCGAATGTTGACGAATCGATGATCACCGGGGAACCCATCCCCGCGGCCAAGGGCCCGGGCGACAAGGTCATCGGCGCGACGATCAACCGTCAGGGCGCGTTTAAAATGGAAGCGCTCAAGATCGGACGGGACACGGTTCTGGCGCAGATTATGCGCCTGGTCGAGGAGGCGCAGGGCAGCAAGGCGCCGATCCAGCGGCTGGCGGACAAGGTTTCCGAGTGGTTCGTGCCCGCGGTGATTGTGTCA
The DNA here is from genome assembly GCA_034430775.1 of Anaerolineales bacterium. Taxonomy (GTDB): domain Bacteria; phylum Chloroflexota; class Anaerolineae; order Anaerolineales; family RBG-16-64-43; genus JAFGKK01. The sequence goes on along the minus strand of DAOUDU010000033.1, from coordinate 3,325 downwards.
GCGGCAATCGTGTTCGGTATCTGGCTCATCGCCGGCTTGAGCGCGGGTGCAACGGATGCCTTCACGACCGCGCTGATCCGCGCGGTGGCGGTGCTGGTGATTGCCTGCCCGTGCGCGATGGGGCTCGCCACCCCGACCGCGGTGATGGTCGGGACAGGCAAGGGCGCCGAAATGGGCATCCTCTTCCGCAGCGCGGAAGCCTTGGAGAACGCGGGGCGGGTGACGACGGTGGCGTTCGATAAAACCGGGACCCTCACCCGCGGCCTTCCGGAAGTGACCGAAGTGATCGCCTCCGGATTGCCCGGCGGGGAGAACGAATTGCTGCAGCTCGCGGCCTCGGCGGAAAAACAATCGGAGCACCCACTGGCTGACGCGGTCCGGGCCGCGGCCGTCGCGCGCGGATTGACGCCGCTCGATCCGGAACGGTTCGAGGCCGAACCGGGACGCGGCGTGCGGGCGACGGTTGCCGGGCGCGTGGTGCTGGTCGGCAACGAACGGATGCTTGAGGAGGCCGGGATTTCCACTGCGCCGCTTAAAGCTGAAGTGGATCGGTTGCAGGGGTTGGCACGCACGGTCTTCCTGGTCGCGGTGGACGGGAAGCCGGCCGGCCTGATCGCGGTGGCGGATACTATTAAAGAAGGATCGCTCGAAGCCGTCGCGCTGTTAAAAGAAGCCGGCGTGAAGCTTGTGCTTATCAGCGGCGACAACCGCCGCTCGGCGGAAGCGGTTGCCCGCGCGGCAGGCATCGGCCGCGTGCTGGCCGAGGTGCTGCCGGGCGAAAAGGCGGCCGAGGTGGCGCGGCTGCAGCTGGAGGGGGAGCGGGTCGCGATGGTCGGCGACGGGATCAACGACGCGCCGGCGCTGGCCAAAGCCGATGTGGGGATCGCGCTCGGCAGCGGCACCGATATCGCCATGGCCGCCGCCCCGGTCACGCTCATCTCGGGCGACCTGCGCGGCGTGGCCCGCGCCATCCGGCTTTCCCGCGGGACCCTTCGCACCATCCGCCAGAATCTCTTCTGGGCGTTTTTCTACAACGTCATCCTGATCCCGGCCGCCGCCCTGGGCTTCCTCAACCCGATGCTTGCCGCCGGCGCGATGGCCTTCTCCTCGGTCTTCGTGGTGAGCAACAGTTTGAGGCTGCGGGGATTCCGAGGATAGCCGAAAGCGTCGAAAAAAGAATCCCACCGCAGAGACGCAGAGGACGCCAAGAATAATTATAAAAAACTTGGCGGGCTCTGTGATGAGATTTCCTGTTTAATAATTGTCTACAGGCATACTATCTCCTGAAAAACGATTTGATATACAATTCGGCCCATGCCCCCGAGTTACCGCTACCCGGCGCGGATTGCCATTTCTATCCTCCGGGATTTTCTCCTGGGACAAAACCGTTCCTTTGCGGAGGATGCCGCCCGGTTGAAAGAAGGCCTCTCGAGCCTGGACATCACCGGTGAGCTTCCGCGCGGGGAAGGCCCGTACCTCTTTCTCGTTAATCATTATTCCCGCGCCGGTTTCCGCGCCTGGTGGATTGCCATTGCGCTGGTTGCCGCGACCGGGCGCGAGCTGCACTGGCCGATGACTTCGGCCTGGACCTTTCCGGATCCGCTCCGTGCGTGCCTGTTCACCCCGCTGACGGAATGGGTGCTGGCGCGGTTCGCGCGCATGTACTCCTTCACGCTCATGCCGCCGATGCCGCCGCGTCCGATCGACACAGCGCGGCGCGCGGATTCAGTGCGCCGGATTCTCCGTCTCGCCCGTATAGAAAAACCGGATTTCGCTTTGGCGCCCGAGGGGATGGATTCGCCCGACGGCCGCCTGATGCCGCCGCCGCCCGGAGCCGGCCGTTTTATCGGCCATCTGGAAAGCGCGGGATATACGCTCATCCCGGTCGGGGCGTACGAAGCAGCGGACGCGTTCCGCCTGCGCTTTGGAGCACCGTTCGCCTTGCCGAAAACCTCTATCCCCGATCCTGACATCCGCGACCGGGAAGCGGGTAGAATCGTGATGGAAAAAATTGGCGCCCTCACCCCTCCTCCTACCCCGACCCCTTCGGGGTCACCCCTTCCCCCTCCCCATATTGGGGAGGGGACAGGGGAGGGGTGAGTCGAAGGAGCCGGATGCGTAAAATCCCCGTCTGGGAATTCTTCACCCTCAACGTTTATTTCTTCGGGCTGTCATTCATGTGGAACAGCCTGCACATCATTCTGCTCCCCACGATCCTTTTACTGTACGTCCCGGACGATCAGAAGAACACCGTCCTTGGCCTGCTGACCGCGGCGGGGTTGGTGATCGCGATGATTGTCCAACCGATTTCCGGTGCGGTCAGCGATCAATGGGCTTCGCGCTGGGGGCGGCGGCGGCCGCTGATATTTTCCGGCACGCTTTTGGATTTGATCTTCCTGGGCGTGATGGCGCTTGCCGGCGGCATCCCCGGACTCGCGATTGGGTATGTCGGACTGCAGTTCACCTCCAACACCGCCCACGGCCCTTTGCAGGGGCTGCTTCCGGACCGGGTGCCGCCCGAGCAGCTTGGGCGAGGCAGCGCGGTGAAGAGCGCGCTGGATATGCTCGGGCTGATCGCGGCTTCGCTCCTGATGGGAAGGTTCCTGCTGGAAGACGGATCCAACTGGCAGGCATCAATCGTGGTTGTCACGGGCGTGCTGGCCGTGAGTGCCGTGATCACCCTGGCCGGATCGCGCGAGGCGGACAGCCGGCACCAGGTTGCCACCGGACCGCTGCGCCTGCCGATTTCGGAGATGTTTAAAATCGATTGGAAAACGGCGCCGGGATTTGCCGGATTAATCCTTTCGCGCTTCGTGTTCCTGGCCGGCATATACGGCGTGCAGGCGTTCGCGCAGTATTACATCCGTGACACGCTGGCCGTGGCCGATCCGGTCGCGCTGACCGGGGACCTGATGGCGGTGATCGCAATTTCCCTGACGGTCTTCGCCTTCGGCAGCGGCTGGTTGTGCGATCGCTTCGGGCGCAAACCGCTCCATGCGGCGGCGGCGATCCTCGTCGCCGCCGGAAGCCTGCTGATGATCGCGGCGCACACGCCGGCCGCGGTGCTGATCTGCGGAAGCATCATCGGCGCCGGTGCTGGGGTGTTCATCACCAGCAACTGGGCGCTGGCCACCGACCTCGCGCCGCAGGCCGAGGCGGGGAAATTCCTCGGACTGACGAACCTGGCGACCGCCGGCGCGGGCGTTTTCAGCCGGATGACCGGACCCGCGCTCGATTGGCTCAATAACCTGCAGCCCGGCCGGTCGCTCGGGTATACGGCGCTCTTCATTTCGAGCGCGGCCTTCGCGTTGCTGGCACTGATCGT
>DAOUDU010000032.1:0-17889 GCA_034430775.1 Anaerolineales bacterium | reverse complement strand
CGACATGCCGGGCGATCCGATCGGGCGGCTGCAAGCCGTGCGCGCGCGGTTTCAGGAAAAGCTGCCGGAATGGGCGGCGGCGGACATCGTGGTTGAGGATTTCGGGGAGAAATGGTCCCCACGCAAAGCGCTGCGCCGGGTGCTGTGGCACGAACGGGATCACATCAGACAGCTGGAAGGATTAATCACGCACTTGCCGTGATAAATACCGATCCGGGGCTGACGAGAAAACAGACCGACGCGGTCTTGCCCTATTCTCTGCAATCGCGGGAGAAAAAAGCGAGGCCGCCTTGTTCGTAATACGGAGATTTGGGAAAAAAGTTGGTCATCCCTGCGCGCATTAAGCGGGGATCCAGGGGCTTTATTTTTGTGTATTATGGTAATTTTAGATTCCGGCCAGGAACACCCTCGCTGTAAAACCATTCCAGCTTATGGAAAAAAGGCAACCCGAAATGCTACCCGAGGGCAGGCGCGGGAATGACGGACAAATGGCAATGTCGCTCTTTGATACGAGGATGACGAATACAACTCCCTGCGCGCCCTTCGTGGATTCTTCTAGACGATAGATTTAACCAAATCCTCCAGCGCATCGCGGTGCCCGCCCTTTGGAAATGACGCAAGACTTTCCACCGCGCGGCCGATATACCGGCGCGCGGAATCCCGCGAGTGATCGATGGCGTCGGATGAGCGGATGGCATCGAACAACCGGGCGCGCAGGCCGGGTTCGCGGTCTCCTGCGCGGAAGGCGGATACGTCCGGATCCCCGGAATGCGCTTGAAAATAAAGAATCGCCGGGAGTGTGAGGAGCCCCTGGGCAAGATCCTGGCCGGACGGTTTGCCGGTGTTGACGCTGTCGCCGATAAAATCCAGGATGTCGTCGGCGATCTGGAACGCCATGCCGAAGGACCTGCCGTATTCGGACGACCGCTCGGCCGCACCGGTATCCCCGGCCAGGAGGGCCGGTCCCGTGCACGAAACCTCAAACAGCGCGGCGGTTTTGGATTGGATGCGGCTCTCATATTCGTCCAGGCCGCAGCATGCATCCCCAGCGGATATTTGACGGATTTCTCCGTCGACGATCGTTGCGAGGGTTGCGGCGAATTTCTCGACGACGGGGGTGGAACCGGTCGCGGCCACAAGCTGTGCGGCCCAGGCGAATAAAAAATCACCCACCAGCACAGTCATCCCCGCCGGCCATTTGGCGTTGACCGTGGGAATGCCGCGGCGGATGGCGGAATGGTCGACCAGATCATCGTGGATCAGGGTGGCCGTATGGATGATCTCGACGGATGCGGAAAACGCGAACAGCGGCTCCTGGGCGACTCGAAGCATCCGCCCGAACAGCAGCGCGAGCGCGGGCCGCAGACGTTTCCCGCCCGCGGCAAGCAGGTGCTCCAGGGAATCGGCGACCGGGGAGGAGGCGGGAAAGGAAAAATTCCGCATTCGGCCCTCCACGGTTTTCAGATCCTCGCGAACCAGCTCGATTGTGGATAAATCCATTTTCCATTACTCCCACGCGAACAAGGTGCCGGCATTCCGCCGGGTGAGAATTATTAATGCCGGAGTGTCTATCCCGCGCTCCGCCGCGGCGCGTTGCGCCACCGCCAGGACCAGCGCCGGTTCGTTGCGCGCTCCCCGGTTGCCTTCCGGCGGGCGGTAGGGCGCATCGGTCTCCAGCAGGATCCGGTCCGGCGGCAGCGCGCGAAACGCGGTGCGCAATCGTTCCGCTTTGGCGTATGTCAGCGGTCCGCCGATCCCGAAATAAAATCCCAGCGCGGCGGCCTTTTCCGCAAGAAGCGCATCTCCGGAAAACGCATGCAGCACGCCGCGCACCCGGCCGGCGAATTCGGAAAGGATGGCGAGCGCATCCGCCTCTGCATCGCGGATGTGGACGATCGCGGGCAGCCCGAGTTCGCCGGCCAGCGCGAGCTGGGCGCGGAAGGCCTCCCGCTGGCGGTCGCGCGGGGCGAGGTCGCGGAAATAATCCAACCCGGTTTCCCCGATCGCGCAGGCGCCCTCGTCGCGCGCGAGACTGCGCAGCTCGGCCAGGGCCCGGTTGTCGAATGTTCCGCTGTCGTGCGGATGAATCCCCGGTGCAAAATGCAGCATCGGATCGGAGTGCGCAAGCTGCGCGGCGCGCCGGCTGCCGGGCAGATCGATCCCCGGGATGAGGATCCGCGTCAGCCCGGCGCGCCGGGCCCGGTCGAGGACCTGCGCGCGATCGGCGTCGAAGGCCGGCAGATCTAAATGGCAGTGCGTATCGGTCAGGCCGGGGAGGGTTTCCAGCGGCACGCGCGCGAACCGGTCGGAAGGAGACATGCGGCCGCTTTACCCGCGGGGCAGACCGGCGATCCGGACGCCTTCCGCGAGAATGGCAGGCACCTTTCCACCGTGGGTGGTCTCGCAATACACGCGGACGATCGGTTCGGTTCCCGAGAAGCGGACCAGAAGCCAGCCGCCGTCTTCCATGCAGTACTTGAATCCATCGGTGACGTCGCGGTCGGTGACGCGCAAGCCGGCGATGGCCTCCGGCCGGGCGGCGGTGACGCGCGCGAGGGCCGCGGCGCGCTGCCCGGGCTGCTCGGGATCCAGCCGCAAATCGATACGGTCGTAGAAATATTCCGCGCCCACCTGCTGGTATAGGTATTTCACCAGTTCGGACGGCTTGCGCTCCAGGCGGACCATCATATCCAGCAGGAACAGCCCGGCCAGTATGCCGTCGCGTTCCGGCGCGTGGCCGTGGAAAGCGAACCCGCCGGATTCCTCGCCGCCGATCAGCGCGTCGGTTTCGATCATCTTCGGCGCGACGTATTTAAACCCGACCCCCGTGGAATAGACAGGGACGCCGTATTTTTCCCCGAGCTTGTCGAGCATCGATGTGGTGGAAAGGGTTTTTACGATCGCGCCGCGCAACTTCCGCACTTCCAGCATGTAGAGCGCAAGCAGGCCGTAAACCTGCAATTGATTGATGAACGTTCCCTGCTCGTCGCCGAACCCCACCCGGTCCGCGTCCCCGTCGTTGATGATCAGCCCGTCGGCCTTTTGCGCGACGGTGGCGCGCAAGCCCGCGTCCACGTTCGGGCGGATGGGTTCCGGGCGGAGCATCTCCGGAAAGAGCGGGTTGCGCTCCGAATGGATCTCGACGATCTCGATCTTTCCGCCTTCCAGCAGGCGGTGCAGCCATCCGGCGCCGTTGCCCCACATCGGATCGTACAGGATTTTCAGCGGAGCCCGCTTCAGAGTCTCCAGGTCGAGCATGCGGCCGATCTGTTCGGTGTAGGCCGGGGCTGGATCGAATGTGCGGATCAAACCCTGTTCCACTGCGCGCGCGAAGGGAATATGTTTGACCTTGGCGGAATCGACGGGGATCAACGCTTCGATCTGCTTGAGTTTATCCGGGGCGATGGCCGCGCCGTTCGCATCCCGGACTTTGAATCCGTTATCGGTGCCGGGGTTGTGCGAGGCGGTGATGTTAATGCCGCCGCAGGCTTTCTCGTGGCCGATCGCGTAGGAGATAGTCGGGGTCGGGGTGGGGCCGTCGGTGAGGAGCACGGAAAACCCGTTGGCGGCGAGCACTTCGGCCGAGGCGGCGGCGAAATGTTCGGAGTCGAACCGCCGGTCGTAGCCGACCACAGCCTTCCGCCCGCCTAGCGCGCTTCCGAGCAGGTACTCAGCGAACCCCTGGGCGCACCGCCGCACATTGGCGAAGGTATAATCCTCGGCGATCCTTCCCCGCCAGCCGTCCGTTCCAAAATGGATAACTTCCATCGTGTGCGCTCCCGGTTTCCGAGGTTGGTGGAACGGACGTATTATACCGCCAGGAATCGGGCGGATTTCAACAGATATCGGGTGTCACATTGGGGTGGCGGGACCAATCGATGGGGGAGTAATACGGCCGAAGGCCACTCCGCCCGCAGCCGACGGGGCTGCCTTCGACCTCCAGCGGCCCCGTCGGGTTTCGATGGTCTGTGGGATACGCCGGGATTAACGAGGGCCTGTCTTTGTTCCCCCCGTCACAAACCAGCGGAGGATCTTCTCGCATGCGGAGGGCGCTCCCGACCGGACATTGATGTAATGTGGAGAAGATGTAATACAATGGGACGAAAAGTGTATTCAGCGTACCTTGGCTGAAGGGATCGTTTCCCCCGAACAACAGCCGTATATTGCGGCCCTCATAATGCGCCTTCAAGCGTGCCGGCAATCCGTCCGATTCGCCAAGAAACGAGGTGGCGGATGACGAATAAAAAGAAACCCTCATCCAAATCCACCCGGAGAATATCCGGAAATAAACGCCCGCAGACCTCTAAAAAAACACAACCGAAACCCCCGCCTCTTTCCGGAACCTTGTGGGATGACGACCGGGCGTTCCGCGTTCTGGTAAGAAACCGCAGCGATAGCTTTAGCTTGCTGGATTCCAAGGGAAAAATCCTCTACCGCAGCCCTTCGGCAAAACGTATCAGCGGCCGTCTGGATCGGGACGTCATCCAAACCCGCATGCTGGATTGGATTTGGCCGGAGGATGCAAGCGAGGTTAAAAAAGCCCTGGCCCTTTTACGGCGGTCTCCCGGTAAAGATGTCCCGTTCCACGCCCGAATCAAGAATGAAGCAGGGATGCCGCGGTGGATCGAGGGCGTCGGCACGAATTATCTTGAGGATCCGGCTATTGGAGCGATCCTGATCAATTACCGCGATGTTACGGAACGCAAGGAGCAGGAGACCATCCTGCGGGAAAGCGAGGAGACCTTCCGGTCCATTTTTGATAATTCGTCGGCGGGCGTGGCGATTGTCGGTCTTAACCGGCGGTACCGGATGGTCAATCCGGCGTATTGCGAAATATTCGGCTACACCAGGGAGGAATTTCTGAAATCGGATTTCCTCGACCTCACACATCCGGAGGACGTGGAACGCAGCCGGAAGCTCATGCAGGACGTACTGGACGGAAAAGGCAGGAACATCCGATTTGCCAAGCGGTACCTTCATAAAGACGGGCATACGATCTGGGCGGAGGTCAGTTCGGTGCTGGTATCCGACCCGGACGGTAACCCATCGCATTTCGTCACGCACATCCTCGATGTTTCGGAACGCCGGCGCGCGGAGGGGGCGTTGCGGGAGAGCGAAGAAAAAGCAAGCACCATGACGGCCTCCGCGCCTTTCGGGATAACCTTTGTGGATGCCGACGGTGCCCTCACCTACGCCAATCCCGCCGCCGAGGCCATCCTCGGCTTGCAGCCCAGCCGGATCACCGGCCGGAAATACGACGATACCCGGTGGAAGATCACCGCCCTGGACGGGACGCCGTTTCCACCCGAGACTCTCCCCTTTGCCAGAGTTAAAGCGGCCGGCCGGGCGGTGTACGACATCGAGCACGCCATTGAGCGGGAAAATGGAGAACGGATTGTTTTATCCGTCAACGGGGCGCCGCTCTTCGCGGAAGACGGCGTCTTTTCGGGCATGGTGGCCACGATCCTCGATGTCACCGAGCGCAAAAGGGCGGAGGAGGCGCTGCAGGAAAGCGAGGAGCGGTATCGCAGATTGTTCAATGATTCCCTCGAGGGGATCGGGCTTTCACAGGGCAACCGGGTGATTGATGCGAACAATGCCCTGCTGGAGATTTTCGGCTACACCGATATGGATGAATTCCGCGCCGTTCCTCTCTTGGATCATGTCGCTCCGGAATCGAAGGAGTTGATCTCTCGGCATATGCGCGAAATGGGAGAGGGCAGGATCTCCGACAGCCGTTTTGCCTATAAGATCATCCGCAAAGACGGAAATCTGCGGGAATTGGAGATTTCCACAAGCCACATCCAGATCGGGAATCAATGGTTCTCGCTCGGCACGTTCCGGGATATAACCGATCGCGCCCGTGCAGAAACGGAATTGCATGCCCTGGCGGCCCGCCATGAAGCGCTCCTGGCGGCGATCCCCGAGATTGTCATGGAAGTGAACACCGAAAAGGTGTACGTCTGGGCCAATCCGGCGGGGATTGCATTCTTCGGCGAGGATGTGATCGGCAAGGAGGCGGGGGACTATTTCGAAGGCGAACAAAACGTGTACGCGGACGTGCAGCCGCTGTTCAACGGAAACGAAAAAACCATTTATCTGGAGAGCTGGCAGCGGCGAAAGGACGGCCAAAAGCGCCTGCTGGCATGGTGGTGCCGGAATCTGAAAAACAGCCGGGGCGAAGTGACCGGCGCGCTGTCCTCCGCGCGCGATATCACCGAACAGCGGCTGGCGGATGAGCAGATCCAGATCCTTTCCCGGTTCCCGACCGAAAACCCCAACCCGGTAATGCGGATCACTCCGGAGGGTCTGCTGTTGTTTGCCAACAGCGCCAGCCGCCCGTTCCTGGATATGTGGAAGGCTGAGGTCGGCCGGCCGGTTCCCGAAGATTGCCGGGCGCTGGTCGGGGAGGTGTACGTTTCCAACGCTCTTCGCGAGATCGAAGTGCCGTGCGGCGAAAGGATTTATTCCTGCTCCCTCTCGCCCATCCAGAGCGCAGGGTACGTTAATTTGTACGGGCGCGACATCACCGAACGCAAGCAGGCGGTGGAGGCTCTGGGGCGCCAAGCCGAGGAACTGCGGCAGCGCAACGCGGACCTGGCGCGGCTGAACGCGCTGACCGAACGCCGGATGCAGCGCCTGATTGCCATGCGCGCGATCGATACCGCCATCACCAGCAGCTTCAAACTGGAACTGGTATTGAGCATTTTGCTCGGCCAGCTGACGGATTTGTTGGAAGTCCACACGGCGGATATCCTGATCTTCCTCCCGGATCTACAGACCTTCCGGTTCGCCTGCGGGCGCGGATTCCGCAATCCGATCCCGGAACAAACATACGTCCGCAAGGCCGCGAGTTACGCCAACCAGGCGGCGCAGGAACGCCGGATGATCAAGGTTGCCCGGCTGGAGGAACGGGCGGACGCCGCCCGGATATATCCGAAAACCGCCGGGGAGGATTTTTCCGCTTACCTTTGCATCCCGCTGATGGCCAAAGGCCTGGTGAAGGGAGTCCTGGAGATATTCCACCGTACCGCCATTGACCTGGCGCCGGAGGAGGAATCGTTCCTGGAAATGGTCTCGGGACAGGCGGCGATCGCCATCGATAACGCCGAGATGTTTGAGGGATTGCAGGCCTCCAACGATGAACTGACCCTGGCTTATACCGACACGCTGACGGGCTGGGCGCGCACGCTTGAGTTGCGGAACCGCGAAACCGCGGGTGAGGCGCAGCGCCTGGCGGAGATCACGGTGCGCCTGGCGCGATCCCTCGGCGCGGGCGAAAGCGAGTTGGTGTTCATGTACCGCGGCGCCATCCTGCACGATATCGGGATGATGGGAATACCGGACAGCATCCTGCTCAAACCCGGGCCGCTGACGGAAGAGGAATGGGTGGTCGTGCGGAAGCATCCACAATACGCCTACGAGCTGCTTTCCTCCATTAACTACCTGCGGTCGGCGATCGATATTCCGTACTGCCACCACGAACGCTGGGACGGATCGGGGTACCCGCGCGGATTAAAGGGGGACCAGATCCCGCTGGCGGCGCGCATCTATGCCGTGGTGGATGTCTGGGATGCGCTCCGCTCCCGCCGCGCCTACCGGGCCGCATGGACGGACGCGGATACGCGCGACTACATCCGCAGGCAAGCGGGGACGTTGTTCGATCCTAAAGCGGCGCAAGTCTTTCTCGAGCTGATCTCCAGCCTGTAGGCGCTTGCCGGATCATCAATACTGATAAAAAAACCAAACGGAAAGTCTCACAGTATAAAGAAGCGCAATCTCCAGGAATATACGCCATAAGCCACGGGGGATTCCTCATCCCGCGCAAGCGGGATAAAAAAAACGCCCGGAAATTGAATCCGGGCGTTTTTCTTAGAAGTTGTCGAATCAGAGAATCCTGTCGGATTCCGGCGACTGCCATTCCCCTTCCTGCCGGGTGGCGTGGGCAGGCGGGTGAAGCGGGTCGGTGCGACAGAATCCCGGCGGTTAACCGGGAGCTTCGCCTTCCGCGGCGCCGGGTTTGCGGCGGGAGACGCGCGTCCGGGTGGATTCCACCACCCCCTCTATACGCTCCCGTCCTTCATCAATATACGTCCCGGCCTTGGAACGGATCCCGGAAGCCGTTTCATCCGCGCGATTCTTTAATTCAATCCCGCGTTCGCGAAGCATCTCACGGGTTTCCTCTCCACTTTGTGGCGCCATGATCAACGCCACCGCGGCGCCGACCAGGCCGCCGATTAAAAATCCCGCAATAAAGGATCCCAATTCACTATCGCTATCAGCCATGTTTGTTACTCCTTTCTCCGGTGCTTGAATGGGCGGATTTATCCCTTGAAAGGTTTTCGGAATATCCCCAGCATTTCCAATACGCGCTGTATTCCGGCCAGCGAACCATGCAGTTTCAGAACCGGTTCGACCAGCGTTTCGTTGAGGAACAAGGTGGTCCCGCGCAGCGCGTCCAGTGTTTCATTGGCATTCTCGAGCATCGGACGGAGTTCCATCTCCACCAGGAGGGTTAGGCGCGCCAATTGGACAATCAACACCGTCAGCGCCACGCCCACCACCATGAATTCGAGCGCCAGCAGAATGAGAAAGATGTCGCGCGCGACGCGGGTTTGCGCTTCGTCACGGGATAGGAAGACCAAACCCGCGGCGGTGGCCGCCAGAACAAGAAGGAGAATGCCCCCGTAGAGAAACAGCCTTCTGCGCAAACGACTTTTTCGCTGCGGGCGGGTGGTTTTTTCTGCCATAGGGTAATTATACACCATGCGTAATTCCTCATGCCCGACCGTCATCCCAGGGCTCTTGTGCGCGGATCTCGCAGATCTCATGGATTATGCGGATGAAAGGCAATCGAAAATAAATTTGAGCGGATTTTTCGGCGAATTCCGGATATTCCGCGCAATCCGTGTACGAAAGAGTCCATGCTGAAGGAATAACCCCGTGCTTTTCATGCTGGGCTATAATATTAAAGAGGCAGAGTACGGGTGGTCGGTTAGGATCGAATGGGAACGGATAGCCGCGGATTGCGGTGGAACTCATCCGCAAATATCGTCGTGTCCGGACCAGAGGCATGAAGGGTTGACCGGATGGCGGCGCGGCGGGGACCGGACGCCGCCACGGAATGATCCGGGCAGGCCGGCGACGAACGCCGGTGGGAGGGACAGCGTTGATCAATCCGCTTCAACCAATTTCCGAGGATGCCGCCCCGCAGCCCTCTTCCCTGAGAAGAAGGCGCGCCCGCTCGCTGCTCCCCTTCATCGGTCAGGACGAACGGGACCAAGCCCTCGATGAGATGGCGGGACGGGCGTTCCCGCGCCTGGATTTTTTTCTATACGCCCTGCTGGCGGCTTTTCTGATCGGACTGTCATTTGTCCTTTCATCCCCCATTCTCCTCGTTGCGGGGTTGGCATTTTCTCCGCTGCTTAGTCCGCTCACCGGAACCGCGCTCGGGCTGGTAACCGGATCCTTCCGCTTCGCCGTCCGCAATCTGGCCGCGTTGGTGGTGGCGTGGATCCTGGCGTTCGTCGCCGCCTGGTCGGGTGCTTACCTCTTCTCGTTTTTTCCGTCGCACGGGGCGTATCCGCCCATGCCGGATGTATTCACGGCGATCGTGGTCGTCCTGGCGGCGGTTGCGTTGACCTGGAGATTCCTTCGCGGGGCGGCCGATGCATGGATGCCGAGCCTGATCGTCGCATACGGGGTCCTGTATCCGATCTGCGCCGCCGCGGGGCTGATGACAGCCGGAGCGGGCGAGGCGGCAACCAGCGCCTGGCTGACCTGGGGGATCCATACCGGCCTCGCGCTCCTGGCTTCGATCGGGACCTATCTGGCATTTGGATTCAGCCCGCCGGAACGCACCATCCGCGCGTATTCGGGAATTGCCGCCGCCGGTGCCGTCGGATTGGCGCTGCTCGCGGCCTGGGCCGGAACCGCACCGGCTGTCGCGCCGGCCGCCGCTCCGGCCGCGGGAACCCTCGAACCGATCCTGCTCCCCACCGCAAGTTCCACGCTTACCGTCCAGCCCAGCATCACCCTGACCGCGACCATTTCCCCGTTGCCCAGCCAGACACCGAAACCAAGCGATACTCTCACCCCGACTGCCACCCCGGTCCCGGCGGTGGTACGCGGCACGGGCGGACAGGGAGTTTTTCTCCGGGACGCGCCGGGGCTGGATGGTAAGAAGATTGCCTCGCTTCAGGAGGGGGATATAGTGGAAGTGCTCGGGCCGCCGGTGGAAAAGGACGGCACGCTGTGGATTCCGGTCCGGACAGATTCGGGATTTGAAGGGTGGATGGCGCTGGAATTCTGCGCCACGGCGACGCCGATTCCGACCCACGCATAAAAAAACCGCCCGGCGGACTTGCCGGGCGGTCGTTAGGTTCAATCAGCGGGGGGCTCTCACTTCAAAGTTATCAAACTCGATATCCACAGTATCCCCGACGGCGAACAGGCTCAGCGCCAAGCCGGCTTGCCCCTTGGACAATACGGCATCCGTCAGAGAATTAATTTCCTGCCCGTTGATGTAGAACGTAAAACGCGAGCCTTCCGCCAGCACCGCGATCCGGTTGGCGCTGCCATATTTTATTTTCTCTGAGGAAACCGGGCTCTTCTTCGAAAACCATTCGTTATTCAACAGCAGATCCACGCCATATGTCTTTTTGTCGGTGTTCAGGAAAAAGTAATACCCCGATTGACCGGCAAACCTGTAGTACAAGCCGTAATTGGCGACGAGAGAGCCGCTGGACTTCTGAACGTCCACCGCCAGGTAAAAATCGGTCAGCGAATTTAGATTGGGTAAAATGTTATAAAAAACGGGTTGTTGCGCGGTAAGCGCAAAACGGAATTTTCCCTGCGTAATGGATATGGTTCCCTTGACCCAGGTATCGTTCGGGGATCCGGTCCACCAGCCGTTGCTGTTCTTATCAAAAGTGTCGTACATGAGAATCGGCCACTCGAGTGCCGTCACCGCCGTCGGCAGCGCGGTCGGCGTTTTGGTGGGGGTGAAAGTGCGTGTGGCGGTCGGCGTCTCGGTGACGGTCGGCGTAATCGTCGGGGTGGGCGTCTGCGTGCGGCCCACGATGGGAATGTTGGCGGTGCAGGCGAGGGATGCGCCGGAAAGGGCGGATGCCAGCGCCAGCAGCGGGAGAAACCGGATTGAGAGCTTGACCTTGGACATTTACCTAATCTCCTGAAAGAGGATTTTTTTCTCGCAACGGGCATTTGGAATCCAACCGGAAGTATTCACTCCGGAATTGTTCATGGTTGGAGTTGCTCCTGGGATATATGGGATCTAAACGCGCTGCTTCGGCTGCCGTGGCGGCAGACGCGGCAGTTAATCCGCCGAGGGACTCCGCACCTCAAAATTATCGAACGTGATCTCAATCCAATCCCCGGCTTTGTAGAGGACGATCCCGATCCCGACTTCCCCCGGGCTGATTTCGGCGTCGAGGGCGTCGTCCACCTGTTCTCCATTGAGGTAAAACGTGAAGTCCGACCCCTGCGCTTTTACACCGATCTGGTTCGGTTCGCCGATCAGAATCCTTGAGGAATGGGTCCAAAGCGTCAGGATGGATTCGCCGTCGCCGGAGAATTTTATAAACTCATACCCCTGTTGGATAGCGCTGATGCTGAACAGGTACTGGAGGGTTTCTCCCGCGCGCACGATGAGTCCGTATTCGGCGGTTTTGGATCCGGCGAGCTGATCCACCTTCAGTGTGGCATAGACATCCCGCAGGTATTCCATCTCCGGGAAGCTGTACCAATAGACGGGCTTTTTGGCCGTCAGCTTGACGTAGTATTTCCCGCCCAGCGTGGCCACGGTTCCCTTTACATACTCGTCATTGATATCCCCAACCGGCCAGTCCGCGTTTTCCGCGTTAAACGATTCCGACAAGACAACCGGCCATTCGGTATGCGGCAGGGTGGGAGTTGGCGTGAAGGTGACGGTCGGCGTGGGCGTGAAATCGGGAGTCCAAGTCGGGGTCGGCCCCTGCGAAAGCATTCCGCCGCAGGATGACAGGGTGGCGGAAAAGACCAGCAGGAGGAGTGCGGGAAAGAGGGATCGGACACGAAGTGCGGCGATGTTCATGGTGTCATGCTCCGTTGTGACTGGATTGCGCGCGATCCACACGCGCGCTTCGAAAATCTTCTGTTACGCGGCATCAAGGGGCCGTCCTGCGTGTTCCGACACCCGAAGGCTGGAACTCTGATGAAGAGCTTGATCCTTTATATATTGAATTGCGTACGGCTTAAATAAACCATGCGTAAAAAAAAGGGAAATGACATGAAAAGGCGGGATTTTTCGGCGTTTTGCTAGTCGGCCTCCCTTGCTTCTCTCGTTCCCTCGCTTCCCTCGCTTCGCAAGGGCAGGCGCGATGGTAGGCGCGAGGACAAGCGCGAGGACGGGCGCGCAATGACAACCCTTCTCTTTTTCAGCACCGGTTAAGGGTGATTCCGTGCCGCGAGAAGCATTTGTATCCATTGGATTCCCCGGAAAAAGCAACGCAGTCTCCATGGAAGGGCATGAAGAAGATCGGAAGACTTGCTTTATGGGTCTAGTTTAGGGCGCGAAGAAAAACGCATTACTTCGCGTCCCTCGGTTCTTCCTCGTGCCCTTCGTGGATTCTAATCCGGATCCCCTTCGTTCTCCTCTGTCTTTCCGGCGCCCGCATCTTCATCGCGGATGCCCGCCGCATCGTTCATCCGCACTATTTTCCATCCGCCGGAGGACCGTTCCGTAATAGTGATGGAGGCGTTGTGGATGGGGGGAATGTGTCCCCGCTCGGCCCAGGTCAGGCCGAGCGCATGCAGCAGGACGGCGCGGATGCAGCCGCCGTGGGCAACCGCACAGATCTTTCCGCCGCGATGGCTTTCCGCCGCGCGATCGAGCCAATCCAGTACCCGGGCCTGGAACGCGGCAAACGTCTCCCCGCCGCCGCGCGGGATATCTTCGTCGGCTTGCATCCGCTGCCATTGTTCGGGGAACGCGGCGGCGATCTCCTCATGCGTTTTCCCGGCCCATGCGCCGAGGTCGATCTCGCGCAGGGCGATGGAAGGAACCGGGCGAAGTCCGAGCGCGCCGCCGACGGCCTCCGCCGTCTCCCAGGCCCGGCTCAGGTCGCTCGAATAGAGCGCGTCGAAACGCACACGTTCGTCCGCCAATCGGCGCGCCAGGCGCAACGCTTGCTGCCGGCCCGCAGCGTTCAACGGCACATCGGCGTGGCCCTGCCACCGTCCGGTGCGGTTCCAGTCGGTTTCGCCGTGGCGGATGAGGTAGACGGTGCAGGCGCCGGGTTCGTTCATGGTCGGGGGATGATACCGCAGATTGCTGTAGCTGGAAGGGTGGCCCGGCGGGCGGCCCTCATGACCGTAACCGAGATCGGGACCAGTGTCGGAAACGGAAGTCCGTCGGATCCCGTATACTATGGAAGGCCAAACGGGCGTGTCAGAACACTTCCCTGGAGAAAAAATGGAGAACTCGAATTCCACCGCGCAGCCCAAGTATCAATGGCGGACCCTGATCCTTTTCGCCTTGCTGGCCATCCCGGCCTCCCTGGCCCTCCTGCCGTATTCGATCGCGATCAGCGGCCCGGCGATGGCCGCGCCGCTTCCGGAGGATTCCACCCTGTCTCCGGAGGCATGGCGGAACATCATTCTCCTGACGATGGTCCTGGTTACCGTGGCGCAGGCCGTTCTGATCAACATCCCGTTGACGGCCCTGGGTCTGCTGTTTTCCAAGGCGACCGGACTGGACGCCCCCTTTATCCGCGCGCTGCTGTACCGGCAGCCAAAGCCCGCAGCCTTCGGGCGGGTTTTACTCATCGGTATTGTGACCGGAGCGGCAGCCGGAGGATTGCTTCTACTGTTAAGTCAATATATCTTCGGCCCATGGATGGATGCCAGCATCGCCGCCGCAGGGATTGCCGTCCCGGATGTGCGCTGGTCTCCCGGGGAAGGGTTGCTGGCGTCGATCGGAGCCGCGTTCAACGAGGAGGTTTGGCTGCGGCTGTTCCTGATGAACGGTTTGGCCTGGTTCGGCGGCCTGCTGCTCGGGAGGAAGACCGGCCGGCCGGCGATGGCGCCTTTCTGGGCGGCCAACATCCTCAGCACGCTGGTATTCGGCGCCCTTCACATTTCCAATATTGTTGTGATCGGCATGCCGGTGGATGTCGTGACGGTCACAAGCACGCTTGTCTTGAACGGTATCATCGGGCTCCTGTTCGGCTGGTTGTACTGGCGGTATGGGCTGGAGAGCGCGATCGCATCGCATTTCACCGCCGATCTCATTCTAAAAGTTGTGTATGTATTATTCATATAGGATGCGGCCGCCTTTGTTGTAGAATCACTCCGCGCGCGAAGACTTGTCAGGCCTGGTATCCATCGCGGCTTGTGACGCGCCTCCCAACATTGAAGTGATTCAAATTCTGATCTCTATTACCGGAGAAGACCTGACAGGTCTGGATCCCCGTCTGTGCGAGGAGCGTGGTGTAGCCGGTTCGGGCTCCGGGCCAGTTTGATCCGCATCAATTCCGGCTAATAGAATTTCAAGTACAATAACCGGCGTTCGAACAATTCCAATCCAGCGATCGAGGGCGCCATGGCCACGCTTGTCGGAAAAACCGTCGGAAAATACAAACTCCTTAAGCTTCTGGGCCGCGGGGGAATGGCGGAGGTGTACAAGGCGCGCCATCCCACGCTCGACCGGGATGTCACGGTTAAAATTCTGCATCAGCATCTGGTGGAAGGGGAAGGGTTTCTGGCCCGTTTCGAGCGCGAGGCCAAGGCGGTGGCCGCGATGCGCCACCCCAATATTGTCCAGATCTTCGACTACGAAGCCACCGAAGACGCCAATTATATGGTGATGGAATTTGTCGATGGGGGCACGCTTCAGGACCGGATGTCTCACTTGGTAAAAGAAGGAAAATTCCTTCCTGTCCCTGAACTCCTATCGATCCTTAACCAGGTGGCCGCCGCGCTGGATTACGCACACGGCCGCGGCGTTCTCCACCGGGATGTCAAACCCTCGAATATCCTTCTGGATACGTCGGGAAACGCGTTCCTGACGGATTTTGGAATCGCCCGCATCCTGAGCGGTTCGCAGGTCACCGCAACCGGGGTGATGATCGGCACACCGACCTATATGTCTCCGGAACAGGGGACCGGCGAGGAATTGACCGCAGCCAGCGACCTCTATTCCCTGGGAATCATCGTCTACGAATTGCTCTCGGGCAAGGTTCCCTTCTCGTCGGATACCACCCCGCTGGCGGTGATCCACAAACACGTCAGCCAGCCGCCCCCCGGATTGCGCACGCTCCGGGAATCCCTGCCCGCCGCGGCGGAAAAGGCGGTCCTGAAGTCCCTGGCGAAAAAACCGGGGGAGCGTTTTCGCAACGCGGAGGAATTCATCCGCGCGCTGGAGAAGGCCCTGCCCGGGGAGGCCATCCGGGCGCTCGACGGAGCGGAAGGGCGGAAGGCGATCCCCGTTTCCAAACAACCCACAATGGTGATGGAGGAGGACGCCGCTCCCAGCCGCGCGGAAATGGTCACCGAGGTGATGAAATCAACTCCGGCGGAGACGGCGCCCTGGCCGACGCCCGAAACACAGGAAACCCCCGAACCGGTCCGTTCAGAACCGGCTGGTGAAGGAAAACCGGCACCGGCCGTGGAATCGCCGCACAAGGGAATCCGGGAAACGGAAAAGCCGGAACGGAAGACAAGGGTTCCGGCCGCCGCGCTCTTCGGAAGGCCGCGGCCGAAGATCGAAGCCGTCACGGCGTCGATCCGCGGGCTTCTGCAAACGCGCCGCGGACAAATCGCCGTCATCGGACTGGCGGCCGTTATCGTGCTTGCCGCCGGTGGATGGCTGCTTTCGGGCGGGTTCGCTTCGCTGACCTGCGGATCGGTGGAGGCGTGCATCACCCAAGCCCAGGATGTGAGGAGCAGCGGCGACCTGGTGGGATTTGTGAATTTAATGGGGGCCGCCGCCGATCGGGTCCCCGGCGACCAGCATCCCCCCAACGCCGGGATCTGGTGCGACATCGGCGACGCCGAGCGGGAGTTGGGGCGGGTGGACGAGGCAAGGGAGAGTTACACGCACTGCATCGAGTGGACCGAAGGCAACCCGGATTGGCAGGATCTTCGCAATCGGGCCGAGGAAGCTCTGCGGGGGTTATAGCGGGCGGATTTTAATGGAAACAGCCGTCCGCACCGAGTTCCGCATGGACGGCCGTTTCGAGTAGAAGACTTCCCCTTTACCCTTTACGATTTTGACTAATATCCTCTTCCGTGCTGTTGCCCTTCTTCGATCTATCCGAAGTATTCTTACTATTCAAAAGATACCGGATCGGGCACTTTTTTCCATGGTGTTATTGACCCGCATCCCGCTGTCAACTAACCTGCCTTCTGGATAATACTATCATCCGAGTGTTTTTGTTGATCCTTCACACTCGCAGCCGTCGACTTGGCATCGCCGCCCCTATCCTGTAAAGACTGGATCTGGAAATTTCCTTCTTTATCGGAATTCTCATGGGCCTCCCCTTCCACGGGCGACACACTCTCTTTAGGCGCGCCGCCGAGAGCCGTACTTCGTACCGGCTTTCGGGGGCAGCCGCCGGAACCTCTGCGGCGGTGTCGGGAGAGCGATCGGTTCCTTTTCCATCCAGGGTGAAGGCGGGAGACGCGGCGCCTCTTTCATGGGCCTCCTGCGGCGCGGCCAGCGGAACATCACCGGCTTTTCCGGCGGCCAGGTCGTTGCCCTCGCCGTCGGGTGATGCGGCGGAAGAAGGCCGTTTGCCCTTGCCGTCCAATTGCCTGTCGGCGGCACCTGCGGGACGCGGGATGGGGAGCTGCGTCGCGCCCGGAATTTCCCCGCCGTTTTCGACGGCGGACTCGAATGCGCTCTGGATCGCCTCCGCCTCACGGTAGCCGCCGCTCTGCTCGGCGGCCGCGCGCGGTTAGAAGGTGGCGTCGTCCAGCTTTTACAGTTCGAGGTTTTCGGTTTGTTCACCGCTTTCGCGGCCTTCCGAAGATGGCTGCCTCGGGTCGTCCATGATCGATTCTCCTTGCATGCCTTCTGTCCGGGCGGGGATCATCCGCCTTTCCCCCGTTGTTATCTGCTCTCGCTTTTGCGGCTTTACTGTCCCCGCCCGGGTTTTTTCCTCATCAATCCATCACGCGCCTTTATCGGTCAACGATTTGCCTTTTTGTTCCTGGTCGGGATCGGTGATCACTGAAGGATCAAATTTCTTGGCCGCGTTTGGATTGGCGTGACCGCCCCCGACACCCTCCTCGGTGGTCGTGGCCTCCGCGCCGGACGCCTTCGGATCGAATCCGCTTCCATCTCCTCCGCCATCCGGGGAAGGCGGGTCGACCGCAAGCAGCCCATCCACCTTCGACCAGTTGAAGTCCTCGATGGCGGCGGGCTTTTCCCCGCCCCCGCTTCCCTCGTCGCCCGGCTCCATCTTGTCCTCATCATTGTCGTTATCGTCACCCGAGCCGCTGTCGTCATCCGAATCATCATCGGCACCGTCCTCGTCGGAACCATCGCCGTCAGAATCGCCATCTCCCGCATCATCATCGCCGCCCTCGGTGCCCGGAGGCGGAGCGAAGAGCTCGCTCTCGGGGACATCCTCGCCCTTCACGCCCGGTACGTTGGGATCCTTCGCATTCAACATCTGATCGGCCTGCTCAGTAAGGAAATTATCGAGTGTGTCTGCTTCCGCGTCGTGCCATTCCGATTGCATATCGGACGGCAGATCGCTCACGTCGACGAAGCCCGCTTCGCGAGTCACCGTTGTGCCTCCGCCGCTTCCTTCTTCTCCTCCTCCTCCTCCTCCTCCGAAGCCGCCGTCTTCGTGTTTGCCGCCCATCCCATCAGGAGAGTGCCCT
>DAOUDU010000031.1:0-3003 GCA_034430775.1 Anaerolineales bacterium | reverse complement strand
AGGCGCGGGAGCGCTTACTTCGTTCTGGGAAGTTCGCTACAACGCCTGGAAGGCTTTATTGGTTGTCGCTGCTCTACTTCTTCCAATCACGCTTCTTTCGAGTGTAATAAACGCGATGCGCGGCGGAATGTCCAGTTTTACCTCCAGGTCTGATGCCAAGGAGGCGCTGGTCCAATGGATCACCTCCATCGCCTTGGCGGGTTCCAGCTTTTTCCTTCTCTACCAAGGCTTCCGTTTTTCCGAGGCGCTCAACGGATATATCGACACCAATGTTTTAACAGAATCACTGTCCGCAGCGGGTACCGGCAACCTCGCCGGCTTAATTCTCGGAACGGGAACGATTGGCACAATGATTCTCGCCCTAAGTATCATTTTTCCTCCTGCAGCAGCTTTCACCGGCGTAGTAATTTTTGTCTTCTTCTTTCTTATCATCGGCGGTGTCTTTATTTTCGTTTCTTTTGCTCTTGCCATGTTGGCTAAAGATGTAATTCTGATTATTGTCGTAGCCATTGCCCCGTTGGTTTGCGTATTAAGCGCCGTCCAGCCATTTCGTTGGATCTTTAGCGCCTGGCTGAAAGTGGCCGCAGGTGCACTCCTCCTGGTTCCCGGTAACACCCTCCTATGGCGCATTGGATCATATATGGTCGTTCACGCTTTTAACACAGCCTCAATAAACGGTGTGGGAGACGTCTTCCTAGGGATTTTGTACTGGATCGGCATAGCGTCCATGATCACCGGCCTCAATTTCTTCGTTGGCAAGCTTGTTTATGCTGCCGCAATGGAAGTGGCCCAAAAGGCCGGGAAAGCCACCATGGACACGGCGTCGATGGCGCTTTCGGCCGTTGGCTTTGCCGGTGGCGTTGGTCTCGCAGGTGCCGGAGCCGCTCCCGCGTCCGCTGCTACCGGAACCCTCGCTGCAAAAGGGGCAGGGGGTGGGCTTGGCTCTGGTGGCGCAGGTTTATCTTCCGGATCATTAGGGGGCCTTGCCTCTGACCCAGCTGTCTTGGGAGGGTTCCTGAAATCTACCGGCCTTCCTGGTTTATCGGATTTTGGTGCAGGTCTATCTTCCGGGTTTGGCGCGGGACAACAAGCCTCTTTACGTCGCGGTTCTACCCCTGGGAAGTCTCTTTCTGATAACCCGCAAAGTGGTTTAAATGCAGCCAAGTCCAAACTTGACGGAAAAGATGATTCTAAAGAAGCTATTGATAGAGTCCAGCAAGTGGCGGATGCCACCCAAACGGTTGAGAAGACTTTAGGCCTTTCCGAAGGAACCATTGCCAGCAGTTTTGGTTTCTCCAGTCATGAGGATTACTTATCTTCTGCCGCTAATAATGGCGGTGTCCCGCATCCCAAGGAGAACGCGCCCCTGTGGGAAATGGGCAATTCAAAAGTTAGGGATGCTCATACCGCTTTCGAGGCAATGTCATACTTTGATGTGCCCCTAAATTCTCCAAAGGTCGCTGAAATGGCAAAAGCGGCAAATTATTCGAGAACACGGGGAAACGAACGCCCTCAAGAGTTTTTAAAACGGGTGAGCAAGAGCAATACGGATCAAATTGATAACTTTATTTTTAATGAAAAAGATCATCTTCGGAAAAGCGGGGTTGCGTTCTCTGGGTAATTGTTAATTTTTCCGGCTTGGTGTATAGTAAGTAGACTTCTATTTGGAGGATTGAATGAACGTACCGCCCTCAATGGATATGGAAAAAACGGTCGTCGGCGTTGGAAAGCGCGAGATCGGGATAATTGCCTTTTCGTTTATCTTCGGTGCGCTTGCCGGTCTGCTGCTTCCGGTTCCCTTTGAACTATGGTATTTGCGCGTCGGGTTGGGCCTCTTCATTCTTCTTTCTGGTGTTGCGGTTGCGATTGCACGGGATCCGCGCTCCAAAATGACCTTGGAGCAAATGCTGGTCTCGATGATTGCCTACCGGTCTCGCTCCCGTCATCGCCAGCTTAATTACGATCCTACGGCCGCCGAACGTCCTTCCGGCCGCATGGCGGTCAGTAAATTCCTTGACGGTCATGAAGGCCGTCCGGCGTCTCAGGGCTCCGAGAAAGGCGAGTTAGTTGTTCAGGCGCTCGATCTTGGGTATCAATTATTCTTCTCGATTATTGCCTTTACTGGCTTGGCGATGTTTATTACCTGGTTGTTCGTTGGCGGCGGCGCAGAAATGCGTGCTCTCATTGACCAATTCAATCCCTTCAAAGGTAATTGGATCGATTCTTTTGTAAATTAATTCTTGCGGCCCCTTATTCGCTTCTCAAATATGGCGCCGATCGTTCGGCGCCGTATTTTATTTCTCATAACGATCGTATAACGGAACGCATAACGCTCGCATAACTCACGGGTGACGAACCTATAACATCCGTTTGTACCTGGTTCCTCATAGAATATGTATATCACTCAATGAGGCCAGGTGAATAAATGCTCATCGAAAAATTACTTCAAGCCACCACTCACGGCACTAAAATCAATTTCCCTGTCAAGCAGCCCCAATCGCGCATGTCGCCGCAGGTTGTTCATCCACCGTCGGCCGACACGATTGGTATCACTCCCATCCTGGCCATCTCCGGACCGGCTCTGATCAACCGCGATGGCGTTTTCGTCCGGATGGCCGAAATCCTCCCTATGGATCTCGGCCCGGGCAATCAAAATCTTCAGGAGGTAATCAACTGCTTTGTCCGGTCGATGGAAAAGCTGCCCCCCTTTACTAATTTGCAACTTACATCCCTTCCCACTCCGTATGAAGGCAATAAAGACCTCGATCACTTTGTTTCCCGCGGCAAGAACCTTATCGATACTGCCAAAACTTCGCCGGATATCAGTGATGCCTGGCGCCGGCAGTATTCGAACCTCGGACTGTCCGCCCTGGCCATGGGAACCGCCCTGGCCAAATCTTTCGATAAAACACATCCCCATCAGCAGGCACTTCTGCTCACCATGACCTTCGATCCCTCCAGCGGAATGAACCGCGGGCAGATGATCGGTAAAGATGGAAAAAT
>DAOUDU010000030.1:0-12483 GCA_034430775.1 Anaerolineales bacterium | reverse complement strand
TCCGATCCAGGCCGACGGTGAAATGTTCGCCCCGTATGCGGCCGATGTGCGCGCGGTGACGGTGGAGATTGTCCCCGGCGCGCTGCAGGTGATCGTATAGCCATGCTGACCCTTCTGCACGCGCTCCAGGATGAGACGGTGGATCATTGGCGGGTGATCGCCGAAGCGTGGGGTGTGGAATATCCCGCATCGGCCCGGGACCCGCTCCCGGAGTTGATCGTCGCGATTCTGAACCCCGAGCGGGTGGCCAATAACTACCGGGCGCTCCCCGAACCTGCGCGCGAGGCCGTCTCGGTCCTTCGCCGGTCAGGTGGAAAACTGCCGGTGGCCGAATTTTTCCACCGCTACGGGGAAATTCGTTCGATGGGGCCGGCACGCAAACAACGCGAGCAGCCCTGGCGCAATCCGGTGTCGGTCTCCGAGGGGCTGTGGTATGCCGGCTGGCTGGGGCGGGCGTTCATCCGCGCCGGGAGCCGTTCGCAGGAGTACATTTTTCTGCCGGGCGATCTCGAAGCCTTGATTCCGGCCGGCGCTTCCGATACCCAGCCGGTATGGAGCCTGCTTTCCTATCAACCGGACCGCCGGGAGGCCGTCTATCAAGCCGGCCCGCAGGCGGCGGAGGATGCCTGCACGATGCTCGCCTTTGCGCGCAATTGGCCGCCTCCGGCATGGAAGGATTCTCCGCGCTGGAATCCGAATGAGCCGCTGGACCGCCATATTAAAGAGCCGGCTTCCATCCCGCTCCTGCTTCGCCTGCTTGCGGAAAAAACGCTGCTCCAGGGCGATCCGCTTCAACCGTCGCCCGAATCGGCGCGCGCGTTTCTGGAACGGGCGCCCGAGGAGGCCGCCGCCGTCCTCATCGGCGCGTGGAAATATTCCACGGGATGGAACGATCTGGCCCGGGCGGGCGGCCTGAATGTGGAAGGGGAATGGCCGAATGATCCCGTCCGCGCCCGGCAGGAATTCCTCGATGCGCTGCAGGCCGCGCCGCGCGGGGAATGGTGCACCATCGAATCCGCGGTGACGCTCATCCGCCAGTCGCGGATGGAATTCCTGCGCCCGGCCTCGGAGTTTGATGTCTGGCAATTGCGCGATGAGACGGGCGAATTCCTGCGCGGGATCGATTCCTGGGACCGGGTGGAAGGTGAGCTCGTCCGGTTCTACCTTACCGGCCCGATGGCCTGGCTGGGCGCGGTGGATCTCGCGCCGCGCGGCGCCCCGAAAGCATTCCGGCTGACTCCGCAGTCCGAAGCGCTGTTTGGCGGAGAAACATCCGCCGGCAAGCCGGCTGAGATCCACGCCCGCCTCCGTCCGGACGGGTCATTGGTCATCCTGCCGGGGACCCCATTGCTGCTGCGATACCAGCTGGCGCGCTGTTCGGACTGGCTTCCGCCGAAGGGCGGGGCATATGTATACCGGATTTCCCCGCGTTCGCTTACCCGCGCGCGGGACCAGGGTGTACGCGCAACGCATATCCTGCCGCTGCTGGAAACACTTACCGGACGGGCGTCCGCCGCATTACGGAAAGCCGTTACGCGCTGGGAACAGCACGGAACGGAGGCGGCGGTGCGGCCGGGAAAAATCGTGCTCCCCCGCAATCCGGAGGCGGCGAAGAAGATCGCCGCCCTGGCGGAGCGCGATCGCGGTACACTCGTCCGACTCGACGGACCGGTTTACGTTGTCACACGGCTGGGATCGAGTAAATTAAGAAACCGCATGGTCGAGGAGGGTCTTCTCCTCGAAGAAGAGGAAGAATCATGACACACGACCTGCAACGCGAAGGATTGGTAAAAGCCGCATTCGAGGAAAGGTTTCACACCCAACCGGCGGGAATATCCCGCGCCCCCGGACGGGTCAATCTGATCGGCGAGCATACGGATTTCAATGACGGTTGGGTGTTTCCCGCCGCCATTGAACGCGCGGTATTCCTCGCGGCGTCTCCGCACCCCGACCCGGTTCTGGAGATCACAGCCCTGGATATCAATGAAACAATATCCCTGCCGTTGCCGGATCCTTCCAAGCCGGCAGAGGAACAGGCCCGTTTGTATCCGCCCTGGGCGCGGTATGGGGCGGGTGTGGCCTGGGTGCTGGCCCGGTCCGGCCGCGCCGTGCATGGCTTGCGCGGTGTGTTCTCCTCGACGGTCCCGATCGGCTCCGGGTTAAGCTCCTCGGCCGCGCTCGAAGTGGCCTTCGCGATGGCCTTCCAGGCGGCGGGCGGGTGGGAAGCTTCGCGGATGGAACTGGCGCGCTTCTGCCAGCAGGCGGAGCATGCGTTCGCCGGTGTGCGATGCGGATTGATGGACCAATTTGCCTCGCTGCACGGGAAAGAGGGCTTTGCCCTGCTGTTGGATTGCCGGTCGCTGGAATTTGAAACCATCCCGATCCCGCCCCAGGCGGCGCTCGTGATCGCGGATACCCGCGTGCGCCATAAACTGGAGGAGGGCGGCTACAACGAACGGCGCGAGCAGTGCGAAGAAGCCGTCCGGATTCTCACCCGCACCCATCCACAGATCAAGGCGCTGCGCGATGTGACGATGGATATGCTGCGGATCGAAAGCAATTCGCTTCCCGAGCTGGTGCGGATGCGGGCGGAGCACGTGGTCGGCGAATGCGAGCGGACACTCCTGATGGCGGACGCCTTCCGGCGCGGGGATCTTCCGTCGGCCGGAGAATTGATGTACGCCGGGCATGCCAGCCTGCGCGATTTGTATCAGGTAAGCATTCCCGAATTGGATACGATGGTGGACGCAGCCCGGTCCATCCCGGGCTGCTACGGCGCGCGGCTGACCGGCGCGGGTTTTGGCGGGTGCACCATCCAACTGGTCGAGCGCGAAAAAGCCGAGGCCTTCGCCGAAACACTGGCTACAAAATATTTCGACGCGACGGGAATCCCGCCCGAAGTGATCCTCAGTCAGGCGGCCGAAGGGGCGCAGTGGAAAAAAATATAGAGTAACAGGGCAAAATAACTCCAATATATTCCGTAGGGCCATCCCTTCTTTATCAGGATGGGAAAGAGTAAAAAGCGAGAAAGATAATCGCTTTCTTCATGCTTGGCTTCCCCCGGACCGACCTACGAGGGAAGGCTTCTTTGTTTGTTTTTTACTATTGGAAATCCATTTGTAACAAAACCCAGGGAACCGCTGTCTAATTATTAAAATCACTGCAAGCATTTTGATCCGGAAACAAAATATCATTCCTCCAGGCCTGGAAATACCGCCTCGCCGGGAGGATGGCGGATGAATGGAGGGAATGGCAGCTCAGATAATTACACTTCCCGGGGTAAAGCCAATAGACCGGATATCGGCACAATATCGCCCCGCTGGAGGACTGCAAAACACAGCTTTTATATGGGCGTATATGGTACTGTAAGGTTGTCTCCATTGTTCGTTTGGCATCATAATCCAAGCCATTTTATTCCACAGGAGGTTGTTCATGAATTCCCCATCCAAATCAAGTTTGCGGTCCGGACTGGCACTCATTCTGCTGGGCGTGATTTTTCTTGTCCTTCAGATCGTCCCCGGCCTCAATGAAATATTCCGGGGTGAAAATGCGCCCGCGCTGGTGCTCTTTGGCGTGGCGCTGCTCCTGGCGATCATTGGTATCGCCGCCGGCGCCACCGGCATGATCATTCCGGTCTGCATCGTCGCCGGCATCGGCGGCATTTTCTACTGGCAGACAGCGCTGGGCGGCGGCTTCCTCACCTGGTCTTACGCCTGGACCCTCATCCCCGGTTTTGTCGGGGTGGGGATTTTCCTCAATGAACTGCTTTCCGGCCACCCGCTTAAGGGCCTTACCGACGCCATGGGGCTGATCATCTTCAGCCTCGTCGCTTACCTGATCTTCGGCTCGCTCTTCGGCGGGATCACCAATGTCGGCATCGCCGTCCCGGTCCTGATCATCGTGCTCGGGCTGGTGGTTCTGGTGCAACCGCTGATCAAGCGCATCGGATCTTCCGGCGGGCAGTCGGGAGAACCGTCATGAAGTACGGAGCCATCTTCTGGGGGACGCTCATCATCCTGGTGGGCGCCGCCCTCCTGGCGGGCAACCTGCTCGCCGTCAACGTTTGGCCGTTCCTCTGGCCGGCCGCGCTGATCTTCGTCGGCGCCTGGCTGCTGATATGGTCGCGAATCACCCCGAAGCCGATGGCGGCGGAGAATGTCTCCATCCCGCTGAAGGGGGCCGCCCGGGCGGATGTGCGCATCCGTCACGGCGCCGGCCGTCTGACCCTGCGGGGAGGGGCCGGACCGGACGTCCTCGCGTCGGGTTCCTTCACCGGCGGAGTCCGCCATGAAGAATACCGGCAGGGGGATACGCTCGATGCCGCACTGCGCGTCCCCGAGGATCTTTGGATGAATTTCGGCGGACCGTGGATCTTCGGTCCCTGGACTCCGATCCTGTGGGACGTGCAGATGAATGCGGGGATTCCGATGACGCTGGACCTGGAAACCGGGGCCGGGGAATCCAAAGTGGATTTAAGCGCGATGAAAGTGGAAGAAGTCCGCCTCAAGACCGGCGCCTCCTCAACAGACATGACGCTTCCGTCCCGCGCCGGAAAAACGAAAGTTAACGTGTCTTCCGGTGCGGCGTCGGTCGTGCTGCGCATCCCGGACGGCGTGGCGGCGCGCATCGCGGTCGAAAGCGGCCTGGCGGGCATCACCGTCGATCCAAACCGCTTCCCGCGCAGCGGCGGCGGCTATCAATCCGCGGAGTACGACCGTGCGGAAAACTCCGTCGACATCCATATCGAAACCGGCGTTGGCGCCGTGGAAATTAAATAATCAAGGAGAGTGGCAAATGACCAATAGATTGTATCGAAGCAGGACCGACCGGTTTCTCGGCGGCGTAAGCGGCGGAGTCGGAAAATATCTCGGGATAGATCCGACGATCATCCGCCTGATTTTTCTGGTGCTGTTGTTCACCCAGGGATTTGGATTTCTGATTTACATCATCCTCTGGATCCTCCTGCCCGTGGAGGGCGGAGCCGAGACGAGCAGCGGCAGCGTCGGAGAACGCCTGGGAGAGGGCATGAAGGGAGTCGGTGAGGACATCCGCCAGGTCACCCAAACTCCCCATCCGCAAGCCGGCTTATGGTTTGGGGCGGGGTTGATCGTCCTGGGCGTGGTCCTGTTCGCCGAGCGGCTGGGGGAAATGCTTGGGCTGGGATGGCTGACGATGTGGATCAACTGGTCGACTCTGTGGCCGATCCTGATCATTACCCTGGGTGTGGCGCTCATTCTGCGCGGCAGCCGGAAGGAAGGGTGATGTCATGAACGAGAGATCACGCGATCGCGGGTTAAGCATCGTCGGTCCGTTTATCCTAATCGGTCTGGGGATTGTGCTCCTGCTTCAGCAATTGAACATGCTCCAATGGAGCCTTTGGGAAGTCGCGTTCCGGCTGTGGCCGTTGATTATCATCGCCGTCGGGGCGGATATTCTGATTGCCCGCCGGTCTTTTATCGGGGCGGTGGCTTCGCTGTTGATTGTCCTGGCGCTGTTGGTGGGCGGGATTTACCTGATGGGAACAGGGCCGGAAAAGACGGGCGGAAAACTAACGTCCGAGGAAATCGCCTACGATTTGGGGGATGCCGCCTCCGGAGATATCCACCTCACCCTGGACGCCGGGCAAATGACCGTCGATGGGCTGTCGGAAGACTCGCCGAGCGTGATCGCGGGGATGATCCGGCAGGCGCCGAACGAATCGGTGACCTCCGGTCATACCTTCACCGGCTCGAAAGTCAACGTGGATATCCAAAGCCGGTGGCCGCAGACATACTTCTTTAATACTACCGGGATCGATCATACGTGGGATCTGGCGCTCACCGGGCGCGTTCCGCTCACCATTGAGCTTTCGCTCGGGGCGGGGCAGATCGTCGCCGATCTGTCGGGGCTTAAGGTGACTTCGGTGGATGTAAAGATCGGCGCCGGACAGCTTATCCTGACTCTTCCGGCGGGTTCGGATATCGATGTAAGCGTCAGCATCGGTGCCGGAGATGCGGAGATCCGCATCCCGGACAGCGCGGCCGTAAAGGTCGATTGCACCACCGGTGTCGGAAATTGCGCGCTGCCGAACGGCTCAGGCTTCTGGGGCCAGGATTACACCTCGCCGGGTTACGCGGCCGCCGACGATCAGATCAGAATTGAAGTCACCATCGGAGTGGGAGAGGCGCGAGTTACCAATTAACTCGGTTTGTACCGGGATATATAAATGGATTATTATTGCCAGGAGGCGCGCCGGGTTTCGGTGCGCCTCTTTGATTCCAAAATAAATCACCGCCTTGGTGTCCATAAAGCACCCTTGACAGGCAAATGAACACAATATATACTCCGAATATATATATATAATATATATTCGGAGTAAAAACATGAAAATTATCGTGCCCGCACTCGGAACCAGGGGCGATATCCAGCCTTATATCAATCTTTGCCAGGGATTGCAGAAAGCCGGCCATCGGGCCGTTTTGGCTTCCTTGCCCTCCGCGCGTGGGCTGGTTGAATCCCACGTCGTTGAATTCGCCGCGATCGGTCCCGATATCGATCTCGATGCGGAGACGGCCGAGCTTTGGGAAGGCGCTTCCCGTTTCTGGTGGATCGGCCTTATGCGGGTGATGCAGCTCGGCGCCCGGCTGGTGGAGCAGGCGTTTCCGGATTTGCTGGCGGTCTGCCGGGGGGCGGACCTGATCGTCGTCAGCGATGCGACCGCCGGGGCGGCGGAAGGCGACAAGCTTGGAATACCCTGGATCAGCGTGACGCTTCAGCCTTTGCGCGTTCCCAAGCGGAAGGTACAGGAAACCGTTCTCCCGGGAAAGATCAGCGCCGCGGTCTGGAATGTGATCGGCGGGATGATGGTCGCTCCGATTAATAATTTTCGGAAGCGGGTCGGGGCGCCCCTTATCCGCGATATGACGTCCACCGGGGTGATGTCCGACAGGCTCGTCCTGCTGCCCGTCAGTCGGAACGTTGTTCCGCCCGGTCCCCAATGGCTCGCTTCGGCGAAGATGACCGGATTCTGGTTCCCGGAACCGGCCTCGGATTGGCGTCCGCCGGCGGACCTGGAGCGGTTCTTGAACGCGGGCGATCCGCCGGTCGTGATCTGTCTGGGCGCGATGAGCATGTCCGGCGGGAACGCCAAACGCGCGGCGGAGATCGCCCTGACGGCCGTCCGAAAATCCGGAATGCGCGCCGTCGTCCAAGGCTGGGATACGATCCTCGCCGGCCGCGAGTTGCCGCCGGGGACGTTCCATGCCGGTCCGCTTCCCCATGCCTGGTTGATCGAACGCGCGGCCGGGATCGTCCATCACGGGGGAGCGGGCACGACGGCCTCCGCGCTCCGTGCCGGAAAACCCACGCTGATGATCCCGCACATCATCGATCAGTTCTATTGGTCGCAGCGTGTGGAGGCGCTGGGCGTCGGACCCGCGCCGATCCCGCGGCCGAAGCTGACCGTAAATGGGATGGCGGCCGGGATGCGGCAAATCCTCGAAGATCGGGAAATGCAAAACCGGGCCGGTGAGCTTGGGCGAAAAATCCGCGCGGAAGGCAACGGCGTGGAATGCGCCGTGCGTCACATCGAGGCGGCGATGACCAAGGATTGGTTATGCTGAAATTCGCCCTGTTGGGGCTTCTGGCGCGCGATCCGAAGCACGGGTATGACCTGAAGAACGAACTCGAGCAGGCGCTGGGCGGCCATTGGGAGATCAATTTCGGCCAGATCTACACCACGCTGGCGCGCCTCGAGCGCGATAAGCTGATCCGGGTAGTGGCGGAGGATCAGGACGGGCGCGGGAAGAAAACCTACCGGATCACGCCGGCCGGCCGGCGCGAGCTGGCCGCCTGGTACGAAGCGCCGGTGGAAAAACCCCGTCAATTGCGCGATGAGTTCTTCATCAAATTAATCGTCGGGAGGCTGGCGGGGGAATCGGATCCGGTGCGGATTATCGACCGCCAGCGCCAAGCGTATCTCACCCAGCTGCGTGACCTGACCGTGCTTGCCGGCCGCGCCGGGGATCCCAACATCGAATTAATGGTGGAGGGGGCGATTCTGCACCTGCAGGCCGACCTGCGCTGGTTGGACCTGTGCGAGGAACGGCTCGAACGCAGTGCGCGCGAACCCGCGCGCGACGGAATACGAAAGGATTGACCCATGCTGCTTGATATAGCCCTGAAGACCCTGTGGCGGCGGAGGCTGCGCACGCTGTTGACCGTGCTGGGAGTGGCCACCGCCATCCAACTGTACATGATGATGACCGCGATCCTGTCCTTTTACGACGCGGATATCCAGCAGCAGGTCGCCGTCTTCGCCGGCAAAGTATTCGTCCAGCGGCCGATGCAGGCGGTCGGCGCCGGGGAGGATTTCCCCTCGATGAACAGCTCCATCGCTGCGGCGTCCGCGGATTCCCTACTCGCGATCGAAGGCGTCAACCGTGCGCAAAGTTCGGCGGTCCTTTTTATCCCGCTGGCGGCGGACATGCGCCCGAATATGCCGCCTTCCTTCTTCATCGTCGGGGTGGAGCCCGGACATGAAACGGCGTTTCTCGGGAATTTAGTCCGGGAATACGGAGCGCTCGCGCTGGCGGATGCGCGCGGGGTGATCCTTGGTTCAATGGCCGCCAATCATTACCGCCCGGAAGGAAGTGAAGAACCCGCCCGGCCCGGCGATACGATCCGCGTCCTGGAACAGGACTTCACCGTTATCGGCGTGCTCGCGGGAGCATCCTCGCTCTATAACGGGACGGTGATCATGCCGCTGGCAACAGCCCAGGAGCTGTTCAACCGTCCGCAAACCGTCTCGGCGGTGATCCTGACCCCGTTCCGGGTGGAGTCGGTCGAAGGAATCCAATCCGCTGTCCATGCGGCGTATCCGAACCTCAAAGCCTCCAATCAGAAGGATGTCGCCGACAACGCCGGGGAGATGATGTCGATGCAAAGGGCCTTCTTCGGTTTGATCAACAATTCGGCGATCCTCTCGACGGTGATGGTGGTGATGATCGTGGTGCTGATCGCGGTCATGGAGCAGCGCAAGGATATCGGCACGCTGCGCGCGATGGGCTCGCGCAAACGGCGGATCCTCGGCATGGTGCTGGGGGAATCGCTGTTGCTGACACTGGGCGGGGGGCTGATGGCGCTGCCGCTGTCGATCTTGTTCAACACATTCTTTAATTACGGATTGTTCTTCGATACGGCGGAGACGGTCCGGTTGTGGCTTTCCACCCTGGGGTTGTGCGTGCTGATCGGGGTGTTGGCTTCGATCCTTCCGGCCTGGCAGGCGATGCGGGTGGATCCGCTTTCCGCGATGCGGATGGAATGATGATATCGCCGGGGTACCCCGGCTGCAGGAGGAATCCATGTTGTGGGATTTGGCTTGGAAAAATATCTGGAGGCGCAAACTGCGCTCGCTCCTGACGATCCTCGGGGTGGCCTCCGCCGTTCAGCTCTACCTGATGGTTCACGGCGTAATGGGCACCTATACCGGCGAGATCACCGGACAGGTGAATGCCTTCGCGGGCAAGATCGTCGTTCAACAGCAGGTGGAGAATGGTGGAGGAAATACGGATTTGACTTCCGCCGCGAGCAGCCTGACGGGGAAGACGGCCGAAGCGCTGTTGGCGGTCGACGGCATCGACCGGCAATCCAGCTCGGCCATGATTTTTGTTCCCATTGCCAGGGCAGTCATGCCGTACATTCCCCCGGCGGTGGTCGCCGTCGGAATCGAACCCGGACATGAGTCGGCATATCTGGGAACGATGCAAGCGGTCTCCGGACGGTTGCGTTTGGAATCCCCCGAGGATGCCATCCTGGGTCAGGGGGCCGCGGAGTATTACAGGAAGGAATCCGGCGGAATGCCGATCGCCGTCGGCGCAACCATTTCCGTCGGCGGACGAACGATGAACGTGGTCGGAATTCTCGGCGATGCGCCCCAGCTGTTTGCGAATGCCGTCATCCTGCCGCTCCCGACCGCGCAATCGGTCTTCGACCGCGCGGGCACTGTCTCCTCGGTGATCCTCACCGCGCGGAATACGGAGGATGTGGATTCGATCAAGGCCGCGATCCTCGACAGCTTTTCCGGCCTGACCGTTTCCACCCAGGACGACATGCTGCGCAGCGCCTCCACCCTGCTCGGGGTGATGCGCGCCTTCATGGGAGTGATCGAGAACTCGATCATGGTTGTGGCCGTGGTGGTGGTGACGATCGTGGTCGTCGTTTCAGTGATGGAGGCGCGGCGGGAGATCGGCACATTGCGGGCGGTGGGCGCCCGGCGCTGGCGGATCTTCGGGATGGTGGCCGGGCAATCGATCGTCCTGAGTATGCTCGGAACGATGGTCGCCCTTCCGATTGCACTGTTTTTTGTGCAGTGGGGCATGAGCGAATACCTCTCAAGCATCCCGGGTGTTCTGCAGGTATGGTGGCAGACCCTGCTGACCGCGGTCGGAGTCGGGCTGGCCGCCTCACTTCTGCCGGCCTGGCAGGCGGTCCGGGTCGATCCGCTGGAATCACTGCGGTATGAATGATGACCCCTCATTCCATTCTTCTCCCGGCGTATGCTGGGAGAAGGTGGCCGAAGGCCGGATGGGGGAGAGAAAAAGTTCTGCCGAAAACGGATACAAAAAAGGAAGGCAACCATGTCAGTAATTGTGGAAACAAAAAAAGTCACCAGAACATTCGGGATGAACGGGGTTGCGGTGGAAGCCGTGCGCGGGATCGATCTTCAGGTCCGGGAGGGTGAGTTTATTGCGATTGTCGGCCCGTCGGGAAGCGGCAAATCGAGCCTGCTGCATCTGATTGGGGCGATGGACCATCCGACCAGCGGCGAGGTGATCTTCCGCGGGAAAACGCTCGGGAAGATGGGCGACGGAGAGCGGACCGACCTGCGGGCCCGTGAGATCGGATTTATCTTCCAGACCTTCAATCTGCTGCCGATGCTGAATGTCTTTGAAAATGTGGAAGTGGTCATGCGCTTCGGCGGATGGAGCCGGCGCGATCGGATGCGCCGGTCGGAAGAGCTGCTCCGGACGGTAGGCCTGGCCGACCGGTTGCGCCATGTGCCCAGCCGCCTCTCCGGCGGCGAGCGTCAGCGGGTGGCGGTGGCGCGCGCGCTGGCCAACAAGCCCGCGCTGGTGCTGGCCGACGAGCCGACCGGCAATCTGGATTCGACCACGGGGACGGGCATCCTCGAACTCCTGCGCGATATTTGCACAACCCGGCACCAGACGGTAATCATGGTGACTCATGATTTCCGGGCGGCTTCCTATGCCGACCGCGTGCTGGTTATGCGGGATGGACTCATCCGCGGAGAAGCCGGACTGAAGGGGATTGCGGACACCCATAAGACTCTCAACCAGCTGTTGGCATTGGAGTTGGAATAGAACCATCCCATTCCAACCTTCCACGCCCCCCAAGTGCACATCCCCCCATTTGCCGCTTGTTCGAATTGGAATTTATTAGGAGTAGCGGCAAATGGGGGGACAACAGGGGGGACGGGAGGGGTGGAAGGGTGGTTTTTTTTAATTTCTCGCGGCTATTTTTGTATTCCTGCCATGATATGATATTGGCTCTCCGGAGGGAAAGCCTTTGAATCCATCGATGTGGCTGCGCGCGCTGCAGGTCATTCCAAAAATAGACCGCGCGGAATGGGATAAGCTCGATCTCATTTCCCGCTGGTTGGTCGCCACCCGCGCCGCGGTGCTGATCCTTACATTTCTCTCGGCCGCGGTCGCCGGATTGCTCGCTGCGCGGGACGGGCTTTTCCAGTGGGTGCCGTGGCTGCTCCTGACGGTCGGGCTGGTGATGGCGCACGCGACCAACAACCTGCTTAACGATCTGGTGGACTATCGGCGCGGCGTCGACGAAGATAATTATTTTCGGACCCAGTACGGCCCGCAGACCGTTCAACAGGGTTTATTGTCCACCCGGCAGCTGCTGGCCTACGCCGGCGCAACCGGCGCGGTGGCGGCGGCCTGCGGTCTGCTCCTGGCGCTCGAACGCGGTGTTCCGGTCCTGGTGCTGATGGCGGTCGGCGCGGCATTTGTGCTGTTCTACACCTGGCCGCTTAAATACATCGGTCTGGGGGAATTGACCGTGCTGCTCGTGTGGGGGCCGCTGATGGTGGGCGGGGGATACTTCGCCGTCACCGGCCGGTGGGACGCGAACGTGCTGCTTGCCGGCCTGCCGTGCGCGCTCGGCGCCACGACGGTGATCTTCGGAAAACACATCGACAAACTCGAAGCGGATAAACGCAAACACATCCATACCCTGCCGGTGCTCATCGGGGAGAAGGCGTCACGGCTGTGCGTGATGGGCATGGTCGCGCTGCAGTACCTGCTGGTGATCTTCCTTATTCTGGCCGGATATTTTTCCCCGGCGATGCTCCTGGTGCTGCCGGGGTTGTATTTCAGCCTCCCCGTTTGGCGGATGTTCACGCACCCGCGGCCGGCGGAACCTCCGCCGGATGCGAAATCCTTCTGGCCGTTGTGGTTTGTGGCGGCCGCG
>DAOUDU010000029.1:0-3009 GCA_034430775.1 Anaerolineales bacterium | reverse complement strand
CGCGAAAGAATTGTCTGAACGTGAGTTTGCCCGGTCGGCCGGCGGGCCGGGGATGGAATCCTTGCTCAATCTCGACCCTCATCAGGCCTGGATCCGTACAATCGACAAAGACAAACGTCCGTTGCGTCCGTTTCTGGTAAACATGCGGAAACCGTTCGTTCCCAACCAATCCATGACCGCCCAGGTGCTTGCCCGGCGCCGGGAATATTCCATCCCGTTTGAACAAGCGAAGCAACAGGCGAAGTCCAACTTAAAGAATTGGATGCAGACCTACAACATCAACGGCATCGTCTCCGACGGTGGGGCCTCCACTCTTCAAATCAAGTCCTTTCCTGCGGAGGGCGCGCCGGCAGATACCGTACCTCAATATGCCAACCGGCCGTCTGCATTGACATCGGATCTTCCGGAAGGGCTGCATGATGTCATCGCCGCTCCTTTGCCGCGCGCCCGCCGGCAGGCCAAGGCCATGCCGTATCAGCCTTCCTCTCCGGATACCGAGTATCTCAAAACGGCCCTTCCCGGCCGCGCGGATTCGGTATAGGAGGATATCGATGCCTCTTCGAGCCCTGGTAAATGGAAAATCTGTCACTTCGGTGACCATGCCGCCCCTGGCGTGGGATCGTCTTAATCAGGATATCCGTTCCGGAGCCGCACGCGTGATTCTTCCCTGCTGTCAGGGCAGGGGATTTCTTCGCCGTAGTGTTTTGCACCTTCAGCATTTTGTCCACGCTCGGGGATCATCCTGCGAGCACCGTAATTACGACTCCGGAAATTATCTTGAGATCCTTTCCATCATTCACGAGGCGGCAGAAAATTCGGGTCTTCCTTTTGAAATTGAATCTCTTGTTGCCGGTATCCCCGTTCCGGCTCTCCTACGCCTGCCGGGGAAACGCGGCCGCCTGGGGATCCTGGGGTTTGAGAAACGATACACACCAAGCCAAATCCTATCCATCCAGCAGAAACTGGCTGCGCAGCACGTTCGGGGATGCTGGCTCCTGGTTCGCTCAGTGTACGACCGCCTGACGACACCCGCGGATAAAATCCAGGACAAGCCCATTTTCCGGATTGAAAAAGAACGCGATGGATGGGTGACTTGCCTCCGGGGAGGAATGCCTTTATCCGTTTTCCTTATCCATTTATTTGAAGGGCATTTTCATTTCACGGAACACGCGGTTTCCAGACGCGCCGAAAATCTCAATCTGATTCTCTATCGCCTTCATTGTCCCCGTTGCGGAACGCCTTCCGTTATGTACTCCCTTACCGGAGAGCATATTTCCCTTTGTGATTTGAACCTGGGGAATGCGGATAACGACCGCTTCCGGCTTGAAGTTGTCGCCGCGGCCCGAAACATTGCCACGAAAAACCAAATGCCGCTAGGCCATATCTCCATCTTCGATAAATATGATCCGCCTCGTGGAGCCGTTTACTGTCCGACGTGCCGAAAGAATCTCCTCGGGACCGGTCAGCATGAACTACCACACCGTACTCCAACGATTATCAGAACCGAGAAATTCGTCTGGAAAAATCCACTTCGGTTTTTATACCCGCATTGGTGTTTTTCCGTTGCGAGGAGATTCTGCGCCTGATGACTACTTCCCTGGAGAGTTTTCTGCAGCGCCACCCGTGGTCGGAAACCGGGCTTTTAATGCGGATTTTTGATCCGCAATCACTTCGCGCTTTGGTCCGCGAAAACCCTCTCCGGATCTCGCGCTCGGAGTGGGGCGAGCGCTGGGCGCTTTCCGGTGAAGCTGACAGCCAGGCCCTGTCTCTCAGCCGCCTGGAGACGGCACGCGCCTTTGTTTGGTGGAATTTTGGAAGAGATGGCTTTTTCACATCCCGGTCACCTGGCCGGCAATGCGATATGGAGGTTGTCTGGAAAGGGAAAACGTGGCAGATTTTTGTAGATCCGGGAGGGATTGCCCCCGAGGCGCTCTCCTGGATACAGCATCCGCCTTCAATTCATGATGGGCCTCGCGTCGTCCTCTCCGACCGTTCCAATCAGCTGATCCATTGGATCGAACAATGCTGGTCCGGCGGCGCCGTCCAAATCGGTGGCAAATTTTCACCGCCCTGGTCCATTGCGGATCATGGCAAGGAACCCTTTCTTTTCTCCATTCAACCGCGTTGGGGGAATCGCCGGGTGAAATCTGATCCACCGCCGGACGTTGATCAACTGGCGCTCCCGCTCGAGGAGCGGGATCTTCGTCTGGCGCGGAATATTTTGGGGCGTACCGCCCTTTTTTCCGGCCCTTGGCTTGGATCCGCCTTGTCCTCGATTGGTTTCCTGCCGTTTCTTACCAACCAGGAACTGCACTTTCTGGATCCTCAGCTCTTCTCGGCTTCCCATCTCCAGCTTCTGCGTTCGGAGCAGCTGGTACAGGGGGATCGTATGACGCTTTCGGCGTCAGGCTTGCGGATGATTGCCGGCATTTGGGGGAGTGATCCAAGGGGGTTGAGCCGGCGTCATCCCTGGCCGCTCCGGTATCAGCCGCGCAACCGGTATTGGGTGTATTCCTCTGCCGGCGCGGCTCGTTTTGGAGTGCACGACACCCTGGTGAGGCGTTTTATGCTTTCCCTCGTGGAGGGTGCGCGCAGGATATCGATTCCACCCCTCCAAATCCAAGCTGTTCCGCAAACGATTTTAGGAAGCCGAATCCGATATGGCCGGCAGAATAATAAAACCTCCGTCGTCTTTGCGGATGCGCGTATTTCCTTGCGCATGTTCAATGGGTCGCACTTACAATATGAATGCGACTTGTTGATCGAAGTGGATCGGGGTACATATTCGCTTGCGAAGCTGAAGGAGCGCCTGGAGAAGTATCGCGATCTGCTCGGTGATTCCGGACACCGGCTGAAGCTGGTCATGATGTTCCACGGACGGACTCGCGAAGAGAAGGTCATCTCCATGCTACGGTCATTATCCTTGGAGGCCTGGACTGTATCGGAAGACCGGCTTAGGCTTCCTGCGGGTTCCGACTGGTGGCTTCAGAATCCTTACCTTGGCTCAGA
>DAOUDU010000028.1:0-17511 GCA_034430775.1 Anaerolineales bacterium | reverse complement strand
CGTATCTGCTCAAGCCAATCGAGTAAATAAAGAAATCGCCAAAAAAGAAGGCGCCTGTCCCCTCCCTCATCCGGCCTTCGGCCACCTTCTCCCAGCATAAGCTGGGAGAAGGACGGGATGAGGGTGGTAGGCTGAGTAGATACAATATATCTATCATTACGTCCGCAAGAAGAACGGCAAGAATGCTGGTCGTTCAGCGGGAATTCGTCGATCAGCGGCGATCCCTGGAGCCTCCCCGAGATGGAAGCGCAGCACCCTGCCGACGATCACCTGCAAGATCGAAACAAGGTCCTGGTTCCCATCTTTGACGTATTCATCCGCCGGAAAGACGAATCCGTCTGGAGGGCGGACCTGACCGGCGCCGATACGATCACACCCGGCGTGACCTTCAGCATCGACCTGACTGTGGGATTCTTCACCGTGCACCTCGAAGACTGCTATGGCGGCGACCTGTACCAGTATGGAAGACCACGCCATCGGTTCCGATTCGAAGTACCGCTGCGCGGCGGTCGAAACCAAGGCGAAGTTCTGCATCGAGAACAGCCTTTTCGCTGATCTTTGCCGGTACCGTTTCCGGCCTATCGGCGGTTCCCGGGCGGATTTGCACACGGCCGCGGACGGCCACATTGGCCCGGGGGAGAAAGTCAACTTTTCACTGCCGGTCGGCTTTTATGATTATAAATTGTGGAGAGGCATCGGTCCCATCGCCAACTCGGACGCGCCTGTCTACTTTGGCCCTGATTTTACCGGCTGTGGCGTGTCATAGATTTACCGACAGCAACTCTGGAAGAAAGTGAAGAACATCCACCAGACTCTGCAATACAACAAGCCCGGTGAAGATTCGTTATGTACCGGGTGGAGAGTATCAATGGATTTTTAGTATCGGACGGGTAATTTTATTTTTAATTTATGAAATGTATTACCAATCGTATAGCAGAAAAATATATAATTATCACGATGCCAACAAGGCTTCCGCATGAAATATCGGCGTATTCTTGGATCAAGAAAGGACAAAATAATGAAACCGGACCCATCCAGATATGCAAGATTCCTTTTCCTTGCAGTAATTCTGGTTCTCGGAAACGCCTGCATCCTCGAAACAGCCGCCGGCACCACACCGGTGATTATCGTGGTGACCGCCACCCCAGGGCCCGTGGACGATTCACAGCCGATCTCGACGGCGACCGAAGAGGCCGAACCGACCGCCGAGCAACCCACCCCGACGCCGACTCTCTCTCCTGTGACCATGACTGCCGGCCAGGCACTGAGCTGCGTCAAGGGACCGCATTGGATCCTCTACGAGTGGGTGGCCGGCATCGCCGAGGGAGAGACCGTCACCCTGTTGGCGCGCAACGCGTTATATGGGGATACGTACTACTACGTCCGCAAGTCCGACGGGAAGGAATGCTGGGCGTTCGGCGGGAGTTCCACGATAAGCGGCGATCCGAACAGCCTGCCCGAGAAGGAAGCGCCGCCCCTGCCGAAGATCACTTACGTGATCGAGAACAAGACCGGGCTCGCCATCTGCGATGTCTTCATCCGGGAGAAGGATGAAAGCGCGTGGGGCGCCGACCGGGTCGGCGCCGGCAACATCTTGCCCGGCGCGTCGTTCAGCGTGGATCTGACCGCGGGGTTCTACGATGTCCTCATCAAGGACTGCCCCGCCGGCGCGACTCTGTATGAGGATCACGACCGGGCCATCGGCTCCGAGCCGGATTACCGCTACACGGCGGTCGACACCAAGGTGAAGTTCTCCATCCAGAACAACCACGGCTTCGATATTTGCTGGTTTGCGTTCAAGCCGGCGGGCGGCAGTTGGATGGAACTGCACACCGAGTCGGACGGCCACATCGCGCCCGGCGATAAAGCGTGGTTCACCCTCCTGGTCGGATTCTACGATGTTTCCATCGATCGCTGCCTCGGCGGAGTAAATGTCGATTTCGCAACCAATGCCTATTTCGGACCGAATTCGACGTCTTGGACCACGCCATGAATTTCTGATCGGCGGACCGGGGATCAAGAAATCGAAATCCCCCGCCAAGCCGGCTATGCGGCCGGCCCATGGCGGGGGATTTCTTTCGCCCTCTCTGATCTACTTGACACGCATCAGTGGTTCCAAAGCGGCCCCAGCCGACTCCGTCATTTTTCGGTATCCGCTTTCGGCGGGTTGCAAGCGCCGGTCATGAGAATGTACTCGCCTTCCGCTTTCTTCGTTTCTTTCACGAGGCGAAGATCGGCGGGCACGGTCGATGCCATCCGTGTCACTTAGTCGGCGAGTACTGTGTATCAATACTTGACATAGCGCCTCAAGAATAGCACCAACTGCAATTATGGGTTGCCCAGCGCACAGCGCTAAGCTGCCCGTCAGGCCCTCGTGGAGCATCACCACTCGGTTCTGCTCTTCGAGTGGTGATGTTTGCGCCTGCCCTGCGTTCTTTGCAGGGGAGCGTGGGGAGCTAGGCACTTCCGATTTTTAATGTGCCTTGTTTGCGCAGCGAGGGCCTGCCCTCGCGGAGCAGGAGGCGAGCGCAGGTTCTATATGTCCCCGCTGGTCATTCGATTTCCATAATGTCGCATTGCGATCTTGGGCACGGGCGGATAGAATTAAGCGCGGCACGCACAGCGGCCGCTTCCGCGAACCACGAGGAGTTCACCTCCCCCCGCGGTCGTATCGCCCACGGCGCAGGAACCACTCGC
The DNA here is from genome assembly GCA_034430775.1 of Anaerolineales bacterium. GTDB lineage: Bacteria > Chloroflexota > Anaerolineae > Anaerolineales > RBG-16-64-43 > JAFGKK01. Next base: position 14,814 of record DAOUDU010000028.1, on the reverse strand, counting down.
CGTATTCCGACGCATAAGCGCGGTATTAGATGATTTGCCCGCGCGTGAAAATATTCATTGGTTCGGGCAGTATAGAATACACGGGGATTCTTTTATAGACCCTCGCCGATGATTTTCCTCGGAACGCGCGGAGGATAGAGGGGTCTACTTAACCGGTTTGGCGTGATACGTGATGGTCACCGGATCCACAAGTGGATCACCCCCCAAAGAAAAGCCTTTGGAAAACATAATAAATCCAAGACATTGATCCGGAGATGTGAATTTTCCGTATACGCTAACCGATCCTGGACCGTCGGGATTATCGAACGATAGGGAAAAGAAGGGATTTTTATCGCTCCCGAACTCCATCATCGAATTCACTTCCGCGTCGATATAGCTGAATCCAATATCTTTCTGCACGTTTACAAACACCTGCAATTCGCGAATCATGCAAAATTGAATTTTAAAGTACACGATCGGCATCGGATAAATCATCGGCCAGACCGTATCAACTTCATCGCTTTCCCAGATCCCGTTGGGAATCTCGCAGGGACGGTTCGTTGGGTGCGGGGAATCGATGGGCTTCGGGGATTGTGCCGCCGTAGCGGAAGGTGTGGGCAGCAGGGTGGCGGCAGCCGTTGTTGTGCGTGTTGAAGTCGCCGCAGCGGTTACTGTCGCGCTGGGCAACAAGGCGGCGGTCGGTGTTGGAGTCGCCGCCGCGGTGCAGCCTTGCAGGCCGAAACAGGCGAAGCCAAGTATTGCGGCTGTGCGGGCAATGCGGATCATTTTCATCGGACCTCCCTCGAAAACAAAACTGGGCGTCTTGCCTTCGTCCACTCCAAGAGGATTAATATTTTTAGATGTGCAATCGCTCCCTGGAGATTATCGCAGATTAATTCAAAGGGAAGTGCTTCGATAATGTCCCATACAAATTGCGCTATGCAAGCAATTCCTTTTTACATGACCCTTTCTGCTTATGCTTGGGAGTAATTGTAATAGAATAGATTCACCGATACCGCAAGGCTGCCCAACACCTTGGCGCTCAGCCGATTGGCCGGCTGCGCTCACATAGGTTCATTATACTGCTCCCGCAGCCTAAGTGCACGCCAATTAATACTAAGACCGAAGGCGAAAACCCGCCCCCACATGTTCTTGACGGGGGTCGGCGGCTGTGCCGGATTGGGCGAACCTATTCGATTTTTAGCCGCTCATGACCAAAAGAGGTTTCTTGGCTACTCCCTTTCCTCCGATGAAAAGAACGGTATGTTGTACTTTTCAGCCAGCACTTGTCCCAGCCAATCACTTTTGTCTATCGGTTGTTTCCACAATAATTCCATAACGCGATCCGCCTTCATCACCAATTTCCATGTCGCATATGAATCGTCATCCATCTTTCGCCCGCCGTCCTTCTCTTGCCTAACCCATCGCATTGCCTCTGCCGGCAAATAGTTTGTGCTCCGCCAGAAAAAGAGATGCTTCTGCACCCACAACCCGTTATCAGACAACCGGAAGCGTGTTTGGCCAAATACGAACCATAAGAGGATGATCCCAAATGCCAATGGGAAGAATGCCATGAATCCCAATCCTATCCAACCCCACCATGGCACTCCCAGGATAGCGTCAAGGAATGAAACCCAATCGCCATACTTGTTGTACACTTCATATGCTGAATAGGCACACCCGAAGGTTAATCCACCCACTGCGACGACAAGGAAAAGGACGAGCCCGCCTATGCCCGTCGATCTATACTCGATCTCAATATCGCCATGTGCGTCTCGGTTTATCTTAAAACCTTTCGGAATCGATTGAGTTTCCATGTTCCACATCCGACTTTTCCCAAGTACTCTGGAATGCGCAGACGCGCCCAACCGGATGGAAGATTGAAAAGGCATCTGCCGATCCAGGTACATTCAATCCGGAAACGACATTTTAGTCATGATAAAAATTCCTGCCGGCGGGAAAGATGGTATTCGGACAACACTACTCTATATTGGTGCTGTCTCCAATTAGCCCAACAATGGAGAAGAAATAATAATCGCCCCCATTGCTTCGCATTCCCATGTGTGGCGATTATTTCCGGAAACCAATAATAGCATTATTTGCAACTATCGGATGACGGGATCAGTAAATGATCGCGCAGGTGATAAGCTGTGTATGAAAATGAATCTCGCAGGACCAGTTTTATTGATGAAGAGGGAAAGGAACGAACCTGCTTTACTGGCAAGTTGTGATAGTGTTGAGGGTAAAGCCATTATGGATGCTGAATTTATGAAAAACCCAGTGCAAAGCAACCATAAAAAGAGTTTCTACAGGGGAAACAGTACTGGCAATATAAATCCAACTCCCACAGAGGCAATAGTTGGGCTCACCAGTTTTCTATCTAATCGCTTCAAGAAAGCTCTCGACAACTTTGGAATCAAAATACTGTTCTGATTCAGCACGGAGGTATTCCATAACTTTCTCCTTCGGCCATGCGGCCCGGTATGGCCGATTGGAAGAAAGCGCATCCCAGACATCAACGACGGAGAAGATCCGGGCCGCCAGGGGAATTTCTTCGCCCCTCAACCCGCGAGGGTACCCCTTTCCATTCCACCGTTCGTGGTGGCAATAAGGGATATCGAGCGCCGGCTTGAGATAGACGATGGGAGAGAGCATGTCGTAGGCCAATTGCGGGTGTCGGCGCATGATTCGCCATTCTTCATCGTTCAGGGCACCCGGTTTATGCAGGATGGAATCCGGGACGCCCATTTTTCCAATATCATGCAGCAATGCACCGCGGCGAATATGGATAATCTCCGAATCCTTGATGCCCATCGCGTTGGCCAATTTTACGGTCATTTCCGTCACGCGTTGGGTATGCCCTTCCGTTTCCTTATCCCGCAAATCCAGGGCGCGCGACCAACCTTCGATGGTGGCATCGTAGGCCAGCGCCAAATCCAAATTGGAACGCTGCAAGCGATCGAAGAGTTGCGCATCCTCGATGGCAATCACGGCCTGCCCTGCCAGCATTTCCAGAAAATCGGTCCATTCCCGATCGATAACCAACGGAGAACGATGAAAAAGTTCCAGCACGCCTTTTATCTGCCCCTTGGCAATGAGCGGCACGGCGTACGCTTCGACAAACCCTTCCTCCGCCCAGAGTTCGGCGAATTGCGGATTCTCCTGCAACTCCGGGGGTTTTTCAAGCCGGACGGCGCGACGTTCCATTGCCACGCGCCCGGCGAACCCATTCCCCAAACACACACTGGCGCGCTCCAAGGCGCGCGTGCGGAAGCCGCGTGCGGCGGCGTATTCGAGCGTTAAGGTGGAGGAATTGAGTAATAAGACAGCCGCGGCATCGACCCGTAATTGGGTGGCGACATGCTCCAGCAGGATAGTGAGCGTCAGCGGCAAATCCGTGCTGGCGATTATCGCCTGATCCATGCTGTTCAGAGCCCGCATTCGATCCAGTTGCCGGACGGTTCCCTCGTGCAGACTCATGCGATGCAGGGTGGCGCCGGCCATCTCCGCTATCGATTCCAGCAGTTGCAACTGCTCGGAGGCAATCGATTGCGCGGACGGCATGGATACGATCAGCACGCCGATGGTGACGGTTCCGGTGCGAATGGGCACACAGACCCCGCCCCGCCCGGGCGGCATATGCTCACGCGTCGCGGCGTGGGTGAGCGGATCGGCCCGGAATTCCGCGGACAGGTAAGACTTCCCGTTGGCAAAAACCGAACCGATGATCTCTTCACCGGGTTCGATCGGGATTTCCCTCATCCGCAAAAACCAGCCGCGGTCCGCGGCCGAACGCAATTCGTTGCTGTCCGGAAAATACAGCCAGATGGAACCGGCGTCGGTTTCCAGCGCGGCCAACGCTTCGCGCAGCAGAATGGGCAGGGCTTCGTCGCGGGTTTTCGCGGTGCGCAGATTTATCGAGACCGTATGCAAGGCTTCGAGTTCGTTGAGGCGATGGCGCAGCTCGCCCTCCGCCCGTTTTCGTTCGGCGTTCTCCGTTTGCAGGCGCTGATTGGCGCTGGCCAACTCCGCCGTCCGCTCCGCCACCCGGCTTTCCAATTCGGCATGCGCTTTTTGCAGGTCCTCCTCCGTCCGCTTTTGCCTGGTGATGTCGCGGGCGATGCCGACCACCCCGATCACCCGCCCCTGGCTGTCCCGCAGCGGGACTTTGGTTGTGAGCAGCCAGCGCCTGGTGTTGTTGGGCCCGAGGGAAGGCTCCTCCCGATCGACGAGCGCCTGTCCCGTCTCCATCACCATTCGGTCGTCGGCTTGATAGCGAGCCGCCAAATCGGGGGGGTAAAAATCTTCGTCGCTCTTCCCCAACATTGTTTCCGGGTCGGATACGCCTGCCGCCCGGGCATCGCTCAGATTATTGAGCGTGAAACGGCAATTCGTATCGCGGGCAAAAATCTGATCGGGGATATTGTCGATCACCGTGCGCAGGATGCGCCGCTCCTGGTCGAGCGCCTCCTCGGTGCGTTCACGATCGACGATTTCCTCTTTCAAGCGCGCATTGGCGCCGGCCAAATCATCCGTTCGCTCCTCCACCCGCTGTTCCAACTCCGCCCGGGCTTTTTGAAACGCCTTGTTCGTCTCTATCATTTCCTGCGGACTTAATTCGGGCGGACGCTCACGCATCCCGCGATCCGCATTGGATTCCCGTGATGCATCGCGCGCCGGGGGAAGGAAAGCCCGCCACGCCCCGGATGCGCGGAAGGAGTCGCCAAACCAACTCTTAATTTTGCGCATCCGGCGAATGAATTTTTGATTCATGCCTGTACCTTCGAAAGAGCAATGACGGTCATGGTCCGGTTATGCGGCTCGCATGTGGCGCCCGGGAAAGACGGAGAAATCCAACCCATCGATAAAACGTAAAGACGGCAATTCCACCAAAGCGGTATTCCCCTCCTTCCACTTCCTCTTCGATACGTTGCCTGAGAAAATAACTTGATTCGTCCGTGTCCGACATCTCCCATTCTATACCCACTTCCGAAAAGGCTCAAACCCGGCAACAATTCCCCGTGCGGACCCCCATTTGGCCGGTGCGGAGGCTATTGGCTGTCCCTTTCACCACCGCATCGATCATCCCACTGGTCATAACCGTTTTCGTCAAATCCTTCTCGATTATTGGGGTCTATAGTGCGATCGATGGATGGATGGAGAAGAAGGCCCCCTTCGATCAGCGCCCCTACCGTAGGAATATGGAATTCCGTCAACCTTTTTCCTTTCCATCATCGGCAATCTTGGAGATTCGTTTCTTCAAGTAATCTTTGCAGAGTTGATCAATCTTCGCAGCAATAGCTCCAACCATGACGCCCTCTCTTGCTATTACTGACCAATAAGTATCTTGGGGGGTCAAGTTCGATTCGTTGGCCAACCATTCGGTAGTCAATGCATCTACACATATGGGCAATCGGCTGACGATATATCGCAGGATCGCCTTGGTTTCTTCTATGCGATAATGAATTTTTTCAGTGGCAGGTTCACCAGGGAAGATCATTGATGTACGGGCTTGCCGACCGAGCACAATTAGTGGTTGCATCAGCAAAGTATACGCCGGCATAAGCGGCGGCGATGATCCCACAATACCCAAGCCTGTACCAGACGCCTGGTTTCGCATGTTCCATATTGGCTCAGCAACGTCGGATGAATTATATAAATAGTCATTAGTGCAATTCAGATGGACCATGTTGCCGCTCAGCCATGGGAAGATATCGCGAAGACCGGGGATTGCGATATAGGCGTTACCCAATCGCAGAATACCCGGCGCATGCCCGCCATGGGATATTACTATCATGTCGATGTCTTCCGCTTGAGGTTTCCAAATAAACGATCCAAATAGTATGACGGAATATTTCTCGGCGCCAAGATGCCTGCTCAGGTGAGGATGTAATAAACCCTTCAAATTATCGATGTGTGCTGCCAATTCATCGATGTGCCGCTTAAACCAATCAGCCTCAATTTTGTCTCTCATCCACGTTCTCTGTGCTAGCTCTTCCAAATCTCCGACTTGCCATTTTGTTTGATTGGCGCTCTCATATGCCGGTGTTAATATATGCGGCAAAGGCGTTTGGGCAAGTGCCATAAAATCATGCTCGTCAATAAGTTCAAGTAGATCTGACGCTGAATACTGGTTGAGGGACGTGCAAATACGCAAATCCAGGTCCGTTGGACTTGAAAGGTGATTAAGAAGATCCCTAACGACAGCCTCCCCTTCCACCCGGCTTGTAGGATAGATGATCGTTCTTCTGGGAGGTTGCGCGGTCATCGGTTAAGCAGTTTGTGATAGAACGCAACGGTCTTGTCGGCAATCGCATTCCAGGAATCCAAGTCACGCATCCGTTGAGTTGCTTTGCTCATGCGATCACGAATGGAAGGATTATCCACAAGCTCCAGCATTTTCGCTTCAAACGCTTTCTGTGAGCGACAAATTGCGATGCAATCCCCATATCTGTCCTTCGCCGTTTTGAAACAAAACAGGTCAGATGTTACGGTGGGTAATCCGAAAACCAAACCTGTCGGTAAAACGTTGCTATCCGATGCGGTGTCATAGGGCAGGACAGCAACATCGGCCGCCGCAAAGGCCTTTGGTATATCTTCCTTATTTACCCAGCCCGTACAAATGACTCGCAGGTTTTTTTCTTTAGCTCGGATCAATAGATCGTCTCGAAAGGATTCATGGCTTTCCTGTCGTGGCCCTCCCGCCAACAACAGAACCACGTTTGGCCGCAGTTCCAAGACCGGCAGGATGTCATAGCGCATTTTATTGGGGCGTAGAAACCCATGGTGAATGAAGACAATTTCATCCGGTGAGATTCCGTAAGTGCTGCGCATCTCTCTTCTGAGCGCAGTTCGTTGTGCGAAGAAATCGGAGGGAAGATAGGCACCGCCTTGTCTCATGATTTCTATAAGGATCTTCCTGTATCGGACAATTTTGCCGAAATCCGGGTCCTCCACAAGGTATTGTTTTTGCTCTTCAGTATGAACTATCACGCCCGATGCCACATCCAACAACAGGCCAATTTGCTTTTTCAAACTCTGGCGAATGCGTCGCTTTATTTCCGGCGTTGCTTTCGCAGGATCCAGCGGCAGTCGATTGGCGCTGACAAGGCGCGGACCCAGTTCGTATAAAGTGACGACAACCTCTTCGGACATGGACAGCAGTGAGGCATGTTCTTCCGTAAAGTCAACAAAGCCTTCCGATTTGTCTTTTCGGAATGTTCCATCCGCAAAATGGAAGTGCGCGATGTCAAAGTGCTGGCTGGCTACAATCCGGCAAATGGATAAAAGGTGTTTTTCATCTTGTGTCGAGCGCGCTTCCTCAACATGGAATTCGCGCAGGTCAACTTCCATGTGCTCTCTCAGAGCGTGAGACAGGAACGCATAGTATCGTGATATGCCGCAATGCTGCTCAGGATGAGGCCCAATGTGCGCCACGCGAATCGTATTAGGCAAATTATCACCTCTCCCTATAAGTTATCAAACGCAATTCCGTCATAAGGGCATTTGCCCTTCCTGCAAGTGGAATAAATATCATCTCCTCTACATATCCTGCGCCGCCCGACGGCCAAGCGAGATGGGCGTTTTACATGGTTCCAGGTCAGGCGGGGCAATCTCGGTAAATGTTGGTTTGTAGATGTGAATCAGAGTTGTTTGCCATATTTTGCCATTGGTTTTTGCATGATACATAATATGGTTGGTCATTTCGAATTCGCAATAAGACGAACTATACTCATTACGGTTGAACTTATTTAAAATCCGCGCCGGCGGCCGCCAAATGGAAAGTCCGTTCCGCGTCATTTCCTCCCTTAAAGGCCACTCCCAGGGAAATGTTCAAACCATAGAGGATTTCCCGCGGCGGATTCATCCACCACGTGTTCGCGTTGTCGATCGACGTGCTGTGGTCGTCGCGCAACTCCAAACCGTCGAAGGAACGGATCTTCCTGTACCCGTCGTACAAATGAAAATCCGTGATCGTCGTCTGCGCCGCCGCCCCTTCCCCGGCCTTGTAGAAAACGAACACTTTGGTCATCTTCGGGCGAACGCCGTCGCAGATGACGGGAGTGGTCAGGGGAATGTGAAACCAGTTATTGGAGTTTTTCTTCCCGACAAAACTCTTTCCCCGGCCCTTCTTATGTTCCTTTACCAAATTTTGCGGATATTCCGTCTTCGCCACACTCCCGTGAGTCCAGATCGCTTTTTTCAGCGGCGCATAACTGTACTTCGGAGCATAGCATACACCCAGATCATTACAATAGGATTTTACGTAATCGAAGGGCATGTAGGTATACCCGTTGTCCTGCCATCCGGTTCCGGCGTGGTTGCGGACGATGAAATATCCGCCTCCGGGGAATGCATTTCCCTTATGGTATCCGACCAGGCACACGGCGTGGCCGTCGAATACGTCGTTGGGACTGGCCGGAACGTCCATCACATTCACCCCATCGATATTCGAAGTGGCAAATGCCTTCGGCCAGCGGAACCCGGCCGACACGGGCGTATCCGCGGCCAAATAGGAAAGAGCTCTATTTATCTGCGCCTGGCTTGCGCCGTTGTTGTGATCCCAATTTTTTATAAAGTCGCAAGAGAGTTTCACCCATTGCCGCCCTTGCTGGACGATGCTGTTCGACAAATTGGCCACCGGATAGCTGTTCTGCGGCACCTGATTTTCGCTGCAGACTCCATAGAGATTATGGCCGATGGAAAGACGCAAAAAGTTCGCCCCGCCCTCCACGTTGGGATGGGCGAGCACGTAGGTGACATACCGCAGATATTCCTCCGATAAGTCGCTGATATCGGACATGAGGCGTGTGCGATATATATATTCGTGCAGAAAAGTCATGGCGAACACGGCACAATTGCCGTTTGTCTGTTGCCGGACGGCAATATTAAGCCGGTTGATATTGGGTCGCAGGTCCACTGCCATTGGTATCGGCATACTATTCTCCTTCTCTGCCGCCGTTAACGCCAACGCATTATTTAAAATCTGCGCCGACGGTAGCAAAAACCACTTCCGCGTAATTATTGCTGGTTTTTTTTCCAAAACCGATGCATACCGAAATTCCAAGGCCGTAATTAATGGTTTTATTCGGGGTTATTATCCATGAATTACTTGGATCCAGCGCCAATGTATGGTCTCCGGTCCTATTTAAATTATTAAATGATTTTACCTTTTTACCGCCATCATAGATGTGGATATGAATTAATTTGGCCGTACCTATGGTCTTAAAGAAAACAAATAATTTGGACAATTTCGGTCTATTCCCATCAATGATGACAGGAGTTGATATTGGAAAATGAAACCAATTGATGGAATCTTCTTTTCCCCAAAAGTGAGTTCCCCATCCTTTGCGCGCAAGACCATCTTGAGATACGGTTGCCAAATTTTCAGGGAACTCAACTTCCGCAATAGTTCCATGAACCCATTCCGCTGCCTTTAGCGCCATATCCACCTCCTATGGAAATGCCGATTGATGGGAATACCAATTGTATTACCACCTATCTAAGCATGTATCCACATAATTGTCAATAATTCAGCAGATGAGAATCAATAATTTCATCCTTCGGGTAGTTTAGCGGCTTTTTGAGTTTTCCCACCGGTTTTTACGGTTCGGCACTAAGAAGACCGGTTTTGTAAATTATTCACGGTCGATTACTCCATCTTTGTTATTACTTGGTAATGCAAAGATTCAAGTAAGCCAAAGTTTGCCCTCGCGGGACCCTCGTGCCTGCCCTCGCGGGACCCTCGCGAAGCATGTTGCCATCGGTTTTTGATGGCAACATGAATGCGGAGCGGGGGGAGCAAGGCACTTCTGTTTTTGGAAGTGCCTTGTCTGCGAAGCAAGGGGAGCATCCCGGCTCATAAATCGGAAGCGAGCCGGGATGATCGCGCAGCGAGGGGCGTGCGCAAGTTCGGTTTGCCCTTCGAACCTGAGGGTATACGAATCAATCGGTTATTCCTATTTTGCAATTTCCTTCTCATAAATAATGCACGGATATCCATGAATAACCTCCCGCCGGATTTCTCGGTATGCATTCTTCTCATACAGCTTTTGAGCGGAGTGCTGAAAGATGGAGGTGTCCAGGACCAGCTTTTTAATGCCGTTCCGTTTTGCCGTCTCCTCCAACCTTGTCAGCAGCGTTTGCCCTATGCCGCCTCTCCAATATTTGGGGTCCACGCGCATTCGCTTGATTTCTCCGCAATGTTCATCTTTCCTTCTCAGGGCGCCCATGCCAACGACCATTCCTTCACATTCAGCCACCAGGAACTCGCCGCCGTTTTGGATATATTCGGAATCAATATTATGAAGATCCTTAATCAGGGGTCCGTCATGGACGATTAAGTTGGGAACGCTCTGTATGGCCAGCACATGCAATTCGAGAATGCGCGGGATATCTTCCGGTGTATATCTTCGAATAATTATTTCCATTTTCGAACAGCCTTTATGGAACATCGGCCCGGGGGCTTGCGCCTGTCGGGCGGCGCGCTGGATGTATCTCCGCGCCGGCGCGGCAGCCATTCACGCCATCAGCGCAACGAATAGTCTCAATCCATGGCCATTCCGCCGTCAACATTCAATACATGTCCGGTCAGGTAACCGGCCCCTTTGGAAGCCAGAAACGCCACGGCATAGCTTACCTCCTCTGGAGTACCGCACCGCCCCATGGGGATCGATTCTTGGATATATTTTTGTGTGCTTTCAGAAAGGGCTTCCGTCAGCGTCGTGGGGATATAGCCCGCCGCCACGGCATTTACCGTAATCCCGTATTTGCCGACTTCATGCGCCAATTCCTTTGTGTATCCGATTAATCCCGCCTTACTGGCCGCGTAATTGGTTTGCCCTGCATTGCCCGTAATTCCCACAACAGAGGAAATATTGATAATCCGGCCGTACTTTTTTTGCTTCATAATGGCAACTGCCTCACGGGAACAATTCATTGCCCCGAGAAGATTGGTCCGCATCACAAGATCCCAATCTTCTTCCGGCATAAAGGCGATTATTTGGTCCCGGGTTATTCCCGCATTGTTGATAAGAATATCGACCGTGCCGCAGGATTCCACGGCTTCCGCAATGAGATTTTCCGTTGCTTTTGTTTCCGAAATATCCGCCTGGATGGGAAAAGCTTTTCCTCCAAGTTCCTTTATACATGCGGCGGTCTTCCCGGCCCCTTCTTCGTCTTTTGCAAAATTTACGATCACGCTCGCCCCGCGTTTGGCCAGGTCCAAAGCAATGGCTCTGCCGATTCCGCGTGATGCACCCGTCACCAAAGCAACCTGATTGGTAAAATCCACTCTTCCTACCTCTCTCATGGAAGAATATTAAGGCGCCCAACGGAAAAGCTGAACCGCAGCGCCGGGTTTGCAGAATCACCGTTCTGGATAAGCCTGCCGGCAAAACCAAAAAGCCGCGATACAACGAGCACCGAAGGCGCTTTCGGCTTCAGCGCATGGCAGCTCGTTTTTATTGACAATTCAACTATTGACGGCGGATTCCGAAAGGATCCGGACAATGCCATTCGAGCCGTCCACCTCCACCATTTGACCATCCGCAAGTATTCGTGTGGCATCCTCCAGCCCAGAAACACATGGAACGCCATACTCTCTGGCAATCACAGCACCATGTTGCAGGGTACCCCCTACCTCCAGAATAATTCCACCGGCGTTAATGAATAGCGGCGTCCAGCCCGGATCGGTGGCCCGGGTAACCAGAATTTCACCGGGGAGTAGGGGCTTTTCGTCAGCTCGTTGCATCACCTTCACTTTGCCCCGTACAACTCCGGAAGAGATGGCTTCACCCGCCCATTCTCCGGTACCGGCTTTTTTGGAAGCCTGCCGGAAAATTTTACCCCGCGAATCGATGACCAGGGGCAGGTTGTGCCTGTTTTTGATGCGGGACAGGAAAACCGTATTTTCCGCCGCCAACGCCCGTACATCAAGCGCGGGATCCGCCAGGGCACGATCAATATCCGCGATCTTCAGATCGAATATCTGCTCCGGCCGATCGAGCCGCCGCGCCTTCACGAACGACTGCGCCACCCGGAGGATGCGCGCCCTGAAAATGTCGGTGAGCATGATCAGGTAGTATTTCGGCGTTTCGCGAAAGCCGCCAAACAGCAGCTGCAACCGGTAATTCTTTGCAAAGGATTTACCCTTTCCCATTTTTTGCGCAACTTGAGATAATGCCTCGCAGGCCTTCTCCCGCTTCCGGGAAGTTGTCTCGTAAAGTCTTTTTTCGTTTTCAACCCTTGATAGGCTCTTCAACTGCACGAAGAATCGGGCGGGGTCTTCATAAGGGCGCGGCGTGGCGACATCAAGCTCGCGGAAACAACGGAAGCCGAATTCCCTCATGTAGGCGTCCCAGGCCGAAAGAAATTCAGGGGATAGAGTGCGATCCCGAAGTTGGCCGGCAAAGGCTTCTCCGGAGCCGCAGGTTTCAATATCGCCGAAAGAGGCAAGGCGAGCCATGGCCGCGCCCATTTCCACAACTTTGTTGCCGGGCAGGGACATTTCCAAATGCGCAAGCCTCTCGCGAATCGAGTCCGACCCCGCTTTCTTGAAAATATTATTAATGCCGCCCCGTGCGATCTGTGCCGTCCCGATCATGGGGAGACCAAGCGGGACAAATACATCAGCGAACCATTTCAACAACGACGATGCCAGCCCCGCGATCGATTTTTCCCTTCCCGGTATCGCCCGCAGCGCTTCAAGCTGGCGGGGCAGGGCTTCGTGATAGGTTTTAATGTACGCATCCGGGTTGAGATAGGCTCCAAGGATGGCAAAGCCGCTTTTCACACCGACGCCTATCAGGTTTAAAATAAGATATTTCAGTTTCCCGGGCATCTTCCTGGGGATGTATTGTTTGCAGTCAATATTCTGCAGGATGGAAGCGGCGGTCACATCCACCGCCTTGACGGCGGCCATGACCCCCTGTACTCCCAACACCTTCATGTAATTCGACAGCTGCATATAGACTCGCCCCATCCCGCTAAAGGACAAGCCTTCTTTCAACCCTTCCACATCCTGCCCAAACTGGTTCACCAGAATTAACGCCGAAGCAAGACCGTAAAAATCCTCTCCCAATACGGACAGCGGTTCTTGAAGTCCTTGTTCAAGCAAGGTGTCATCCATATACAGCCGCTTGGGTTCGCCCGGGAGGGTCAGCATTTTTTCCGGCAAGGGTAAATAGGTTGTGATCGGCCGGGCCTGAAGGAGGAAGAGATCTTCCCCGGCAAAAGCCCACTCAATATCCATCGGTTTCTGATAGCAGGCCTCGACCTTGGCGAGCATGCCGGTTAATGCCAATACCTGCCCGGGCCGGATACAGGCCTGATCCCGAACGTCGGTGCGCGATTCGGTCGTGCCTCCATCCGGAGCCAGATAAACGGCCGTCTCCTTGGTGCCGATCCTGGTTTCCAGAATGGCGTGGGTGATCTTATCCACCAGAAAAGTATCGGGAGTTACGTGTCCGGACACCACCGATTCACCCAGTCCGAAATTGGCGTTGATGACCGCCTCGTCAAAGCAGTTATTGACAGGGTTGAGCGAAAACGCCACCCCGGCACTGTCCGCCGCAACCTGGCATTGCACAATGACGGCAATGCGCGGCTCATCGGTTGGAAAACCGTGCTCCCTTTTGTACAGAAAGACCCTTTCGTCCAGGCATGACGCGAACGCACGGCGCACGGCTTCTTCAATTCCGGTGGTTGGCACCCCCAGGATGGATTCATAGCCGCCGGCGAAGGATGCGCCTTCAAGGTCTTCCTCCGGGGATGATGAGCGTACGGCAAAAAGCCTTGCGCTTGCGGATTCCTGCAATGGCCGTATGGCAATTTCCAAAACGGATTTCTGCTCTTGATTGAGTGTGAATTGGCGGACCAATCTTTTAAGATCTTCCGTCGCTTGCTGGATGTTGCCAGGATCGCCCTTTTGCATGGCCGCCCATTCCGGTTTAGCCCGCAAGGCGGAAACCCACGCATCAAAAAAAGACACCGGTAGAATAAAACCGGGAGGAACCGGCAGGCCGGCGCGGGTCATCAAAATCAGAGACAGGCCTTTGCCTCCCACCTGGGTCAATTCAGGCGTTTCCGATGTAGAAAACGGATGGATAGTTTCCATGATTGCAGCCTTTGGTTTTACTGGTACGGGAGTAACGCTTTGCCGTTCAGCGGCGGGCGCCGAAGGCGGCCTTCCGCTGCAGCGGCCGGTCAGCCGGCGTCCTCGATTTCCATCGACGAAGCCAGTACATCCAGGACCCCGCAAGCATTGAAGCAAAGCCGGAAATGTCTGAGGGCTTCCGCCGAAGTTCTGGCGTCGTTTGCCAGATATTCGGCCAGCCAGGAGGAGCCGGCGATTTCAAAGACCGAGTCGTCGCGGTCCTCCGGACCGCTTGACTCCACCTCCTGCCACTTCACGCCGGCCGCGTTTGAAAACCGGACGTGCACTCTTCGTTTTTGCCAGTCGACGAATTCCAGGGTGAGTAGGCCGTCGCGAAGAGCAAAGTTGGGATACTCAGCGTCTGCTACGGAGAAACCGGGTTCAAGCAATTTAGCGGATTCAGACATTTTTTGCTCGGCCTGGGTAAAGCCCTGGCGCTCAGCCGCGTGCCTGCCGGACCAGGTCATTATACTTATTTCATCGCCGAAGAGTAAATAATCGAAAATACTAAGCCGAAGCCCGCCCTACGAAGCAAGTTGCCCTTGGCTTTTTGAAGGGCAACTGATTTGCGAAGCAGGGACCAATTCTGCCGCGCGCGCGGGTTAGGCGCCCCTAAAAACCATATTTCAACGATAGCTGATCCGTCAGCCAAAGTAGATCATTATTGTTTCTTAGGCAAT
>DAOUDU010000027.1:0-40425 GCA_034430775.1 Anaerolineales bacterium | reverse complement strand
GATATCACCGTGTACGATGCCAGCCGCGCCGTGCCCGACCCGCTGGTGGAAGCCTGCCGGATACCGGAGCTGGCCGGGGTGCGTTTCGCCGACTTCATCGGCGGCGACGGACGCGAAATCTGCCGCCGCGATTTGAGCCAGCCGGTCCGGTGGTCTGTCGATACGCAGGGAAACCCGGCGTACCTGCCCACCGTGGTCACCGAGGCCGATTACCTGATCAACGTCGCTCTCCTTAAAGGGCACAGCCTGGCCGGCGTCACGCTGACGTCCAAGAACCATTTCGGCACGTTGATGGACGATCTGAATGGGGAGCCGACCATTAACCCTCCCCAGGGCGCCAACCTGCACGGCTTCGTCGCCGCTTACGATGTCAAAGGGCCCCCGGAATGGAGTTGGCCGCAGGCCCCGATGGGCAGCTACAATCCGCTCGTGGATCTGATCGGCCATCCCCACCTGGGCGGGAAGACGCTGCTGTTCATGGTCGATGCCCTGTACGGGGTGGAAAACCAGAACGCCGAGCTGTCGAACAAAAGCCTCTTCCGGTCGGCGCCATTCAATAATCACTGGTCTTCGAGCCTGCTGCTCTCGCAGGACCCGGTGGCGCTCGACTCGGTGGGCGCCGACATCCTGGTCAACGAGCCGGCCGCGGTCACCCATCCGGACGTCCTGCCCAAAGACAGTACCTATCAGAACTATCTGCACGAGGCGGCGCTGGCGGACAACCCGCCTTCCAAAACAAATTATGGCCTCGCCAGCCTGGGCGTGCATGACCACTGGAATAATTCCGTCGAGAAGAAATACGGCCGCAACCTGGGCTTCTCCGAAGGCATTGAGTTGATCATGGGATAGTCTTTCTGCCGGCGGGCCTCTACCAATATCATTGTCCGATCATGCCGCCGGTCCCCGGGAGTGCGGTCATCGCCGTTGCCGGGGGATGGGGCGGGGCTGTCTGCAAGCGGCTGTATGAATCCTTTCGGGGATGATGCTTTGTACCCGGTGGGCTGTCCTTCCCGTGCTCGCCCCACGAAGCGGGGTGTTCTCAGCGGGAATCCAAGGGCAGGCCCTTGCTCCCCTCGCTTCGAAACTATCACCGCTCGAAGAGAAGATCGAGCGGTGATTCTTCGCGAGGGTCCCGCAAGGGCAGGCGCGGGTATGACGATCATTTAAATGTTCGCCTGTTTTTTTGGGGGCAGCCCCTTATGCCGTCGCCCCATCTTCCTTGCGCAGGACAAGCCTCCCAGCCGCCGCCAGAAGCGGAAAGCCCATGACGAAGAGGGCGATGATCCGCAGCGCTTCATTCGCCGCGACGCCCGGGATGAGCCCGTTGAACATGAAAATCCCGTATGCGACGAGCGGCAACGCGGCGACGGACGTCGTCACCGGAGCCATGGGCTTTATGCCGATTTTCCGCTCGACCAGCCGGTAAGCCAGATAAATAAGGAAGGCGGTCAGCAGCCAGCCGAGGAAATTCTGCAGCGGCACGCCGAAGTACGCTCCGCCCCGTTCCCACACGAAAGCCTGTTCCGGCGGGCTCGACATCCCGGGGTCGATGAGCATATCCCAGGCGGTCATGGTCATCGCGCCCAGCGCCGAGAGCCAGGCGATCCGCACTACCCCGCCTCCCACGCCGGCGGGCTTTCCCGTTCCGATCAGATTGGCGATCACGTGGCTGGGGTAGATCATCATGAACCATGCGATGGGAATAAGCAGCGGCACGTATCCCAGCTTGGGACCGAGCGCGTCGGTGTAGTGGTACGCCCCGTAGATTGCGCCGGTGGCCACGCCGATCTCTTCCAGCAGCCACGAGATCGCGGCGCCGATCGCGAAAAAGATCAGGGCCCTTCGCCCGCCGAGCGTATACGCCGCATGGCACAGGCTGAAAACCCAAGCCATTAACGTGACGACCATCGTGCTTTCGGGCAATGGGGGCAGCACAATAATATATCCAAGAGCGTGGTATGCGATCGCATAAAAGAATAAAACGGCCAGCGACAGGACGAATCCGATTAGCACAATCCGGCGGATCATCGTCATCCCTCCTTGTATAAATCGCTATTTTCTTCCACTCAACGAACCGGGAGGCGCACCTATTCATATCATACCAAACTACCGTCAGGCCTTGCTTGCCCGGAAGTCCCGGAGTGAACAGGACTTGCCGCCGCAAGGAGGCAAAGACCATCCGGCGAGTGGCTTTTACCGCAGGCGATCGCTTCAATTTTATCGCCTGCCCGTTGAGTCTCTTGCATAAAAACCAATAACGGTTCCAAGAAAGAGGATCCTGATGGCGTTGAACGCCGCGCCGGGGAGGAAATAGCGCAAAGCATCGCCCGGTGCATGCATTAACGATTGTGGATAAAAAAACGCCGTGAAAGCGGATTATGAGATGATCATCGCGGGTGCTGGACCGGTGGGTTCTGGCGCCGCCCGCCTTGCCGCAGGAAAGGGGGTGGATGTACTGGTGATCGAAAGGCATCGCGATATTGGATATCCCGCGCGTTGCGCGGAGGCGCTCGGCCTGGATTTACTCAGGCCCTACATTAAGCCGGGCGATCGGTGGATCAACTCGCGCATCTCGTGTTCTGCAATTCATGGCATCGCCCAACACTCGGTTTCCGTCCCGCGTGCCGAGCCGACAGTATGCGTCGCGTGGAGAATCTTCGACCGCGAACCGGCGCAGCGTGCGGCGCAGACCGGCGAAAATCCTGATGATTCTCCTAAAAAACCTTACGATTATCGGTTTACGTCAACCTTTGTATTGCCTATAATCATAAATTAATTTTTCGCATGCAATGGAGGAAAAAATGTCCGGACGCGTTTCAATGACTTGCTTGGTGGCGATTTTCGCCACGGGATTGACGGGCTGCGTTTCCCAAACCCCTTCCCCGGTTGCGGCCTTGCCGACGGTTCAACCCACCGGCACTGGAATCGCTATGTCCACTCGGGAACCGATCCGGACACCCACCGAAACGGAATCCGCCGGAAGCTGGAAGGTGGCGTTTGGGTCAGATGCTGCGATTAAATATTCGGTGAACGTGGCTGGATTTGAGAATGAAACCCACGGTATTGCCGTCGGCTACAGCGGCGAAGTTCACTACACCCTCGATGGCGGAAAATCCTGGCCAAGAGCGGAGAATAACTCGGCGTGCCTCTTCGGCCTGGATATCGTCAGCGACCAAACGGCCTGGGCAACCGGTCACTTCGGAAAAGTCAGGGTGTCAAAAGACGGCGGAAAGACCTGGCAAGCGGTTACCGACACGGATATTAACATAAGCTTTCTCATCAGCTTCATCGACGACACCACCGGTTGGGTGGGTGATGAGACCAAACTGGAGGCCACGCAAGACGGCGGCCAGAGCTGGACGGTTCTACCGAAGCCGGCCGATGGAAAGAGGATTATGGCAATTAATTTGCGGACTGCCACCGAAGGATACCTTCTGGATTCCAATAGCTCGCTGTTTGCCACGCGCGACGGTGGAAATAGCTGGGTCTTGCTTTCCAAGCTCCCCAAAGCGGACGGGAAAATGTTCGTCGCCAGCGGATTGCCCCATGCCGCAATCCGCTTCTTCGATGCCTCGAACGGTCTGGTCGTCTTCGCATCGGATGGAAGCGACGGGCAATTGTTGGCGCTGCGCACCGCCGATGGCGGAAAGACCTGGAGCCAGGAGATTCTGCCGGTGACGTCCGGTGTGTTGTTCCTTTCACACGACGGCCGGTTCCTGACCGTGCTCGGTAAGGACCTCAGCATTATGCTGCTGAAGGCGAAATCTTGAACATGGGCGGGCGAGCTGAAACGCCTTGAAGCCGTTTGATATAATGCGAAGCCGGCGGCGATTTCGCCGCCGGTTTTGTCAGGCGGATAACCCATGTTGGATTTGTCGACGGAAGGCCGTGAATTTTATCCCGGGTATCGGATGCCGATTTGGATAAATCCGAGGGAGGATTTTTCCTCCGGCCGCGGGTATGGGAGTCGGTTCCGGTTGATCCTCGTGGAAGACGGATCGGGCGTAGTACGGGTGGAGGGGTGGCGGGGAGCGTTTATCGCTCCCGTGCTTTTCTGTTTGAACGAAAGCGAGCGGATACAGCTGGAAGAAGACCGGGGAGTGCGCGCCGAGAGCGTGTATTTTCACCCCACCACGATCAACGATGTCTTCGATTTCAACACCGTCCGCGGCCAGGGCGAGGGGCTGCCGACCAGCGATGTGCAGGATTTGTATTGGTTGATCCCTTTTGTTCAACGGAGCCCGGGTTCCTTTAACCCGATTCCCCTCGGCCCGGTCGGAGCCCAGCGGGTTTCGGAACTGTTCCAAGCCATCGGACGCGAACTTGCCATCCAAAACGATATCAGTTGGCCATGCCGCAGCCGGTCTTTTTTATTGGAATTACTGCTGCTTGTGGGTCGGATGTATGAAGAAGCGGGAACCCAGGCGGAGGCGTCCCTCTCCGGCACGAACCCGGGGGTCGAAGCGGTGTTGATGCACCTGCACGCTCATTATCCGCAGCGAATCACCCTGGCCGATCTGACCCGCGCGTTTCACACTAATCGGACGACTCTGGAAGAGCAATTCTTCCGGGCAACGGGCCTATCGGTGATGGCGTATCTGACGCGTCTGCGCATGCGTGTGGCTTCGACAATCCTGCGCGACACCGAATTGGATATCGGCCAGGTGATGCAACGGGTGGGTTTCCAGGATAATACACACTTCAGCCGGACATTCCGCCGCTACCATGGCTGCACGCCGAGCCAATACCGTCAGCGCTATTGCTGGATGGTGCGAAACAAGGGCGGATCCTCATCCGCCGGTGTTGCCGATAGTGTGACAGGGCCGAGTTAAGAGTCCGCCGATTTTAAAAGTTCGTTGAAAATAAAAAAATAGCCGGTTATTTTCCAGGATGCTCATCCTCAATGCGTGGTTATTATTTATCCGATGGAATAATAATTGGGGCAATCGGAAGATCCGGGGAAGGCCGAATCCATGATGGCGCCGTGCAAATTCCACGGTCTTTTTGCGAATCGTCTCGTTGATCGGATTTTCGCATTTTGACATATCAAGGCGGCTGGCCCGAGTGATTTATAATGCGCGCCGTGTCCAAAAGAAACCGGGGGGTATCCTGCGATTTCCCGATCCGGCCGCGGCAGAACCTTTTTCTGCGGAAAGCTCCCCGACGGCATCGGGCGAGGGGCGGCCCGTAGTGGCGGCGAAACCCAGGTGTCCATCACTTCAAAGACCCTAAAAGGTACCTGGGTAAAGCGGGATATACTCATCCTCCTCGAAGAACCCATAAAAATCGTTCGAACGATATACGTGTCCGCACCGTATTTTCCGTCTCTTTCTTCCTGGCGGTGTGCCCGTTTCCCTGTTCTAAATAGGTGTTTTTCGGTATAGAGATCAAAATCTTTTCGTAGATTCAATTGTTCACTACGGGTATAGAATATTCATAAAGCCAATAAAAATCACAGACCGTTCCCATTGGCTTCTTTCCACCAGGCTATGGGTAATTTGTCTATTCTGACAGGGGCCGGGAGGCATTATGACGGCCAATAAGAACACGCGAAGCAGTTACGCCGTTGCCGCTTCCGAAGACATCGATGTTTTTCGGCGTGACATGGTGCTCTATATCGCCATGGTCATGGGGTTGATCGGCTGGGTGACGCTCTGGGCATCCCTTCACTACCGGCATGCGGGATACCTTTGGGTGACAATTCTTCTGGTGGGCGGCGCGCTGGGGAGCATCAAACTGCGAGCCCTTCACCGATGGGGAGCGCTGGTCTGCCTCATTCTGACCCTCACGGGCGCCATCGTCAGCCTGAAAATCCTGAATCCGGACAGCCAGGCGCAGTATTTCCTCCCGCTCGTGGTAATCATCTCCGGGTTGCTTGAAATCAATTGGAGCATATTCCTCGTGGCCGCTCTGGCCAGCATGACGGTCACAGTTCTTGCCCGCCTGCAGGGAGCCGGTTGGCTCGATTATTCCGAAAACCTTGCCCCGAACATTCTCATTTACTTAACCGCCTTTATCATCTGGCTGAATGCGCGCCAGCTGATAACCGCTCTGGGTTGGATGCGCACGACCTATGTGCAGGCCCGGATCCTTCTGGAACAACTCCGCGACGAACGCGCGTCGCTGGCCCGCACGCTCAAGCAGTTGGAAGACGCCTATCAACGGATCGAGAAAATGAATTGCGCGTTGATCGAAGCCTGCAGCACCGCCGAGGAAGCGCGCCGGCTCAAGACGGAATTCGCGGCCAATATCAGCCACGAGCTCCGCACTCCCCTGAACATCATCATCGGGTTCAGCGAAACCATGGCCAATGCGCCGGAGACCTATGCGGGAGTCGTATGGTCCCCGGTCCTGCGCGGCGACGTTGAACAAATCTACCAAAGCAGCCGACACCTGCTGTCGCTGATCGACGACATCCTCGATCTGTCGGCGCTGGATATGAGCCGGTTGGGGATGACCGTCGAGGAAACCGCCATCGGGCAAGTCATCGCGGAGGCCGTGGCGTTGATGCGGGATCTCTTCCATGCCAAGGGGCTGTACCTGCGCGTTCATGTCCCGCCCGGCCTGCCGTTGGTGGGGATCGACGCCACCCGCATCCGCCAAGTGCTGCTTAATTTGCTGACGAATGCCAGCCGGTTCACGACTTCGGGCGGCGTCACCATTACCGCCCAACAGGAGGGAAGCTCGGTGCAGGTGGCGGTAGCCGACACCGGCATCGGCATTGCGTCGCAGGATATCGCCAAAGTCTTCGATGAATTCGGCCAAGTGGACAGCTCGATCCGCCGCAAACACGAGGGGTCCGGCCTGGGGGTGCCGCTTAGCAAACGGCTGGTCGAACTGCACAACGGACGGATGTGGTTGGAGAGCCAGCCGGGAAAGGGTTCGACGTTTTATTTTACGATACCGATCGGCAGGGAAAAGCAATCCGGGCTGGAGCGGAGCGATTGGGCGTTGGCGATTCCTTCCCGCAAGACCGTCCTTATGGTGGAGCCGGACCCCATGATGCTCAATACGGTCCGGCGTCATTTAAACCAGTGCGAAGTGATCCAAGTAAAGCGCACGGATAGCCTTTCGGAATTCATCGAACGGTATCGGCCTGCGGCGTTGGTCATCGACCGCCAGAGTTCGCAAGACATCGAACCGCATCGGTCTGTGCCGCCGGATTTGCCGGTCATCACCGTCCGGTTGCCGGGCCGCTTGCGGGAAGCTCGGACGCTGGGCATCCGGGATTTTTTAATCAAACCCATCACGCGGAAGCGATTATTCGAAGCGATTGAAGGACTGGGGCAACCGGTGCGGACCGTCCTGGTTGTGGATGACGACCCGGCGCTGGTGGATCTGGTCAGCCGGATGCTGCAAGCCGGCGGCGTGTTCACCATTTCCAAGGCCTGGAGCGGGGAGGAAGCCATAACGCAACTTCAACGCGAACCGGCGGATCTGGTTCTGCTGGACTGGTTGACGGCGGGTGTTAGCGGGGTGACGGTATTGGAGGCGATGCGGAGAAATCCCGACCTGGCGGATACGCCCGTGATCATGCTGGGGAGCGAGCCCCCGAACGCGAAGGTCTCGGCGGAAGGATTGGATTTGCGATTGGCCCGCGCGGAGGAAGCATCCCTGGCGGAGGTAGTTAAGTACCTGGAATCTCTGGTGGGAGTTTTGCCGATGCGGGGACTGTCGGATTTAGAAGACGTTCAACCTGCGTCAGCAACGCCAGCCGTTCCACCGGTTTTTTGAGATAGGCGTCGGCGCCCAACGACAGCGCCAGCCCGGGTTCCTTGAGCACCGAACAGATAATGACCGGCGTGTTCCGCGTGTCCGGATTTTCTTTCAGGCCGCGCAACACCTGCCAGCCGTCCAGGTTGGGCATCATCACGTCCAGAAGGATTATCGCCGGGCGGCTTTCTTTTACAAGATCCTGTACATCCGCCCCACTGTTGGACTTGATGATTTCGTAATGTTGAGGCGTCAGGTACCTCTCGAACAATTGCAATATCGCCGGATTATCGTCGACCACCAGCACCCGCGTTTGCTCTCCCATGGGAAGGCGGATATCCACCCGTCCGATGCGCTCCTGTCCCTCTTCCACCGCTAGCGCACCACCCTGCCGGCGGATTAAAAGACGGGGCGCCTGCCAATCGTCCTCCGCCGGGAGCCCCGTGCCGGACGGGGTTCGCAGTTGGATCTCCATAAAATCCTGCTGTGGAGCGGCGGTCAGGGTTACGGCGCCTTGCGTATGTTGGACCAAAAGCCGAAGGGTCATCAGCAGCGCCTGACGGGCCATGGTGGTGTCCACCAACACCGGCGCCAGCCCTTCCGGGATATTCACGTCGACGGCGACCTCTCCCGGGGCCAATGCCGCCTTCAGCAATCCCAAGGCGTCGTTGACCAGGGTGCGCACCTCGCAGGTCTGCCGGGAAAGCTCCCATTGATTCAACTCGCTTTCCAAATCCGGCGGGGGCGGGATTGCCGCCGCTTGCGACGGTGCAACGCCGGATTCGATGCCGTGATGCGCCCAGAGAATCGATGCCAGCGCTTCCAATCCCCTTTGGATTTCCCGCTGCAACTGCCGGCGGCTTACCCCCAATTCGCTTTCCACCTGTCCGATCGTCATTTCCTGCACGTACCGATAGCGGAGCGCCAGGTAACTCCGCCATTCCGGCGAGCGGGAGGGCATTCCTTGCGGCGGGCGAAGCATTTCTATGGATTCTTTCAGCACACTCCGCAGTTTCTGGGCGTGCGTGGCGCGGTTGGTGGAGTTTGCTCCCGAGAGGTGAGACAGCAGGGGATGTACTTCGAGGTAGGCTGTATCGTACAAGTGTTCTAGTGCTTCTTTGACAAGTTTGCGGAAATCCTCGGATTTCATGGGCATGGCGCGACTCTGGCGAAACCTTGGCGCAGCTTGGTGGTGAAAAAATATACCATACCTCCATGAAAAACAGCAATCCGCCATGATTTCCCGAATCCATGGCGGATTTCAATAGGCGCGCTGGGACGTCGATCGGTTATACACTTTTTATTCAAGCCTTTTGATATCTGCCGATAAGCTTAAGCGCGAGCCTAGAGAAGGAGGTGCCGACACAAAAAGCGTATACTTATCAAACATCCACTTTTGTATTCGTTCCGGCGTGAACATCTTTAAGGAGGAAGAAAATGCACAAGCGCATTTGGAAAATCGCGGGGTTGCTGGCTGTGGCCGCGGTCATCTTGACCGCCTGCGGCACGGCGTCTGGCCCGGCCGTCGTCACCCAGATGGTGGAAGGCAAGCCGGTGGTGATCACGGTGACCCCCGAACCAACTGAAAATCCGTACGATGAGAATGCCCCCATCACCGTCTGGATCGACCAGGACCGGCAGCCGTACATCGACGCCTATAAAGAGGCGAATCCCGATAAAGCCGATCTGATCCAGGAAACCATCGTTGATCGCGAGCAGTTCCCGTCGAAAGTCCTGCTCTTCAACAACACCGGCGAGGGTTGGCCGGATGTGGTCTTTGGCGAGCCTCGGTTTGTGGGCCGCGTGGCGGATGCGGCGCACGACTTCCCGCTCGACCTGAAACCATGGATCTCCGCCGATATACTGGATAACTACGACGGCATGGCCGGCTGCACCTTCGGCGACCAGATCTTCTGCGTCCGCAACGACCTGGCCCAATACGTGCTGTATTACAACCAGCCGGTCATGGACCAGTTCGGCTACGCCGTCCCCACGACGTGGGAAGAGTATCAAGACCTCAGCGACAAGGTCGCCGCGGAGCACCCGGGTTACCTTCTCGGCACGATCGGCGACGGCTGGAGCTGGCTGGCCTACTTCGATGCCAGCAGCTGCCCGTCCCATCTGTTGTTGGACGATAACACGTTCCAGGTCAATATGATGGACCCGAAGTGCACCCGCGCCGCGAAGATGTTGGACCACATGATCGCGAACAAGACCCTGTGGAACACCGACTACTTCGACGCGACCTTCGTCCAGCAGCAGAACGACAACAAGGTCCTGATGATCCCGATGGCCTCTTGGGCGTGGGGCGTCTTCAACGGCACCTACTACCTGACCCCCGATCATCAGCTGGGCGTCGCCGCTCCGCTGAAGTGGGCGGATGAAGACGCGCCGGTGGATGTCGCGCAGGGCGGCGCGGGGTGGATGGTTTCACGCCATACCACTAACCCCAAACTCGCGACGGAGTTGATCGTCTGGCTCACCACCAATGAAGGACTGTGGGCGACGATCCCGAACTTCCCGGCCTACCGGCCGATCCAATCCTTGTTCCAGGATCAGGTTTCCGGCAACGCCATTTTCGCCAACGATCCCTTCCCGGCGATGCAGGCGGCGGCGGGCTACCTCGGACCTCTGGACAAATGGCCGCGCTTTGACATGATTTCCCCGTTGACTCAGGTTGTCAAAGGCGCGTATCAAGATAACGCGACGATGGAAGCGGTTCTGTCTCAGGTTCTCGACAAGTTCAAGCCGTTGGCGGAAACCGAAGGATACCTCGTCGTCACGCAGTAGCGGGCGGCGAAGACCGGCTCCATCTTCTTCTCTCCTTCTTTTAGACCCCCTTCCCGCACCCGAAATGCGGGAAGGGGGAAGGAAGGGATGATCCCATCCCTTGGGGGAGAGAGGTTGAGCATAAAGGAGTGTCCCGAATGTCCAACCAGATCGCAAACGCCGCACCGCGCCTGAATAGGCAGAGGCGCCGAACCCTAAGTTCCTACCTGTTCGCGTTGCCCTATCTCCTGTTTATGTTGGCCTTTGGGATTGGCCCGGGGTTGTATGCGTTTCTGATCAGTTTTGCGGATTTTAAAAAGGGGGTCCCGCAGTATTTTGCGGCGGGTTTTAAAAATTACGTCGTTGCCTTCAAAGACTTCCGATTTGCGTTTACGATGGAAAACATCGCGGAGTTCCTGGTGATTTCAGTCCCGTTGGGGATCGCCCTGGTCGTGCTGGTTTCTCTGCTATTGCACATGCGCCCCGGGCGGTTTTCCTCCGCGTTACGCACGCTCTTCTTCATCCCCGGCGCGGTGACGGGGCCGGCACTCGTTCTGCTGGCCATATTCATGTTTTCCCCGGTGATGAGCCCCTTCGGCTTCATCCAGCGCGCCCTCGGCTTCGAGAGTTTCGACATGCTGATCGCTCCGTCGCGTCTCCCCGTGATCTTTACAATAATTGGGTTCTTCTCCGGAGCAGGTATGTGGATCGTCATTCAGTATGGCGCCTTGGAAGGCGTTTCCACCGAAGTCCTGGAAGCCGCCAAGATCGACGGTTGCAACGCCTGGCAACAGGCTCTGTATATAAAATTCCCTCTGATCCGTCCGTATGTCATTTACCAGTTCATTCTGATCTTTGCCGGAAATGTTCAATTGTTCGTGGAACCGCAGTTGATGGGAACGACCTGGATCAATGCCAATGTACCCCAGCAATGGGCCCCCAATCAACTGGCGTACTCCTTTGCGTTTGATCTGGGAAATTTCGGCTCTGCCGCGGCCTTGTCGCTGCTCATGCTGGTGATCGGTCTGGGCGCCGCGTATTTTGTCATCCGCTGGACGGGCTTTTTCGATATCAAGGCCTAAGCGCGCATGATACGCCAAGCCAAGGAGAATTTTCGCCATGCCTTCTGAAACGACCATTTCCCCAAAAACCGCTCCGAATGCCTTTCAACGGTTGAAAATCTTCAACCAGCGGCTGTTCGGTGATATGGGATCCATCGGCTACTTCCTGCGTTTGGCGATATTGCTATTATTCGCCCTGTACTTTGGCCTGCCCCTTCTCTGGCTGTTGCTTGCGCCGTCCAAAGATCAAACCGCGATCATCACGCTTCCACCGCTGTCGTTCGGGTCATTGGAAACGGTTGTCAAGTCTTGGGAGAACGTGAACGCATACGTGCATGGCGAAATCTGGCTGTGGTTTAAAAACTCGATTATCTATGTGTTGGCGTCGTTGACGATCGGGATGGCCATCAGCATTCCGGCGGGATATATCCTGGCCGTTTCCCGCTTCCCCGGCCGGACCGCGCTGCTCTGGCTCACGCTCATTACCATGCTCCTGCCGCCCTCCGCGATGGTGCTGCCGCTCTTTCTGGAAATGAATCTTGCGCATCTGGTTAACACGGCATGGGCGGTCATTCTGCCGGCTTGTTTTTTCCCGTTCGGCGTGTATTTGACGTACGTCTATTACAGCTCCAGCCTGCCGACAGACCTCTTGGATGCGGCGCGGGTGGATGGTTGTTCAGAGTGGTCGCTATTCCAGTATATCGCCCTGCCGCTGGCCAAACCCCTGCTCGGCCTGCTGGCGTTCATCAGCTTCAATGCCAACTGGAACAACTTCTTCGGCCCCTATGTGATGTTGAACAACAGCAAACTCTTCAATCTGCCCGTCGGCCTGCAGACAATGATCGCCGGCACCTCGGCCATCCGGCCCGGGTTCAATACCACTCCCGGGATGCTGAAATTCCAGCAAGCCGACGCGGCCATGGCCGGGCTGATCATGATCTTGCCTGTGGTGATCGTGTTTCTCCTCTCGCAACGGTATGTTATCGGTGGAGCGTTCACGGGCTCCGTCAAGGGGTAGGACGGCCGCGCCTTGTTATGCGCCATCCGCACCATCCCGGCAGGCGATTCGTGAGTTAAGATACCGGTCCTTGCGATATCGCCTTTGTCGGTCCCATGTGTTTCGATGCAGTGCTTCCCTGCCGTGGGGCGAGGTGCATCGTGTCCGGCAACGCCGTGCTGTGCGGCGCCTTGGCAGCGGTCGGCGTGGGCGGACACGTGGCGGTGGCGACCTGCTTGGCTCCGCAGGATGAATACATACTGGGAGCGTTAGCACAACAACCTTGCCGTGCGCGCCATCGCGTCCGCGGAAACCACGTTACTGCGTATCATCCACGCGACGTCCACCGTGGATAAGCGCGGGATCTGTCAACGGGCCAACGCGGGTTTCTTTTCCTTCGATGAATTGCCCTCGCTGGCCACGCAACGTGTGCATTTGGCCGGCGTCTCGACCTGGGAATTCGATATGGGTTTTGCCCGCGGATTGAAGAAACGGGACCATCACCTCTCGGCGGATATGTAGGGTTTCGTACGACAGGTACGCGCGGATATGGGGTGCGGCGGCACCGCCTTTACGGGCGATCTGCTCCGCCGCCTAAACCACGACCAACGATTTGCTTAAATTCGCCGCAGCCCTGGTGTCCATCAAGATGGAAACACCCGGGCCGTTTGCCGCAACCTTGGATGAAGTGCTAGCCCGAATGCGCTGGAGGAGTTCAGACCATGCACTTGCCGAAGACCCCGATTAAATATTTTCAAGGCGATCCCTGGATGATCGTGGAAGAAGGGTTCGATCCCGCGTACCAGCGGGTTTCCGAATCCGTCTTCTCGGTTGCCAACGAGTTCATGGGAGTCCGCGGGTATTTCGAGGAAGGCTACAGCGGCGATCACCTGCTGGGCAGTTACTTCAATCATCTGTATGAATTGATGGACATCCGCCACGACCAGGTGTTCAAGGGTTTTATCACCCAGGGCGCGGCGATGATCAACACGGTGGATTGGCTCTTTACGCGTCTGTGTCTGGATGGCGAAACGCTCGACCTGGCCAAATCGAAATTTTCCGGTTTCACCCGGCGTCTCGATATGCGCCGCGGGGTTTATACCCGTGAATTCACCTGGGAAACGGCGGGCGGAAAAAAAATTGAGGTGGCCTTCGAGCGGTTTACAGACATGAAATCCACCCGCATCGGCTGCCAACGGATCTCACTGAAGGCGGTGAACTTCTCCGGCGAGGTGAAGATCCGGTGCGGCCTCGACTTCAATACCCATTACGAGATCGGCGCCGGCTGGGACCAGACGGAAAAGGGCGGATCCCAGCGGAGCGGGCACATCATTAACTTCTGGACCTGCATGCGCAAGGGTTCGGTCGGCGACGGATGGGCCATTCAGGCGCGGACGGCGCGCAGCGGGCATCAGCTCTTCTCCGGTTTCCGGCTGACCTCCGAACACGGATTGAACCTCACCCCCGTGCAGACTGAAAAATTCATCGGCGTGGATTTCTTCCTGCCGGTGCAACAGGGTGTCGCCGCCACCGTGGATCGGGTGGTGGTGAACGACTGGTCCAGAACGGAGGACGATGAGGGGCTGTGGAACCGCGGGGCGGAGGCGCTCGCCCGGGAGTACGCCGCCGTCACCTACGATAACGCGTTGGCGGAGCATGCGGCCTTCTGGAAAAAAGTGTGGGACGTCATGGATATCGAGATCGACGGCGACCCGGACGTGCTGCAGGGCTTGCGCTTCTCGTGCTTCCAGACGTACCAAACCTACCACGGCGAGAACGCCGACCTCAACGCGCTGTGCAAGGGGTTGACCGGCGAGGTGTACTTCGGCTGGGTGTTCTGGGACAGCGAAATCTACAGCCACCGGATGATGATGTTCGTCGATCCGCCGGCGGCCAAGAAGCTGCTGCTCTACCGCCATCGCCACCTGGCTCAGGCGATGGCGCGGGCCAAACAATTGGATTGCGAAGGCGCGCGGTTTCCGTTCGCCACCATCACCGGCACGGAAGACAGCGGCACGTGGCAGCATGTGGACCTGGAAATTCACGCCGACGTGGCCGTGGCGTATGCCATCTGGCACCACCATAAGATCTTCCGCGACACGGAGTTCCTGTACCGCGAAGGAATCGAAATGCTGCTGCAGATCTGCCGCTTCCTGGCAAGCGCCGGCGGATGGAGCCCGGTCCGCGGAGATTTCGGTTTCTACGGCGTGATGGGGCCGGACGAATTCCATATGATGGTGAA
The DNA here is from genome assembly GCA_034430775.1 of Anaerolineales bacterium. Taxonomy (GTDB): domain Bacteria; phylum Chloroflexota; class Anaerolineae; order Anaerolineales; family RBG-16-64-43; genus JAFGKK01. The sequence goes on along the minus strand of DAOUDU010000027.1, from coordinate 25,643 downwards.
TCACAATTGCTATACCAACGTCATGGGGAAAAAGTCATTTGAATTTACGCTGGGGGTGCTGGCCGAGATGCGGCGGAAAGCGCCCGAACTCTACCGGCAGGCAGTCGGGAAAACGGCGCTCCGTCCTGATGAGCCGAAGCAATGGAAAAAAATGGCGGCAAAGATGCGGATTCCCAAGGATGAGCGCACCGGCATCTACGAGCAACACGACGGTTATTTTGACCTGCCGCACGTGGACCTGCAGCGCTTCCCGCCGGATCAGATCCCGATCTATACGCATTGGGCCTATATTAAGATCTTCCGGCACAATATCATCAAACAGCCGGACGTATTGAACCTGATGTATTTTTTCGGCGAAGAGTACACCCGCAAGGAAAAGCGCGCCAATTACAAATTCTATGAAACCCGGACGATTCACGAATCTTCCCTCTCGCCCTCCATGCATGCCATTCTGGCGGCCGAGCTGGGAAAACTGGACGAAGCCTACACCTTCTTCTCCTACGGCGCCCGGATGGATCTGGACAACTACAACCGCAACACCGACCAGGGGTTGCACGTGACCTCCGCGGCGGGGGTTTGGGCCAGCATGATTTTCGGTTTCGGCGGAATGCGCACCGATGGAGAGGTGCTCAGCTTCCAACCCGCGATACCCGCGAAGTGGAAGTCTTACCGCTTCCGTGTATGCTACCGGGGCGCTATCCTGGAAGCGCGCGTGAACCGTGAGCACGTGGAATTCCGCGTCGTCAGCGGGCCGGCGGTAACGATCCGTGTGTATGGAAAAACCTATACCCTCAACACGAAGGGGATGAGCATAAAACGGAAAGCCGCGGGCTGAAGTTGGTTTGGACCAGCGTCCTTGACGCCGGGGTCATGCGGAAAAAACCGGAAGGGGCTGGCCGGTATGCGATACGTGCACATCAGCGCCGCTTCGGGCCGGAGACCGATCGGGTATGGGATTTTGACGGCGAAAATCTGATACCGGACGCATTCCGAACAATACCCCCAAGACGAAAATCGACTCAGTCATCGGATGGAATCCGTTCCCATGGCGTTTGCGGGCGGTTCCATCGATCAGCCGTTTCTCTCCTTGAGACGGATCGGCGCTTCCGCGATGCCCGATCCTCTTCCCTGCCCTCCGAAGCAACGGAAAGTATAACCGTGCGTGAATAGGAGCTAGGCCGGTGTACGCTGCACCATCGGTGATCCCTCCCCAAGCGCAATCCCACCGCGACAATCGCCGAATTGCCGGCGTAACATGGAGGATTGTCGGCCGGGGATGGCCGTCCGTATTCCCTATTTCACATTCCATCGCCAACGGTGAACCCTCCACCCGGAAGAAAGCCCATGGATGCGTGATCCAGCGGCAGCCCGGGCAGCTCGAGAGTTCGTGGCGGGATGACTTCCGCTGCGGTTCCATCAACGTATTACAGATGTATATTCCATCCAAAGCTGCTGAGGAGAGAGAAAGGCTCCGCACGGCGGATTTTAAGAAAAAACCTGAAAAAGAGACAAAACTTTACGCCGTGTATTTTGGAGAAAAAAGCTCGCATTATTCCATAATTTATTTTTCACGGTAAATCGGCGTTTCGAACACGATAACAGATATCGCATATTGACAAAAGGAGAATCCACGATATTATGGTATCGGTAACATAAATCCTGGTAAAACCACAGTCTGGACTAGCAGCGGATGCCAACTATACGAGATGTGGCGAAACTGGCGGGCGTATCGCCGATAACGGTTTCGCGGGTTATAAATAACTCAGGCTATATCGGTAAGGGTACAAAAAAACGTGTGGAAGCCGCGATTCGCCAGTTGGGATATGTTCCGAACACGCTGGCGCGGAGCCTGCGCTCCCGGAGGACGAGCACGTTGGCGCTGGTATTAACCGATATCACCAATCCCTTCTGGACCACCGTTGCCCGCGGCGCGGAGGATGCGGCGAGCAAGGCGGGCTTCAGCATGATGCTGGGCAATACGGACGAATCGGAAGAAAAACAAGGGCGCTACCTGACGGCTTTGCTGGAAAAACAAATCGACGGCATTTTATTTGTTCCGGTGGGCAATACCTCCTCGGTGATTCGCATGTTGAAACGGCAGGATGTCCCGGTGGTGGTTTTAGACCGCAGGATTTCCGGCGCCAAAGCGGACGTTGTCCGTTGCGATTCCGAAGGGGGGGCCTACCACCTTACCCGTCTGCTGCTTTCGCTTGGCCATCGGAAGATCGCCGTGTTAAGCGGTCCGAAGACCATTTCCACCGCGGAGGACCGCGTCCGCGGATATCAAAAGGCTCTTGCGGAGCAGGGGGTGCCTGTCCGTCCGGAGCTGATACTGTACGGCAGTTTCACCGTGGAGAGCGGCGCGGAGATGGCGAGGCATATGCTGACGCTTTCTCCAAAGCCGACGGCCGTATTCGCCGTGAACAACTTCATTGCCATCGGCGCCCTGAAGATGCTGCAAGAATCCCATGTTCGGGTGCCGGAGAGTATTGCGTTGGTCGGTTTTGATGATCTTCCGGTGAGCCCGATGTTCGACCCGTTCCTGACCGTGGTGCGGCAACCGGCCTACGAGATGGGATTGCGTGCGGCGGAATTGCTCCTGGCAAGGCTCGCCGGTACGGCCCCCCGGGCGTATCAGGAATTAATTTTGCCGACGGAGGTTGAAATACACCGTTCCAGCGGCCCCCCAATTCCCGCTCTGGAGCCCGCCGCTTTGGCGACGGCCGGATAAGTTTTTTTGGGGAATGTATGGTAACGATACCATTGTTCGAGGAGTGAAATCATGAAAGACGCGAAAAATACGACAGCATTGGATGTTCTGCAGAAAGACGATCAAATCGTGATCACCGGGGCGGGGGGATTCATCGCCGGAGCGTTGGCCCGCTATTTTCATGACCAGGGATTCACCCGCATCCGGGCCATTGACCGAAAGCCGCTTCCGTATTGGTATCAGCGGGTGCCCGGTGTGGAGTGCCTCTCGATGGACCTAAGCGAAAAGGAGAACTGCATCCGGGCGGCGGAAGGCGCCGTTGAAGTGTACAACCTGGCGGCGGATATGGGCGGCATGGGGTTCATCGAGCACTTCCGCGTGGAATGTCTGCGCAGCATCCTGGTCAACACGCACATGTTGGAATCGGCGTACCGCGCGGGGGCGCGGCGGTATTTCTTTTCTTCTTCGGCTTGCGCATACAACACCACGCTGCAGCAGGATCCGCACGTGCGCGCTCTGAAGGAATCGGACGCCTACCCGGCCATGGCGGAACGCGGGTACGGCTGGGAAAAGCTGATGTCGGAAATGTTCTGCCAGGAATACACAGCCGAGCGCGGGTTGGAAACGCACATCGCCCGGTTCCACAACGTCTACGGTCCGCTGGGCACCTGGGACGGCGGGAGGGAGAAGGCGCCGGCGGCCATTTGCCGGAAGGTGATCGAAGCGAAGGAATCCGGGAAGCACGAGATCGTCATTTGGGGGGATGGAACGCAGACGCGCAGCTTCATGTACATCGACGACTGCGTCAAGGGGATCGACATGATCATGCACAGCGACCGCCTGATCGCGACGCCGATCAACCTCGGTTCGAACGAGTTGTTATCGATCAATGAGCTGGTGAGTCTGACGGAGGAGATCGGCGGGGTCAAGCTGGAACGCAAATACGATCCGCAGGCGCCGCGCGGGGTGGCGGGACGGAACAGCGACAATACGTTTATCAAGGAAGTGCTGAATTGGGAGCCCTCCATGCCGTTCCGCGACGGGCTCCGCAAAACGTACGACTGGATCGAAACGCAATTCCAGGATCGCAAAGCGGGGCGGCATACCGTCCAGGAAGTGTTTTAGGCCTTTTGGAACCTATCCGCCTATTTCGTCAGAAAAATCCAATGGCAAAAACCTGCGAGATGGAAATAGCCGACGTCATCAGCCGAATCCCATACCGAATGGCATTCGCCGGAGGGTGGATCGATCAGCCCTTTATTTCGCGGCTTAATCCGGAACCACCGGGGTCGATGGTGGTGGTGGCGCTCGAACCCACCATCCGTTTTTTGGACCGCTGCGGGATGGCGACCAGCACGCGGGAAGTGGCGAGGCGGCTGTGGAACGGCGTTCTTCCCGGGCGCGACCCGGCGGAACTGATGCGTGAACTCTACGCCGAGGAGAACAAAGACAAAGCAGAACCTTCCGGATCGCAGGATATGGCGGGTCTGCTTTATCCCGGGATCAGCCGGTTGGACTACGACCACGCTTACGAGGGTGGGCTGTTCCCGATCCATGTGGAATCGAACAACGATCCCGCCGTTTCCCGCTGGCTGGAGAATGTGATTTACATGATTCCGGTGGGGATGCGGCCGGCGAAATACAACCCGCTGGGAGTAAAGAACCTGATACCCGAGTGGATAGCTCGATTGGGCCGGAGCGGTCGGGAGTGCTTTGACGCCATCCTGGCGCAGGATGCGCGCCGACTGGGCGCTTCGATGAACGAATGCATGGAATGCTGGGAGGTGCTGTTGCCAAACACCGTTACGCACCCGGAGATCACGGTCGATCTGAAGTCGATCCTGAAGTTCTATCAGGCGCGCTATACGGGCGCGATGTATTCCGGATGCGGCGGCGGATACCTGTATGTCGTCTCGGAGGAGGCCGTCCCGGGCGCCTTTAAGGTCAATATCCGGATCCGGTGTTGAGATGACAGCAAAGCGCGTTGTTGTCACCGGCGGTTTTCTCACCATGCAATATCCGACCATCCGGTTTCTGGAAGAGGCCGCCAAACTGGGACGGGTCCACGTCCTCCTGCGGCCGGAGGAAGAGGAAGCGGTCCTTCCGACGGGGAAGGTGAAATTCACCCTGGAGGAGCGGCAATACATGCTGGCGAACAACCGGTATGTCTCCGAGGTGAGGATCGCGGAAGCCGGGTCGGGGCGGTCCGAACTTCCGTTGCGGAACGGGGCGCGGCCGGATCTATGGGCGGTTGAGGAACAAGACGATCTTCCGGTGCGCCAGGCGTTTTGCAAGGCGCACGGCATTCAATACCGGGTCATTCGGGCGGACGCACTACGGGGCTATTCGTGCCTTTCGCCTCCGCGCCGGCCTTCGGGGAAGAAGAAGGTGATAGTCACGGGCTGCTTCGATTGGTTTCACTCCGGGCATGTCCGGTTTTTCGAGGAGGCTTCGGCCTACGGGGATCTTTGCGTGGTGGTGGGCAGCGACAGCAATCTGCGCTTCTTAAAAGGAGAAGGGCATCCCCTGTTTCCTCAGGAGGAGCGGCGCTATGTCGTGCAATCGGTCCGCTTTGTCGCGCAGGCGCTGATCTCCACCGGCTCCGGTTGGATGGATGCCGAACCGGAAATCGAACGCCTTCGGCCGGACATCTACCTCGTCAACGAGGATGGGGATCAGCCCGAGAAGCGGGAATTCTGCCAACAGCATGGATTGGAATACGTGGTCCTGAAGAGGGAGCCGAAATCCGGCTTGCCTCCTCGGCGAAGCACGGACCTGAGGGGTTTCTGACGGGCAGGCAGGAGGCTTGATGTATTTTGCCGTGATCATGGCGGGCGGAAGCGGGACTCGGTTATGGCCGATGAGCCGGCGCAAGCGCCCCAAGCAGACGTTGAAACTTTTTGGAGAGCGGACGCTTTTCCAATATGCCGTGGATCGCTTGAATCCCCTTTTCCCGCCCGAGCGGATTCTGGTGGTGACGAAATCCGCCCATGTCCCCCTCTTGCAGTCGCAGACCCCCGTATTAACGAAGGAAAATTTCATAATTGAACCGGAGGGACGCGGGACGGCTCCGGCGCTGGGATTGGCCGCGATCCACCTGCAACAGCGCGATCCGGACGCCGTGATGGCTGTGCTAACCGCAGACCACTTCATCGCCGACACCGCCTCCTTTCGCAACGTGCTGGCGAATGCGGAAATCGCCGCGCAAGCGGATTATTTGGTGACGCTGGGGATCACGCCCGCGTTCGCCTCCACCGGATACGGTTACATCCAAAAAGGGGAAAACCTCAAGCTGGAATCGGACCAACCGGTTTTCCGGGTGCAGCGTTTCGTCGAAAAGCCGGACGCCGCAAAAGCGGCCGAAATGGTGTCCGGCGGGGAATATTTCTGGAACAGCGGCATGTTTATCTGGCGGGTGGGCCGCCTCCTGGAAGAACTGCAGCGGCAAATGCCCGAGTTTTATTCCCAACTGATGGAAGTGTCGGCTTCCCTTAAAAACCCGCAGGAATATTCGAAAACGCTGGGGCGGATCTGGCCGCACGTGCGCGAGCAAACGATCGATTACGGCATCATGGAAGGGGCACGCAACACCGCCATGATCCCCGCCCGGATGGGTTGGACGGATGTCGGAAGCTGGTCGAGTCTTTTCGAGCTGCTGCCGAGCGATGCGGCGGGGAATGTCCTTATCGGCCCGCATGAGGATGTGGATACGCATGGCACGCTGGTTATGGGCGAACGGCGCCTGATCGCCACCATCGGCGTGGAAGACCTGGTTATCATCGACACGGAAGACGCCTTGCTCGTGTGCCGGAAGGATCGGGTGCAGGATGTGAAACGCGTCGTCAAGCAGCTGGAAAAGGCCGGACATATCGACCGGATCTAATCATACGCCGCCGCAGGCGTAGCCCTGCGGCGTGTCGTCCGTTTCCGAACACCGATAGATTGGAGTACCGCCATATGCCGCCCAATGAACCGTTGTCCGCCCAAGAAGTCATCCCGAAAGCCAGGAATGTGCCGATAAGCTTGTCGGGCGTGAAGTCGCTGGATGGCATCTCCTTCGACCTTCGCCAGGGCGGGAGGAATGCGTTGTTCGGCGGGAACGGCTATTTTGCTCCAACCTCAAGGGACAACGATGAAACCTGAGACAAAAGCTACACCCATCGTGGAAATGCGGAACATCAAGAAGAACTTCGCCGCCGTCCGGGCGCTGCGCGGGATAGACTTGGTGCTGCACCACAATGAAGTCTTGGGATTGCTGGGCGACAACGCCGCCGGCAAATCCACTTTAATGAAAATCCTCAGCGGCGCCTATGTCCCGGATGAGGGAGAGATCTTCATTGAGGGCGAGAAAGTCCAAATCAACGACCCCTTGCATGCTCGCCATCTGGGCATTGAGATGGTGTATCAGGACTTGGCCCTTGTCAACCACCTTGACGTGGCCGCCAATGTGTTCCTGGGACGGGAAGTGATGGCCCGGCGACTGGGCTGGATCGGCATGGTGGACAAGCGTCACATGGAACAAGAGACACGGCGCCTGCTGGATCGTTTAAAGATCGACATCTCTTCTGTGTGCTTAAATGTGGAGAGATTGTCCGGCGGTCAGCGCCAGTCGGTGGCCATCGCCCGCGCGACGGCCTTCAACGCCAAGGTCACCATCATGGACGAACCCACGGCGGCCCTGAGTGTGGCGGCGATCAGCAAGGTGCTGGATCTGGTGCGGGCGCTTAAGGCGCAGGGGGATTCGATCATCGTCATCAGCCACCGCCTGGAAGATATCTACCAGGTGTGCGACCGGATGGTGGTCCTGCGCCATGGGCGCAAAGTCTGCGACACTCCCGTCGCCGGCGGCATCACCGAGTTCCACGAGCGGGTGGTGGCTTACATCGTCGGTGCCCGGAACGATTATCCCGAGGCGGCCGTTGAGTGACGCCCGTTCGGGAAAGGGGATCACCATGAGCTCCACCGGGCTCACAGAAACATCCGGCGGGACGGACCGCCCCCGGGTATTCCCCGGGAGGCCATTCACGGGATCCGAGCCGGGAGGCGGACGCGGGAGCGCCCTAAAATCCATCCACGCGAGAGAGCAGACATGAGCGAAAGAACAGCGAAAAACATTCGAAAGAGGACCTCCGAGATCAAGGAAGTGTCGGGTCGATCCAGAAATTCGCTGGACAGATTTCTCACCTTCGCCGCGGTGATCGTGCTGTTCATCTTTTTTTCGTTCACAGCCAGGAATTTCTTTACCGTCCGGAGCGTCCTCAGCCTCGCCCTGCAGACCAGCGCGGTGACCATCATGGGCATCGGGGTAACCTTCGCCATCATCTCGGGCGGGGTGGATCTCTCGATCGGATCGGTCGTCGCCCTTTCCGGGACGGTCGCCGTGATGGTCGCGATTGCCGGAGTTCCGATTTGGATCAGTATGCTCATCGGCCTGCTCGTCGGAGTCGTCTGCGGTTTCCTCAACGGGCTGATGATCACCAAGTACAAGCTACCGCCGTTCATCGCGACCCTCGGCATGATGATGGTCGCCCGCGGAGTCGCCCTTACCATCACGAACGCCAACGCCTGGCCGGCGCCGGAGGCCTTCGGCGCCCTGGGAAACGGCACCATCTTCGGAACCGGGCACGATTTCCCCGGAATCCCGTTCCCGGTGCTAATCATGATCGGAGTGGCCCTTCTCTTCCACTTCATTCTGAGCAAAACACGGACCGGCAGGTACACCTACGCGGTGGGATCGAATGAAGAGGCGGCGCGGCTTGCCGGGATCAAGGTCGGCCAGGTCAAGATCGTCAACTACGTCATCTGCGGTACGCTCTCGGCCCTGGTCGGAATCATCCTTGCCTCCCGAATGGTCACCTCCCAGCCCAACAGCGCGATCGGCTATGAGATGAACGCCATCGCCGCCGCCGTCATCGGCGGTACGAGCTTTATGGGGGGCGTGGGCACGGTGGGAGGGACGGTGATTGGATCGTTCATTATCGGGATTCTCACCGTAGGGCTTACGATGGCGGGAGCAAACTACTTCATGCAGCAGATTGTCATCGGCCTCGTCGTCATCGGCGCTGTGACGGTCGACCAGCTCAGGAGCCGCAAATGAGAAACGGCCCCAATCACGCCAGCGCGTCGAGGGGTATTACTTTCGGGTAGCCCGGTCCGCCTGGACCGAGTATAAACCAAGAAAAGGAGAAGCTATGAAAAGGACACGTTTCATTTCGATAGGACTGGCCTTGATTTCCGTGGTGGTTCTCAGCGCATGCGGAGCCACCGGTGGGGCCAAAGCCAGCGAGGGCGGGGAGATTGCGGTCATCGTCAAGACCGGCAACTCCAGCTTCTGGCAGAACGTGCAGACGGGTGCCATCGATGCGCAAAACGAGCTCAAGGCGCAGACACCGAAGCTCTCGGTCACCTTCCTCGGCCCCCAGTCCGAGAGCAATGTCAACGAGGAGATCGGCATGGTCGAGAGCGCCATCGATCGCGGCGTCAAGGCGATCGTCCTTGCCCCCTCGGACGTGAATGCTCTCATCCCGGCGGTGAAAAAGGCCAAGGACGCGGGTATCCCTGTCATCATCATCGACTCGCTGCTGGCCGGTGACGAATCCAACTATACGGCATTCCTCGCCACCGACAACAAGGCGGCGGGAGAAGCGTGCGCCAAGGCGATGATCGACGGCGTGAAGGCCATGACCGGCAGCGACACCGGGAAAATCGCCGTGATGTCGTACGTTGCCGGCGTCGGCTCCGAGATCGGGCGCGTGGGCGGATTCAAGGACTATATCGCCGCGAACTCGCAGCTGGAAATCGTCACGACCCAGTACTCCAACGCGGATATGCCCACCGCGCTCAACCAGACCACGGATGTGCTGAACGCCAACCCCGATCTGGTCGGCATCTTCGGCGCCAACGAACCGACCGCCATCGGAATGGCCCGCGCGATCTCAACCGCGGGTCTTTCGGGGAAGATCGTGGCGATCGGCTTCGACGGCAACAGCGCCCTGCAGGATTTCGTCCGCGACGGCACGCTGCTGGCCATCGCCGTTCAAAGCTCCTACAACATGGGCTACCTGGGAGTCAAAACCGCCTATGACGTCGCCTTCTCGGGCAAGACGGTTGCCAAAACCATTGACACCGGATTCCTGATGGTGACCAAGGACAACATCGATTCGCAGGAAGCCAAGAACGTGCTCTACTGAGTTCCCGGTTCCAAACAATCGGCACTACCCGCCTCTTCCGTAAATCAGCGGGGCGGTCGGATTGGTTTTTCTCCTTCTTCTCTCGGAAGGGCGGGTAGGGTGGAGCACAATCGCTCCAGCCCTACCCGCCTCCGGCCGCCTGAAAAAGCGGAGCCCCCGTCCGGTCAAGGGGAGGGCGCTCGCTGGATCAGGGCAAGCCTTGCAGGGAATTATAGTATTAAGGGCAAGCGTTTCCGGCGCAAGCCGACAAGGTTGTGCCGGCCGGAATCCATCAGGAAGTGATTATGTTTAAGGAAAGGCGGTTCCCTCTCATATGATCATCCAGGGAATCCTTAATCCGAATATCCATTCGCTGCTTGCCCGCGTGCGGCATACGAACGCGCTGGTGATCGCCGACCGGGGGTTTCCTTTTTGGCCGACGATCGAAACAGTGGATATTTCATTGGTGGACGGCATTCCAACGGTTTTGCAGGTTTTCCAGGCCATCCGCTCGAACTTTGAAATCCGTGAGATATTTATGGCTCGGGAATTTCTCAAAGGCAACCCTCCCGACGTGCGTCAGGCCTTTGCCGAAGCCGCCGCGCCCATTCCACTCTGCTATGAACCCCACGTCACCTTAAAAAAACGTGTTCCAAGCGCGATCGGTTTGATCCGTACCGGCGATACCATACAATATGCCAACATGGTCCTTATTTCCGGGCCGATACAACCCAGACGGGGTTGAGCGAAAGGCGTCGGTGAGCCTGCCCTTGCCGAGCAATACTGCTCGGTTTTATTTTATGAACAGTTTTATTTGCGAAGCAAGGGTTTCCGCTCCGAAGCATTCACGAGTGGGGGAGCGTTTCTGCAGGATTCCCGACCCGGAGCTGGAACGGTTGGGGAGAGATGGCGGATCCCGGCCATACTTTCTTATCCCAGGCAAGATCGCGCATATACAACCATATCGAAATTATTTCTGCAATACTTTGCGTTGCTGACACCATACTTATAGACGAGCCAATTCCACAGGATTCCGGGGCCATCCTATTTTAGGATGTTAACAATCTGATTTCCCGATGAAACCATAAATTGGATTCCACCGGAAAATAACAAATTCGAGCGGTATGGATCCTGGAATGGTATGCAACCCCGGCTTGACAGGCGTTTTAGTCGTTGTATAATACGTATTAGTAATACGTATGACTAAAATCAAAAGATTTCCGACCATGAAGGATGTCGCCAAGTTATCTGGAGTTTCCCAGACAACCGTCTCCCTAATTATCAATAAAGTGCCCAAAGCGAATATTTCAGAGAAAACGAAACAAGCGGTTCGCAAGGCGATAAAGCAATTGGAATACCGCCCGAATGTGATTGCGCAGAACCTTCGAACCCGCCAATCGCATGTGATCGGGCTGATCACCGATGAGATTTCCGTCACGCCGTTTGCCGGAGAAATGATTATGGGTGTGCTTGACGCATTGCGTGAGAACGGCAAATTGCTAATGATGATGAATTCCGGGGGAGAAGAAGAATTGGAAATCGAGCAGATCGAGGCGCTGCTAAGCCGTCAGATTGAGGGAATCATATATGCCACCATGCGGCACAAGGTAGTACGCGCACCGACATTACTGCAGGAAATCCCATGTGTTTTATTAAACTGCCAGGATGCCGGAAAATTGTGTTATTCCATCATTCCGGATGATTTCAAGGGAGGGGTTAACGCCACGGAAGAGCTGATACAAAGGGGGTATTCCTGCATAGGGATGATCAATACGGCGGAACATGTCCCCGCCACCGAGTTGCGCGAGCAGGGGTTCCGAAAAGCGCTCTCCGATTATGGCAAGCCGTTTGAGGACGATAGAATATTCTATGGCGAAGACGGGAATGCAAAAACCGGATACGATGGCGCGAAGCGACTATTGGAAATCCACCCGGAAATGAATGCCTTGTTTTGCTTCAATGACCGGGTGGCGATGGGGGCCTATGATGCGGCTCGGCATTTGAACCGAAAAATTCCGCAACAGCTGGCGATCATCGGATTTGATGACTTTACGGTCATTTCGGAAAGTGTGCACCCTTCGCTCACGACAATGCAATTACCTCACTATGAAATGGGAGTGAAGGCGGGAAGGCAATTGGTAAAGATGATCCGGCAACCGCGATGGAAACCCGCGTCAAGGATTCTGAAAGTTCCCATCCCGCTTGTTCTCAGGGAATCGGCATAAGGAGGGAATTTCAAGGAGGAATTATGCATTGTTGGCCAAAAAAGCTTGGGGTAGCTCGTTAGCAGCGAGCTACCCCAGGGATAGTGCCTTACCGATCAGCCGGCATCTATCAGGAAAAATTATACCAGAAGAGCCTTGGAATCCGTTTGGTGATTTCTCCTGATTGATCTCCTCATATGATGTTGGCGCTGTCCACTTTGGCGGCAAGTCCACTCCATTTTCAATACTCCCGCTGAAACATTCTTTTTTTCCAGAGGAGAAGGATATGGCTCATCAAAAGAAAAATCTTGTATTGGTTGGTGTGTTGGCCGGTATTTCCATTCTCTTTAGCGCATGCGGCCCTGCCGCAACCGATGTCCCGCCCGCAACACAGGCTCCCACGAAAGCGGCGGCTGACACTGCGGTTTCCAACACGGCGCCGACGGAGACTTCGGCGCCCGAGCTCCCGGGTTGCGGGACGGATCCCATCGTGATGAAGGCCACCTTCGAGACCGGCTGGGATATGCCCAATCAGCTTGCCGAAGAGTTCACGAAGCAGTTCCCGAACGTCACCTGGGACATCACCATGGAACAGTTCGCGAATCTCATCACCACGACGCCGCTGCTTCTCGCGAGTGACAACCCGCCCGATCTGATCCGGCTGCCGACGATGACCTCGTTCGCGCAGGACGGCCTCCTGAAAAACCTGGACGACTATGCGGCGGCGTTCGGCTGGAATGATTGGCCGGTGCCACAGATAAACCAGAACCGGTTGGATGCGGACTGGATCCGCGGTTCCGGCACGCTGTATGCCATGGGGCTCAATTACAGCATGACCGGCATTTTCTACAACAAGACTCTCGCCGCGCAGATCGGCATGACCGAACCGCCCAAGACGGTTGCCGAGCTCGAGGATCTCTTCGCCAAGGCCAAGGCGGCCGGGCTCCAACCGATCATGGAGTGGGGCAGCGCCAAGAGCGGCATGGGGCTGGCGTTCCCGCTCCAGAACCTGATGGCCGCTTACGGACCGGTCGAACCGATCAACGAATGGATCTTCCAGAAAGTCGGCGCCACGATCGATACGCCGACGAATCTGATCGCGGCGCAGCATCTTCAGGACTGGATCGAGAAGGGCTACTTCCCGGCCGACATCAACGCCATCGAGTACACGGACGCTGCCGACCGGTTCGGCAAGGGTGAAGGCGTCTTCACCTTCAATGGCGACTGGCAGAACGGCGGCTACGATGCGGCCATGCCCGGCAACGTCGGATTCTTCCTGATGCCGCCCGCTGTGGAGGGCGCAGGGTATGCCGCCATGTCCGCTCCGCTGACATACGGCATCGCCGCCACGGCCAAGCATGCGGATTGCGCCGCGTTCTTCTTCACCTGGGCCGCCACGAACGACATCGCCCGACAGATCAACGTCGATGGAATGGGCTCGAACCCCGGCGGACCGGCGGATGCCAAGATGCCGACCGTCAAAGCCGGCTCGGTCACCATCGACACGCTTGCCGCCGGACCCAAGTTAAGCGGCGCGATGGACTTCATCGCCAATGCGACGAGCTCGATCTTCGCCCAGGGCTGGACACCCGAGCTCCAGAAGATGGTCGGCGGCAAGCAGGACGCCGCCGGGCTGCTCAAAGCCGTCCAGGAAGAGTACCTGCGGGAACTGGCTCAGTAGTTAGTGGATGAAAAGGGCCGCGTGATGATGATGCCTACGCCTATCCAATCGAAAGGGAAATCCACAGTGACGTCAGACAACCGTCACCCCGCGGCCGAAACCTCCCGGCGGATCGTCCGGCCCAGGAAGATCCGCCGGGAGGACGTTGTCGGCTGGCTGTTTGTTCTGCCCGCGCTGCTCATGTATGTGGTCTTCGTGATCGTGCCTTTCCTATCGACCATCCGGTACTCGTTCTTCAAGTGGAACGGCGTCTCCCCTGCGATCTGGGTCGGATTGAAGAACTACGTGAATATCTTCCAGGTTCCCAATCTGATTGGGACGGTCATCAACGCGTTCTGGCTGGTCGTGTGGTTCAGCGTGGTACCGGTCGGCCTCGGTCTCGTCGTCGCGAGCGTGATCCACCGCGTGGCGACCGGGCGCCTTGGAACCATAGCCCAGACCGTTCTATTCCTGCCCCAGGTCATACCGCTCGTCGCGGCCGGCATCATCTGGGGCTGGCTGCTGGCCCTCCCGGGTTTGATCAACCAGATCCTCAAGGCTCTGGGGCTCGGCGCGCTCACCCGTGCCTGGCTGGGCGATTTCGGAACGGCGCTCCCGGCTGTCGGAGTCGTCGGGATCTGGGTGCTGCTGGGGTTCTGCATCGTTCTGCTGTTGACCGGCATGACGAAAGTTGACCCGGCCCTGTATGAATCCGCGAGGATCGACGGCGCCGGCTGGTTCAGGGAGTTTGCCGCGATCACCATCCCGCTTCTCAAATACGAGATAGGCGTCTGCCTGACCGTCACGGTGGTGGCCGCGCTCGCCGCGTTTGACATCATCTGGGTCACGACGGCCGGCGGACCGGGCAGCTCGACGTCGGTCCCCGGGGTCCAGATCTACATCCTCGGGTTCACCCAGCGGGCCGTGGGCCCGGCATCTGCTCTGGCCGTCATGCTCATGGCCCTCGTCGTCCTGGTCATCATCCCGATCCAGTGGCTGAGCAGGGAGAGTGCGAAATGAAAGTTGCCCGCGGCGAACTCTGGGTGGGCCGGACCCTCCTCCTGGTGCTGATGGCATTCACGATCCTGCCCTTCCTCAGCATCTTTCTGACCGCGCTTCATCCATCGGGGACCGTGCCCGGCGGGTTCGAATGGCCTGCGGACCCGCAATGGATCAACTTCGTGACGGCGTGGAACCAGGCGGAAATGCCCAAGCTCCTCGCCTCAAGCCTTTTCATTGTCTTCGCGGTCGTGCCCGCATCGCTTGTCATTTCGACGATGGCCGGGTTCGCCATCGGGTTGCTGAAGATCCCCGGTTCGCGCATCCTCCTTTACCTGTTTGTGTTCGGGCTGACGCTCCCGTTCTCGGGAATCATCATTCCGATCTATTTCCTGGAGCGGACGCTCGGGATCTACAACACCCGGCTCGCGATCGTGCTGCCGCTGATCGCCTTGTACATGCCGTTTGCCGTCTTCTGGATGCGTGCCCACTTCGTCAATATGCCGGCCGAGATCTCCGAGGCGGCCCGGGTCGATGGCGCGACCACCTGGGACCTGTTCTGGCAGATCCACGTCCCGCTCGCGCGGCCGCCGGTCACGTCGCTCGGGATCCTCATGGCCATCTGGACGTGGAACCAGTTTCTCCTTTGCTTGGTGCTCGTCGAAGACCCGACGCAGCGAACGATGGCCGGCGCCCTGGGAGCGTTCCAGGGCCACTACGCGAACAATGTCCCCCTGTTGTGTGCCGGAACGATTCTGATCCTTGTGCCAACCCTCATTGTCTTCATCCTGTTCCAGCGCCAGATCATCTCGGCCCTGCTCCAGGGCGCGATCAAGGGATGAGTGTATGAAAAACGAGGTGCAGTTAATCACCTACGCGAATCGATTGGGCGGGACAACTCTGCAGGATTTGAAAAAAACGTTATCGGAGCCCTTGAAAGGGTTGTTTTCCTGCGTTCACATTCTTCCCTTTTTCTTCCCGATAGATGGAGCAGATGCGGGCTTTGATCCCATCGACCATGGGCGGGTGGATCCGAATTTGGGGACCTGGGACGATATTCGCAAACTCAATTGCGATGTAGACATCACTGCCGATTTAATCGTCAATCATATTTCCATAGAATCGGATCAGTTCAAAGATTATCGGAAAAAAGGCGATGCTTCCAAGTATGCGGGTTTGTTTATTCATTTCGATGATGTCTTTCCTCAAGGAGCCACGGAACGGGAATTAACCAGCATCTATCGGCCTCGTCTTGGATTGCCTTTCACCAAGATGAGCATCCAGGGGGTGCCCCGATTGCTATGGACAACTTTCACCAGTGCGCAGGTGGATATCAATTTGCACTCGCGACAGGGCTGGGATTATTTGGAGAATATCGTCTCGATTTTCGCAAGTCATGGAATATCCGTCGTGCGGTTGGATGCGGTCGGGTATGCGTATAAGCAGCGGGGTACCAGTTGCTTCATGGTTCCCGGGACATTCGGGTACATTAATGAACTATCTCGGATTATAAAGGCCAAGGGGATGGAAGTATTGGTGGAAATCCATTCGCATTATCAACAGCAAATCGCCATAGCCCGGCACGTGGATTGGGTTTATGACTTTGCCCTGCCGCCGCTGATACTTCATGCGCTTTTTAAAGGAACGTTCCGGTATCTCAGAAAGTGGTTGGCGATCAGCCCGCACAACGCGATAACGGTCCTGGATACTCATGACGGGATAGGTGTCATTGACGTCGGCCCCGAAGTGGTAAATGGAGAACGCCGCGAAGGACTTTTGCCGGAATCGGAAATTTCCGAATTGATTGACACCATCCATCTCCGTAGTGAAAATGTCAGCCGTCAGGCAACCGGTACTGCTGCGGTCAACCTGGATTTTTATCAGGTGAACAGCACTTTCTTTGATGCTCTCGGGAGAAATGACCGGGAGTATTTGTTGGCTCGCGCCTTACAATTCTTCGCCCCGGGAATCCCCCAAGTGTATTATGTGGGTTTATTGGCGGGAGAAAACGACCTGAATTTATTAAAAAAGACCAATAACGGACGGGATGTCAACCGGCGTTTCTTCACCGAACAGGAAGTATGGCAATCTCTGAAAAAACCGGTGGTGCGGGGATTGGTCGAACTTATTCGCCTGAGAAATACACTCCCGGCGTTCAACGGGGAATTTTCCATGCCTGCCACCACGCATGACCATGAGCTTGTCATACGGTGGGATAAATCCAATGAATGGACGGAACTCTTTGCCGATTTATCCACTGGACAATTTTCTATTACGTATACCCAGGAAGGACAATTGAAAACCATCACCACGAGCATGCTCCTGCAAGAGGGTCTTTCCGTTATGGAATAAGCATGGTAAAAAGCCGCCGATCCCGGATGCGCATGGTTTTGAGAATTGGGGAGAGCAGGGTTAATATTTTAGGAGTTGCTACTGATGAATAAATGGGAGGGGAACGCGATCGGGGTATGGATCTTCTGATCGAGCACAACATAAACGGGCCAGGCTCGCTTTTACACAGTCTGTTTTTCCTTTCTCCTTTTTTTACGTGTTGTTTTGAACGGCCCTTCGCCCGCATGTATTGCGGGCGAAGGGGTTAACCCAATGGGAAACTGTATTATGGTTCCACATAAGTCCATTTCCAAAACGTGAAATGCGGCGTGACCGTTTTTTCTATGAAAGCCCTCCAAAGGCAAGGATCATTAAGGCCCGTTGCTGGAAAATCCCGGATCATAATAACTCCGCTAACCCGGAGGTCCTAGGTTCCCTGGCAGATCACCAGGACATGCGAATTCTGGCCCCGATACTAGAAGAGACCACCTTAAATGAAGGTGGCCTCGTAGTTATTATCGATAAAATATTCTTTACCAATGAACCCTGCTTAGGGGTTAAAACCCCTCGCTGAGATTATAAAAGCCCTGCGGGCCAAGGAGGTTAAGCCCGAAGGGCTTTCATGGAATGAGGCAGGGCTTCAGCCCGACGGTGAAGGCTGAAGATGGGCTGTCCGCTTCGGGGTTGAAACCCTTCGATGACAACATGAAAGCCCTGCGGGCTAAGGCGGTCAAGCCCATTGGACTTGAATGTAATGAGGCAGGGCTTCAGCCCGACGGTGAAGGCTGAAGATGGGCTGTCCGCTTCGGGGTTAAAACCTCTCGCTGAGATTATGAAAGCTCTGCGGGCCAAGGCGGTCAAGCCCATTGGACTTGAATGGAATGGGGCAGGGCCTCAGCCCGATTGGGAGGGCTGAAGATGGGCTGTCCTCTTCGGGGTTAAAACCTCTCGCTGAGATTATGAAAGCCCTGCGGGCTAAGGCGGTCAAGCCCATTAGACTTGAATGTAATGGGGCAGGGCCTCAGCCCGATTGGGAGGGCTGTAGATGCCCCGCGCCTCGCGAAGCGGGGAGTGCGCAGGTTCGGATTGTTCTTTGACCCTGCGCGTTCATGAAAAAAGGGAGCATCCCCGTTCGGTTCTGTTCCAAGACCAGTGATGAAATGCGTCCGGGAGTTTTCCGGTAAAATATACGGTGGTGACCGGCTGATCGTTTCTCGCCGTATCGAAGGTGGTTGGTCGCAATGCAACCGAGGCGAAGGGATGCTCCCCCTTGAATGGTGCGGCTTCCTCTCCGGAATGATCTGGCTGAAATCCGGGTAATGGAATACCCGGTAAAAGAAGGATCGGTTTCAAATGGAGGATGGCCGGTCATGATGAAGTCGGAAAATCATTATACTGTCGAGAGGCATGGCTGCGTCGTGTGTGCCCGGATACTTGATGTTCTTACCGTATACGCACCGGACGGCAGGCTGGTGGGTTGCACCGCGACCAGCCCCGGCAGCCACTGCCTGACGGATGAACGACGGCCGCTGGCCGCCTGCGATAGCCACACGGCGGAGGAAATTGATGCTGCATATAAAAGATGGCAATCTAAAAATGATAAAGAATCGGATGATGAACAAGAAGATGATTGAGACGGTGCCCGATGGACTTTAAGGATTATTACGGAATACTGGGCGTGCCGCCGACGGCCGAAAAGAAGGTCATCCAGCAGGCCTATCGCCAGTTGGCCCGCAAGGTTCACCCGGATGTAAACCCGGGGAATAAAGGAGCGGAAGAGAAATTCAAGACGATCAATGAGGCGTACCAGGTTCTATCGGATGCGGAACAGCGCAAGAAATATGATGCGTTGCGGGCCCAATACCTGCGCTGGCAGCAGACGGGCGGCCGTCCGGGGGATTTCGACTGGCAAAACTGGTCGGCCCAAGCGGAAAACGGGGCGCACGTCCGATACGCCACCCCCGAAGACCTGGAAGACCTCTTTGGGAGCGACTCACCGTATTCCGACTTCTTCACCCAGATCTTCGGCCAGGCGCACAGCAGCGGCAGCGGCCGGCGGGGTGCCACTCCTGGCCCGCGCCGCGGACGGGATGTCGAGTACGAAGTCGAACTGACCCTGGAAGAGGCTTTTCATGGCGCAGATCGCCTGTTGGAGATAGACGGGCATCGCATAAAAGCAAGTATTCCACGGGGTGTGCGCACCGGATCCCGAGTCCGTCTGGCCGGTCAGGGGGAACCGGGTCAAAATGGCGGTCCGGCCGGAGATCTGTATTTGCTCGTGCGCCTCCTGCCCCATCACACCTTCGAGCGCGAAGGGGATAATTTGCATCTCGAGGTACCGGTCGATATCTTCACCGCCATCGCCGGTGGTGAAGTCCACGTCCCCTCCCTGGAGCGGCCGCTGATCCTGACGATCCCGCCCCGCACCAACGCCGGGCGGAGTTTCCGCTTGCGCGGAAAAGGGATGCCCCGCCTGGGCGACCCCGACCAGTGCGGCGATCTGTATGCTAGGGTCAGGCTGGTGCTGCCGGACCCGCTGACCGACCCGGAAGTCGAAAGCATCCGCGCATTGGCCTCCTCCAGGTCAAATCCATCTTCACCGCATCCGAAATGAGGCATGGGTATGATTCCTGAAAAACCATCCGGAAAAAGATATTGGTATGGCCCATATGAAGGCTATGAATCACGCAGCCAGCGCCGGTTGCGGGAGGATCTGGGAGTCGACGAGGCTGCCGCCGAGACGATCCTGGATCTGCGCAGCCAAGTCATTGAATTGCAATCACGAGTTCGCCGGTTGGAGGCCGAACTGACCGCCCTGTACGCCTGCCAGCAATTCCGGCTGGCCCGCTACCAGGAAGTTTATGGCGAGGCCACCTGGATCGAACTGGAATTCCAGGAGTGAAAACAGCCTGTCTGGGGGTATACGCAGAAGCCCGTGCGTCAGTGTGATACGCCGGTCAGCAGGCTTTTTTCCCGTTCGGGAAAAAACCCTGGCCGGGGTGGATATTCGAACCGGCACGTTCACGGAGCGGGGACTGGCCCCGCTTCGGGGTTTTGAAACCCCTCGCTGACAACATGAAACCCCTGCGGGCTAAGGCGGTTGAGCCCATCGGGCTTGGATGGAATAAGGCAGGGCTTCAGCCCGACGGTGGACGTCAAGCGTCGATTCTGCTACTCCGGCGCGAAAGGGATACCGAGAATAAACAGTTGTCCCCGGATTGGTCGGAAAGGCTAAAACAAGGGGGCGTTAATTTTACGATTTGCATAGAACGGCCGTGATCGCCTTGGGAAGCGTGAAGCACGCCGCAGACAGGTATGGCCTGAAAAGAAAGAGGCTTTACGTGAGGCAGGCTGGCGCAATCCGCCTTTATCGGAATGGAAGCCTTTGCCCGTCGTGATGATGGAAGACGACGATGCCTAACTACCTTGCCATCGACCTCGGCGCAGAAAGCGGGCGGACGATCGTCGGCGCGTTGGCGGGCGGTCGGCTGACACTTTCCGAAACACACCGCTTTGCCAATGCGCCGGTTCGTTTGCCCGATGGCCTGCACTGGGATGTTTTGCGCCTCTGGTCCGAGATCCAAAAGGGGATCGGGGTCTCCTCCGCGGAATGCAAGCACACACTCGCCAGCATAGGGCTCGACACGTGGGGCGTGGATTTTGCCCTGCTCGACAAGCAGGGCGCGTTGTTGGGCAACCCTTTTCATTACCGGGATGAACGCACCGATGGCATGCTGGCGGAAGCCTTCCGGCGCATGCCGGCCGCGGAAATCTTCGCCCACACAGGCAACCAGTTCCTGCAGATCAACACGCTGTTTCAATTGCTGGCGATGGCGATCCGGAAATCGCCCTTGTTCGATGTGGCAGAAAAATTTGTGACCATTCCGGATCTGTTAAATTATTGGTTGAGCGGCGAGATCGCCAATGAATTCACGAATGCGACGACCACGCAGTGCTTTGACCCGCGCAAACGGGATTGGGCGGCCCCTGTCCTGCAGGCGATGGGAATCCCCGCGCGCCTTTTCGGGCCGATCACGGATCCCGGGACCCCGATCGGGACTCTCCTCCCGCGCCTCGCCGAAGAGACGGGCGCGGGCAAAGCCAGGATCGTTGTCCCCGCGTGCCACGATACAGGCTCCGCCGTGGTTGCGGTCCCGGCGCAAAAACCCGGTTTTGCGTGGATCAGCTCGGGAACGTGGTCGATTATGGGCGCGGAAGAATCCGAGCCGCATGTGGATGAAAGAGCGCTGCAATACAACATTACCAATGAGGGCGGCGTGTTCGGAACGTGGCGGCTTTCCAGGATCATTACCGGCCTCTGGCTGGTGCAGGAATGCCGCCGCGCGTGGTCCCAGCTGGGTGAACAACTCTCATACGATGACATGACCCGGCTGGCGGCGGGAGCGGAGCCGTTTTTATCGCTGCTCGATCCCGATTTTGAGGGTTTTCTGCATCCCGGCGACATGCCTTCCCGGATCCGGAAATACTGTGCGGATACCCGTCAGGTTGTGCCGCAGACAAAAGGCCAGATCGTGCGGCTGGCCCTCGAAGGGATCGCATTGAAATACCGCCTGGTGCTGGAAAGATTGGAAGCATTAACCGGCAAACGGCTGGACCCCATCCATATTATCGGCGGCGGGACAAAGAACCGTCTCCTGAATCAATTTGCCGCCGACGCCACCGGCCGAACGGTGATCGCCGGTCCGGTGGAAGCGACGGCGATCGGCAACATCCTGATGCAGGCCATAGGGTTGAACCATCTCGGCACGCTGGCGGAAGCGCGCCAGGTTGTCCGCGATTCCTTTTGCCCTGAAGTGTATGAACCGCAGAAGGGCGGGGCCTGGGAGGAAGCGTATTCCCGGCTGCGGAAGGTGATGACGTGATGCAGCAAGGACCCCGCCCGGCGTTGGACGACCTGCTTAAAATGATGGGTGAGGCGGGCCATCGTCTCTCCGAACTGGAAGCCAGTGAAGGGGCGGCGGGAAATATTTCCGTTTGTTTGCGCTGGCCCGCCGACTTGAGCGCGCATTTCCCGCTTATGGAGGAAATGGACCTTCCGCAACCTGTCCCTGAACTGGACGGGGCAACGTTCCTGGTGAGCGGATCGGGCCGCCGGTTACGGGAGCTCATCGATGAGCCGGCGGCCGGCATTTGCGGCATTCTTGTAAACGAAGGCGGGCGGACGGGGAAATAGTTTACCTCCCGTCCGCGCCGCTTCGAACGGATAACCAGTGAATTTAATTCCCACCTGGCCATACATTATGACCAGATCCTGTCGAGCGGCACGAACTTTCACAAAGTCATCCATGCCCAGCCGCCCCGGCTTACGTATTTGAGTCATATCCCCCGTTACCAGGCGGAACAGTATTTCAATGTGCATCTCCTGTGCTGGCAGCCGGAGACCATCGTCAACCTGCCGGAAGGGACTGGTGGACCGTTATCGACGGTCTCTATTCGGAACTGTTTCAGGGACACGCTCACGCCTTCCAGATGATCATCCGATCGTAAACAGGGAATTGAGCCGGAACGCATACTGGCCCATCCGGGAGGGAATAAAGAGGATGGATAAAACAAACCAATCGGCAGCATAGAGAATTAAAAAGGCAGGAGCGCACCTTCCAAATACGATGGTCCAAAGGTGCTGTCTCCGGCCGTAGGATAAAATTATTTTACTGTCGTATGCCGGATGAACACGGTTCATTCTCGATTAGAGAAGTAATTTTATCGAGGGGAAAAGCAGAACCGCGCTCAGAATGGAAAACCCGGCCAGCGCATGCGCTTATGCGGACTTTTCGTCCCGCTCCTCGCGGCGCAGGTTTTCGAGATGCCGCGCCAGCTGGGCGGCCACGCCGTCGATGATTTCGGTTTCGCGCCCCGTCCAGGTTTTTTCCTCAGCCGCGGCTTGAATTTCCCCGATCGCAGTTCCGGCAACCGTCAGGGGCGAAGTGTAGGCATTTTCGGGCAGGGGCGGGGGTGCTTTCCCAAGGGGGGTCACCATTTCCCGGCGGTAGGAAAATCCCATTTTTACCATCCGTGCCGCGTCTTTTATCGATGCCCCTGAATCCGGCGTTTCCGCCGGGGTCTGCGATGAAGAATCCGGCGCGGACGGCGGGATGCGGGGGAAAAGAGCCTTAATCTGATTTAACAGGCGGTTTTTTTTCAACATAGGGGAGCAGCTCCTCGGCCAACAGGCGGTACTGGCCCGCGCCGCGGCTGTGCGGGGCGTGGACCGTAATGGGCAATCCGGCGGCTTGGGCTTCCCGCAATTTCGTATCGAACCCGATCACGGTATTAAACAAGCCATCCCCGAAACATTCGCGCAGCTGATCCAGCATGATCGCATGGAATTTTCCGCGCCCGTCGAACATCGTGACCAGGATGCGGTAGGTCAATCGCGGATTCGACCGGCCGCGGGTGGTGCTGACCAGTTCGAGCATATCCTTTAGCGCTTGGATGGAATAGTATTCACATTGGGTGGGGAGGATCAGCAGGTCCGCCGCCGTCAGGGCGTTGGTGGTCAGCGGTCCGATGGACGGCGGGCAGTCTATCAGGATCAGGGCATACTCCGCCAGGCCGTGTTCCTGCAGCACCCGGTCCAGAAGGAATTCGTAGTCCGGCAACTGATACAACCTTCGCCCGAGGTCAAGCATTGAGGAGTTGGAGGGCAGGATATCCAGCCCCGGCACGCCGGATTCCATCGCCGCCCTGATGGGAGAGGCCTCTCCCGCCAGCACTTCGCTGATGGAGAAAGGGGATGGATGCGGCTCAGGGATAAGGTTGTTGGTCAGATTGGCCTGCGGATCGAGATCGATCACCAGCGTGCGGATTCCCCGCTCCGCGAAGCAGGCGCCCAGCGACAGGACAGTCGTCGTTTTGCCCACTCCGCCTTTTTGATGGCAGACCGCCATGATGGAAGGCCTGGGCGATTCTGATCCTTTCCCGGTCGCGTCCGCGGCGTTACTTATCATCGGTCCGGTCCGGATTCCGTCTTTGCGGGATTGGCCGCCGGGAGTTCGAATAACACAACGCGTGTTTCCCCGGAGCCCAGCACGCGGCCGAGTTCGCGCGCCGTGACCCGCAAAGCGTCCTCCACCGCCGTCGTTTGGCGGATTTTTTGGTCGAGGACGGCGATCGGATCATCCCGTTCAACCTGCTGCCCCCTCCGGGCCAGCATCCGCGCGCTGCGCACCGCGATGGCAACCTGTCCGGCGATCGGCTGCAGCAGCTCGGCGTCGGCCCGGGTTACGCCGTTGAGGATGTTTTGCTGTACATCCAGAACGCCCAGCACGTCATCCCCCGCGGCGATCGGTATGGCGATTTCCGATTTGACCTTGGGCAGCAAATGGTTTGGCAGTTCATCGGGTTCCTGCGAGGTATCGCCCACCAGAACCGGCGCATTAGATTCCGCGGCGCGTCCCACCGGACCTTTCGCCTTGGGGATCTTGAGCCCGTCGGCCAGCAAGCGCTTGCCGGCCTCTCCGGTCCCGCCGGCCAGGATCAGGTTTTCACCGGCGCTGTCGTAGAAAAAAATCTGCACGTGGTAGTAGTGGAACGCGTTCTTAACCTTCTCAACAACCTCCGCCGCCAGCTGCTTTTCATCGAGCATGGCAGAGAGGCGGCTGACCTCGCTGAATGTGGACAGGGCCTTTGTGCGGTCCGATACGCGGTGTTCCAGTGTGCCGATCCGGTCACGCAATTGCCTGGCCATATTATTGAAGGTGCCGGCCAGTATGCCGAGCTCGTCATCGGAAGGAATTTGCGGCCGCACGGTCAGGTCGCCGGCGGCGATCGCTTCGGCGGCTTCGGTTAGCGCCTGGAGGGGTTCGATAATCCGGCGCGCAAAAAGAAAGCTCAATCCTCCGGCAATGCCCGCCATTAACACGGCCAGGATCAGCGTGATGATCACCAGATTAACGGCCGAAGCCGACACCCCGGTGAGTGCCTGCTGCTGCAGTGCGGCAGAGCTTTGCCAGGTCAGGAGGATCCCGGTCACCAACAGGGGCCCCACAGCCAGACCGATGAAGATGAGGAGTAATCGCCCGCGAATACTATGCCTCATCGTATTTCCCTTTCTTCCCTGCCCGGACTCTGCAAGCGGCGACCGCCTTCAGATTTTGCCGCAACGGCCGATGCCGGACGGGGAATCGAATCCTCCCGGCTTGTAAAACCGTCTGAAAGCGCGAAGCCTTGGGAAATTGACGGAATTGACGGATTTTCGGCTTTTTTCCGGTCAACCGGGAGGGGGAGAACACCGGCGAAGTGACGGGATGGGTTGCTCTCGTCGGGGCTGCATGCCATGCAGAAACTCTTTGCTCCAAGACGGCCATTACCACCATTCTACTGCTTTGATGAGTTCATTGCCACTTTTAGCAGACAGGCCCTGTCATGTGGGCCAAGCGATGCTCTCCATCACCCCTTAACCGACAGGTCGTGTCGGTGCCCGAGACCGCTTGCCGAGTCTGCAACACGGCAAGCCGTTCGCTTTGGCAACTCCGTTTAGTATAATGAATTCCGGAATCCGAGAATCCCGGGTTGCGTTCGGAAAAAATCGGGATACAGAAAGCCGGGAG
>DAOUDU010000026.1:0-3405 GCA_034430775.1 Anaerolineales bacterium | reverse complement strand
ACGGTGAGTGGATCTCCATCGGCGAGAGCGATTCCAACGGTCAAGCAACGGGCTACCTGGCATCCATTACTCCGGGCGCCAAGTTAGTTGAGGCGATGGCCGGCGGAGTAACGATTGGCTTGCAAGCAACGGTGATTTTCTCCGATGTCGCTACGATCCGTCAGGTTTCCGTCTCGCATATCGCGGGGCAGGAGGGCGCGGAAACCAACGCGGATAATTACTATCCCTCGATCTCCGACAACGGCAGATATCTCGTCTTCCTCACATCCGCCGATAACCTTTTTCCCGGAGACATCAACGGGTTCCCGGATATTCTTCTCTTTGACGCGGAATCCGAGACGCTTACTCCGGCGCTCTTTTCCGCAACCAACGGGCAACCGAACGACCTGACCCTCGAGCCGGAGATTTCCGGAAACGGGCAGTTCATTGTCTTCACCTCGTTCGCTTCCAATTTGGATTCCCGATGCACCGACAGCTTCACGGACATCTTCGTGTATCAAATCCAGGAAGGGGCGCCGGGGAGCTTCACCTGCGTTTCTCTCGGGCTGGGCGGCGCCGAAGCGAACGCTCCCTCCGAGCATCCATCCATTTCCTACGACGGACGGTACGTGGTATTTGTGTCCACGGCCACCAACCTTGTCGCGGGCGTGTCCGACGGCCGAAAACACATCTACCTGTACGACCGGGATGCGCAAACCGTTGAGTTGATCTCCATGGATTCGGACGAAACGCCGGGCGATGGCAACTCGGATAATCCGTCCCTTTCGGCGGACGGCCGGTTTGTCGTTTTTGAATCCACGGGCTCCAACCTGCTCGGCGCGGGCGCGGATGAAAATGGAATCTCGGATATTTTCCTCCGGGATCGGACGGAGGGAACGACCGCGCGGATTTCCGTTGCGATCGGCACGGGCCAGGAACCCGATGGGACTTCCATTCAACCCTCCATTTCAAACGATGGAAACCGGGTGGCGTTTATTTCCAGCGCCGGGAACCTGGTCTCGGGAGTCTCCGGCGTACAAAACGTGTTCCTTCGCGAGCTTTCCTCCCAAACGACGATTCTCATATCGGAGGCTGTCGGCGGAGGGGGCGCGAATGAGAACAGCTACTTCGCGCAGATTTCGGCGGATGGGATGCACGTCGTTTTTTCCTCCACCGCCACCAACCTGGTGCCCGGTGGAGGCGCCGGAACCGAGCAGATATACCTGCGCGATGTCGAAGAATCTGCGACCATAAAGATTTCCGTATCCAACGGGGGAATGGAAGGCGATGCGGGTTCAAGCATGGCGGGAGTCTCGGCGGATGGGAATACGGTTGCCATCCTCTCCACTGCGGGCAACCTGGTTGCGGGGGATGATGATGGATTTGCCGATATTTTCCTGATCGAACGGGGCGCGCCGGTCGCGCCGCCGGTCAATGATGATTTCGATTCGGCGGTTTTAATCGAGGCGCTTCCAGCCGATATTCAGGGCGTGAATATCGGGGGCGCAACGAACGCGGCCGATGATCCGGCGCCGGCCTGCGGCGGCGGTATATATTCCAATTCGGTGTGGTATGCGTTCGATGCCCCGCTGACGGAATCCCTTACGATGAGCACGGCCGGAAGCGATTACGATACGGTTTTGGCGGTTTGGACGGGCGGCCGCGGAAACCTGGAGCAGATCGGCTGCAGTGACGATTCCGGCGGCTCGCAATCGGAAGTTGTCTTCCAGGCGGAAGCCGGCGTACGGTATTGGATCGAAGTCGTGCGCAAGGGACCGATCGGCGGGGGAATACTGAACCTAACCGTCGCGGAGACGACCCCTGCAACTCCGACGCCGACATCAACCCCCACCGCCACGGAAACTCCGGAATTCTCGAATGACGATTTCGCAAACGCCTACGCTATAACGGCGTTGCCATTCTTTTCAGAGTTGCAAACATCCTCCGCCACAACGGCCGATGAAGACCCGTCCATTGCCTGTGCCGAGGGCGGAGAAGGGCAGCAATCCCATAGCGTCTGGTATTCCTACACCCCCGCGCAATTCGAAGCGATTTCCCTGGATACTTCGGGAAGCGATTACGATACCGTGCTGGCGGTTTGGCGTGTGTTCCAAGGCAGCCTAATTCCGATCGCTTGCGGCGAGGATTCCCCGCTGGCCGTTTCCCTTGCGCCGGGTTACACCTACTATATCGAAGTTGCCCAATCCGGAGAGGGAACGGGCGGGCTGCTGAAATTGCACGTTGAATCGGCGGAGTTCCAGGGGCTGCGCGCCGACTACTTCAGCAATCCCGATCTGTCGGGCGCCCCTGTGCTTACCCGCGTGGATCCGGTGATCGACTTCGAATGGACAGATTCCAGTCCGGCTCCCGAAGTCCCGGTTGATTTCTTCAGCGTGCGGTGGACCGGATGGGTCACCCCCAGGTATTCCGAGACCTATACCTTCATCACCTACTCGGTCGACGGAGTCCGGTTATGGGTGGACGGGCAGTTGCTCATCGACGATTGGACCTACGGCGAGGCGACCGAGCATCAGGCCACCATCACCCTGGAAGCCGGAGAAAAATATTCCGTTCAATTGGAATATCGGCATGGCGACGGGGAAAGCATTGTGGTGCTGGAATGGGAATCCGATTCCCAAGGTTGGGAGACGATCCCGGCCGAGTGCCTGGATTATGACGACACGGCGGTTCCCGCCCAAACGCTGACGCCAACGGCGACGCCGACGATAACTCCGACCGAGACTCCGACGTTAACACCGACACTGACGGAGACTCCAACCATAATCCCGTCTTCGACACCTGCCGCAGCCGTTGCCTTGCAGGTATTGCTGCCCGGGGAATCACCCGTGCCGGGCGAATTCGGCGGCATAACCGGGTCGCCGGAAGCGCAGACGGCCGGGGCTTCCTTTAATATAACGGTCCGCGCCGTGGATTTCCAGGGAATGACGGTCCCATACGCCGTTGGGATGGTTGCGCTGACGAGCGATGACCCGCAGGCGGAAATCAGCGGGCCGGTCGAATTAACGGGCGGGGTGGCGGTCTTCACGGTCACGCTCAAGACGGCCGGTTCCCACACCTTCACCGCCGACCTGGCAGGCCTGCCTTCCGCTTCCAGTTCAGAGGTCAGCGTGCTCTGCGGCCCGGCGGTGGGTTTCGAATTGACCGTTCCGGGTCCGATCAATCTGCTCGAGACGTTTTCGATCTCGCTCACCGCCCGCGACGCCTATGGCAATCCGGCGGCCGGTTACAGCGGGACCATTCACTTTACCAGCAGTGATCCGAATGGCGTCGTGCCGGTCGATACGGCTTACACCTTGAGCACCGGGTCTCAGACGATTTCCGGATTTGTCTTCCGCCGTGGCGGAGGGTGGTCGATCACCGCCTCGGATATTTACCATCCTGAAATTTCCGGCCTGGTATCCGGCA
>DAOUDU010000025.1:0-2795 GCA_034430775.1 Anaerolineales bacterium | reverse complement strand
TCCGGCGTCCAATGAGATAGTATTTAGCGTTAACTAACGCACGGTTCAATTCGTTTTTGCATGGATGTGGGACCAACGGAACGGTAATAGAGATATATTATGCCCGACACTGCGAACACAAAAAGGATACCCCAACCATTCCGGGATTTTCTGCATAGCCGCCTGGCGGGCGTATTTCTGAAAGTCCTTTGGGGATTAACTGTTGCGCTGACCTGTCTCTCCCTGGCCGTCCATTATCACCGGAGCGGGGTAATCACTCTTGCGCGGGAACTGGAACCTGTTTCTGGAATTCGCAATGAGCTCGGGTTTGCTTTTATCGCTTTCACAAATCATCCGGAGTTGAGCTCCGACCAGCACCCATCTACAGCCCAATTATTCGAGGACGGAAAGCTGCTCCCCGGCCCGGCGAATGCTCGACACAACGACATCCGCCAAATCGGCCGGGGGCGGTATTCATTCTGGCATGAGTATGTTTATTTCTCGGCTTCCGATAATAGCGATCCATTAACCAATGGAAGGATCTACGAAATCCGTTATCCGCGGCCGATCGGCAATCCTATTGCCTATGCTCTCTATTCTACGACGGCCGCAGTCGTTCTCCTCGCCGCCGGATTTTTATTACGCCGGACGAGGGAACGGATTCGCGGTGGGTGGAAGTCGGCTGCCCGATCTGTTTGGTCCTGGATGCGCGGGAACAAAATAACCAGTGCTTCCATCCTCCTATTTACTCTGTCTTTGGGTTTGACCGCGCTATTCCTGATCACGGATGGCTTGAAATGGCCCAAGTCCGGGCTGTTTTCTCCAACGGGGCTGGTCTGGGCTAGTCTGATCCTGATGGTCCTGGCACTTGCCGGACTCATCCGTAAAGAGGAGGGATGGACCCAACAAATTATAATGAACCGGAATCTTACGTTCGGACTGGTGATTGGTTCGATCATTGTTTCCGCATTCCTTCTGCTAATCTTAATCCTCCCTGTATCCCTCTCCCGGGAAACCCATCAATTGGTGTTCATTGCCGCTATCGGAACCTTGACCCTTTTGATATTGCCGGCACGGCGCGCGGGCCTGATCGGAGAACGCATCAGCGCCATTTGGCAGGCACTCATCACGGCACTGCGGCGAATTCCTGCCCTGGGGGAAGCCGTCGACGAATGTTCCTCCGCACTCCGGTTTGTTTCTCACTCCACGCATTGGACGGGTCGCCTGTTGCGCGCCCTATCGTTGACGATACCATTCCTGGCGTATGCCGTCGTCCTGGCAAGCGACATCCCAGGCTGGATCGGCCTGGAGATGCGTACGGGAACGGATATCGGCATCCTTCTTCTCTTCTTCGCCGCCTTGCTATACCCGGTCTTCAGGCGTCCAGGCTGGTGGGAAGACCTGGGCAGTTTGGCGATTACGCTGGTGTTCTTTGCTCTGCCGCTGTCCGGCTTGTGGAATAGCGGTTTTAGTAACGGCAATATAATCGGCGGATTATTGCCTTTCAGCGACGCAAGCGGCTATTACGCAGATGCCAACCGTCTGCTCGAGGGCGGGATGATGTCTTCCTTCTCGCAGCGGCGCCCGCTTTTTGCCGGCGCCCTGGCAGCCGTACTCGGACTCGTTCATGGGAATCTCGCTCTCGCCCTAGCAATATTCGGCGCGTTGGCCATCCTGGCCTGTTTTCTGCTGGCTCGCGAGATCCGTCGCAGCCATGGGATGACCGCCGGAGTGGTGACGCTCATTGTCTTATTCCTCTTTTATCGCACCTATATTGGCCTTAGCCTGACCGAAAATCTGGGCATAGCTCTGGGCGCGCTCGCGATGGCTGTTTTATGGCGGGGAGCCGGCAGTTCAAAGAAGGAAACAGTCTGGGCGGGGATATTCCTGCTCACGATGGCTTTGAATGCCCGCGCTGGGGCTTTTCTGGTCCTGCCAATGCTGGTCCTCTGGGGATCCTGGTATTTTCGGGGAAACTCCCGAATTTCGCTGCGCTTCTTTTTCGGCGGATGCGCGGCGATTCTGCTCGGCTTCCTGCTGGATGCCATTCTGCGCCGTTGGATTGCCGATTCCGGAGGAATGGCCTTTGGAAATTTTTCCTACAGCCTATACGGGCTGATGGTGGGTAACAAGGGATGGACGCAGGTCAAGATTGACCATCCCGAAGTACTGGCGATGAACAATTCTCAACTTTATAGCAATATTTACCAGCTTGCTTACCGGGCGTTCCTTGCCGATCCAATACTGGCAATCAAAGGGGTTCTTTACGCGTATCGGGATTTTCTTACCCCTAACCCCGGAGCGTTTGGTTTCATTAATTTTAATTTTTTTAGGGTCCTGAATTATTTGGAAATGCGTTGGGCTTTGTCAATTATTAGCGGGCTTGGATTACTAAGCTGTATCCGGAAGACGCGTGACCCACGGGCTTCCCTGGTATTGGCATCTACTATTGGTATCCTGGCATCAGTCCCCTTTGCGCCACCGATCGATTCGGGCGCCATGCGGGCCTATGCCGCCACGATCCCGCTTGCGGCTATCTGGGTGGCACTGGGTCTGTATACTTTATTCAATGGATTGAAATGGCTGGGGGAAACACATACACTAAAGCAGGAAGAACCGGCACTATCCCCGGTCATCCCGGGCCTAGCTTTTGCTCTGTTTTGTTTTTTGTCTCCCATTCTGGTAAAGGGGATAAGCCGGCCAACGCAGGTTACGAGGGTGGAATGTCCTTCCGATTTGGTGCCGATCTATTTCCGGACCGATCGCGGCGCGTCATTGAATCTTGTATCCGATGACGCTTCCTCGGCAAGTCATCT
>DAOUDU010000024.1:0-35572 GCA_034430775.1 Anaerolineales bacterium | reverse complement strand
TGGCTCGTCTTCCTGGGGATCGCCTTCGCCGGCGGCCTAGCCTTGAGCGGGGCCAACAATTACCTCTTCCCATTAATGACGGAATTGGGCGCCAAGGCCTCGCTGATGGGTCTCGCGCTCTCGATCGGCACCATCCTGGAATATCCGGTGCTCTTCTTCGGCGACCACCTGGTCCGCTGGTTTAAACCGTACGGGCTGTACGTGATCGCGATGGCGCTCACCGCCCTGCGCCTGATCCTCTTCGGGCTGAACACCTCGCCGGATCTGATCCTGTTGATCCAATTGCTCAACGGGGTGTCGTTCGCCGCGATGTGGATGGCGGGCGTGGCGTACGCCCACGAGCATGCGCCGGCGGGAATGACCGCCACCGCCCAGGGCCTCTTCGCCGCAATGGTCTTCGGGATCGGCAACGCGACCGGCGGTTTCCTCGGCGGACCGCTGCTGGAAACGCTTGGCGGGCGCGGGCTGTTCCTCGTGTACGGCATCCTTGTCAGCGCGGTCGTGGCGGCGGGCGTGGTGATCGGCAGGTTCCTGCCCGCGGAAAAGCCGGCGTCGATGTTTCCAGCACCCTAAGGGTGTTCTTCTCCAACCCTTAGGGTGCCATCCCGGAATCACCCCGATACCGCACCTCAAGCGGGCGGAAGGATATGTGTTTCGATGGGCTGACCGGTGTAAACTTATAATGTTGTTTTCAAGCTCCTTTTCATCGGGATAAAATACGGCGGAAATCCCGGTTTTTTCATTCACACCCGGCCTGCCTGAATAACCCATGGGGTGGATGGGCCGTATATTGAAAGGAACCCGCCGGAGTCGTCTTATTCGGCGGTTACCGCCTCCCAGTTCGCGAAATCTGTTTGATTCTTAAAAGGAATGAGGTTTCAATGAGCGCATCCTCCCCATTAATCGAAACAAGCCATCTGGTGAAAAAATTCGGCGAAAAACTCGCCGTGAACGACGTCACCTTCACCGTCAATGCCGGTGAAGTGTTCGGCTTCCTCGGGCCCAACGGAGCCGGGAAAACGACCACCATCAAGGCGATCGTCGGCCTGCTGCGGCCCACCTCCGGGACGGTGTCTGTGGCCGGGTACGATGTGCAGCTGCAGCCGATGCAGGCCAAAGCCGCCAGCGGCTTTGTTCCGGATACGCCCAACCTTTATATGAAGCTGTCGGCGCGGGAGCTGCTGCGGTTCGTAGGCGACCTGTACGAGTTGAAACGCGAAAAGGTCGAGGAACGCAGCGACGAACTGCTGCGCCTGTTCGACCTGACGGACGCACGCGACGATCTGATCGATTCCTACAGCCACGGGATGAAGCAGAAGATCGCGCTGGCCGCGGCGCTGATCCACGACCCGAAGGTGCTGGTGCTCGATGAGCCGACGGTCGGGTTGGATCCGAAATCCGCGCGCCTGATCAAGGACATGCTGCGCCAGCTGGCCGACCGCGGGGCGGCGGTATTCCTCTCGACCCACATCCTGGAGATCGCCGAGCGCATGTGCGACCGGATCGGGATCATCGACCGCGGGAATCTCATCGCGGTGGGCACGATGGAACAGTTGCGCGCCTCGGGGGCGGGCGAACGGAGCCTCGAGGATATTTTCCTCTCGCTCACCGGCGGCGCCGAAGAGGCCGCGATCGCCGAGGTGCTGAAATGACCTCCGCCGCGGCCGCCGCGGGCTGGAAGGAACCGTTCCATCCCGAGCGCTCCCTCATCCGCCATGTGTGGAAGCTGCTGCGTCTTCAGCTGGCCATCACCTGGAGCACGTTCCGTGCGGCGCGCCTGCGCCGCAAGTTCGGCACGATCATCGTCGCTCTGCTCATCCTGATTTTCGCCGGCGCGGTCTTCGCGGGCAGCTGGCTGCTGCTCGGCCTTTTACGGTCGCCCGAATTGGCGCAAATCCTGGCCGAGCAGAACCAGCCCTCGCTGACTCCGTTCCTCGAAACCGTGCCGGTGCTGATCCTGGCGGGCTCTTTTCTGGGGATCCTGCTGACCAGTTTCGGCGTGCTGCTTTCGGCGCTGTACCTCTCCGGAGACTTGGATTTCCTGATGGCGGCGCCGGTTCCGATCCGCGCCGTG
Source organism: Anaerolineales bacterium (assembly GCA_034430775.1). Classification (GTDB taxonomy): domain Bacteria; phylum Chloroflexota; class Anaerolineae; order Anaerolineales; family RBG-16-64-43; genus JAFGKK01. The sequence continues at coordinate 33,498 of DAOUDU010000024.1, read as the reverse complement.
TTTGTCGCCAAGCAGCTGCAGGCGATCCTGCCCAACTTCGGGTTCATCGCACTGTTCGGGCTGCCGGTGCTGTTCGGACTCGGCGCTTCCGGCGGGTATAACCTCCTGTATTACCCGATGGTGGTGATCGTCCTGGCGCTGCTGGCCCTCGCCGCAGCGGGGGCAAGCAGCCTGCTGGTAATGGGCGTGGCGCGGATCTTCCCGCCCCGGCGCGTGGCCGAAGTGATCGGCGCCGTGGGCGCGATCTTTTCCATAATCTGTTCGCAATCCGGCAATTTCATCAATGCGATGCGCCTGGACGAACAAAACCTGGGCCCCGATCAGATTCCGTTCGCCGCGATCACGCGCTTTAACGCGGCCTGGAATCCCCTTTCCTGGCCCGGGCGCGGGCTGGTGGAGCTCGGTGAGGCCCGCATCCTGCCGGCGCTGTTTTTCCTCGGGATCACTATCGCCCTGACCGGCGGTTTGTTCCTCCTTTCACTGCAGGTCGCGGAGCGCGTCTATTACTCCGGCTGGGCAAGCATGCAAGCCGGGGGCCGGAAGAAACGCACCGCCCCGAAGGTCCGTCATCCCGGCGCGGTTCCGGCCGGGACCGCCGCGCCGGTTCGCACCGGCGCCGCCGCCGCATTCTTCGCGGAATTCATCCCGCAGCCGGTCATGGGAATGATCCGCAAGGATTTGCTCACCCTGCGCCGCGATCCGCGCAACATGGGCCAATTGATCACGCCGCTGATCGTCGGCTTCATGTACCTGTTCATCATTTTCCGCCCAGGCGGGCTTCCGCTTGAAGGCCGGGGCGAAGCGCCGGATTGGTTCATGCAGCTGATCGAGACCGGCATGATGTACAGCAATATCGGCATCTCGCTTTTTGTGGGCTGGTCGCTGATCTCGCGCCTGGGGATGATGGGTTTTTCACAGGAGGGAAAAAATTATTGGATGCTCAAGACCGCGCCGGTGGGGCCCGTCCGGCTGCTCATGGGGAAGCTGCTGGTGGCGTATCTGCCCGGGCTTGTGATGAGCTCGCTCCTCATGGTGATCATATCGCTGGTCCGGGGCGTTTCAATCCCGGTCCTGCTGTTCGGCCTGGCGGTCGTGGCGCTGTCGATCGTCGGCGCGGCCGGGATCAACGTGGCCTTCGGCGTCGTGGGGGTCAACCTCACCTGGGATGATCCGCGCAAAATGAACCCCGGCCTCTCAGGATGCTTCAGCATGCTGTTGAGTTTCCTGTACATGGGAGTCAGCGTGGTGCTCTTTTTTGGCCCGCCGATGTTGCTTTCGGCCTTTGGCCTTCCCGAACTGGCGGGACAGGTGATCGGCCTGCTCCTGGGCGGAGCGTTCAGCCTGGGTTGCGCGGTCATCTCCCTCGGGCTGGTGAAGAACCGCGTGCCGCGGATCGGGGAAAGCTGATTTCGCGGCAGACCTCCGCCGGTTAAGAAAATAATCGCAGCGCCGCCGATCCCTGGCGGCGCTGCGCGCTTCTCCCGCTGTCCCTTATAATGAAATCCAATTCGTTCCCGGCTGAAACGTATGAACCATTTCCTTAGACTGAGTGCTTTCCTCCGGCCCTACCGCGTACGTGCCGCCCTGGCCCTGATTCTCCTGAGCATCCAGGTGGTGATGGATCTTTCCATCCCGCGGCTGATCCAGCGGATCATCGACCAGGGCATCACCCGCGGGAATATGACGGTGGTGGCGACCACCGCCGCGATCATGGTCGCCCTTTCGCTGCTGAGCGCGGTGATCGCGGTCGGCAACAATTATTCCTCGGTCCGGGTCGGGGAAAGCGTGGCCCGCGATCTGCGCGAAGCGCTCTTTCTGAAGATTCAATCCTTCTCCTACGACAACCTCGATAAAATACAAACCGGCCCGCTCATGACCCGCCTCACCAGCGACGTCGCCGCCCTCAAGATCCTCGTCCAGATTTCCCTGCGAATCGGCACGCGCGGACCGCTGTTGATGGCCGGCAGCCTGATCCTGATGGTCGTCACAAACGCGCATCTGGCCCTGACCCTGCTTCCGCTCCTGCTGGTCACGGCGGCGATCATCGTCTTCTTCATCGTCAAAATGGAGCCGCTTTTCCTGGGGGTCCAGCAGCGGCTGGATCGGCTCAACAGCGTGCTGCAGGAAAATATCGCCGGCGTGCGGCTGGTGCGCTCGTTCGCGCGCGCGGATTTCGAGGCGGAGCGTTTCGCCGGGGCCAACCGCGAACTAACGGCGCGCTCGATCCGGGTGATGGAATTCTTGTCCGCCATGTCGCCCGCACTCACCCTGTGCGTCAATATCGGGATGGTAATCGTGATCGGAACCGGCGGGCTGCAGGCCATCCGCGGCGAACTCACCCTGGGGCAGATCGTGGCGTTCACCAATTACCTGCTCACGACGATGACCCCGCTGATCCTGCTGACCAACCTCTCCAACGTCTGGGCGGCGGGAATCGCCTCGGCCGAGCGCGTGGACGAAGTGCTCCTGACGGAGCCCGAAATCCGCGACGCGCCGTCCGCCCGCCCCCTGCCCCCCGGCGCCCGCGGGCGGGTGGCTTTCGAAAACGTCTCTTTCTGCTACAACCCGGAAAATTACGAGCTTGTGTTGCGCGGTATCACCCTGGCGGCCGAGCCGGGCGAGCAGGTGGCCATCCTCGGCGCGACCGGTTCGGGAAAATCCACCCTGGTCAACCTGATCCCGCGCTTTTACGACGCCGCCTCCGGATGCGTCCTGTTCGACGGAATCGACGTCCGCGAGCTCCGGCAGGATGCACTCCGGCAACGGATCGGCATCGTGCCGCAGGAATCGATTCTCTTTTCGGGGACGGTGCGCGAGAACATCGCCTACGGCCGGCCGGAAGCCACCGACGCGGAGGTCGTCGCGGCGGCCCGGGCGGCCCAGGCCCACGAGTTCATCATGGGCCTTGCCGGCGGATACGGCGGGCGGGTGGAACAGCGCGGCACGAACTTCTCGGGCGGGCAGAAGCAGCGGATCGCCATCGCCCGCGCGCTGCTGACCCAACCCGAGGTGTTGATCCTCGACGACTCGACCAGCGCCGTGGACGTGGAAACCGAAACCCTCATTCAGGACGCGCTGCAGGAATGGATGCGCGGCCGCACAAGCTTCGTCGTCGCCCAGCGCATCAGCACGGTGTTGCGCGCAGACAAGATCATCGTCCTCGAAGCCGGACAAATTGCCGCCCAGGGAACCCATCGCGAACTGCTGCAATCCAGCCCGATCTATCGCGAGATATTCGATTCGCAGCTCGGTGCGGGGCTTCCGCTCGACGATGCGCACCCCGCACGGGAGGACGGGAAATGAGCGCCTCCTCCCCTTCCGCCCCTGGCACCGGCGGAGTCCGCGCCGTGATGCAGCCCCGCGGCCCGCGATCGATCGGCCGAATTGAGCAGGCCCGCGACCCGCGCGGCGCGCTTCGGCGGCTGCTGCCGTACCTCGGCCGGACCCCGCTGCCGCTGCTCCTGGCGTTCGTCTTCGTTCTGATCTACACCGCGCTCGGGATCCTCGGGCCGTATCTGATCAGCGTGGCCATCGATCAATTCATCACCGGCAAGGATCCGGCCGGCCTGGGGCGGATCGTGCTGTGGATGCTGGCGGCGTACGTATTCAACAACCTCTTTCAGGCCGCGGCCGGCTGGCTGATGGCCGGCATCTCCCAGCGCGGCCTGCAGCTCCTGCGGCGGGACCTCTTCGGCCGGCTGCAGATCCTGCCGGTGCGATTCTTCGACCGCAACCCGGCCGGCGACCTGATGAGCCGGCTGACCAACGACATCGACGCGATCAACCAGGCCGTCTCGCAAAACATCACGGCCCTGGCGGCGGGCGTGCTTTCCATGGCCGGGATCCTTGCGGCGATGTTCATCCTGGACTGGCGGCTGGCGCTGGTCTCCCTGCTGATTGTGCCGCTAACCCTGTGGTTCACCAATTTCGTCTCCCGCTACACCCGCAAGGGATTCGAACGGCTGCAACGGGACCTGGGGCGGCTCAACGGCTTAATGGAAGAAAATCTCAGCGGCCAGAAGGTGGTCTCGGCCTTCCGCCGCAACCAGTCCGTCGTCGCCGCGTTCCGCGCCCGCAACGAGGAAACCTACCGGGCCGGGATCTACGCCAACACCTATGCGCTGCTGCTGATGCCGCTGACGACCGTGCTCGGGAATTTTTTCGTGATCGTGCTGGCGGGCTTCGGCGGATTTCTCGCGCTGCAGGGCTACGTCAGCGTGGGCCTGATCGCGGCGTTCATCACCTACGGACAGAATTTCATCCAGCCGATCCGCCAGCTGGCCAATCTCTACAACACCGTCCAGGGGGCGCTGGCCGGCGCCGAGCGGGTGTTCGAGATCATCGACACCGCGCCCGAGCCGGCGGACGCGCCGGATGCGGCCGCGCCGGAGACCATCCGCGGCGGCGTGCGTTTTGAACATGTCGATTTCTCCTACCGGGCCGGCACCCCGGTGATCCGGGATATGTCGCTGGCGGCGGAAGCCGGCCGGACTCTCGCGCTGGTGGGGCCGACCGGGGCGGGCAAAACAACGATCATCAACCTGCTTGCGCGCTTCTACGAAGTGGACGGCGGGCGGATTGCCGTCGACGGAACCGATATCCGCGACATCCGCAAGGATTTTCTGCGCCGGCGGCTCGGGATCGTCCTGCAGGATATGTTCCTTTTTTCCACCCCGGTCATGGAAAACATCCGCTACGGGCGGCTGGACGCGACCGATGAGGAGGTCGTCCGCGCGGCGGAGATCGCCGACGCGGATCATTTCATCCGCCAGCTGCCGCTCGGATACCGGACCGTGCTTTCCGAACGGGCCGGCAACCTCAGCCAGGGGCAGCGCCAGCTGCTGGCGATCGCGCGCGCGATCATCGCCGATCCCGCGGTCCTGATTCTCGACGAGGCCACCAGTTCGGTCGACACCCGCACCGAGGCGCGCATCCAGAAGGCGCTGCTGCGGCTGATGCGCGGACGGACGAGCTTCGTCATCGCCCACCGCCTCTCCACCATCCGCGACGCCGACTGCGTGCTGGTGATCCAGGATGGGCGGATCGTCGAAAAGGGCAACCACCGGGAGCTCCTGGCGGCGCGCGGGGTGTATCACCGCCTCTACGTCAGCCAGTTCAAAGGACAGGAGATATAATCCGCGCCAGCGGGATCGTCCGATTTCCGATACGCCGGAACATTCGCGGGAGGAGGAATTATGAAAGCCGCCCTGCTCGTTATCGATGTGCAAAAGGCATTCTTCGAGGATAACCCGGTGAAAGAGACCGACTTGAAAAACGCCGCCGACTATATCAACGCGGCGATCGACCTCTTCCGGAAGAAAAACCTCCCCGTCGTCTGCGTTCAGCACATGAACCCCGAGGACAACCTGGTCCCGGGGCAGAAGGGATTTGATGTGCCGGAAATTCTGAATATCCTTCCCGGGGATCTGCACATCCACAAGACGTACGGGAATGCGTTCACCAAGACGCCGCTCGCGGAAAAATTGCGCGCCTCGGGGGTGGATACGGTGGTCGTCACCGGGTTCGCGGCGGAAGGCTGCGTGCTGGCCACCGTTCGCGGCGCGGAGGATTACGATTTCACATCGATGATCCTGCGCGGTTCGATCATCGGCGGAAAGAGCGGAAACGCGGCGCTTGTGGAAAGCCTCTGCGAAATCATCTCCTACAACGCGCTGGAGAAAGTGCTGGAATAGACCCAGCCATTCCTTCACGGGATATGGAACGCACAGACACTTCAGCGCGATACGGGATAGCCCCGGCGCGGTTTTGGGAGATGGCACATGACCACAGAAATTAGTCGCCTCGACCTCGGCATGGTCAACGCCTACCTACTCCGCGCCGGGGAAGGATTCATCCTGATCGATACCGGGATGCCCATGCACTGGCGGAAACTTGAAGCGGAATTGTTGCGCTCCGGCGCGCTGCCCGGAAAACTCCACCTTGCAATCCTCACGCACGGCGACATAGACCATATCGGCGGTTGCGCCAAATTGCAGAAGCAGTATCGCGTCCGGATCGCCATCCATCCCGGCGACCGGGAGCAGGTGGAGAGCGGAAGGCCGCTCGTCCGCGAATCCGGCCTGCCGATGGGCGGCGTGCTACGCGTTCTGGGCGGATTCGCATCCCGGTTCCAAAAGCAGAGCGCCTTCCCGGCCGCCGAAACCTTTACGCCGGACATTCTGCTTTCCGACGGCCAGACGCTCGCCGCGTACGGGTTGGATTCCACCATCCTGCACACGCCGGGGCACACCCAAGGCTCCATCATCCTCCTGACCGGCGACGGCGCGCTGTTCGCCGGCGATACGCTCTCGAACATGTTCGGTTCGCACGCAACGCCGTACATACAGGACCGGCGGGAACTCAACGAAAGCATCGAGAAGATCAAACGGTTGGAGGCCGTCACGGTGTATCCGGGACACGGGAAACCGTTTCCATTTGCTGAAATCCGGAATTCCAAAAAATGACCGCAGCCTACCGGGGCGGTTCCCGTCCGCCGCGGGCCAACACGGGTCCACCTTCTATCATCCCCCGGGCAACCGCATGAAAATCACAATCGCCACCTTCGGTTCGCGCGGCGACACCCAGCCGCCGCTGGCGCTGGCGCTTGGCTTGCAGCAAGCGGGGCACCGCGTCACGCTGGTGGCTCCGGCCGATCTTGCCGGATGGATCCGGTCGTACGGCGTGGATGTTCAGCCGATGCACTTTAACATGCAGGAATTCATGCGCAAGCCGGAGATAGCCGCCCTCCTCAATGGCCGGAACATCCTCCGCCAGTTGCGGACGGTCCGGAATGTGCTGGACACCCTGGTGGGCGGCGCCCTGGATGACGCCATGCGGGCGGCGCAGGATGCGGATTTCCTGGTGCTGCCGAACAGCGAATGCGGCGGCGTGGATATTGCCACCCGGCGCGGAATCCCGATGGCGTACGCCTCCCTGCAGCCGATGTTTCCCCCCACCCGCGCTTTTCCATCCTTCTTTTTACCGTTTCGGGGTTCGCTGGGCGGCCGTTTAAATCGGTTGACCTATTCGCTTTTCCTGCGCGCAACCTGGCCCTTCCTCGGCGGGCCGTTCAACCGCTGGCGAGTCAGCCGCTTTTCCCTGCCCCCATGGCGCACCATGCGGGAGATGCTCGACGCCCGCCGCACTTTTGGAACCCCGTGGTTGTTTGCCTACAGCCCGCGGGTGGTTCCAAAGCCCCCGGATTGGGAAGCGATCCACCATGTTACGGGATACTGGTTCCTGGATGCCCCGCCAAATTGGCAGCCCTCCGCGGAGTTGGAGAGGTTTTTAGGAAGCGGCCCGCCGCCAGTGTATATCGGTTTCGGCAGCATGAGCGATAAAGACCCCGAACGGCAATCCCGCATGGCATTGCGAGCGCTTGCGCTTTCCGGGCAACGCGGGATTTTATCGACGGGCTGGGGTGGAATCGCCCGATTGGAAACCCCGGCCAATGTATTGTATGTGGATGACGTACCGCACAGCTGGCTGTTCCCGCGCATGGCGGCGGTCGTGCATCACGGGGGCGCGGGCACCACGGGCGCAGGACTGCGGGCCGGCGTGCCAAGCCTGATTGCCTCCTTTGCCGCGGACCAGTATCACTGGGCGGATAGAGTCGTGGATTTGGGCGTCGGTCCGCGGATGGCGGACGCAAAAAGTTTGACGGCGGAGAAATTGGCCAAAGCCATTGATGTCGGGGTGAACGACTCCGGCATGCGCGCCCGGGCCGCATCCCTCGGCGAAACCATCCGGGCGGAACACGGCGTTGCGCACGCCGTGGAAGTGATCGAACGCCACGCGGCGGAATTCAACCGGCGGTGACACGGACCGCCATGGCACGCAGATTCTGCCGGGCTTGCCTTATCAGCGGAACCGGCGAAGCGCGCGCCGGTTGGGAGCCTGTCCTGAGCGAAGCGAAGGATGGGCCGGGCTCGCAATGAGATCTGCCGCCGGCCAACATTCTCTCTGGAGGTTGAACCATGTCAAATGAAGGACTGCGCGGAAAAACCGCGCTGATTACCGGAGCCTCGAGCGGCATCGGCGCGGATTTCGCGCGCCAGCTGGCGGCCCTGGGCTGCCGAATCATCCTGGTCGCGCGGCGGGAGGAAAAGCTGCAGGCGCTTCAGAAGGAAATCCACGACCGTTATGGAACCCCGGCGGAGACCGTCGCCATGGATCTGTCCGCGCCGAATGCCCCGCAAAAACTATTTGACCGGCTGAAGGCGCAAAACCTCGCGGTCGATGTCCTGATCAATAATGCCGGGTACGCCGTCTACGGGGAATTCCATCACATGGAATGGGAACGCTGCCGGCAAATGCTCGAACTGGACGTGGTGGCGCTCAGCCACCTGACCCGCCTGTTCGCCGCCGACATGGTACGGTGCTCATCCGGCTACATCCTGCTTGTTGCCTCGACCGGCGCCTTCCAGCCCACGCCGCTGTATGCCGCGTACGCGGCCGCCAAATCCTATGTGTTGTATTTCGGCGAGGCGCTGCACCACGAACTGCGCCCAAGCGGGGTGGGCGTGACGGTATTGTGCCCGGGCGTCACACGCACGGAGTTTTTCGATGTGGCCGGCCAGGAGATGACCGCCTTCCAGCGGATGACCGCGATGGACAGCGCCGATGTGGCGCGGATCGGAATTCGCTCGATGCTGGTTAAAAGGTCTTGCGTGGTTCCCGGTTGGATCAACACGGCCATCGCGTGGTTTACGCCGCTCATGCCGCGCCAGTTCATGGCGGGCATGGCCGCGCGGATGATGAAATGACGCGTTCCACGTCATCCCGAGTCCTGCACCTCCCCCTCACCCTCTTTTCCCTCTCCCAACTTACGTTGGGAGAGGGAAAAGAGGGTGAGGGCGGTTTATAATGAGCCCGCTTCCAGCAGGCGAAATAACTTCCCCGCCGCGATCCGCAGAAAGGACCCCGACATGCCAACTCCCTGGCCGTACCGCTTCACTCAAAATGCGAAATCCACCCAGTCCTCCGCCATCCGCGAGTTGTTCAAGGTGACCGCCAACCCGGAGGTGATTTCGTTCGGCGGCGGGCTGCCGGCCCCGGAGGTGTTCCCGATCGAGGCGTTCAAAACCGCCTGCGATAAGGTGCTTACCACCAACGGCCCGATGGCGCTGCAGTACAGCAACTCCGAGGGCTACGCCCCCCTGCGCGAGATGATCTCCCGCCAGATGGATTCCTTCGGCCTGAAACTGGGACTCGACAACATCCTGATCACCACCGGCACCCAGCAATCGATCGACCTGATAAGCAAGCTCCTTCTGAACAACGCCGATCGCCTGCTGGTCGAGGACCCCACCTTCCTGGGCGCACTGCAGATCTTCGGCCTTTTCGGCGCGCGTTTCACCACCGTCCCGACCGACAGCGACGGCCTGCAGACGGAGTTGCTGCCGGAAGCCTTCCGCAGCGGCCCGCAATTCATGTACGTCATCCCCACCTTCCAAAACCCGGCCGGGGTGACTCTTTCACTGAAACGGCGCGAGGCATTGATCACACTCTCGGACCAGTACGGAATCCCGATCGTGGAAGACGACCCCTACAGCGCGCTGCGTTTCGAGGGCGAAACGCTGACACCGCTCCTGGCGCTGGATGCCGCCCGCCTTGGAACGGCCGACGGGTATGCGGCCGGGAACGTGATCTACTGCGGTTCCTTCTCCAAGACGCTCGCGCCGGGCCTGCGCCTGGCCTGGATCGCCGCCCCGCCCGAGGTCATCTCCAAGCTGGTGCAGATCAAACAGGGTGCCGACCTCCACACGCCGATCTTCGTCCAGATGGCGGCGTACGAGACGCTGCGCGACGGATTCCTCGAAAAGCACATCCAAAAGATCCGCGCGGTCTACCGCGAGCGGCGGGACGTAATGCTGGCGGCGATGGACGAGCACTTCCCGAAAGGGATGGAATGGACCCACCCGGCGGGCGGCCTGTTCCTCTGGGCGCGGCTCCCGGAGGGGATGGTCAGCGCCGAACTCCTGCGCACGGCGATTAAGATGAACGTCGCCTTCGTCCCCGGCAACAGCTTCTTCGCGGTCGACGAAAAAGCCGGCGAACGGTATTTCCGCCTGAATTTCTCCAATATGAAGCCGGAGCGCATTCGCGAGGGCATTCGCCGCCTGGGGCAGGCAATTGGCGAAGCCCACAAGGTCTGATACAATCCCCACCAATCTCAACCGGATTGTTACCACTCAGAATGATTCGCAACGATTTCTCTTTCCTGTTTTCCGGCCCGGCAAGTCATAAGGACTTGTCGGGTCGGATTTGATTGTCATACATTCTCCCCGCATCGCTTTCGTGCCGTTCCGCTTTCAACACATCACCGTTTATACCGCCGGTTCCGGATCCATCGGGCGCGATTTTGGCCGGTGTTTCCATTGACAAGCCCTCCGGCATTTGGGAAAATGCGCCCACCCTTCCCAGAGGGCATCATTTTGAAAATCTTCGGAGGAGAAAATGTCATTAAAACGCACCAGTTTTCTCGCGCTGTTCAGCATCCTGGCCATTATTCTGTTGGGCGGATGCGCACCGGGGAAGGGAACCGAGTATAAAATCGGGTTCATTTCCTCGGCGACCGGCAACTACGCCTCGCTCGGCCTGCCCGAGGCCAAGACCGCCGAGATGATCCAGAAGCAACTGGACGCGATGGGCGGCATCACCGGACCGGACGGGGTGAAACACCCGGTCAAGATCGTCATTTATGACGACGCCAACGAACCGGACCGCGCGGTCTCGAGCGTCGGCCGGTTGATCAACGAGGACGAGGTAATCGCGGTAGTCTCCTCGACCGGCAGCGGCACGAGCGTCGCCGAGATCCCGGTCTGCGAGGAGAATAAGACCCCTTGCGTCTCGATGGCTTCCGCCAAGGCGATCACCACCGACCCAAAGACCAACACCGAATACACGTGGATGTTCAAGACACCGCAGACCAACGGGCACGCCGGCGAGTGGCAGGCCGCCTACCTGAAGGCCAAGGGACTCACCAACATCTGCATCCTGTACACCAACGACGGCTACGGGAAGGATTGCTTCGCGAACTTCCAAGCCGCCGCGGAAGCCGAGGGTCTCTCCGTCGTCTATGATGCAAGCTACGCGGCAACCGATACGGAGTTCTCCGCCCAGTTGGCGGGCGTTCAGGCCAGCGGCTGCCAGGCGGTCGAGATCGGCTCCACCCCGCCGGTGGCATCGCTCGCCACCGTCGCGATCCGCAACGCGCTGCCGGAAACGCCGATCACCCTCGGCCACGGCGTGTGCAACCAATCCTTCATCACCACCGCCGGCGCGGCGGCCGAAGGGACCGTGTTCCCGTGCGGCAAAGTCACCGTGCTCGACCAACTGGCCGCCGGCGACCCGCAGAAGCCGGTCCTCCAGCAATACATCGACGACTACACGGCCGCCACCAACGGAGAAGCGATCAGCACCTTCGGCGGGCACGCCTGGGACGCGCTCGAAATGATCGTCGACGCGCTGGGGAGCCTGAAGAACGGCATGTCGCTCGAGGATCAGCGGACCGCGGTCCGCGATTACCTGGAAAACAACATCACCGACTGGCCGGGCATCAGCGGCACGTTCACGATGAGCCCCACGGACCACAACGGGCTGACCAAGGATTCGCTGCTGTTCGTCACGGTCCAGGACGGCAAGTGGGTTGCTTTCCCCGAAACGGATTGGTAATACCGTTCGCCGCAAGGTCCGGCGTTTAGTGTAGAGACCGGACCCGTTGTCCTTTTCCCGATGAGCATCAAGACCGACGCGGTCATTGAGACCGCGTCGGTCTATCGGGCAATCGAAGGGCGGCCGGTCGGGTGCGCATCCTCTCGCGTCCGCGAGAGGGAATTTCAAACCAAAGAAAGACGGTTCGGACATCCCATGCATCGAAAACCACAACGCCAACCGGTTCGCATACTCGTCACCGTGTTGGTTGTTTTAGGGGTGGCCGCGCTCAGCCTGCTCCTCGGCTCTCAAAAAGGGCTGCAGCCCCAGCATTACATCCAATTGACGATCGACGGCGTGCGCGCCGGCAGCATTTATGCGCTGATGGCGCTCGGGTTTGTCGTCGTCTACAGTGTCACCGGGATCATTAATTTCGCCCAGGGGGAGTTCGTGATGCTGGGCGCGATGATCTGCCTCACCGTCAACGATCTGGATCTCCCGCTTCCCCCCGCATGGAAAATGATCGCCGCCATCCTGGCCGGCGTGCTGCTCACCACCATCATCGGCGCCGCGATGGAACGCCTGACCATCCGCCCGGCGCGCCGCTCGCCGCCCGTCACCCTGATCATCATCACCATCGGCGTCACCATCACCCTGCGGGCGGCCGCGCTTCTGGTGTGGGGAGCCGATCCCCACGTTTTACCCGCCTTTACCACCCTCGCGCTGGAAGATAAGATCTTCCGCTTCGGCGGCGTAATCGTCCAGGCCCAGAGTCTGTGGATTTGGGCGACGCTGATCGTGACCCTGATCCTGCTTTATTTCTTCCTGGAGCGGACCCTCCTGGGCAAGGCGCTGCGCGCCTGCGCGGTCAACCGGCGCGCGGCCCAGCTGGTGGGGATCAACCCGGACCGCATGTCGCTGCTGTCGTTCGCGCTGGCGGCGGCGCTCGGCGCGATCGGCGGAATCGTCCTCGGGCCGGTCACCCGCCCGATCTACGATATGGGGGTGATGCTCGGCCTGCGCGGATTCGTCGCGGCGATCATCGGCGGGCTGGTCAGCGTCCCGGGCGTGGTTGTCGGCGGGCTGCTGCTCGGGGTCGTGGAAAACATCGCCGCGGGGGTGACCGATCCGGCGTATAAGAGCGTGGTCTCGTTCGTCATTCTGATCGCCATCCTCCTCTTCCGTCCGCAGGGCATCATCGGCGGCGGCGAGAAGCCGGCGGAGGAGGCGTGAGCACACCCTCATGAAGCGGCTGCGCGCACACCCCAATTTTGCCGGCGTAGTCATCCTGGCCGTGGTGCTGGCGGTTTTCGGTGCGATCGATCTCATCCGCCCCTTCGGCCTGCGGTTCAGCGACCTCTCCGGCCGGGTGGTGACGATCGACACGATGATCCGGATCGGTATCCTGACGATCGTCGTGGTCGGCCTCAACCTGTTGATGGGCTACGCCGGCCAGGTTTCGCTCGGCCAGGCGGGCTTTTACGCGCTCGGCGCCTATGCTTCGGGCGTCCTGACCACGCTGGCCTCGCGGCACGGGATGCTTTCCGGAATCGCGGATACCTGGTGGTGGCCGTGGCTGGCGATCATCATCGGCATGCTGCTGACCGGGTTGTTCGCCTACCTCGTCGGGAAACCGATCCTTCGCCTGAAGGGAAATTATCTGGCGATGGCAACGCTCGGGCTGGGAATGATCCTCTACATTCTTGCCGGACAGTTATCCGCGCTTACCGGCGGATACGACGGCCTGACCGGCATCCCGCGGCTGCGGATCGGCGATTTCGCGCTCTGGCCGGCGCAGCGCTATTACTTCCTGGTGTGGGGCGCGGCCATCGCGGTGATCGTCGTCGGGCTCAACATCGTCCATTCGCGCATCGGGCGGGCGCTGCGCGCGATCCATACCAATGAGACCGCCGCCGAGACCAGCGGCGTGGACACCGAACACTACAAGGTCCTGGCGCTGGTGATCAGCGCGATGCTGGCGAGCCTCGCCGGAAGTTTGTATGCGCATTTTCAGAGCGCGGTCTCGCCCAGCCCGTTCGGCTTCAAGGCTTCGGTGGAACTGGTGACGATGGCCGCGGTCGGCGGGCTTTCGAGCATCTGGGGCGCGCCGCTCGGCGTGGCGGTGATGTTCGTCATCAGCAACCTGCTGCAATCCCAGCTCGAGACCATCTTCCACATCCGCGGCGGCGAATACGAGTTGATCATTTACGGGCTGGTGCTGGTCCTGATCATGATCTTCATGCCGAAGGGCGTGATCAGCAGCCTGAGCGCCGGGCGCAGGAATGCCGGCCGGGATCCGGAGGAGGCGGCATGACGGCGCGGTTGGACGTTGTCGATCTGCGCAAGGATTTCGAAGGCTTGATGGCCGTGTTCGACGTATCCTTTACCGTCGCGGAACGCGAGATCGTCTCGCTGATCGGACCGAACGGCGCGGGCAAGACGACCATATTTAATATGATCTCGGGGATCCTTGCTCCCACCGGCGGCTCGATCGCATACGGCGGACATGCGCTGGCCGGCCTAAAACCGCATGCGATCAGCGCGCTCGGGCTGGCGCGGACGTTTCAGAATCTGCGCCTGTTCGGGAACATGACGGTGCTCGAGAACGTGATGATCGGCCGGCACGGAAAATCGGATACGAACGTCCTGAGCACGGCCTTCCGCCTGCCGGCGGCCGGCCGCCAGGAGCGGGCGATGCGCGCGGACGCGATGCGCCAGCTGGCGCGGGTGGGGCTGGCGGACAAGGCGGATGCGGACGCGCTCAGCCTGCCCTTCGGCCAGCAGCGCCTGCTCGAGATCGCCCGGGCGCTGGCGACCGAACCGAGCCTGCTGCTGCTGGATGAAGCCGGCTCCGGACTTAACCGGCCGGAAAAGGACGCGCTGGACCGCCTGATCCGTGACATCCGCGGGGACGGCGTGGCGATCCTCCTGGTCGAGCACGACATCCCGTTCGTGACCGCGCTTTCGGACCGGATCGTCGTTCTCGAACACGGGGTTAAAATCGCCGAGGGGACCCCGGCCGAAATCCGAAGCAACGCTCGCGTGATCGCGGCCTATCTGGGCGAGGACATCCGGGACCTATGCTAAAGGTTGAGAATCTGTGCACCTTCTACGGACGGATCCAGGCGCTGCGCGAAGTATCGCTGCGGGTCGCCGAGGGCGAGATCGTGGCCGTGATCGGATCGAACGGCGCGGGCAAATCCACCCTGCTCAACACCCTCTCCGGGATGATCCCGGCCCGCAGCGGGCGGATCACATTCGCCGGAACGCCGATTGAAGGGCTGCGCCCGGACCAAATCGTGCGCCTGGGGATCAGCCAGGTGCCCGAGCGGCGGCAGATCTTTTCGACGATGAGCGTGCTGGACAACCTGATCCTGGGCGCGTACCACCGCTACGGCCGCGACGGCAAGCCGGCGGTCGACCGCGATTTGGAATTCGTATTCGAAATTTTTCCCCGCCTGCGCGAACGGGTCAAACAGACCGCCGGGACCCTTTCCGGCGGCGAACAGCAGATGCTTGCACTCGGCCGGGGCTGGATGGCCAAACCGAAGCTGCTCCTGATGGACGAGCCTTCGCTCGGTCTGGCGCCGCTCATGGCGCGCGAGATCTTCCGCGTCTCCGGCGCGCTGCGCGATCACGGGACGACGATCCTGCTCGTCGAACAAAACGCGCGCGCGGCGCTGGAACTGGCCGACCGGGCGTACGTGCTGGAATCCGGCCGGGTGGCGTGTGAAGGGGTCGCCAAGGAACTGGCCGGCGACGAACGGGTGCAGAAGGCGTATTTGGGGAAGTGACACCCCCTCCCCTGCCCTCCCCCGTCAAGAAGACCACTTGACGGGGGAGGATGATTGCGAACTTGCCTCCCCCTCATTACTCGGCTCGACGGGGGAGGATGATTGCGAACTTGCCTCCCCCTCATTACTCGGCTCAACGGGAGAGGATGATTGCGAACCAGCCTCCCCCTCATTAATCGTCTCGACGGGGGAGGATGATTGCGCGAAGTCCTCCCCCGTTGTTCGGTTTATGACAAACGGGGGAGGAATGAGCCTGCCCCCCGAGCGATCGGCATCGGCGGAATTCCGATGCCAAGAGTTCGCGAGTGGGGGGAGGGGGAACCCCTTGTTATTTATGCAGGGGCAACGATAATTGGGAAACCGAATACTCACCCCTCCCCCTGACCCCTCCCCAATGTGAGGAGGAGAAGAGGAAGGCCCAGGAGGCTCCCATGCTCGTCAAAGACCGCATGACCCCCAATCCGAAGACGATCACACCCGATGCCTCGCACCCCGAGGCGCTGCGGATGCTGCACAAGGAGAAATTCAGCTACCTGCCGGTGATCGACAAATCCGGCAAGGTGATCGGGATGGTGACCGAAACCGATCTGCTGCACGCCGCCCCCTCCTCGGCCACATCGCTCAGCATTTACGAGATGAATTACCTGCTGGCCAATCTTAAAATCCAGGATGTGATGAGCAGCCCGGCTGTGACAGTGACGGAGGATGCGCCGCTGGAAGAGGCCGCGCGGATAATGATCGAAAAGGACATCGGCTGCCTGCCGGTGATGAACGGCGACAAACTCGTTGGCGTGATCACGGAGACCGATATCTTCAAGGCTCTCGTCGAGGTCCTCGGCGGCGGCGATAATATCCTGCGCGTGACGCTGCGCTCGCCGAACGTCCCGGGCGAACTGGCCCGGCTGACCGGCGTGATCGCCGGGTTGGGCGGCAACCTGCACTCGATCGTCGCGTTCCACGGCGAGGATCCGGAGCACGTGTACTTCACCTTCCGCCTCGACGGCGTCGAAGAAAAGCAGCTGGTCCCCGCGCTCAAAGCGGCGGGCGAGCAGGTCATTCACGTGTACGTAGCGGATTGACTGCACACCCCTCACACCCCTCCCCTGCCCCTCCCCAGATTGGGGAGGGGTTGGGGGAGGAGTCGGGGGTAGGGAGTGAGGACGGAGCGGATCATGCCGGAAAAGCAAATCCTGTACTGGAACAAGGACATCGAAACGATCGCGCGCGGGAAGCTGGAAGCGCTGCAGCTGGAACGCTTGCGCAGTACGGTCGCGCGCGTTTATCAGAAAGTGCCGTTCTACCGCGATGCGCTGGACCGCCAGGGGGTGAAGCCGGCGCAAATCCGCTCCCTGGCCGACCTCCCCCGTCTGCCCTTCACGACCAAAGACGACCTGCGCGAACACTATCCGCTCAAACTCCTGGCGATGCCCAGGGACGATGTGGCGCGGGTGCACGCTTCCTCGGGCACGACCGGCAAGCCCACCGTCACCGCCTACAGCACGGACGACCTGGCGATGTGGGCCGAGGTGATGGCGCGCGTGTATACAATGGCTGGCTGCACCCGCCGCGACGTCGTCCACAACGCGCTCGGCTACGGCCTGTTTACCGGCGGGCTCGGTTTCCACCTGGGAGCGGAAAAGATCGGCGCGATGGTCGTCCCCTCCGGCGGCGGCATGTCGAAGCGCCAGATCCTCCTCATGGAGGATTTCGAGGCGACGGTGCTGGCCGCAACCCCCTCGTACGCACTCGTCCTGGCCGAGACGGCGCGCGAGATGGGCGTGGATTTCCGGGAGCGGATGAAACTGCGCGTCGGGCTCCTGGGCGCCGAACCCTGGACCGAGGAAATGCGCCGCGAGGTGCAGCTGCGGATGGCCATCGAAGCCTTCGACAGCTACGGGCTGACGGAAATCATCGGCCCGGGCGTCGCGCTGGAATGCCCCTACCACGACGGATTGCACATCTGGGAGGATCATTTCCTGACCGAGGTGGTCGACCCGGAAAGCGGGGCGCCGCTCCCGAGCGGCGCGGAGGGCGAACTGGTGATCACCACCATCACCCGCCAGGCGATGCCGCTCCTGCGTTACCGCACGCGCGACCGGGTGGCACTCAATTACGAGACGTGCGCCTGCGGCCGGACGATGGTGCGGATGAGCAAGGTCCACGGGCGGACCGACGACATGCTGGTGGTGCGCGGCGTGAACGTCTTCCCCTCGCAGGTCGAAGAGGTGGTGCTCGCCACGCCCGGCGTGGAACCTCACTACCAGATTCTCGTCGACCGGCCGAAGAACAAACTCGATACGCTCGAAGTATGGGTCGAGGCGGCGCCGCCGTTGTGGAAACTCGGTCCGGAGGCGAAGGAACGCACGCAAAAGCAGATCACCGCCCGGCTGCACGACATCCTCGGCCTGTCAACGGCCGTCAGCATCGTCGCGCCGAACGCGATCGCCCGCAGCGAGGGGAAGGCCAAGCGGGTTGTGGACAAGCGGGATTTGGCGGCGTAGGGGGAAACCGACCATCGCCGATGGTCTATGGTCTGCATCTGCAGGAAACACAACCACCGCCCGGAAAGGAACAGGCTTAACATGGTCGACCCCTTCATGAACACCCTCGGCCTGCAGGCCGAATCCACAGCACCGGGGACGGCCCGCGTCCGGGGCCGGGTCAAGCCGACCCAGCTCAACATGCACGGCACGGCGCACGGCGGCTTCCTCTACACCATGGCGGATATCGCCTTCGCGCTGGCGGCCAATTCGCACGACGTGCCGGCGGTTGCCCTGGCGACCCACATGGAATACCTGCAAAGCGCGAAACTCGGCGATGAACTGACGGCGACCGCCACGGAAATCCACCTCGGCCGCTCGACCGGGCTGTACCGGATCGACGTGCGTTGCGGGGACCGGCTGCTCGCGACCTTCACCGGAACGGTTTTCCGGAAGCAACCGGCGGGGGATTCCACGAAGGGCACGAAGTAAACCTCTTTCCCGACGTAAGGGCGACCCAATGGGTCGCCCCAACAACGGGTCGGGGGTCTACTTCGTGCTCTTTGTGGAAATAAATTGGCAATTCGGAGAAACGTATTATGGCATTAAAATTATCCGACAAAATGCTCGTGCACGGCGACGAAGCGCTGGCCATCGCCGCGCTGGACGCGCAGGTCGCGTTCGGCGCCGGCTACCCGGGTACGCCCTCCAGTGAAATCCTCGAAACGTTTTCCCGGATCGGCGGGCACGCCGAGTGGGCGCCGAACGAAAAAGTGGCGCTCGAGGTGGCCCTCGGCGCGGCGTTCGGCGGCGCGCGGGTGATGGCCACGATGAAGCATGTGGGGCTCAACGTCGCGGCGGACCCGTTCTTCACCGCGGCCTATACCGGCACGGCCGGGGCGTTGGTTGTCGTTTCGGCCGACGATCCGGGGATGGCCTCCAGCCAGAACGAGCAGGACAACCGGCGCTATGCCGAGGCGGCGGGCGTGCCGATGTTCGAGCCCGCGGACTCGCAGGAAACCTACGACTTCTTTTTCGCCGCGCTCGAGATCGCCGGGCGCTGGCGGATTCCAGTCCTGTTTCGTATGACGACCCGGGTATGCCATTCGAAGAGCATTCTGGTGCGCAAGCCGCACCCGCTTCCGCCCGTCACCTTCGCCTTCCAGCACGACCGCAAGTCGCGGGTGATGGTTCCCGGGAACGCGCGCCCGGCGCACCGCCGGCTGCGCGGGAAACTGGCCGAGATCGCCGAGTGGAACGAAGCCTCGCCGCTCAACACCATCACGGCGGGCTCCAAAGAGCTCGGGATCATCACCTCGGGGGTATCCTACCTGCACGTACGCGAGGCGGCTCCCGAAGCGAGCGTCTTGAAACTCGCGATGACCTACCCGATCCCCTTCCGGAAGATCCGCGCATGGGCCCGCGGCCTCCAACGGATCGTCGTCCTCGAGGAAGGCGACCCGTTCCTGACCACCGCCGTGCGCGCCAACGGACTGCCGGCCGAGGGCAAGGCGGAGATGTACCGCTTCGGCGAGCTGACGGTTGAGCGCGTGCGCCGGATCCTGGCCGGCGACTTGACGCCGGAAGCCCCGACCACCCCCGGCAAGCCGCCCCAGTTTTGCGTCGGCTGTCCGCACCGCCGCACGTTCGAAATTCTGGGCAAGATGGACCTGATCGTCGCGGGCGACATCGGCTGCTACACCCTGGGGGTCCTTCCGCCCTTCAACGCGATGGACAGTTGCGTGTGCATGGGCGCCAGCATCGGAGTCGGGCTCGGGCTGCGGCATGTGCTGCCGGAAGACCAGGCGCGGCGGGTGGTGAGCGTGATCGGCGACAGCACCTTCGCCCACAGCGGGCTGACGGGCCTGGCGGAGATGGTATACAATCCGCCGAAGACCGGCCATGTGGTGCTGATCCTCGACAACGGCACGACCGCAATGACCGGCCTGCAGGATCACCCCGGCACGGGGTACACCCTCGGCGATTGCGCCTCGACCCGGATGAACTTCGAGGCGGTGGGCGCGGCGATGGGCGTGACAAAGGTGCATACCGTCACGGCGAAGGATTCGGCCGAGGATTTCGAACAGCTCCTGCGCTCGGCGCTTGCGGCCGACGACCTGACGCTGATCGTCGTGCGCAATCCGTGTTTGCTGGCGGCGAAGAAGATCCGCGCCCGCCAGCAGGCCTCCGCACCGGCCGCGGCGGAATAAGCGAAAGAGAAAACAACCATGGACAAAACCCTCAACGTTAAAGTGGCGGGGCTGGGCGGCCAGGGCGTGATCCGCGCTTCCGACATCCTGGCGGAAGCGGCCTTCCGCGCGGGCCTCGCGGTGAAGAAGAGCGAACTGCACGGGATGAGTCAGCGCGGCGGTTCGGTTTCGAGCGACGTGCGCTTCGGAAAGGAAGTCTGGAGTCCGATGATCCCGGCCGGCGAATCGGATTTCCTGGTGGTCGTTTCGCCCGACCAGGTGGAGAACAACCTCCCGGCCCTGAAGCCGGACGGCCTGCTGATCCGCCCGGAGGTGATCGACGAAACGTCGCTGGCGACAAAAAAGAGCCTGAACGTCGCGCTGCTCGGCGCGCTGAGCGTGCATTTGGAGATTCCGGAAACGATCTGGCTGCAGACGATCCGTGACGCCTTCGCGCCGGAGCTGTACGCAGCGAATGAGAAGGCATTCCGAATCGGAAGGAACGTGAAGCCCTCACCCTGATCCAAATCCGGAAAACCGCCGGATTTGGATCAGGGTAAGGGAGAGGCAGGCGAAGCAATCTCCCCCTTTGAAAAATCGGAAGATTGCTTCATCGATCCGGCTCCACCGGATCTTCTCGCAGTGACATGAGTGACTTGTTTTCAACAACCCTTGCTCCTGAAGGAGGAACCCGTCATGACATTGGAACAATGGAACGATATTCCGGGAACATTTCATCCGGCGTCCACGCCGGACTACCTGCCGCTCCCGCAGCTGCGCCAATTGCAGCTCCAGCGCCTGCAGGCGACGGTCCGGCGCGCCTACGAAAACGTGCCGCTCTATCGCAAGCGGATGGAGGAAAAGAAGATCACGCCGGACGCCATCCAGGATCTGGCCAAGATCGAGCAGATCCCGTTTACGGTCAAGGCGGACCTGCGCGATACCTACCCCTTCGGCCTGTTCGCCAGCCCGATGCAGGATATCGTCCGCCTGCACGCCTCCTCGGGCACGACCGGCAAGCCGATCGTCGTGGCGTATACGCGCGAGGATATCGACGTCTGGTCGAACGTGATGCTGCGTTCCTTCGCCGCCTGCGGCCTGCACCAGGGGGATATCGTCCAGAACGCCTACGGCTACGGCCTCTTCACCGGCGGGCTGGGCGCGCACTACGGGGCCGAGGCCCTCGGGGCAACGGTGATCCCGATCTCGGGCGGCAACACCGACCGGCAGATCATGATCATGAAGGATTTCGGCGTCACGGCGATCTGCTGCACGCCCTCCTACTTCATCCACCTGATCGAGCGCTCGGGCGAGCTGGGCGTGAAGATGAAGGACCTGCCGCTCAAGGTGGGCATATTCGGCGCGGAGCCGTGGTCTGAATCCATGCGCCAGTACATCAGCGAAAATTCGAATGTCGAGCCGTTCGACATTTACGGCCTCTCGGAGATCATCGGGCCCGGGGTGGGGATGGAATGCCCGGCGCATAACGGGTTGCACATCTTCGAGGACCACTTCTACCCCGAAATCATCAACCCCGAGACCGGCGCCGTGCTGCCGGAAGGCGCGGAAGGCGAGCTGGTGCTGACGACGCTTTCCAAGAAGGCGATGCCGATGCTGCGCTACCGCACGCGCGACATTACGACCCTGGCGCGCGAGCGCTGCACCTGCGGCCGCACGATCTGCCGCTTCCTGCGCGTCGGGCGGCGCAGCGACGATATGTTCATCATCCGCGGGATCAACGTCTTCCCGTCCCAGGTGGAACATGCGCTCTTGAAGGTGGAAGGCACCCTCCCGCATTACCAGATCGTCCTGACCCGCGCCAAGGGCCTGGATAAGATGGAGGTGCAGGTCGAGGTTTCGCCGGAAATCTTCGGCGATACGGTCGGGGCGATGGAAGAGCTGCAGAAGAAGATCGCCAAAGCCCTCGACGAGACGATCAACCTCAAAGTGGCCGTCAAACTCGTCGAACCGCACAGCGTCCCGCGCTCGGAGGGCAAGGCCAAGCGCGTGCTCGATCAGCGGAAGATGTAACCATCAGCCGGTCGAGTAGCCCTCAAAGACCATTCGGGCTAGGCCGGCCCCGCCACGGCGAAGCCGGAGCAGGGCTCGATAGCCTTCGCAAAGGAGAACCGACATGAAACAACAGCAACTATCCGTCTTTCTGGAAAACAAGCCCGGATCGCTCAAGAAAGCGCTCACCGTGCTGGCCGACGCCAAGGTTAACATCTCGACCCTGGCCCTGGCCGACACCAAGGAATTCGGCATCCTGCGGCTCATGATCAAGGATTGGGAGCAGGCGAAAGCCGCGCTCGCATCCGGCGGCCTCACCGTCAAGCAGACGGAAGTGCTGGCGGTCGAGGTCGAGGACCGGCCGGGCGGGTTGGCGGCGGTGCTGGCGCCGGTCGAAGCGGCCGGCGTGAACGTGGAATATATGTACGCGTATTCCACCGGCCCCAAGGGGAAAGCCGTGCTGATCTTCCGCTTCAGCGATCTCGACAAGGCGATCGGCGCGCTGAAGGGCGCGGGGATTAACGTGCTCGAGAAGCTGCAAGCGCTCGGCGCTTAACGCCGGCGCGGAAAAATACAAAAAACGCCGGGAACAATCCCGGCGTTTTTTTATTCGTGGACGAAACGGAAAATACCGTGGCGGTGATAAATAGGATGATGCATCAGCGCTGCCGGGGCAGGGCTCGCAATGACATGGCTCCACCCTCCAATTAACAAAGATTCTTCGTCACCTGCCTGCTATTAATGGCACCCTTAATCCCGATCCGCTATACTTTATTTGAAAGGCGGTGCCCATGAATACGCTCATTCCTAAAGGTTATGCCGATCTGCTTTCACCGGAGCGAAGATCCTTCGCCGACCTGGCGCTGGTGCTCGCCGACGGGACTCCACAGGTAACGCCGGTCTGGTTCGAATGGGACGGCGAGCTGATCGTGATCAATACCGCGCGCGGCCGGGTCAAGGACAAGGTCCTGCACCGGCACCCGGTCGTGGCAATGCTGATCGCGGATCCCGCAAATTACTACCGCTACATCCAGATTAAGGGACCGGTCGTGTTCGAATCCGAGGAAGGCGCCTACGAACACATCTGCGGCCTGCAGCAGAAATACCGCGGCGACCGGAATTACCCCATGCGCCCGGGGGAAACACGCGTAATTTACAAGATCAAGCCGGAAAAGGTTCAGGCAAGAGGGTAGCCGGCGGTGAGGTGATCGGGGCGACCACAAGGGGCGACCACAAGGGTCGCCCGAACGAGGCCGTACCACGTAGCCGGCTCCCATATAAAGACCCTGCGAATCTTGCCGTTGACAGCCATTTCCCGTCCTGCGGCCGGTTCGGGATCCGGTTTTTCTATCGCAATGGCTGGATTACACCTCTCTCTGCCAATAAGGCATACGCCTAACCGCGTTGGATACATATTGGATGGCCGGATTTTTGATGACAAATCCCACATTTATAATTCCGGCAGGTGCGGGATACTGATGTGAGGTCCGGCGGTTTTTTTGGGATCTGCCGGATTGCCGTTCGCGGATGAATTTGGGAAACCTGCAGCTTTAGGCGGCTCCGTCCGGGAGACAGGCCGGACGGGTTTTCATGGAGGAAACATGGCAGAGCAAACGGTACCGGAACGGATCAACCTCGGGGCAAGCGGCCTGCGGGTCAGCCCGCTCGGAGTGGGCACCAACCAGTGGGGATCCGACGGCACGCCGGACCCGGAGCGGAAAGCCGCCTTCGATGCGGCGCTTGCCGCGGGGATCAACTTTTTCGACACGGCCGAAGTATATACAAAAGGTGGATCGGAAAAAACGCTCGGGCTGTGCCTGAAATCCTCACCCGGCAATGCGGTGATTGCGACCAAGTTCATGCCGATGCCGGCCCGGCTGCGCGGATCTCAGTTGATCGGCGCGCTGAGGGGAAGCCTCGAGCGCCTGGGGCTGGAACGGGTCGACCTGTACATGATCCACTTTCCCTTTCCACCGATACCGATTAAAACCTGGATGGATGCGCTGGCCGACGCGGTCGGCGATGGATTGGCGCGCGCGGCCGGGGTCTCCAATTACAACGTGAAACAGATGCGGCTGGCGCACGCCGCACTGGCCGGACGCGGGGTGCCGCTGGCAAGCAACCAGGTGGATTACAGTTTACTGGAACGCGGTCCGGAACGCAGCGGATTGCTGGCGGCCTGCCGTGAGCTGGGGGTGACGCTCGTGGCGTACCGGCCCCTCGGATACGGGTTCCTCGGCGGGAAATACACGCCGGAGAATCCGCCTGCCGGATGGCACGCCGCGCGCCACAACCCGTCGTATCTGAAAAAGATCCCGCCCATCGCGGCGCTGCTGCGCGATATCGGCCGAGCGCACGGTAAAACTCCCTCCCAAACGGCGCTCAACTGGGTGCTATGCAAGGGCGCGCTGCCGATCCCGGGCGCGCGGGACGCGCGCCATGTGCGGGAGAACGCCGGCGCACTCGGCTGGCGGCTTACGGATGATGAGGTAGGGCGGCTGGATGAGGCGAGCAAGTACCATTAACATCAATGGATAGGATCTATAGGATTTCGCAGGATTGACAGGATCTTCTTTAAAAATATTTTAATCCTGTCAATCCTGAAAAACCTTGTCCATCCTGTCCCATGATATTCACAGGAAGTTTAATCCGGCAACTCCATTGGCATTGCCCGCGCCGTTTATCGGTCTGCCATCGTCCCCGTCTACGGTCCGCTTCACGGCATCGTCAGCGTATACTTCATCCCGCCGCTGCCGCCCACTCCCGCAAACGGCACGGACTTTTGCATTGTGCCGCCGCCGGCAAGCTGGGGGTAAGACACCGGCCAGATGATCGGCTGTTCGAGCGGGGCGATCGGGATGGGGATCTCGACCTTTTTCCGGTTGTCGCCCTGTCCGCACACCATCGTCACCGAACCCGCCTCGTAATATTCCTGGATGATGAGAGTTAACGTTCCGTCAAAGCAGGTTCCGGAGACGCTCGCGCGCATGTTGGTCGTGCCTTCCCCGTCTTCGCAGTCCTTGAAGCCGATCGCGCTCAGAACGACGGGGATGGGGCCGTCCGTGAAGTTGTAGACTCCAACCTTTTCCCCGGGCTCGTAGGTGGCGATGCTGTGGATGATGTTGATCTGGTACGTGCCCTTCACCGCGACGCCGAACTGCCCCACACCCTCCAGCCCGAACGTGAGATCGTGGTCGAAGGTCAGGGTCGCTTTTTGATCGGTACTCGGGCACTCGAGCGGAGCGATCGGCGGCCCCTCATCATCCCGCACCTCCCCGCCGCCGGAATCCGGCGAATCCGAACCCCCCAGTGCCGGAAGCGAAAGCGGCAGGCTGCAAGCCATGAGCAGCGCCCCCGCCGCGATCAGCGCGGCCGCGTGTTTGAATCGGAAACGTAAATATCCTTCGAACATCACACCCTCCTTTTCTATGCGGATTTACCTTGGTTGATTATTCTCTATAATAGAATACGTTGCCGGGGAAGAAAAAAACTCCACAAAACCTCCAGAATAATAATTGGGCCCATTTATAAAGGCGGATAAAGGGAATGGGCAGGATTGCAGGGGCGGGCGGCGGTCCGCCCCTGCAATCCTGCCCTATGGTTTTTCCTTCGGCTGCGAGCCAAGCGGCAAGCGCGTCCCGCGGCGGCTGCCCCAATCGCCGATGAACGGGAGGAAAAAGGCCGCGACGGCGGCGGGAGTGAGCGCCGCGATCAGGATCAACGCGATGAAGAGCATCGGCTCGATCGAGGATTTTTCCGAGCCCAGCCAAAAAACGACCGCGGTCAGGGCCGCGGCGATTCCGTAGCCGAGCGCCGCGGTTTGCAGGAATCCGAGCCACGTGTGGCGCCGCATCTTGCGCGCGACATGCCGCTGCCGGTACATCACATCCCAGGCCAGGTAATCCGGCATCGTGGCGATCTTGCGCGGAATGCCGTGCGGCTTGCGGAAGCCTTTAATCTGACCGAGTTGATGGTTGTACGCCTGCTCCAGATCGGTCGTGATCGTGCGGGATTGAAAATTTTTCGTCCGGAAATTCTCGCCGACCGGAAAACCCGTTTCCACAACCGCATCGTCGGGGAACACGGTGGTGAACAGAACGATCCGGCCCTCGGTAAGTTCGGCGAAAACGCGTTTGTCTTTTGAAATGAAGATCCGGCTCCCGGCGGATTGCCCGCCGGGGATTTTCACCTGCACCTCGCCCAGGCGGGAAAAACCCAGTTTGGCGAGGGAATCGACGGCATGCTTCAGTTCGGGAGGGACGGGCAGTTCCTGAGCGCTGATATCCTCCGAACGGCGCTTGCCGGCGCCGAACGAGATCAGGAGCGTCACGAATCCGGCCTTGCCCCGGTTGTAAAGGATCAGAAATAATATTGTCAGGAGGATCAATTCCATAAAGAAGAAGCCCATCGGTCTACCTCTCGTTGATAAATATTACCATTATTGAGGACGGGTCCGGAAAAGTGCGAAGAAGCAGCAGACAGGATTTCTAAATACAAAATAAAGACGCATCAGCGTGGATGGAGGAATGTAATGCCACCCGCCCCTTCTCCATCAATCCATTAGTAAAATAACGGGGCCCTTGGGTAAAAACCCCAAGAGCCCCGCTGTGTTTCGAACCGGCCTTCCGGGGATTCTTCCGCCCCGGGAGACACCCGCCATGCGCGGGACAGCTTAACCGGTAGTGGTCCCGGCTTTTTTGGCGGCCTGCTTCACCCGCCGGTTGTGTTTTCGCTTGCTCTTGGATAATCGCTTTTCGCCCTGCTTGCTTTTTTTATCAGCCATTGGAATGCACTCTCTATTCTTTGAAAACAACGTAGCGGAGCATCCGGGACGACCCCCGGCGGGCCGCCCCTTTCCTTGATCTCATTCTACCCCTATAACGGATAAACACACGAATGGCGGCAATGGGAGCATTCCGGCCGCCCGGGCGATCCAAAGGAACGACCCCGATGGGGCGCTCTGCAATAAATCCTCCGGGCCGGCTTCATGACCGCAGCAGCTCCCGGACCCTGGCCGCGATCTGGCGATCGGTCATCTTATCCGCGGTTTCCACGGTGGAGACGCAGTTCTTCAACCCGGCGCGCTCCAGCCGGGATTCAAGCTCGTGCTTGGCCTCGCCCGGGCCGAAAATGTGGATCGAATCCGCCTCCCGGACGGCCGTGATCACTTCATCGTAGTAGCGGTTTAAATGTTGCCCGAATTGCCGCTCCCGGATATCCTCGGTCGAGCCGAGTTCGTCGTTCCTCCCGCTCTTGAATCGGACGCGCTTCTCCATCCCGGATTCGATCGTCCGGATTTCTTCCCCCGCCTCCGCAAGAGTCACGATGACGGCTTTGCGGTGATCGATCCAGAGTCCGATCTGCCTGCTCATGGATTCCCTCCTTTGTCAGACGGAAGAACATACTATTACATCAACGATGGAAAGAATGGACAGGATTTACATGATTTTTCAGGATTTATTGTAATAAAAAAACCTGTCAATCCTCTGAATCCTGTAAATCCTGTCTATTGGTTTTAATGATTCACTTTCCGAAAATCGATGAATCCGCGCTGGACGTCGACCGACGCCAGCTGCACCCGGATGCGGTCGCCGACATCCACGCCCTCGAACCCGGCGATAAGTTTCCCCTCCACCGGCACGGCCAGCAGCCGGACCCAGGTGCCCTTGTCGGCGGCGCCGGTGACGATCGAATCGAACCGTTCGCCGATCCGGCGCTCCAGGAGCAGCGCGGCGGCCGATTTGGCGACCTGCCGTTCCACCTTGTTTGCGGAATCCTCCTCCTCGGTGCAATGCCTGGCCAGCTCCGCCAGTTGCTCCAAACGGTAGGGCGGCGCATCGCCCTGCAGCGCGGCCTTGAGCTGGCGCTGGGTGAGGATGTCCGAATATCGCCGGTTGGGCGCCGTCGAATGGGTGTAATCCTTGACGGCCAGCCCGAAGTGGCCCGGCGCGTCACCATCCGGCGCTTCCGCGATATATTCGCCGGAACCCAGCAGCTTGATCACCGCCAGCGAGAGGTCCGGGAATTGCACCGGGTCGGCGGCCCGTTCCTTGAGCAGAAAATCCTCAAGGGCGCGCGAATCCGGTTCGTCCGGGAGCGCGATCCGGCGCTCGGCGGCGAGCGCGACAATCCGGTCCCAGCGCTTCGGAACGCGCACCACCCGGCGGATGGAGGGGAATTTTTTCGCCGCAAGGTAGCGGGCGGTCACGCCGTTGGCGGCGATCATGAAATTCTCGATGATCCCTTTGGCGCGGTTCTTCTCCTCGGTGGTCAGGCTCCGGAGCTCGTCGCCCTCGAAGACCGGTTTCGCTTCGATCGTTTCCAGGCTGAGCGCGCCCTGCGCATGCCGGGATTGGTCCATCTGTTGTGCGACCCGATCCTGAAGGCGCAGGTTCTCCTCCAGCCCCGCAGCCGCGGCAAGCGCCTCCGGCGCGGGGCCGTTCCCATCCAGCCAGGCGGCCACGCTGTTGTAGGCCAGTTTGGCATGGTTGGTCACCCGCGCCCGGTTGATCTCGGAGCGCTGCAGCGCGCCCTGCGCGTCAAATTCCATCTCCACCACGATCGCCGCGCGGTCCACATCCGGGTTCAAAGAGGTAAGGCCGGTGGAGAGCTGTTCCGGAAGCATGGGGAAAATGCGGGCGGCGGTGTAGACCGAGGTGGTGTTGTGGCGCGCGTGCCGGTCGATCGCCGATCCGTCCTTCACCAGCGAATCCACGTCCGCCACGGCGACCAGGATTTTTACGCCGCCGCCGGGCATCGGCTCGGCCGCCGTCAGCTGATCCAGATCGCGGGAGTCGTCGTTGTCGATCGACGCCCAGAGGATATGCCGCAGGTCGCGGACCGGCCCGTTCCCGGGCGGCGGGGTTTTTTGCATCCGGCTGAGTTCGTCGCGGACCTCGGCCGAAAATTCGGGGAGCAATCCGCGTTCCCGCATCGCGTTTTCGGCGATCCGTTGCAGGATAGATCGGTGATGTTTGTTTTCCGAATCCAATGGGCGGCCCTCCTGTAATCGAACCGGTATTGTATCGCGTTGCAGGATCCTCGATGGGGGAGTAGGGGCGACCCAACGGGTCGCCCCTACAAATCCGCTATTGCATTGATGGATGATGGATGGGTAAAAACAATTCAAAAGCCCATCGACAGGATTTACCGGATTATGAAGGATTTACAGGATTTTTTAGATCGATATCCTGTCAATCCTTAAAAATCTAGTAAATCCTGTCTACTTTCTTCGCTACGGTATAGAGGAAGGACTCGGTGTCGTGGTTCCCGCGGTCGGGGTGAAGGTCCGGGTGGCCGGCGGCACATACGTTTCCCCGAGCAGGCGCGCCTTTTCCTTTTTATATTCCTCATTCAACAGGCGCGCCTGGATGATGCCTTCGACCAGGATCGACGGATCCGATTTGGCCATGTACGCCAGCAGCGTGTTGATGACGATGTTCATATGCGAAACCTGGAACGAGCGCAATGTATCCAGGCAGCCGGAAACCTTCAGCGCGTCCGCCCGGCGGCGGATCTCCTGCAGGCCGGGGATGACCTCGACCAGTTGATCGGCCGGAGTTTGTGATGCGAGCGCCGAGGCGTCGTAAAACTCGAGCATGAGGGCGTCCACTTTTTCGACATCGCCGCGGACCATCTCGGTCAGGCACGCATCGGAGGTGACCACCGGCGGCTTGGTGAGTGTGCTGGTCGGCGTGGCCTTGGCCGGCGCGCCTGCGAACGGCAGCCTCCCGGTGGCGCCGAGCCCGATGAAGATCACGGCGAGCGCCGTGACCGCCAGGTACGGCGCCAGCGTGCGCCAGCCGCCGATGCGGGAGAAAGTGCCGCGGACGCGGGAGAAGAAGCTGGATAAAGAATCGAGGA
Source organism: Anaerolineales bacterium (assembly GCA_034430775.1). Lineage (GTDB taxonomy): Bacteria > Chloroflexota > Anaerolineae > Anaerolineales > RBG-16-64-43 > JAFGKK01. Next base: position 3,507 of record DAOUDU010000024.1, on the reverse strand, counting down.
ACGAATTCCTCGTTCCTCGATTCTTTTTATGGGATGGGTCCGTCATGGCCTACCGCGCCACCAGGACGAAGGTTCCGGTAAAGTTCACCCTGGCGCAGACGCAATCGCCGCTCTGGTTGACGCCTTCCAGGATCAGCATCCCGTCTTCCGGCGTATCCGGATGCAGCGGGAAGATCTGGCCGCCGAACTGGTTGACCGGCAGCTCGATCCATCCGCCCAGGTTTCCATTCGCCATCGGATCCCAGAAAAGAATCGCGAAATGCTTGCCGGCGCTTTCGGCCGGGATCTTGAAGCACATGCGTATGGAGCCGCCGTCCGGCAGCAGGCCTTCTTCCCCTGCGGTCACCACCAGCCCGGCGATCAGCGTTACGGTTTTCGGCAGCGGTCCGGGAAGATCCTCTTCCGCCACCGTGGCAACCGTGACCGCATCGTTGACCGGGCAATTCACCTTCACCTGCGAGAGGTCGGGCAGGATCATCATGACGCCCGCAAAAGTCTCGCAATCCGGCTGCACCGGATCGTCGCCCAAACCCGAGACTTCCACCACCTGGTACGGCTTGGCCGGTTTTTCATCGGAACCCGGATTGCACGATTTTTCAAGGTCGATATTGGTGTCGCCGTCGGTATTGTTGAGGAAGGCGATCGTCCCGGCCAGCGTTCCCGTCCCATTCGGGCCGGGGTAGATCACGATGCCGAAACCGCCGTTATCCTGGTAGGTGCCGCCGTCGACGGTCACCGGGATGCCGTCCGGTCCGAAGCAGCCGAACACCCATCCGCTTTCGATGACCGCGCCGTCGCCGGTGTTGTTTTCGGCGGTGACGTCCGTCAGGGTTACATCCGCCGTGCCGACGATGAACAGGCCGGTCTCGGCGTTGGCGAACACGCCGCCGGTGACGGCAATCGAGCCGCCGCTGTAGGATTTCAGCCAGGCGCCGAAGCTGCCGGGCGCATCGCCGTTGTCGGTATCCACGTTGGTGAAGGTGATATCCCCTTCACTGGTGATGGCCCGGATGCCGACCGAGCTGCTGCCGGCGAAGGTGCTGTCGGTCACGAAGATGTTGCCGGCGCCGGCGGTCGTCTGCAGGTTCGCGCCGACGACTCCGCCTGTGGTATTGACAGTGTCCAGGTCGATATCGCCGGCCGAGCGGATATCCACGCCCGTCCAGCCGTTATCGCTGGTGAAGATGTTGGTCAGGTTCACATTCCCCAGCCCGCTCGTGCTGTCGATGTAGATGCCGGTGTTGTTGCCGTTGGCAACCACATCGAGCAGCGTGACGGTCCCGGAAGAATAGATCAGCAAGCCGGTGTTCGTGTTGTCGGAAAATTCGCTGTCGGAAAATCCGTTGCCGGTGACGGTTGCATCGCCGGCCGCGTGCAATTCCGCGCCGGAAGACCAACCCGTCGAGTCGACGTTTTCCAGCGTGAGATCGCCCCCGCCATCGACGAACAACCCGACATCCGAGCAGTTGCCGGTCGTCAGCGGACAATCGATTACGATATCCGATAGCGAAAGGTCTTCATCCCAGTAGACCGCAATCGGTACGGTGAAGACCGTGGTGCCGGTGTTGCCATCCCACCCGTCCGAGCCATCCAGATCCCATCCGCCGAGGATATCCAGCGTCCCCAGTTGCGGAACCAGCGTGTAATCGATGATGATATAGGGTTCCAGACTGGTGTAATCGCCCGTCTGGAAGTAGATCGCGCCATCCCCGGAGTAAAGGGTGGGATTGGCCTGGAGGAAGGTGATCAGTTCGGAAATGGTGCCAAACGACGGAGTGCATGACCCATCGCCCGGAACAGCGCCAACCGGGCACCACATCGGATCGGAGATCGGGACGGTAATATCGTCGTCAATCGTTCCCGGGCAGGGCGGAAGCGCCGCATCACCGCCATCCGCCGGAACCTCGCCTTCCGTATCGGAAACCGGCGCGCAATCCTGTTCGTCCGCGGTCTCTTCCGGATCGGGCACCGCCGTCTCTTCGGGAGCGGGTGTTTCGGTCTCCTCCGGTGTCAGCTCTTCCGTCGGATCGGCCGCAGCGGTCTCTTCGGGAGCGAGTGTTTCAGTCTCCTCCGGAGTCAGCTCTTCCGTCGGATCGGCCGCAGCGGTCTCTTCGGGATCGAGTGTTTCGGTCTCCTCCGGAGTTAGCTCTTCCGTCGGATCGGCGGTCGGATCGGCGGCCGGATCGGCCGGCGCCAATTCTTCGGTCGGGGTCGCTTCGAGCGTTTCGGTATCTTCCGGCGTCACTGCCGGATCGTTGGTCGGGGAAACGACCGGCGTTTCCTCGGGGGGCGGGCTGTCGTCGGCGAGTGCGCGCGCGGCCGTCGTCAGCTGGACCACAACAACCGACAGGATAATGGCCAGGTTTAAAAACCGTTTGCTGGTGAGCTTCATACTCCTCCTTTTAAAGGAGACGGATTCCCCGGTGAATGAAATGATCCGGGTTCCGGAAAACAGGAACGGATGATGACTGGAACCCTAAAATTATACAGGTTTTTCAAACAGCGGGGAAAGGGACAAATGACATATGACGCATGTTTTTGGGGCGGGAATCGGATTCCATTGGTACTAGTGATAGTACCTTCGGCGGGTCTGCGCCGAGGAGAGTAGGACGTTCGGCCCTCATCCCCCTCGCATAACCGTTCCGCCGGACGATCACCGGCTTCACATGCTCCCATCGCTTCATAACCGTGCAGGTTCAAAAAGCAAAAGAGAACCTGCGTATTCCCCCGCTACGCAAAACGGCTGTAATTCACAGGACGAATTGCAGCCTGCTTCGCGGGGCAGGCGTGAGTGCAGGTGCTATCCGCCCCTACAAGAAATCCTGTCAATCCTGACCAAATCCTGTAAATCCTGTCTAATGCCCATAATGCTACCTCAAATCGATCATCGGCAATCTTCCCGCATTGCGCCGCCCGTCGGGCTAAAGCCCTGCCTTATTTCATGCTAAGCCCGAACGGGCTTCGTTGTCGTTAGCGAGGGGTTTCAACCCCGAGGAAATATAACCCCTGTCCAATCGGGGATGATCCCGCGCGTCCTTCCCCCCTCGCTCTCCTTCGCTACGCTCAGGACAGGCGCTCGGGGCCGGACATTCGCGCGGGACAGGCGCCCTCTGCCGTATATCATGCAAGCCCGAACGGGCTTCTTTGTCTTCAGCGAGGGGTTTCAACCCCGAGGAACCCCCGATGAAACCCGGACGGACAACGACCTTCCCGCATCGTGTCGCCCGTCGGACCTGTATCTATCGTGCACGGTCCGTGGTCGGGTTTTTATCCTTTAAAAACCTTGTCAATCCTGCAAAATCCTGTAAATCCTGTCCAATTATTCTGAAGCGGGGGAGATTGCCCTGGAAGATCACCAGGACAGGCTTCGCCCCGCCCCCGAAACCCGCGGGGGCAAACGGGGCTCGCAATGACAATGTACTTTCTCCCCCCATTCGTCGCTGATGCGTCTTCTATCTATAAAGACATCCTGTCAATCCTGACCAAATCCTGTTAATCCTGTCCAAT
>DAOUDU010000023.1:0-9289 GCA_034430775.1 Anaerolineales bacterium | reverse complement strand
GCTCAAGCAGGAGAAGCCCGCCGGATGCCAGGGCTCGCCGGGCCTTCGCCAGAATCTCTTTCGCCTCCCCCGGCCGGAAAACATTGAACTCCCCAAAAACCGACATTACCAGACCATACCCGACGCCATAGTCCGCCGTCCGGATATCCTGATGGAAATATTCGCAATTAAGGCCCGCCGCCTCGGCCTGCTCCCGGGCGTAGGCAATAGAAGCCGGCGAGAAATCAATCCCCACACACTGGTGGCCAAGCCTTGCCAGCCGATTCGTGTATAAACCCGGTCCACAGCCGAGATCAAGAATTCGCGCCGGATTCCCCTTCAGGACATGATCGTGTATCCAGGCAACATGCTGATCGATGATTTCGAAGCGGCGGCTGGCGGCATCATGCGCCTGGGATAAATGCTCGCAAAGCATGCGTTGGCTGAATTCCGGGTCGCTCCACGGAATCTTCTCCCCTTCCGCCCACGGTTCGGGGACACGCTGCCGTCGAACGATATCTATTAGTTTCAAAGCGGCTCTCTCCCTATCCCGGACAGCGGCATCCGGCCACGGATCCACGGTTCAACGACCTGCGCCTCAGCCTTTCCCCTGGGAATACCGCCCCATTTCCGCCAGTACGATCGATACCGCCACGGACAGGTTGAGGCTTTGCGTCAAGCCCACCGTGGGTATGGTTACCATCGCATCGCAAAGGCTAGTTATTTCGGGAGGTATTCCGCTCCTCTCGGACCCGAAGATTATCAGATCCGATGGAAGAAATGAAAATCGAGTAAGGGGAACCCCGTTTTGATTTGAATCCATTGCCACCCGCCTGCCGGAAAAAGCGCCGACAAACTCCCGAGGGCGCTCCACCGCCTCCCATTGGATCAAAAAAAAAGCTCCCGCGGAGACTGTGCGGATGCGCTGCGCATAGGATTTTCCGTATTTTTGGCGGATTAGCTGATGCGGGTCGTACACGCAGCAATGTGTAAATCCAAAGCATTCAAGACTGCGCGCAATAACGCATAGGTTTTTAAAATCTTCCGGCGCGTATAGAAATATTTTCATCCATTCCATCGGAACCTTTTCCGGTCCCCATTCCTCCCGCTGTGAATAATTCGGTAATCCCGCCCGGCAATCGGATAACAAACCGGATACCCGATCCAAAACCGGTTTCTGGGTTTATTCCCATTCCATGAATGCGGTTCTCCACCCCCGACCCTTGCGGGGAAATTTTTCCAAGCCAGCACAATCCTCCGTAAACCGCAATGTGATAGAGCGGGATCCCAGAAAGAAAATCCGGGAGGAGGTCGTGAATACCGGCAGCGGGTCGTTCTGCACCGCTCATTTCAAAAACGACATTATTGCCAACCCCGCCGCAAACGCGGCGATTCCCGCGATCCGCAGGATCCAATACACCCGCTTCCGGAACTGTCCGGCTTCCACAAATTGCTTATCCCGTTGGATATCGCCCGCCACCCACAATCCGGTTATCATTTCAACATCGGTGAAGGAGGCGAGAAAAACCAGCACCCCGCCGATCACCAGAACCATCGATAAGCCTTCGGTAAACGTCATTTTCAATTCTCCTTGGCTATACGTATTACCCCGATTCGTTTAACATGAAATATCTATTTGTGAATATTATACTTTTTTCCGCCGGGTTCAGAAAAAACCCAGTCCAATAAAAAGGAATCCGGCAACCGGTTAGGCCTGCGGCACGCACTTTTCCAGCATCAGCACTTTTTTCTTACCGTCATATGGCCGATGGGACCCGACTTCCCGAAAGCCGTGTGCCCGGTGAAACCGGAGGGAAACCTCATTGGGGGGAAGGATATCCACCTCGCAGGTGATCCGTGGGAGATTCTGCTTCAGACAATACGTCAATAGATCCTGATACAGCGCCTTTCCGCATCCTTTGCCCTGGAATTCCCTGCGGACTACCAGTCGGTCGACATACAGAAACGACGGGTACCTTTCTTTAAACCAAAGGAAATTGGGGCTGTCATAATCCGCATCCGCGCAAAAGGTCAGGATAAACGCGGCGATCCGGCCTTCTTCCTCAAGAACCTTTTGATAGGTGGATTGCCGGTGCAGCGCTTCAAGCCGCGCCCTGGAAAGCGGGCTGAGGAAGTGTTCGGATTCCAGGTTTAATGCCAGCATGGCCGGAAAGTCGGCCTCTGTGATATCCCGGATCAGCATGCGCCCCGTATTAATTGCATGGTGTGCGGTTTTCAATTTACTTCGGCGTTCCGAGAATTTCTTCACGCTTTTGACGATATTCCTCTACGGTGATCAAGCCCTTTTCCCGCAGTGCCTCGAGTTCTCCCAACCGGCCCGCGGCATCCCGGGCGGGCGCAGCCTGTACATGCAGCGCCAGGAGCTGCAGCCTGGCCGGTTTTTTAGGATCATACTTGACTTCCGCCGCGGTGCCCGGCTTTACAAACGGCACGGCGCGCAACGGGACTACGGTTTTGGCTTCGGCCTGGAACGCCGGGGCGCCTCCCGGAGGAGAGACCTGCAGTAAAAGTCCCACCTGCGGATCGTCATTGATCGTGGTGCCGGTATCCCACACCTTTATCACACGGGCTTCGGCGGTCACGCCGTTTTTGATATCCCCCGGGGGCTGATCCCGAAGGGAGAAAACTTCAAATATACCAAACATCAGCATTGCACCGGAAAAGATAATGAAATTCCAGAAATCACCGTCCCGCAGCAGTTCTCCAAAACTCATTCGCGCGAGATTCATCCCCTCCGGATCGAAGAATGCGTCATACGCAATGACCCCAAAACCAATTACCAGGGCGATGAGAACAACGAGGGATCCGATACGCTTCATTTTAGGCCCTCCCGAAGGATCCATTCGCCGCCGGATATTTCAATTCGTATCCCTCAACCGGATACCGCAACGAGTTTACCCGGGGTGCGGTATATCTCGAAACCGTTCCCGGCCAACGGATGGTGCCGGCCGGAGAAACCCGCCGCGGGATCCGCGGCGGTGTTCATTCTTCCATCCATGTATTTCTTTCTTCGTTTTTCACCGCGAGCGCGGCCTGGAACCGCAGCTTCGTCAGACTGCGCGAACAGCGGATTATCGCATTGGGGGGCAGATATTTTTCCGGAAGCTCAAGCGGTTCAGTGTTTAACGCTTCGTTCAAGCAAGGTCTGTGCCGTTTGATCAGCAACTCTTCCGCGAGCGCCGGGTCGTTGCGGACGGCGGAGAATTCGGGGTCTTGGGAGCTTAAAAACTTAATCTCATAATTCATGGATGCGGGCCAATTGCAGAACAGAAAACGGCCGATGAGCGAATGGGCCTTCCAGCCGCTGCGGATGTGCTCCCAAACCCGGTTGAAGGCCAGATGCGACCTTCCCACATAAAAGACGGTATCCCCATCGCGGATGCAATACAGATCGCAATCCTTCCACTCCGGCGGACAGTCGTCGAGCAGGATGAACCGCTTCAGCTGAATCGAGAAGTTTCCGGGCATGAATGGGAATTTCCAACTGTGCTCTTTGTGGCAGGTGTGGCCAATTTTTACCACAGAAAGCGCAAAAGGCATAAAAAGAAACCTCGCCGTATGGCGAGGCTTCCATCCCATCCTTCATCTTTTGCGGAGGGCTTTACGTCCGTCAGATTTCTTCCACCGTCATCGGCCTGGGCTGCTTGCCGTCCACATCGGTAAACCCATATTCTTTGGCCAGCGTGGCCGCCACAAGGATTTTGCCGGATTTTTCCATGATGTCCGGATCGCCGGCGAGTGCCGCAACAGCCCGACCGATAAATTGCGGCGATTCCGAATTCGACAAATCCCAATACTCGGCCGCTTTCATCACCGCCTCCGTGCGAACCAGACCCGGGTACAGGGAAACGGCCGCCACATCGTGCGGGCGCAATTCGTACGCCATGCATGCCGCCATCCGATCCGAAGCCGCCTTCGCGACCCCATAGGCAACCCCTTTATCATCCCGTTGAGCCGCAAAGAACGAGATATTAACGATCAAACCGGCACGTTGTGCAATCATGATCGGCGCGGCAAAAACGCTGGCAATATATTGGGCGCGGACTCCCGCCCGGAACATTGAATCCCAGCGTGAAATCGGAACGGTCCAGAAACCCTTTTCCTTCCAGAACTCGGTCCCGTTATTAAAGTGCTCATAGCCGCCCCAGACATTATTAACCAGAATATCCAAACGCCCCTGTTCGGCGCGGATACGCCCAAACACGGCTTCCACTTCCGGATCATTCCTGTGATCGCACCGGACGGCAATGCCTTTCCCGCCGAGCTTTGTGACCTCGTCGGCGGTTTGATGAATTGTGCCGGAAAGGGCCACGGCGGCTTGGCCTTCCTCCGTTGTCCGGCCGGTGATGTAGACGGTCGCTCCGGCTTCACCCAGACCCAGCGCAATCCCCTTGCCAATCCCGCGACTCGCACCCGTCACGAGGGCGATTTTACCGGCCAGAGATTTCATTATGGCATCCTTTCCGTTTTGTCAGCCTTGAGGACTCAGAGGGTTGATGATGCAACCAATCCCCGTCCCACCTGCGCCTGTCTTCGCGACAGATGCTTAACCCAGTTTTCTTCGCATGGGATCAAGCACGGTTGCGCAGCGCGGGGAGCCTCCTGCATTGAAAATGGGGGCGGCAGGGGGGACGCGGTGGAATGATTACGCGGGTACCGCGGCCAGCAGTTCCTTCATCAAGCCGGTGCAGCGGCGGTCCAGGTCGCGCCCGGCGGCGAGCGCCGCCTTTTGACCGTCGGCCGCCGCGTTCTTTTCCTTGGCAATATCGAGCTTTGCGCCGCACTCCCGGTAGAGGCCGGCAAGCTCGCGGCACAGCTCGGCCGCCTTGCCGCTTCCCATCGACGGCTCGATCTCCGTGAAGAATTCGGCGGCCATCATCCGGCACTCCTTCCACACCATCCCGCTCCACCAATGGCCATGGGTAGTGCCCATGCCGTTATCGATGCCCTCCAGCCACCATTCCCAGGCGCCGTCGCCGGTTTGGTAGCCCGGAACCTGGAACTCCTCCGGGGCGGATTGCATCCGGATGGCGGTGGAAAGCGCCGTCCGCAGCAGGCCGCGTTCGTCGGCCCGAAGATCGTCCTTCTCCAGGAGGGTGAACATCACCCATCCTTCCCGGTCGAATGCCTCCTTCCACGAACCGAAGCTGAGGGCGGGCAGCTCCACGCCCGACTCCCCTTTCCACGGTTGGAGGAAGACAAACCCCTTGGTATCGTATCCGGAGATCAACTGATGCTCCAGAAAATCCAGGACGCAGAGCTTGCCGGCATCCAGATGCACGCGGATCTTTTTCTCCGCCGTTTCCAATTCCGACGCGGATGCGCCCTTCTTCAGGTCGACCGCATCGATCTTGCGGACCCCCAGATTGCGCATGGCGAACCAAAAAGAATCCTTCTTCCAGATATACGGCGAACTGGGACAGAGTTCCTTGTGGATATTGATCATGAAGGCGTGGGCCGAGTATCCGAACAGCTGCGGCACCGACCAATCCAGGTCGTAGAAATCCGAGGCGCCCTTCATGCAGCCCATCAGGGTGGTGCACAGGCTGGTTTGTTTGAGATTTTTAATTTCCATGATGTTCAGCGGCTCCTTCATCCGGGTGATGAAATTACGGTGCTTTCGGTTCATGGTCTGGAGTTCGCCCGGAGCGACGCCGAACCACGATTTGAAAGCGGTGGTGAAATTGTCCTGGGAGCTGTATCCGAACCGGTAGCACACGTCGACGATGCGCTCGCCGGCCAGGAGGGCCCGGGCCGCCTCGGTCAGGCGCCGTTTGCGGAGGTAGCCCGAGGGGGTCTCGCCGGTGATGTTGTAGAACTTCTGCCGCAGCCGGTTTTCGGAATACCCCGCGACCTTCGCCAGATCCGGACCGGGGCGGGGGTCGGTAAGGTGTTCTTCCATCCAGGCGGTCATCTGCAGCACCAACAGACGGTCATCCATCGGCGGGTCAGCTCCCAACCGTAATGATACGGATAGAAAGAGTGAATTTCTTTTTATTTTTCATCATTTTTCAGCGGCAGCGGGGAACCCGTTCCCAGCCGAAAAACCATGGATAATGACTCCGGCCCGGAAATCGTTCCCCGAAACCGCCCTCCGGTTTTAATTTTCCACCATGCGTCCGGCGGACCGGGCTCTCCGCCGTTATCCGTTCCGCAGTTTCCGGTACGCACGGAGCAAAATCGGCAGACTCATAAGGCAGGCGCCGATTCCCGCCGCGGTCGAGAGGTTTATCACCCGCAGCATGATGGCATTCGCAGTCCATGTCACCGCCAGGAGCAGAAAACCCGCGGCGGAAAGCAGGTACGCCGTCTTTTGCATGCGGATCAACCCGAAGAGCATGATCACGTTAAAAACCAGCATGAAGCCGTTCACCCACCACAGCCAGGGTGAAGGAGAGAGCAATCCCGCGGCCAGCAGATACAGGGTATATACATGAATAACAATTCCGGCGGTGAAAAACACGATCGGGACCAGGATAAGGATCGTCAGACGATCGATAAGTTTGATGAAGCGCCGCATGGTTCCGGCATCTCCCGAGAAGCGCCTTCCGGATGACGTTGGAGTTCCCTCCGCCCGTCAGGCGTACTTGCGGTACATCGGATCGTACATGTGCGAACGGACGTGCGCGTGGAGATCCGCCGGGCGCGGCAGGGAAGCCAGCCCCTGGCGATAAGCGGTTTCCGCCACGGCCGCCGCGATCGCCGCGGAAACATCCCGGATCCGCGTGAGGGGCGGATACAAACTCCCGCGCGCCCGGTCTTCATCCGAGAGCTGCGTCGGGAGCGTGCGGGCGGCCGCCAGGAACATTTCGTCGCTGACGCGGGTGATGCCGAACGCGACGATGGCGAGCCCGACGCCCGGGAAGATATAGGCGTTGTTGCCTTGGCCGGGAACCACCATCCGGCCGTTCACGGTGAGCGGCGCGGAAGGGCTGCCGGACGCGAATAGCACCCGCCCGCCGGTGGCCCCATAAGCTTCTTCGGCGGTGCACTCCTGTTTGGAGGTGGGGTTCGACATGGCAAACACGATCGGGCGTTTATTCAAGCGGGCCATCGCCTCGAGAAGGGGACGGGTGAACATACCGCGCTGCCCGGCAACCCCGATGAGAGCGGTCGGGCGCAGGGTTTCCACCGCCGCCGGCAGATCGGGGAGGAACGGATGGTCGTGGGCGTAGACTTGTTTGTTCCGGTTGAGATCGGCGCGGCTGCGGACAACCAATCCCTTCGAGTCCAAAAACCAGCATCGCCCCCGGGCCGCCTCCAGGGGAAGGCCTTCTTCAACCATTGCGGCGGTAATCGTATCCGCAATGCCGAGCGCGGCCTCGCCCGCGCCCAGGAACATAACCGTTTGATCCGTCAACTTCCCTCCGTTGACCTCCAACGCCGCGAACAATCCCGCCAGCGCGACCGCCCCCGTGCCCTGGATATCGTCGTTGAACAGGCACAGCCGGTTGCGGTAGGCGCGCAGCAGGCGGAAGGCGTTGGCGTTCCCGAAATCCTCCATCTGGACCAGCGCCCGCGGGTAGCGCGCCGCGACCGCGGCGATGAATTCTTCGAAGAGCTCGTCGTACACGGCACCGCGGATCCGCCGCTGCGGCAGGCCGATGTAGAGGGGGTCGGAAAGCAGCGATTCGTTTTCGGTGCCCGTATCCAAAGTGACCGGAAGGCAGAGGGAAGGATGCACGCCGGCGTTGGCGGTGTAGAGCGCCAGCTTCCCGACCGGAATGCCCATCCCGTTGGCGCCCAGATCCCCAAGCCCGAGGATGCGCTCGCCGTCGGTGACCACGATCACGCGCACATCCTCCGACGGCCAGTTCCCGAGGATCTGTGCAACCCGCCCGCGGTCGTTGGACGAGATGAAAAGCCCGCGCGCGCGGCGGAAGATGTGCCCGTACTCCTGGCAGGCCTGCCCGACGGTCGGGGTGTAGATGATCGGCATCAGTTCCGTCAGGTTGTCGAGTACGACTCGGTAGAACAGAGTCTCGTTGCGGTCCAGAAGGCCCATCACGAACATGTATTTTTCGAGGTCGTTGGGTTTGCGGCGCAGGTTTTCCAGGACACGCTGCTTCTGCCGATCCATGGAGGACACCCGGGGTGGAAGCAGGCCGCGCAAGCCGAGCGCGTCGCGTTCCGCCTCGCTGAAAGCGGTGCCCTTATTGCGGGTCGGATCGTGCTGCCAGATCATTCCTTGGGGTTCTGTATTCGCGGAGGTCATGGTCGTTTCACCTTCCCGGACGGCGGAGAGCAGCGGCGGACCGGCACCTGCCCTGCGGCGAGATCGGCGCCCTGCCTCTCATTTTACCTGAAACGGAAAGGGTCTATTCACAATCGAATCAACAATTGCACGAAAACGCATTGGTTTAGAAAACGTATCTGCTCAGCATTAATCCGTTCGAACGCGGAGTAGTGGAAGGTACAAAATACATTTTTCAGAAATCCGGATCAGGCAGCCGGATCCTCCCATTTTTCTCTAATGACGAGCTTCAATAAACCGGCGATTTGCAACGCCTGCGCAGAGTCCACAATCGCGCCGGAAAACTCCTCCGGTCCGGCCTGCACGCCGTCGATCTTTGATCCGCGCAGATCGGCCCCACGCATCCGGGCACGCCGCAGGTCGGCATGGGTCAAATCACAGTCTTCCAATACCACTCCGGAAACATCCGAATACTCAAACGACGCTTCCCGGAGCGGGCAATTTAAAAATTTTGCCGATCGGAATTTTGCCGATGTGATTATCGCCCGTTCCAAATTGCACTCTTGGAACAGCACATCCTCAAAAACCGCTTCCGGGAATTGCGCGCCAATGATGCGGCAACCTATGAATTCCACCCTCCGAAACCGGGCCTTCTCCCAGTCGACCCCCGACAGATCGGAGGTTTCCAGCCGGCAATCCGCCATTCGCGCGGATGGCAGGCGGGAGGGTCCCAGAACGGCTTTCCGAAACATCAGGGTTTCGAACACGATGCGCGCCGCCGATTGACCGGCCAGACGGCAGCCGGTCAGCTCCAGCCCCGAATAGTCACCGTCGTCTTGAAGCGCGGCTATGGATCCCGCGGGCAATCGTTTCGGAAGCCGCGGCGGGCGAAGTGTTTTTTGCATAAGTGTCTTCATGGCGCTCCCAAAGAAATCCCGGAATTCGAGCCCGGCGGCCGGCCTTGGCTTATGGCGCGCCGAACGCGGTCAGCAGGGTGATGATGATTTCCACTGCGGTGAGACCAGCCATGGTCCATTTATGACGGCCGGCCTCCTTCCGGACAATCCATAACGGGAAGAACGTCAGCGGCGCATA
>DAOUDU010000022.1:0-2242 GCA_034430775.1 Anaerolineales bacterium | reverse complement strand
GAAGCCAGGATGAATTTTGGTATTTTCCTGCGGCGGCAAAGTCCGAGCAGGTTGAGGGTACCGACAACGTTGGTTTCGAGAAAACTCCACGGGTTTTCGACGCTGGCGCGCACTCCGGCGCGCGCCGCCAGGTTTATCATCGCGTCGAAGGCCGGCAACTTTTCCACCGCGTTGCGGTCGGAGACGTCCAGTTTCTGGAAAGTGAAGGTGGGAACGGCCTTCAGCCGCCGCAGGCGGTATTCCTTTATGCGGACATCATACGCATCATTAAGATTATCCACGCCGATTACGCTGTGGCTCTGTTCGAGCAGCATTTCCGTAAGTCGGGCTCCGATGAAACCGGCCGCGCCGGTGACCAGGTAATTAGCCATTACAGTCCCTCTACATTCAGGTTGTCCTTGCCCGGTTTATAAATGGCAACCATCACAAAGGGCCGACCGTGCTTTTCCACGATGAATACCACGGCCAGCGGTAAACTTACATACCCCATTACAAGAATGCCGACGCCGGTGGTCTTGGTGCGCTACTATTTATGGAGGGTCTCATCGATCATTATGGAATCTCATAATGGATCCGACATAGGATATGTGCTTCTTCATCATTTAACTTTTTGAATCTTCCTGTATTATTCTTATCCATGAAACAAATCTCGCTTGCTACTCGATAAATTTGAATCCCTTTTAGCCGATATTGATCCTAACCGGCTCGTGGACATTTCAAGACTTACTCCGCTTGGCTATACCATGAAGTGCATTTTAATAAATCAGCCATTTATCTTCACGCGCGCCGCAACACAATAAACGAAAACATCGCCACATACCTCATTAACGGTTCCAGAATATTCTCCAAGCCGCGCCATATCCCAAAAGCTGCGCCCGGCATCAGGCTGCGCATCGATACACCCCCGGATACCAGATAGCGGAAAGGCATCTGCGGTTGGATTGTATGGATGGACCATTGCGGGAACTCCCGCTCGAACCGAGCCCGGTCCCGCTCGAAGATGATCCACGGCAGGGCTCCGTTCGCGCCGGAAAGCGGACCGGCAGCCGGGAAACCCCAATCCTCCGATTCAGGGTGGAAAGGTTCGGAGTGCAAGTGGGAATACACCCAGCGCGACCACGGCGATACCCAGGGTTCGATCATGGAAATGACGCCCCCGGCCCGTAGGCAACGGGCGGCTTCGGAAAAAAAAAGCCGTGGCTCGGGCAGGTGGTGCAATACATCCGTCATCACGATGGCGCGCAAGGATCCGGCGGAAAGGGGCAGGGTCAGAGCGTTCAGGATAACGTCCATCCCCAGGCAATCGAATACTTCCGACCGCACCAAGCCCGGAATGAACTCGTGTAAAAAACCGGCTCCGGAACCGATCTCGAGGACTGGCCCGTCTCCGGCGGGAAGCGAAGCGGCAATCGTTCGGTACCATTCTTGATAGATCTGACGCAGAAAACTCTTCTCCGAGATGATCCTGCGCCGCAATTGCGTCAGGCGCGGATCGTCGATATCCAGGCCGCGCGTATCGGGGTGTGCCAGCCACCTTCTCAGCATGGTTGCCGCCGCATCATACGAACTTGATCCGTCGCGCGGCGATGGCCGCCATTTTCAATAACAACCAGCCATGCTGCCAGCGATGAATGTTGGTTGTGCCGTAGGTGCGCTCGCGATAACGGACCGGCAGGTCGACGATCTTCAGGCCCAGTTTGGTTGCGCCGAAAAGAAGATCGAAATCACCAAAGGGGTCGAAATCGCCGAAGTATGAACGGTTGGCCGCGATCTTGTCGTAATCTGTCTTCCACAACGCCTTGGTGCCGCACAGGGTGTCCTTGATCGGCTGCCCCAGCAGCCAGGAAAAAGCGAGGCTGAAAAATTTGTTCCCCAGAAAATTTAAAAAACGCATCGCTTGCTTTTCCATAGGATAGACTAAGCGCACCCCGTTAATAAATTCACCCTTCCCGGAGCGCAGGGCCTGGTAAAACCGCGGCAGGTCTTCCGGCGGGACGGTCAGGTCAGCGTCCAGGATCATCAGAATGTCACCGCCGGCCTCCGCAAAGCCCAGGCGGACGGCGTTGCATTTACCCAAGCCTGTCTGGCGAACCAGTTTGCACCTGCGTTCCGGATGTGCGGCAATCTCCCGCTCGATCACGGCGTAGGTGTCGTCCCGGGAGTGCCCTTCAACGAAGATCAGTTCTGTGCCTGCGCCCATCTCGGGAGTTCGGGCAAAGATCTTGGGAATATTCCCCGCCTC
>DAOUDU010000021.1:0-7416 GCA_034430775.1 Anaerolineales bacterium | reverse complement strand
CCGCGCCGTGTCGCGGGATTCTCGCGGCGGGGAAAAGCGGATACGTGGCCGAAGCCCATGCCGGGAAGATCGGTCTGACAAGCGTGCGCCTGGGCGCCGGCCGCGCGCAGAAGGGCGATGCGATCGATCCCGCGGTCGGCATCGTATTACGCGTAAAGGTCGGTGATCACGTAAAGAAGGGGGATCCATTGTGCGAAGTATATGCCGCGGCGGAGAAGGATCTTTCACGGGCGTTGGGGGAGCTGGAGGATGCGTTTTTCATCAAACGGGAAAAGGTCAAGCCGCTGCCGCTTTTTTATAAATTTATTACCAAATGAAATAACCGATAAAAATGTCATACTTCGCTTCCCCCGCCTACGTAGCGGGGCCGGCGCTTAGGGCGACCACCTTTTTATGAGAGTAGAGTGGCTTATTCCTTTTCATTTCCCCGTTTTTCCAAAAATAAAAATAGTCGAAAAGGCAATCCTACTATCCACCAGTTTGTCAGGAAATGGGCCGCCTGGAGAACCGCCTGCGCAATATTGCGCGGGTTGAGCATGGCCAGCAATCCTTCCGGTACGGTAAATCCCAAAAGAATGTTGAAAATGGAATAGGGCGGCTGACCGAAGAAATATCCCAGAAGCTCGGATTCCCATCCGGCGCCGGAGACGGACCGGCTCTGCAGCAAGGCGAAGGCGAGGCAGCGCTCAATCACGTAAAGCGCAAGCGCCAGAAGGCCGATCGCTGTATCGAAACGTTTCGGATCGGATTCCGGTTTGGAGTCTGTGCCGGATCGCAGCGGATATTGCATTTTCACCCGATGGCCGGGCGGCGCCGAAGATGAAGCTTCAGGCGGCGGCTTTCTTCAGCTGCCGGACGGCGAGATCCTTCAGGAAGAACGGCAGATACAGAATCAGGCAGATGATCACCCCGATGGCTTCCATGCTGAGAATGTACCACGGCCACGGCCCGAGCACATCGATCAGGCTGGCCGTCGCCGGCTTGCCCATGATGTACAGGTAATTGCTGCCGATGATGGAATTCACGACATAAATGAGGGCTATATAGAGGTTCATGCCGATGAACACGCGCAGCAGGGATTTCGGATACGGGCGGAACTTTTCGACCGCCGTCATGTAGATTGCGCTGAAGACGATCAACCCGTGGGCGGTCAGCGTCTGGAAGAAGCGGAAATGCGGGAACCCGTAGATTCCCGCGTCGGGGGTGAGCAGCGCCTGCATCGCCGCCCCGATCCCCAGGAAGTAGCTGAATTCGTAAATTGTGGCGTTGCGCGTGACGAGCATGTACGCGCTGGCAAAAACCATGATGCTGCAAATGTGCAGGGGAAGGTGTGTTTGCGCCGTCCACAAGCCGTAATACATATTCCAGGCGTGGAACGCCAGTTCGTTCACCACCAGCCAGACAGCCAGGAACCAGCGCATTCTTGACTTCTGGCGGGGGGAGAACCGGTCGCGGAAGATGTAAACAAGCACGCACGCCAGCACGACAACGGCCAGAAAAGCCACATGGGGAGGGCCGAACAATTCAAACGCGGCGCCGGTGTAATGGCTTGTGAAGAATTGCTCCATTAATTCCTCCGGCCGGGCGGGATGGGAGCCCTTGCGGCTTTTTTATTACCACGGATTTCACGGATAAAAATCGGATTACACAGAAATTGATTAACTCCGCGGTGAAGATTCTTATGGGCTAAAAAACAAGGTCATGCATTTCCCCATAACCACTCCAGCCAGACGCGCCAGTTCGGAACAACCCCCACGGGATCTTCGGGCGGTTCCGGGGTTGCCGTTGCCGCGGTCGGGGCGATCGGCTGGATGAGGATTTCGCCGGGGAGGATCATTTTGCCTTCGTCGCGCGCCCATGCCGCAACCGCCTCGTCGCTTTGCGCCTTGGCGATGAGGGTGGCCATCCGGTCCGATTCCTGCGCCAGTTGCGTGACCTGTCCGCCGATCTGGTGTTCCAGTGTGCGCAGTTCGGCCGCCTGGCTGACCCGGCGCCAGAGTTCACCGAACACCAGCAGGAAAACCAGTATGGCGGCGGCGATGAGAAGTCTATTCTTCAACGAGGAAGGTGTGGACGAAGCAGGGGTAGAGGATTGGGTAGGCATGCGATGACCTCGTAAATAATACGATGGATTACGGTGCAAGACAAGTGCCCGGCGGGCGAGAACAAACCCCGGAAAACCCTTATCGCAAAGACACTACATCGCCAAGGCGCAAAGAAAAACAAAGCGGATTTGCCTTGCGTCTTTGCGTCTTGGCACCTTTGCGTTCAAGCCGGTTTTTACCTTGCGCAGCTAAGAACCGACTTGCCAATTCCGTCGTTTGGAGTATGCTCCAGTCATCGGAAAGGAGAGAGCCGCATGGAGACAAAAATCGGGAAGGTTACGCATTACTTCAATCATATCAATGTGGCAGTCCTCGATCTCAGCGCGGAATTAAAGGTCGGGGATACCGTCCGGTTTCTCGGCCATAGCGCGGATTTCACCCAGACGATCGATTCAATGGAGATCGAACATCAGAAGGTGGAATCCGCCGGTCCCCAAAAAGAAGTGGCGTTGAAGACTATCCAACCTGTGCATGAAGGGACAGAGGTCCTCAAAGTCACATAGAGGCGGTTTGAAATAGTCCGGTTTTTCGATCCGCAATTGGAATGATTAACCACGAAGACACCAGGAAACAGAGAAATAATGGATCGATTCCCCGGTTTCCTTTGTGTTTTTGTGCCTAAGTGGTTCCATGATTGGAGGCCCACTGAATTAAAATACCACGAAGACACTAAGGCACTAAGAAAGAGGATTGCTGATCGATTCCCCGGTTTCCTTCGTGTCTTTGTGTCTTAGTGGTTCCATGATTGGAGGCCCACTGAATTAAATTACCACGAAGACACGAAGACACCAAAACAAATGGAAATAATGGATCGATGGTCTGATTGCCTTTGTGTCTTTGTGCCTTAGCGGTTCCATATGAAAAAGTTATTATTATTTGGAAAATATTCTTGGTGAAGGCGACCTTATCTGATTCGGATCAGTGCCGGCTAAGTCTGGCAATGCGCGCAAAAATAGCACGCCCCGCCGAGGTACTGTATCTTTTCGATCTTACGCCCGCACGCCGGACACGGCCGGCCGGCGGCGTGTTTATCCATTATCCGAACGTACCCGCCCGGGTGATCGAACAGATCGACTTCGTCGTTCCGGCCGCCCTTCCGCACAACCTGGTCGACCGTCGTCCGAATCGCGCGATACAGCGCCCGGATCTGGCGCGCGTCAAGCGTCTCGAGCGGGTGGCGCGGGTGCAGCCGGGCGCGGAAGAGGATGTCCTGCGCGATAGCATTCCCAAGTCCCGGGATCAGCTGATCCTGGGTGAGCAGCCCCTTTACGCTGCGCTTTTCCCCGCGGAGGACTTCCTTCACCAGTTTGGAAAAATAGGCGGCCGTGAATTCCTTCTCAACCGGAGTCGTCCGCATCCCGCGGATGTATTGCCGCTTGCGCTCCCGGCCTTTTTCATACAACTCCATCGCGCCCCACATCGCGGTCGTGACCGAAAAGAACGAGCCGTCCTCGAACGCCAGCAGCAGATGGTACTTCTTCGGGAGGGAGGAACCGGCGGGATGATAAAGCGCCTTCCCGCCGCATTCGCCCAGCACGAACACATACCCGGGTTGAATCGGTATAAACAACCATCTTCCCCGGGGTGTGGATTTCCCGATCTTTTTCCCGCGCGTCAGCTTCTCAAATTCAGCTGGCTTGCGGTTGTACCAGACAAATTTGTGCGGGGAATTCCCGAGGCTGCCTTGGCGGATGATTTTTCCGGTCAGGGTTTTATTGATTTGGCTTGAAAGCGTGGCGATTTCCGGCAATTCGAACATGCGGCACCTCCGAAAGAGGACCTGAACTCATAATACCGCAACGACGAGAATGGCATGAAAGTGATTTTCGGTTTATGCGATCGTCAGCGCCACGACCGACATGGCCGGTAAAGCGATCCGCAGGATGCCGCCGTCGATCTGTGCGCCGTCGAAGGCGGCCGGCTTCACGGCGTCGGGATTGTCGAAGGTGTTGTGACGGGTCATGTGATCGGTGGTCAGGATGCGGCCGGTGATACGGGCCGGCTGTAGACCGCGGATTTCGCATGGCAAAACGGTCTCGCGCCCGGGAATCAGGCTGCAAAGCGTCAGGTTGATGGTGCCGTCGGCCGCGCGGGAGCAGGACGCGTTGACCGCGGGGATGGCCCTATTCCCAAGACGGTACGACGGGCACGTCAGCTGTAGCGGCAGCAATACGGCGTCCTGGTGGTTCTTGTACATCTCGAAGACGTGATAGGTGGGGGTCAGAAGCAAGCGTGCGCCTTCGGTCAATACCAGCGCCTGCAGTACGTTGACCGTTTGGGCGATGTTGGCCATATGCACGCGTCCGCAATGGTTGTTTAGGATGTTCAGAACCGTACCGGCCACGAGCGCATCGCGCAGGGTGTTTTGCTGGTACAGAAAACCGGGATTCGTCCCCGGTTCGACATCGTACCATGCGCCCCATTCGTCAAGGATCAGCCCGACGCGTTTTTCCGGATCGTGGCGGTCCATGATTCGCGAGTGTTTGGCGATCATCCCGTCGAGGAGCAGCGTCTTCCGCAGGACGGTAAACCACCCGGTTTCGTCGAACTGCGTCGCGGAGCCTTTGGATTCCCATTTGCCGGGCAGAACATAATAATGAAGGGAGAGACCGTCCATGAATTTGGCCGCTTCACGCATCAGCACTTCGGTCCAGTGGTAATCGACGTCGGAGGCGCCGCAGGCGATTTTATAGAGTTTATTCCCGCCGAGGTTGCGGCAGTAGGTGGCGTAGCGGCGATATTGATCCGCGTAAAATTCGGCGCGCATATTCCCGCCGCAGCCCCAGCTTTCGTTGCCCACGCCCCAGAACCGCACCGGCCAGGCCTTCTCGCGGCCGTTGGCCCGCCGCAGATCGGTCGCCGCGGTTTTGCCGTTGAAGGTCAGGTATTCCACCCACTCCTGCATCTCGCGCACCGTGCCGCTGCCGACGTTGCCGCAGATGTACGGCTCGCACCCGAGCTGTTCGCACAGATCCATGAATTCATGCGTGCCGAAACGGTTGTTTTCGATTACGCCGCCCCAATGGGTGTTGACCTGGCTTGGGCGCGCCTTCACCGGGCCGACTCCATCGCGCCAGTGATATTCGTCGGCAAAGCAACCGCCGGGCCAGCGCAGGATGGGAATGCGGATGTTCCGCAAGGCTTCGACGACATCCGCCCGGATCCCGCGCACGTTGGGAATTGCCGAATCCGGCCCGACCCAAAAACCGTCATAAATGCAGCGGCCGAGGTGCTCGGCGAAGTGGCCGTAGATATACTTGCTGATTTTGGAGGTGCCACGGTCGGCGTGGATGATTAGTTTACCGGTTGACATATCATCTCTTCTTTCCTCGGGAAAAACTGAAAATCCCACCGCAAAGGCGTAGGGATCGCAGAGTTTTGAAAATACTTTCTCAGCGCCCTCCGCGCCTCCGCGGTGAAACGTATCACCGCGGAAGTTCCAGCACAACCACTGTACCGTAATCCGGCGCGGTCTGCACGTCGAACCTTCCCCCGATCATCGCCGCGCGCTCGCGCATTCCCGCCAGCCCGAAGTGACCCTGAGCCACGAAGCGGCCGGCGTCCGTCCCGCCCGGGATGCCGCGCCCGTCGTCGGTCACCGTCAGCCGCAGGCGGTCCGGGTAATCCGTCAGGCGGACCTCGATCTCGGAAGCGTCCGCGTGCCGGACGGCGTTGCGCAGCGCTTCCTGCGCGATGCGGAAAACCGCGACCGCGGTTTCATCCGGTAATTTAACATCGCCGCCGGGAAGGTCGAGGCTGATCGAGGGGCGGGCGCCCGTTTCCAACTGCTTGATCAATCCCTCGAGCGCCGCGGCCAGCCCCTGCTGGAGAAGCGGCGGGCGCAGGTCGTTGCAGATCGCGCGCAGGGTATGGACCGCTTCCCCGGAACGTGACGCCAATCCCGAAACGGTGTTTCCATCGTCCGGCGGCTGGGTTTCCAGCGCTTTCAGGTCGCGGCTCATCGCGCACAGGTCCTGCAGAACGCCGTCGTGCAGGTCGCGCGCCAGACGACCGCGCTCCACCTCCTGGGCCGCGACGACGCGCTGATAGAGCGTGCGGATTTCCGCCGCCGCCTGTTGTTCCTGATTCGCGAAATGAAGCGATTCTAAAATCACCGCCGCCTGCCGGCTGAGGCCGGTCAGGCAATTTAAATCTTCGGTAGAAAAGAGCAGCCCGCCCGTACGCCCTCCCAATAGCCACATCCCGCGGAGCATCGCGCCGCGCATCAGCGGCACCCACACCGCCGTCCAATCCAATCCGGCGCTGCCCTGGCGGATGATTTCATTCAGCCGCCCCCTATCAGCGCGCGAGGCTTCACCGCTGGAAGTGACCCAGCGCACGGCCGCATGGCTGACCGGCAGGTTCACCTCGCCGCCGAGTTCATCCTTCAGATCGTATCTTTCCGGAAGCAGCAGCACGGCGCGATTCACCCGGAATGCGGCCGGGATTTCCTCCGTCAGCAATCGCCCCAACGCTCTTTGATCGAGTGCGCCGGCCATCGGGCTTCCGTAGCGCACGAGCAGTTCCTCGTGATCGACCGGCTCACCGTAGCGGCGCCTGCGCCACGCGCCGCGGATTCGCCCGAAGAGCCATCCGCTCAGCGCCAGCGTCAACCACCCGAGCGCGAAGCCGATCAGCAGGAAGGGAAGGTGTGAGTCCATGGGGGTTATCAGATCAATCCGCGTTCGGCGGCCGCCTGCAGCGCCTCGTGCCGGCTGTGGACACCAAGCTTGGTATAGATGGCGCTGAGGTGATTACGCACCGTTCCGGCGGAGATGTGCAGGGACCCGGCAATCTGCGGGTTGGGGAGGCCGCGCTGCGCCAGGCGCAGGATTTCCACCTCCCGATCCGAAAGGGTCCGATCGGTTTCCCCCGCGCGGGTTGCTTCCGCCAGCGCGTCGTGGGCTTGCGGGCTGAGGTAGATCCTGCCGCCGGCCAGGTCGTGCAGGATCTCGCCGATCCGCGAGATGTAATCGTCGTCCTTGAGGATGTAGCCGTACACGCCCGCTTGCAGCAGCTCGCGGATCCAGGCGGGCTCCAGGTGGGCGCTAATGATACAGATTTTCAGGGCGGGGAAATCCGTCCGCAGACTACGCACCACCGCGCGGGCATCGAACTCCGGCTCGAGAAAAAGATCCAGCAGCAGCACATCGGGCTGTTCACGGCGCACCAGGGACATCACTTCGGCACCGCGCCGCCCTTCGGCGACCAGCCGCAAGTCGGCGGTCCGGTCGAGCAGCGTGCGCAGGGCGATGGCTACATGGGGGTGATCGTCGACGATGGCGACGCGAATCATGGGCGGATCTCCTTT
>DAOUDU010000020.1:0-54209 GCA_034430775.1 Anaerolineales bacterium | reverse complement strand
GGTCGACGCCGAACCGGTGTTGCTCGTCGATCACCGCCAGGTCCAGGCGAGCAAAGTCAACCGGACTTTCCAGAAGCGCATGCGTTCCGACAACCACGGAGATCCGGCCGGAGGCGAGGCCTTGGCGTATCTCCTGCTTTGCCGATTCCGGCGTGGAACCGAGCAGCAATCCCGTTTGGTCCTCGCGCAGGAGTTTATCCTCGCGGACCAGCAATTTGCGGACCAACGCGAAATGCTGCTCGGCGAGAATGCCGGTCGGCGCGAGGATGGCCGCCTGTCCGCCCTGAAGCGCGACGACCAAGCAGGCCGCCAGAGCGACGATGGTCTTGCCCGAACCGACGTCGCCTTCCAGCAGGCGGTTCATGGGCTTGCCGGATTCGAGATCCGCCAGGATATCCTTCACCGCCTTTTGCTGGGCCGCAGTCAGGGCATAGGGCAGGGATGCGATGAACTCTTCGAGGACCGCCGGGGCGGGATAGGACTTCGCCTCTCCGGAAGTCCAATTCCTTCGTTGCTGAAGGATTCCCAACTGCAGATAGAGCAGCTCTTCGAACCCCAGGCGGTCTTTTGCTTTCTTCAGGGATTCCAAGGAAGCGGGGAAATGGATCTGTTGCAGCGCCTGGCCCAGCGCCATCCATTTCCCCTCGTCCAGCACGGCCGCCGGCAATGGATCCGGCAGGCGGGTGGCCAGCCGGGAGACGGCATTATGAATATGGCGGCGCAAAAAATTTTGATTAACCCCGGCGGTCAGCGAATAGACGGGTACGATGCCGCCGGTGCGGATCTGCTGGCGGTCCAGGAATTCCCATTCCGGCATGGTCATCGTCAGCCGTCCGAGGTACTGGCCGATTTTTCCGGAGAGGGAGAGCAGCTGCCCTTTCCGCAGGCGGGATTCGATCCATGGCTGGTTGAAGAAGGTGACCAGCAGCGACCCGCTTCCATCGGCGACCGTCAGTTCGGTGATGGTGCCCCGCTTGGTGCGGCGGGTGGAGGTGTCGCGCACGGAGGCCAGCACGGTGACGGTCTCGCCGTACCAGAGCCGGTTGATGGGTTTGAGGAGGGAGTAATCCAAATAGCGGCGCGGGAAGTACCAAAGCAGGTCGCCGATCGTCTGAAGACCAAGGCGCTGGAAGGATTCCGTGTTTTTATCGCCCACTCCCAGCAGACGCCGGAGCGGCGCCTGCAATTCTCGCAGGGTCAACGGCGCCGCCTTGGGAGTCCGCGGGGCAGGTGGTGCGCCCGATGCCTGTCGCGTTTTGACGGGTGCGGGCTGGGGCGGATGGGAAGTGGGGGCTGCGCTTGCCCGATCGGATCGCATGTCCTTGGGGCGGTTGGCTTCGCCCGTGCCCGGCGGGTTTTCCCCGGCAGTGGATTGCGGGTCGGCGCCGATATCCCCCCTGCGTTTTTCCGCCATCAATTCGTCCAGGAGGGAGTTCACCGATGCCGGCCTTTGTTCCGTCGCCAGTGTGTGATACGAAGCCAGCCATTCCAGGACACGCCGACAAAGCGGTTCCGGGACCGATTCGGTCCGGGCATTCTGGCTCCATGTGGAGGAAAAATTATTAAACCCGCCCTGCACGCATTGATCCAGATACCCCATCCCCGCTTCGTTGCGGAGCATTTTGATCAGGGTCTCGATTACGGAAACCGTCAAGGTAGTTTTCCTCGAAGAAGAATTTATCGTCCGGTAATTCGGAAAAGGTTGCGGAAAAAATCCAGACTCCCGGCGATTAATGAGTACAAGCCCAGCAGCAGTAGCGGCCAAAAAAAATAACCGCTTGCCAGGACGTACAGAATATTGACCAGGTCGTGACTCAACCCGAAGGACTGTCCCGTAGTATACAGTGTTCTCCAGAAATTCGGGAGCAATCCATACCGATGGAGGTTTTCCACGGCGGCGTGGATATCCGGCAGGAGGCCGTAGCGGACACCGAAATCATTCAGGAGGTAAAGAAAATCGGGCAACGGCCGGCCCAGCAGCGGTTCAAAAATTGAAAACACCGCATAGACCGTTAACAGAGCGCCGAACAACCCTGTCATGAGTGACGCGGTGAGGTTTATCGGAAGATGGCGCCGGGCAATTTCCCGGGCGTGGGTTTCTTCCACATCCGCCACGAACGCTTGGGCTTGTGTCCAATCCAGGCGGCCGCGCTGGCAGACGTAGCGGATAATGTCATCACGGTTCGCGGCCGCGGAAAGCCGGTCGACGATGTATTGCGACAGCTGTTGTTCGTCCATCCGGGGACCGCCTCATGCGGAATCAGGTGCTGGAAGGGGATTGCATCGCGATGATACCGACCGCCCCCGGGCCGATATGCACGCCGATGGCCGGGGTGACTTCGATGACGCAGGTTTTTTGCTTCAGGATTCGGTTGAGTCCATGGACGCTTTCCGAAAGCTGCGGAATCAACCCGTCCGCAAGCGAACGCGCATCCGCATGCGCAACCGCCAGACGGTCAATCGGTCCCCAGGAGCGGACCTGATCGATGAGCACGGCGAGGCCGCGCGACTGCGTGCGGACCTGTGCCACCCGGCTGACGGTCCCTTCATAAAGGGAGATGAGCAGTTTAATCTGCAGAAAATCCCCGATACCCGCCACCAGCGTCGGCAGGCGGCCGCTGTGCGCCAGATGCGCCAGGCTTTCGATCAGCGCTACAAGCCGCATTCGGCGGCGCGTCTCCGTCACAAGCTTCTTCAGGGCATCGATCGGGGCGCCTTTGACGGCCGCTTCCGCCGCGGACAGGATAAGGAAACCGGCGCCCATTGAAACCTGGCCGGTTTCCACCACCTCGACCCGTCCTGGGAAATGCTTGGCCGCTATGGAAGCGGAGTTGAAGATTCCGCTCAGGGAGGAAGCCAGATGGATGGATAGAACCTTCTGAACCCCGCGCGAAAGCACTTTTTCGAACGCCTCTTCGAAGGCGCCGACTGAAGGAGAAGCGGTTGTGGGCAAGAGGCGCTGGGTTGACATCCGCCGGTATAAATCCGAACGCGATATATCCACACCGTCACGGTAACTCTGGCCGCCGAACATGATCATCGCCGGGACGACTTCCACTGCGTATTTCGCCGCGTCGTCGGCCGGAATGTCGCTTGTGCTGTCCGTGACAAAACCAATTGTCTCCGTCATCTCATCAACTCCTATTGGGCCGTCTCCCGCAAGTTGGGAGGCAGATCGAATACAATCAATCCGGAAGAGCGGGGTCCGAAGATAGACGCCACCGAAGCGCCCAGACCGATGGTGGATACTGGACAACCGGGGAAAACTTCCCGCACCCGTTGATACAGGAGGTGCCCGTGGGCTTCCCCTTCCTGGGTATTGTATATGACCGCCAAACGATGCAGGTGGGTGAATTCGCTGACAAATTCCACCAGTTTTTCCACTGCTTGTTCCTGGGTTTGCACCTTCTCAAGCGGAACCAGCCCGCCTTCTTCCAGCGAAAGGAACGGTTTGATTCCAAGCATTTCCCCGAGCATCACCTGAGCCCGGCTGATCTTTCCGGTGTGCTGCAGATACGCCAGATCTTCGATGAAGAAGACCGCATACATCCGCGGCACAAGGTAGCGCAGCCGGCGGACCACCGTTTCCAGCGATGCGCCTTGATCGGCAATCCGCAGGGTCTCGGTGATGAGAAAGCCGGTCCCGGCGGATGTGGTAAGCGAATCCACCACGTAAATATTCATGCGCCCAGTGAAGGATTCAGCGGCGGTACGCGCGTTTCGGACCGCCCGGCACAGCTTGCTGGAACTCAGCAGGCACAGGATGTTGTGCGTGTGGCGGGAAATGCTTTGAAAAGTGGAAAAGAACGCTTCCACGCTCGGGGAAGCGATCACCGGAATCGTCTCGCGGTTTCCGAGCAGCGGGCGGATCTCGTCCAAGGTATCCCCGTTCCGTTCGAGGAAAGAGTGTGTACCGATGTGAATGGTCAGTGGCAGTACGGTCACATCCGGCCGAAGTGCGGTTTCCGGGTTGGGAAACGCGGAAGCGCTGTCGGTTACAACATGGATCCGTGGCCGCGGCGATGGGACGGGATCGGTCCGTCTGTGATGCGCGGTCGCGGCCGCTTTGCGCGGCTTAGAAGGCATCGGTTCCCCCGTTATTCCACGGAAAGAATGAAAAAATAGTGCGGTTGCCCGCCCTCGTAGCTCTCCACTTGCTGGGCGGGGAAGGCGGCGCGGACTTTATCCGTTAGCTGGTTGGCGGATTGGTGCGTAAGCCGTTCTCCCCAATACAGGGTAACCAGTTCGTGATTTTCCACTCCCATCTTGCGCAGAAGCTTCATGAGTGATTCTTCCAGCGTGTTTCCCGTTGTAACCAGGGTGCCGTTAAGCATCCCGATGAATTGCCCTTCGGCTACCCGGACTCCGTTCATTTCGACCGAACGCGTTGCCAGGGTCAACTCTCCGCTTTGAATACCGTCGATAGCCTTGTTCATAGCCTGACGCACCGCCTCGAGCTCCCCGTCATTTTGGAATGCCAGCATTGCGGCGATCCCCTGCGGGATGGTGCGGGATGGGATTACGGCGATCTGTTTCTTGGTCAGGGCTTTTGTCTGTTCCGCAGCCATGATGATGTTCTTGTTGTTGGGGAGGATGATGATTTTCTCGGCGGGTAATTCCGAAAAGGCGTTGAGGATTTCCTGCGTACTGGGATTCATGGACTGCCCGCCTGGCACGACCGCCGAAATACCAAGGCTGGCGAACACACGCGTCAGGCCTGTGCCCGGTGATACGGCGACTGCGGCGATCTGACCGGATTGAACTTTACGGAACACGATATCGCTGGAATCCGGCTTCTTATGATGCAGGCTGGTCTGTTCCTGCAGGTTCTCCATCGCGACTTTGGATACGGTGCCGAGCTGCAGGATGAAATCGATCGGTTCGTAGCGCTTGTCAGTGGGAACATGGATATGCATCCGGTACAGGTCGTCGCCCTGGCCGATCTGGATGGAGGTCCCCATGTGTTCCAGGCTTGCATAAAAATGCTGCAAATCCAGAGGTGCTGAGGGAATGAAGTCAACGACAATTTCGAAATCCTGGCCTTCTTCCACGAATTCTTCGGCCAGACTCAGGTCGAGCGAGGAAAGCGGTGGGACGGACATCAGCGGTTTGTCGAGCGGCTTCCCTTCCAAATAGCGCTGCATGCCCTCCAAGAAGAAGAACAGTCCCTTGCCGCCCGCATCCACCACGCCGGCCTGATGCAACACGGGCAATAACTCCGGCGTGCGCTGGACCGATTGATCGGCGGCGTCCACCACGCGGAAGATTAATTCCGGGAAATGGCACCCTTCGCAGCGGGCTTTCTCCGCCGCTGTGGCGATGTCGCTGGCGACGGTCAGGATCGTTCCTTCCACCGGGCGGACGACTCCCTTGTATGCGGTTTCGCGAGCTTCTTTCCAGGCGCGGGCGAAAAGTCCCGCATCGATCTCGTTCTGCGCATCCAGGCTGCGGGCGATGCCGCGCCAGATCTGGGAAAAGATCACGCCCGAGTTGCCGCGGGCGCCCATCAACGCGCCGTGCGCAATGCTGTGCGCGATCTGACCGGCATTCGCAGAATCATTCTTCGCGACTTCCTGCCAGGCGGCCTGCATGGTGAGCGACATATTGGTGCCCGTGTCGCCGTCCGGCACGGGAAAAACGTTGAGGGAATTAATGGTCTGCTGGTTGGTGTTGAGCCACGTCAGTCCGGCATAGACGAGCTTCTTGAGAAGCTTTCCATCGATGGTGGAAGCGGGCGGGATGGGAACGGTAGTAGGTGGGAGATCTTTTGGGTGGGAGGGTAACGTCATCTCCGGCATCCTGCCGAAAGGGTGGGTATCATCAATCCGGATTGCTAACGCGCAGCCCCTGAACGTGGACATTCACGGCTTCCACGGGAAGGTGGAACGCTTTTTCCACGGTGTATCGCACCGCATGGGCGACGCTGTCGGCCACGGTGGAAATCCGCGTTCCGTATTCCAGAATTACGTAGACATCCAAACTGAGTTTATCCTTGACGATGTGGACATCCACACCCTGCCGCGGATCCTTGGCCGTGGGATGCATCCAGGATTCAAACCATCCGCGGGCGGCCATTCCGACCACGCCGTACGAGCTTAAGGCGGCCTGGCTGGCCAGGGCGGAGACCGCATGGAGAGAAATGCGAATGCTGCCGAGCGAGATTTCCGGTTCCCTTTTCATTCGGTTTTTCCCCTTCCTCTCCGGATTGGATCGCATGTCTGCCTCTCGTTTGCCGGAATGCGTCTTGCCCGGTATTACTTCCTATGGTAAGATGCTGGCCGGTTTACACCGGATAGGCGTTCCCAGGAAGGAATCTGAACATGGCAAAATGTGAAAAATGCGGCAAAGCACTCGCGTTCGGACACAATCGCTCGTTCTCCAAGCGCGCTACCCAGCGGACGTTCCGCCCCAATCTTCAGAAGGTCGCCATCTGGCATGGAAAACGCAAGGTGACCAAGGTGCTTTGCACCAAATGCCTTCGAACATCCGTAAAAACCGGGTGATGTCCCATGCACTTCCGGGCCGGCGGATCCATCGCCGGCTCGTTTTTTTTTACCAGCCGATTATCTGGACGACACCGCGCGGGAATAATAACGTCCGGACGCCAAAAAGACAATAGCATTCCTAGACACTGGTAAACCCAAGTGGATCATGCTACATTTATACATGTGAATAGCGTGAAATGGAGGCTATTTCGCAAATATTGGATAATCCTTATCGCCATTAGCATGGGATGGGCTTGTACCCGGTCCGGTGCTCCCGTTCAAATAACCAGTGCAACATTTCCTTCCATTACGCAGTCCGTATCGTCTTTTTCGAATTCTCAGGCTGATCTTCCCGGGCAGCCCACTCCGTTTCTCCCGCAAACCGATCCGTCCGCCACTGCCACCTCCATGGTCTCTTCCCCGACCCTCGACCCGACCCGTCCATATTCTCTACCAACGCTCGGGCCCGGAACATATGTTGTGCAAGCCGGGGATACGATCGGTTCCATCGCGGACCGGTTTGGCGTGACCGAGGAGGCAATTGTTGCCCTCAATGACCTAACCGATCCGAATGCGCTGGAAATCGGACAAACCCTGCTCATCCCCGTCCCCGAATCTGAAAACCCCGGACCGAACTTTAAAATCATCCCGGATTCCGAGTTGGTCTACGGACCCGCCGCGAACGGATTTGATGCGGCGGAATTCCTGAAGGGCAAACGCAGCTATCTCTTAAATTACCGGGAGGTCGTCGAACGGAAGGATCGGACCGGACCGGAAATCGTTCAATATGTGGCGGAGCACTATTCGGTCAGCCCGCGGATCCTGCTGGCGGCGTTGGAATACGCCGCGGGTTGGATCAGCAATCCGCAACCGCCGGAATGGAAAATCACCTACCCGTTCATTGCCGAAGCCGGCCGTGAAAATCTCTACCGGCAGCTGGCCTGGGCCGCCGACCAGATGAACCAGGGCTATTACGATTGGAAGGATACCGGGTACGATTACTGGATCCTCGCTGACGGGAGCATGGTCCGGATCGGCTCGGGGATCAACGCCGGAACGGCGGGCGTGCAGTACCTCATGGCGCGCATGTACGGAAAGGCGGATTGGCAGAATGCGGTTACCGAGGGCGGCATCTTCTCCACCTTTCAGGCGATGTTCGGCTATCCGTTTCTGTGGTCGTACGAACCGGTCGTCCCCGATGGCCTCGTTCAACCGATGTTAATGCTTCCATTTGAAGAAGGCGTGGTCTGGTATTTTACCGGCGGGCCGCACGGGGGATGGGCTACCGGCTCGGCCTGGGCCGCACTGGATTTCGCGCCGTCGGGGATTCCGAATGGATGCAATACCTCCGAAGATTGGGTGGTGGCATCCATCCCCGGGTTGATCGTACGCAGCGAAGAAGGGGCGGTGGTGCTGGATCTGGATTTCGACGGGAATGAACATACCGGATGGACAATACTCTACATGCACCTGGAAACACGCGACCGCGTTCCGCTCGGGAAAAAGGTCATCCTGGCCGAACGGCTCGGACATCCCTCCTGCGAAGGCGGGTATTCCAACGGGACGCACGTGCACATTGCGCGCCGGTTCAACGGCGAGTGGATCGCGGCGGACGGACCGATTCCCTTTGTGCTCAGCGGATGGGTTCCGCGCGGCACGGGCGTGGAGTATGACGGGTACCTCACCAAGGGGGATGAAAGCATTGAAGCCTGTGATTGCGGCGACGAAGACAACGACATATGGCGATGAGACAACGGTCTGTTAAATTTTCGGCGAAAGCCCTGGCGGTGCTGGTGTGTTTATTCGCGGCGCCCGCACTGGCGTGTTCACGCGAATCATCCGTGACCGTGGATCCGGGTTCCCTGTTCGCCACCGCCACGGATACGCTCCGGCCGGTCTCCCCGACCCTCTCCGCGACGGCGGCTGTCACCGAAACGCCGACGTCCATCCCGTTGCCATCGGTCACACCCAGACCGACCAATACCTTCCCGCATACGCCCACGCTCCACCCGCTCGCCACACCTTTGCCGATGGGATACCTGGCCCAGGCGGGCGATACGCTGCGGACGATCGCCATCCGATTCGGCGTGTTGCCGACCGACATCCAGGCCGTCAGCGGCGAATCCCTGCCGACGGACAGGCTTCTTGAGCCGGGGACTCAGCTGATCATTCCGGTGTCGCTGACCGACATATCCGATTCGAAGCACCTGTTCCCCGACAGCGCGATCGTGTACTCACCGACGTTTGCCAATTTCGATCCGATCCAATACATCCATGAGCAAAATGGATACCTGGCGGCCTTCATCCAAGGCAGCGGGGAGATCGCCAACGGGGCGGAGATCCTGCGCCAGATCGCGTTCAATAATTCCTTCAGTCCCAAACTGCTGATGGCCCTGGTGGAATACGAAAGCGGATGGGTCACCCAGAAGAATCCGCCGGCCGACACGCTGAAATATCCGCTCGGCTATAAGAATCCGAATGCGATGGGGTTGACGGCGCAGCTGATCTGGGCAACGAACATTCTGAGTATCGGCTATTACGGCTGGCGCGACGCGAGTCAGCTGGAACTCGAGTTCGCCGACGGCGGGACGCTGCGCCTGGCCCCGGATTTAAACGCCGGCACCGTCGCCATTTTATATTACTTCTCGCGGGAGGCGGCCTCGCGGAAGGAATGGGAGCAGGCGGTGCAGGATTTCCTTGGGGTGTACCAGCGGTTATTCGGCAGCCCGTTCGATCAGGCGGTCGAACCGTTGTATACCTCGGAACTCCCCTTGTACGAGATGGAACTCCCCTTCTACAAAGGCCAGCAATGGGCTTTCACCGGAGGGCCGCATGGGGCTTGGGAACGCGACGGCGCCCGGGCGGCGCTCGATTTTGCCCCGGCCGACGCTCCGGAATGCTCCGTCTCACCCAGTTGGGCGGTCGCTTCCGCGGCCGGATTGGTCGTCCGGTCCATCGGCCATGTGGTGGTGATCGATCTGGACGGCGATGGATACGAACAAACCGGATGGAACATCCTGTACCTGCACATTGCCGATAAGGACCACATCCTGAATGGAACCCGGGTCGAAGTCGACGACCGGCTCGGCCATCCCTCCTGTGAAGGAGGAATCGCCACCGGCACCCATCTCCATATGGCTCGGAAATACAACGGCGAATGGATGCTCGCCGGCGGACCCGTGCCCTTCGTGCTGAGCGGATGGGTGGCATCTGCGGGCGAAAAACCGTATGAGGGAACGCTGGAGCGCGATGGGATTGTCGTCATCGCGCGGGCATGGGCCACGAAAGAACTTCTGGTGTGGCGTTAGGAAACCTGACGAAAAATTGCCGGGGATGCGCGGCACAAGGCGATTGCAACGATTGCTGAACAAGAGGGCGCAAACCGTACGATGAGCGCAGTATCTGATCCGGGACGAAAACACCCATGGAAAATCCAAGCACTACCCTGGGCGGTGCTTTGGGCTGTCTTGGGATTCTCAGCATGCAGCCCCGAACCGGTTACGACGATACCCGTCCTTTCGCCCACGCCATCCGCCCTGCCGGCCCCATCCGGAAATACGGCTACGCCTCTCCCCATCCGCAGCGTATCCGAGCCGGGCCAGATCATGGATTATGCCGCGCAGTCCGGAGACACCCTGGAATCGGTCGCATCGCATTTCAACACCACCCTCAAGGATATCCTCAAGCACAATCCCGACCTGCCGGAAAAAACCACCACGCTCGTCCCGGGACGGATCCTGAAAGTGCCTTTATATCTTGCGCCGTTCACCGGAACGCCGTTCCAGATGCTGCCCGACAGCGAGGTCGTCGCCGGACCGGCCGTATCTGATTTTCAGGGACGCCAATTCGCGGAATCGTCCCCGGGGTATCTTAAAACCTATTCCGAATACGTTTTTGGGAATTCGTTGACGGGGTGGGAAATTGTTGAAACCGTCGCGCGGGATTTCTCCGTGCATCCCCGATTGCTGCTGGCTCTGTTGGAATACCGTTCGGGCGCCGTCAGCCGCAACGATCAGAGTGACGCGCTGAAGGCTTATCCCCTCGGCAGTACGGATATCACCGATATCGGGCTCGGGATGCAGCTTTCCTGGGCGGCGGAGATGCTGAATGAGGGCTATTACGGTTGGCGCACCGGCTGGCTGAAAGAGCTGGAACTGGCGGACGGCCGGGTTTCCCGGCCCGATCCGTGGCAGAACGCCGGAACGGTGGCTGTGCAATATTTGCTTTCGCGTTGGTTCGGGCAGGAAGATTTCGATCAGGCCGTCAGCCCGGAAGGGTTCATCCGGACATATTGGCGGCTGTTCGGCGATCCGTTCGCATATACCGTGGAGCTGCTGCCGGGGAATCTCCAGCAGCCCCGGATGCAACTGCCGTTTGAACCGAACAAAATGTGGACGTACACCGGCGGTCCGCATCCGATTTGGGGGCACAGTCTGCCCTGGGCGGCGGTCGATTTCGCCCCTCCGGCGAAGGAGCACGGCTGTGCGGACAATCCGGAATGGGTGACCGCGGTCGCCGCCGGTTTGATTGTCCGCAGCGGACCGGCGACGGTCGTCCTGGATTTGGATTCGGACGGCGATGAGCATACCGGGTGGATCGTTTTCTACTTTCATCTTGCTGAAATCGGGCGGGCTGCCGCGGGCACCCGCGTGAAGGCCGGCGATCCGATCGGTCATCCGTCGTGCGAGGGGGGAACGGCCACCGGAACCCATGTTCATATTGGCAGGCGCTACAACGGCGAATGGGTTTCCGCCGGCGGACCCCTGGCGTTCAATCTAAGCGATTGGATCGTCGGATACGGGGACATCCCCTATCAGGGGACTCTCTCTTATTATCTCGAGGTTGAGCTTCACGCCTGCGATTGCGTCAGCCCCAACAATCGGATTACGCTGTTCCCCTCACCGACACCGACGCTTTAATCCGCCAAGCACCGGATGAATAATTTTCAACCTTTCCCCCACTTCCTCTTCCCGCACGGGACGGGCCGTGGGATGAAAGCACGAGGGGGTTGGGCCGGATTTCCCTATCAATTCCATGTTATATTATTCTCGGTATCCAAGTCGGCCGGGCGATCGCGGTCCCTTTCGGGGGATCGAGGAAAGTCCGCGCTGCACAGAGCACGACGCCGGGTAATTCCCGGGGCGGGGCGACCTGCCGGATCAGGGCCACAGAGAAGCGCATTGCCCGGCAACGGGCGAGGGTGAAACGGCGGTGTAAGAGACCACCGGCGTCCGCTGTAAAGCGGACGGCCTGGCAACCCCCGTCGGAAGCAAGGCCAAACAGAGGTGATCCCCCTTCGGGGAGAGCGGTTCGGCTCGAACCGTTTGAACCTCGGGTAGGCTGCTGGAGCCGCGTGGCAACACGCGCGCCAAGAGAGATGATCGCCGGGCGGGGAAACCTGTCGCACAGAACGCGGCTTATAGGCCGGCTTGGATGCCGCTTATTCTTTCCGGTAAACCGATTGCGCCAAAAAAAAGGGGTGTCTTGAAAAGCCGCTTTGGGCGGAGCGTAAGGTCCGGACATTTAGGGGCAGGATGCTTCGCTGCGCTCAGCATGACAGGTCTCTTAAGTGCCGCATGACCGTTGAATTATTTGTAGGAAAAGATCCGCAAGGCCGCATCTGGGAGCCGGATTTCACCCACGAAGCCAACGCCGCAATCCGGATCATCGGCTCGGCCTGGCGGGCTTTCCATGCCTCCCGGGAACTCTACCTCCTCGCCTTTAACCTTCATTCTCCGAACATCGACCTGCTGGTGATTTCCGAACGCGGCATTGGCCTGCTGGAGATGAAAGCCCATCACGGTACGATCACCGTTGATACGGAAGACCATTGGCTGGCCGAAGGCCAAAAAATGCTGGGGTATAAAGCCGTAACGGGACGCGAACGGCCGGGATCCTCTTATCTCAATCCGCATGCGCAGGTCCAGGGACACGGAGACCGGTTACAGGAACGCCTGCTGCCCATCATCCGCGAGCAGTACCCGGAGCTTACCCGCGGTAAACGCCGCAACCTGCGGATGCAATCGTGCGTGTGTTTCACCAATCCGGAGGTGGATATCTCCGGGATGCGGAAAACCGTTCCGGAGTGGAGCCGCGGACGATTGAAATCCTGGGAAAGCGACTTTTCGGTGATCGTTCCGGCGGAAGTTCCCGAATGGATCTCCAGCCTGCGATTTGAAGTAAAACAGCAGGATATCCCGCCGTACTATCCTTTCCGGCTGGATCCAGCGAAGCAGCGCCCGCTCCTGACGCAATTATTCGAAGTGGACCGCTGGCGGGCGGTGGAGCGGATGCTTCCCATCCACCGCTTCGGCCGGTTGCAGCAGATGCGCGATGCCCGGACCGTCGCCGCGTTTTCCCTCTGGGAGGAGGAGACCTTTCTCGGCCGCGACCACCTGAAATGCACGATCGTCGTTCCGCAGGCTTACACCAAAGTCAGCCGGGTGCATGCGGTCATCCGGCGGGAAGCGGGAGGAATCGTTCTGGAAGACCTGCACAGCCATAACGGAACATTTCTTGATGGCCGGCGGATCGAGGGAAAATTCGTCCTTCGGGAAGGCGCGGTCATTGCCCTCGGCGGCGCGGGTAATTCGGAAAAAGAAACGCGGTATGTCTTCCATCGCATAGAAAATTCCCAGGAAGATTTAGACACCACAGAGGACGGCACCAAGCCGCAGACAGCGCGGACGGCCATCCCGGATGCCGCCGGCCGGTTCCCGGGCGGAACCCAACCCGCTTCACCCCGCGCGGGCGAAGAGGGTCCATAAGCTCTCTCCCCGGCACCGGAAAAATGGCAACCTCTAAAAAAGGTATGATCCGAAGCGCCCCGGGCCCTCAGGTCGGAGTCGGGGCGCGTTTTCATCCGTACGTGTCCGGGCAAGCGAAGCATTTATTCCCGCTCTTTGCAGACCCTTCGCTGCGTCCAGGGTGACCGGGAGTTAACGACATTCGGCGATGTCGTATAATTCGATATTGCGCGGCCATTCTTCCGGAACGTATCTCCAAAAAAAACCGTGATCAATATACGAAGGAGGAACCCATGGGCGCCGGTCATCAATTCGAAATTGAAGGCATGCGGAATAAGAAGAAGGCTCTGCATCCTGCTTGGTCCGCCGTGGGATGCTTTACATTGGCCGGCCTGACCACCCTTGGGTATTTCCTCGGGGATTGGTTCGTCGGAGCCAATAGTCAGGCGGGGTGGATTCCGCTTCCCAGGGAGTGGGCTTGGCCTGCGGAAAGCCCGTACCTGCTTGTGAAATTAGTGACGGCTCTGCTTGTCTTTCTGCTCGGATCCACCCTGATTTCGATCGTCTATACCATGGTAAATCCGCCCAAGCCGGGCAAGTTCGATGTAACCGATGCCACGATTTTTCCTCCTCCACCCAGACGAAGAAAGTAGTCCGCGGGAATCCCGTATCGTGTCACGAGTTGACGGCCTGTTGGCATACGCAGCGACGGGGCGAGCAGAGCAACCTTCCTATGCCAAATAACGTAATACCTTGTATGGATAATTAGTTACCCGAAAACCCTTTCACCTTAATTTCCATAAACCGGCCGGCGCTTCACTCTTTCCGGGGGACCTCTTTTCCTGGTCGGGAAAACCTATACCATTGTCATCCCGTTGAGGATGAAAAATCGAATCACGGAAGGAATTAAGAAGAGATTCCATGACCATCGATCCCGCTTCGGCGATCACCAAAGCAGCCAGCCAACAGACCTATTACACGATCCGATTCCTAGCGGACCGCGGACGGGTCGAGGATGCCTTCCGGGCGTACGGATACTTCCGATGGGTGGACGATGTCCTCGACTCGGATCCGGGTTCAGGGCGTGCGCCGAGTGAAAGCCCGGTATCCGAACGAAGTGTTTTCCTCGAACGGCAAAAGTCACTGCTGGAAAGCTGTTATCGGGGCGAGTTACCGCGGGACGTAAATAGCCATGAAAAGATGCTGGTCACGCTGATCAAACACGATCAGGAGAAGCACAGCGGTCTGCAATCCTACCTCCGCAACATGATGTTGGTGTTGGATTTTGACGCAAGGCGCCGCGGCGCCTTGATCTCGCAAGCCGAGCTGAACGCGTACACGCGTTGGCTGGCGGTTGCGGTTACCGAAGCCCTGCATTATTTCATCGGGCATGGCGCTTTCGCGCCGCGTGGTGAGACGCGCTATCTGGCCGTTTCCGCCGCGCATATTACCCACATGATCCGGGATACGTACGAGGATGTACGGGCCGGGTACTTCAACATTCCCCGGGAAGTTCTCGAAGCCGGTCGCATTGGGCCGCAGGATGTGGACAGCGCCGCGTATCGCGCCTGGGTGAAGAGCCGGGTACGGCTGGCGCGCGCGTATTTTCAGGCTGGCCGGGGATACTCCCGGCAAATACAGAACCTGCGTCTTCGACTGGCAGGCTTCGCCTATACCGCACGCTTTGAGTGGTTGCTGGAAACGATTGAAAAGGAAGATTTTATTCTGCGCCCTCAATACAATGAAAGAAAAAGCATGGGGGCTGGAATGAGAATGAGCGGACTTGTGCTTTCAGCCATGATGGGTATGCGCGGGGAGGGAATGGTATCCCGGCCGATCGCTTCACAACGGCAAGGGGAAATATGAACCCTAAATCCGCGATTGTCATCGGTGCGGGTGTCGGCGGGCTCACCGCCGCGACTCATCTTGCCCGAAACGGGCTGCATGTCACGGTTCTGGAAAAGAATGCGCGGCCCGGAGGACGCTGTGACCAATTTGCCCGGGAGGGTCATCGTTTCGATACCGGCCCGACTCTTTTTGTAATGCCCCTGCTGTACGAAGCGGAATTCCGCGCCTTGGGGTCTCCTATGCAGGAACGGCTCGATCTGCAACGCGTCGATCCGACCTACCATCTGGTCTTCGATGACGGCAGCCGGTTGGCGCTCACATCCGATATGAAATCCATGCAGGAACAACTGGAATCGATCCAACCGGGAAGTTTCCAGGGTTTGCTGCGCTATTTACAAGAGGGTGAGCAACACTATCAATTGGCGCTGGATAAACTGGTCACCCGTGATTTCCGAAAGGCGACCGATTTTTTCGACATCCGGAACGCCCCCCTGGCTTTCACGCTCAAACCGTTCCTCAACCACTACCGCCACATGTCCGCTTTTTTTAACGCGCCGCGCCTCAAAAACGCGTTTACCTTTCAGGATATGTACATGGGATTGAGCCCGTTTGAAGCGCCGGCCACTTTTTCGATGATGCCATACTCGGAACTGGCGCATGGCGTTTGGTATCCCCGCGGCGGCATGTATCGCATAGCCGAGGCCCTCACCGAGCTTGCCCGCGAAGCCGGCGTGGAATTTACCTTCAACTCGGCCGTGAAACAGATTGAGGTAAATGCGACGCACACCCGTGGCGTGCAGCTTGCCGATGGCTCGCGCTTGGATGCGGATGTAGTCTTGGCGAATGCGGATCTGCCGTATGTGTATAAGAACTTGCTTCCGGAAGATGGGATGGTCACGGCACTGTCACGCAAGCAATTCTCGTGTTCGGTGATCAGTTTCTTCTGGGGTGTGGATAAGCGGTATGATGCCCTCGGCCCGCATACACTTTTCCTGGCGGACGATTACCGGGAAAACTTTGACAGCATCGCGCGGGGCCGGGGCCTGGCGGCCAACCCCTCCCTTTACGTGCACGCTCCTGCGCGTCTTGATGCATCCATGGCTCCCTCCGGGGAAGATACCCTGACGGCGACCGTCCCGGTCAGCCATATATGCAAGAATGGGAGACAGAATTGGGACGCGCTTCGAGACGAGGCGCGCCGGCAGGTATTCCGCCGCTTGCAGAGCCTTGGCATCACGGACCTCGAAGCGCACATCAAGTTCGAAGCGGCTTTTACTCCGCCCGCGTGGGAGAAACGCTATAACCTGGTGAAAGGCTCCACCCATGGGTTGTCCCATCGGTTGACTCAGATGGCATACTTCAGGCCCTCCAACCGGCATACGCGTTACAGGAATTTATATTTCGTGGGAGCCAGCACGCATCCCGGCACGGGAATACCCACAGCCATGGTCTCCGGACGGTTGGTTTCCGAGCGGATTAAGGATGAATTATAAGAGCACCGATACGCTTCCAAAGTGGAAGCGCCAAGCGATTGGTTAACCACACTACCTTTATAATTGGATACCCACTCCCACTTTTATCCCAGGACTCTCTATCCGGATTTCTCCAGGATTTCCACAGCTCGTGCGATTCCATCCTCGGTACGGATTTGTTCGCCGAGCCGGGCTGCGCGAGCAACCATCTCCGCATCGGAAACGGCGGCATCAATCGCCCGCGCCAGATTTTCAGCGGTCAGCCGCGGGCGGGGAATCAGTTTTGGGCCGACGCCCAAAGCATGAATTCGCTCCCCCCAGAAAGGCTGGTCGCCGAAGAAGGGAGTGACCACCGCTGGAATACCCGCTCGCAAACCGGCGGCCGTTGTCCCCGCGCCGCCGTGGTGGACGAGAGCGGCCATCCTTGGAAACAACCATCCGTGGGGCGTGGAGCCGATCGTGAAAACCGATCTCGGCAGAGCGCCTTCTCCTATCCTGCCCCAGCCGGCGGAGAGTACTCCGCGTCGCCCGGTAAGTGCCAGGGCCCGCAGGATCATCTCTGTGACCTCCTCCGGTTTGCGGTGGGTCATGCTGCCGAAACCGATATACACGGGTGGAGGGCCGGCCTTGAGAAAATCCGCAAGCCCGGCGGGCGGTTCCCATCCTGGCGGCGGGTCAAGCTGCCAGAATCCGGTGACATGCATTGAATCCTTCCAATCCGCGGAAATGGGAATCACGTGCCGGCTGTACCCATAAAGAACCGTTTCTCCGCCGCGATTATAGACACCAAACGGCCCCCCGAAATGAGCCGGCGGGATTCGCAGAACCTGGCGGCGTGCCTGGTTCTCCGCGGCGCGGAAAGTTTGCCACATCATCTGCTGCGCCAGCAGGTGGGAAAGGCGGTTGGCCCAACCGGGGAGACGGAACGGGGTTAACGGCGCGAGGACGCTGGGGAATTCACGCGTGGGCGTGAACGGATACACAAAGGCCGGCACGAATCGGATACCGATTTTTTAAGAAAGTGCCAGTCCGATAAAGAATCCGCCCAATCCGGCGACGATCACGTCCGAACCCGGGCATGCTTCCAATCCGCTGACCGCCGCTCGCGCAACCATGTCCCGGGCTGAGGAGCTCATGCTGGAAAGGATTTCGAGGAAATTTCCGCGTTCGAGCATGCTTTCCATGCCGCGGGCGACGGATTTGGTGCTGCCGCCCATGTCCTTAAATTGCAGGCCGGTGGCCGTGACAAGCTCCCGAAAATCAGGGGAAGCCAAAATGCTGAACGAATGCCCTGCTGCGAGCAACCCTGTACCAAGCGCTACATACGGTTGGACGTCGCCGCGGCTTCCGATTGCGATGAGAGTAATTTTGATATTTAGGCGCGGCTCCGCATGAGGGAAGAATTTCAAGAGACCAGCGATCACGGCCGGCAGTTGCTTGTGTAGGTTCTATGCTAATTGCTTATAAACTGCAGGCCCGTGGCCGTTGGGTTTGAACGATAGTCGATCGCCGATTGTTGTAAAAGGCAGCAAGGGTCACATTTTCAATGGCTGTTCCAGAAGGATTCCGATACACCCGACGCCCTGTTTTCAAGCCGCGCGCACTGGAAAAGCAGGTCCGAAAGACGATTGAGGTAGATACGGATATCTTTTGCGATGGACGTGGTGCGGGCGAGCGCAATCACCTCTCTCTCCGCCCGGCGGCATACGGCGCGTGCGAGGTGCAGGGACGCGGCACACGGCGTACCCCCGGGTAGAAGGAAATTCTCAAGCGGTCCGAGTTTTTCCTGCAAGGCGGCGGTTTCCCGTTCGAGGAATTCAATCCGGGCGGGAGCAATCACCGGCCCGCGGGATTTCCGCGATGCGCCGGCCAGCATCGCCCCCACGCACAGCAGGTCGTTTTGAATGTCCAGCAGGCGGGCGGCGTTACCAGGGTCTATATTGTACGCGCGTGCGAATCCAATCGCCGAATTAAGCTCATCCAGAGTTCCAATGGCTTGAACGCGTTTGGAATCTTTGCGGACGCGCCGGCCGTCCGCCATATCGGTTTTACCGTCGTCGCCGCGCCGGGTGATGATTGTCGTGATACGGGGCATGTTTTCCCTTGCCTTTATTCCATCTTATCGCTTTTTACGGGGTTGTGGCAACTTCCCCGCCGATTTAGCGGGTTCCTCCCCGTCCGGAAGCACCAGGGGATATTTATGCAGCGGGTGCGGGATAACCCGCATGGGATGCTGAAAAAGAGGCGTCAAAATTTCCGCGGTTAAAACAGTTTTCGGGGATCCGCAGCGGACCAGACGGCCGCCGGAGAGTAGTGCCACCCGGTCGGCAAAGCGCGCGACAAGGTTCAGATCGTGCAATGCGGCGACGACCGCGTGCCCGTGTTCCCGGGCGAAGCGGCGCAACAGCGTGAGGGTTTCGATCTGATAGCGGATGTCGAGGTGGGCGGTCGGTTCATCCATCAGGAGGATGGAAGCTCCCTGCGCCAGCGCCCGGGCGATCAGAACGCGCTGCGCAGTCCCGCCGGAGAGTGTTTCGATCGATTGACCGGAAAGAGATTCCAAACCGACCGCTGCAAGGGCCGCGCGCACAGCCTCCCGGTCCGCGGCGGTTTCCGGAGAGAACCAGCCGTGAAAGGATATTCTGCCCAGCATCACCGCTTCGGCGACCGTAAAACCGGAGGGCAATCCGACCATTTGCGGGACGACCGCCAGCAGGCGGGCCCGGTTTTCCGGAGAAAGCGTATGCATCGGCTTCGGTTGACCGGGGGAGCCGGCGCTTCCGGAAAGCGGCGCCAGGACTCCGGATGCGGCGCGCAGGAGGGTTGTCTTACCGCAGCCGTTGGGACCTGCGATCGCCAGCAGTTCTCCGCTGTTTACGTCAAGCGTAATCCGCTCGAGCGCATTTTCCACCGCCGCCGGGTAACGCGCCGTCAGGTTCTTGAGAACCAGCGCAACGTTGACATGCGTCTTCATCTCGCCGCTCCGTTTCTGCGCAGCAGATAAAAGAAAAACGGCGCTCCCAACAGCGCGGTGACAATCCCGACCGGGAGCTGCTGCGGCGCGATCAGCGTACGGGCCAGCAGATCCGCCAGCAGGAGGACGGACGCGCCGAGCAGTGTGGCGAGCGGGAGCAGGCGGCGGTAATCGCTGCCCCACAGCAGCCGTGCCAGGTGCGGTACAGCCAGGCCGACGAATCCGATCACGCCGCCGAAGGCGACGCCGGCCGCCGTTGTCATCGATGCGGTGATGATGAGAATCCATCTCGCACGCGGAACGTTGAGGCCGGTCTGCTCGGCCTGCTCCTCCCCGAATTGCAGGAGATTCAACACCCGGCCCATGGCGAACATGATGAGAATGCCGATCAGGATGTAGGGCAGGGAGAGGCGCACGGGTTCCCAACCGCCAAGCAACAACCCGCCCATCAGCCATCCGATCGCGCGCTGGGTTTGTTCGACCGTGCGGTAGAAGAGGAAGGCGGCCAGCGACTGGGCGAACGCCCCGGCCGCCACGCCGGCCAGGATTAAGCGCGTGGAAGACGCCGAATCGCTGCCGGGTCGCGCCCAGCCATAAACCATCAGCACAATCCACAGCGCGCCCAGGAACGCAAAGACGGGGATGACGGGCGACGCCGGCGCAAACCCCGGTATGGTGATGGCTATCGCCACGCCCAAACTGGCGCCCGACCCGATCCCAAGCAGGTAAGGATCCGCCAGTGGATTGCGGAAGATTCCCTGGAATGCGGCTCCGCTGGAAGCCAGCGCCATGCCCAGCAGCATGACAAATATCGTGCGCGGCAACCGCAAATCCCAAACAATCGAGGTAAGCGAAGGCGGTATGCCGGCGGTGTCCGGGGTTCGCCGGAGGATGGACCATAATTGCCCGGGCGGTATGGAAACGGCGCCGATCGCCACGCTCGCGACGAGCGCGGCGCCAAGCAACAGCAGGCACATACCAAAGGGCAGGGCGCGGGAAAAAAAAATACCCCGCGCGGGCAGGGAGATCCGGGGATGCGTAGCGATGGGGATCGACCTCACCTTTCTCGCGAAGGCTGATGGATCGCGGTGCGGGCGGGCGACCTGGCTTGCCTGCGTACGGCTTACAGTTGCGCGACAGCGCCGGACTTTCACCGGCTTCGCCTGATGCCCCGCCAGGAAAACGCGGGGCAAGCTCGACCATCCGGGGTGCAGAGCACCCGCACCGAAGACCATTGGTAACGCGCCGCCGAAGCGGCAATCCGAATATACCGGATGCCGGCAGTCGTGTCAACAGGCTGGATGCGGGCAATAATAATAATTCTGCCGTAAAAAGCGCAAAGGACAAAAAAGAAAAAATCCTTTTACACCTTTTATGCTTTTTGTGGACAATTCTTCGGCCCCAAAAACGGTTGCGTGTGCAGAAAAAAACAAGTGCGGATAAAAGCGGGGAGTGGGTTACAATTTGAAGAAGGCTCCTCGGCCAGGACTCGAACCTGGAACCAATCGGTTAACAGCCGATTGCTCTGCCGATTGAGCTACCGAGGAAAGCCCGGAGATTATACCAGCCGAAAAACGCATGTCAAGAAGGCGCGGATAAATGACATCGGATTCCAATATCATCATCACATCCAGACGGACGACAGTCCAGGTTTCGTTTCCTGACGGACGCACGCTGGAAGGGCCTTCCGGCACGACCATCGAAGCGTTCCTGCGTGCCGCAGAGATTCGGCCGGATCCTCCGGTCGTGGCGGGGCTGCTGGGGAGGGAACTGCGGGAGTTGTCATATCCGGTTGCCGCGGATGCGGAACTCATTCCACTCGATACCGGCACGGGCGATGGGGCGCGGATCTACAGGCGTTCGCTTGTTTTTCTGCTGGTGGCCGCGGTGCGGGAGTTGTTTCCGGGTTCGGATGTGACGGTGGACCACTCGGTGAGCGACGGCGGATACTTCTGCTCCGCTTATCAGCGCGCACCCTTCTCGGCGGAAGAAATGCAGCGGATCGAGACGCGGATGCGGGAGATCGCGCATGCCGATGAACCCATACTCCGGCGGGAGGTTCCCCTTCCGGAAGCGGTCAAACTCTTCGAACGCGACGGAAATCTGGATAAACTCCGCCTGGTGAAGGTCCGGCAGAAAAATTATCTGACGCTGTATACCCTGCGCGGGTTTGAAG
The DNA here is from genome assembly GCA_034430775.1 of Anaerolineales bacterium. Taxonomy (GTDB): domain Bacteria; phylum Chloroflexota; class Anaerolineae; order Anaerolineales; family RBG-16-64-43; genus JAFGKK01. The sequence goes on along the minus strand of DAOUDU010000020.1, from coordinate 32,508 downwards.
ATTACTTTCACGGATACATGGTCCCCTCGACCGGATACCTTAAGAAGTTCCGCTTGCACCGGACGGGGATCGGATTTGTCCTGCGATTTCCACGGCGGCATCTTCCAAGCGAAATTCTCCCCAATGGCGATTACCCGAAACTTTGGGCGACCTTCCAGGAATACGGTCATTGGCAGGAACGGCTGGGGCTGCCAGACGTGGGGATGCTAAATGAAGCGATCGAGGGGGGGCGCGGCCGTGAAGTGATCCTGGTTGCGGAGGCGCTGCACGACCAGAAACTGGCGGAGATTGCGCACCGCATTGCCGACGACCGGGACCGGATCCGCCTGGTGTTGATTGCCGGGCCGTCTTCTTCCGGGAAAACGACCTTCTCTCGCCGCTTATCGATCCAACTGCTTTCGCAGGGACTCCGTCCGTATCCTGTGGAAATGGACAATTATTTTGTCGACAGGGATAAAACACCTTGCGACGAATCCGGCGCCCCGGATTTCGAAGCCTTTGAGGCGGTCGACCGCGATTTGCTAAACGACAACCTGGAGCGTCTGCTGCGCGGCGGAGAAGTTGCACTGCCCCATTTCGATTTCCAGACCGGGAAGCGCACACCCGGAGATACGGTCCGACTCCCTCCCAAGGCCGTGGTCATCATGGAAGGCATCCATGGCTTAAATCCGGCACTGTTTCCACGTTTCCGTACGGGTGAAATCTACCGGATTTACGTCTCCGCGCTGACTCAGCTTAACTTGGACCGGCACAACCGGATCTCCACGACTGATACGCGCCTTATCCGGCGGATTGTACGCGATGCGACGCAGCGCGGTCATTCCCCCGCCTCGACCATTGCCATGTGGGACAAAGTTCGGCGCGGCGAACGGAAGAATATCTTTCTGTACCAGGAAAACTCCGACAGCATATTTAATTCGGCACTGATCTACGAACTCGCGGCGCTGCGTCCAATCGCCGAACCGCTCCTGCGCCAAGTCACGCCGGAACAGCCGGAGTACATCGAAGCCAAGCGGCTGCTGGCGTTCCTGGCCTGGTTTCGTCCGCTCTCTCCCGAATTCATACCCGACGATTCGATCCTGCGCGAATTCATCGGCGGCTCAATTCTCGAACAGTTCCGGGTTTGGGGGGTTTAGGCATGCGCTACGTACGGTTTCAGCGAAAAGGGGAAGCGTCGGCGGTCTTGGGCTGGCTGGAGGGTGACCAGGTCGGACTGATCACGGGGCCGTTATTCGGCGCCCACCGGCGGATGCCCGTCAGCCAGCCGCTGGGTTCGGTCAAACTGACGGCGCCATGGCTTCCGGGGAAGATCCTCTGCGTCGGGCGGAACTACGCTGACCATGCCCGGGAACACCATGTCGATATTCCGGATGTGCCAATGCTTTTCATGAAACCTCCTTCGGCCGTGATCGGCCCGGGCGAGGAGATCGTTCTTCCGCCGCAATCTGAACAGGTGGAACACGAAGGCGAACTGGCCGTGGTCATCGGCCGGAGAATCCGTAATGCCACCACCGAGGAGGCGATGGCGGGAGTTTTCGGATACACCATCGCCAACGACGTCACCGCCAGGGATTTGCAGAAACGGGACGGCCAATGGACCCGCGCCAAAGGGTTCGACACATTCTGCCCGCTCGGGCCGTGGATCGACACGGAGGTGAACCCGCACGATCTGCGGATCACCTGCCGGGTGAACGGCCGGATCCGCCAGCTGGAATCCACCCGGGACATGGTTTTTTCCATCGCGCAACTGCTCACTTTTATTTCGGGGATCATGACCCTCGACCCCGGCGACGTCCTGCTTACCGGGACTCCGGCCGGTGTGGGAAAGTTGGAAGCGGGGGATACGGTGCAGGTGGAAATCGAAGGTATCGGTATTCTGGAAAACCCGGTCCTCGGTCCGGAGACCGCGGAATCGGAGACCCCACACCCTGATTGACGGAGGAACGGCATGGGATTGAAATCGGATCGCTGGATCGCCCGGATGGCGAAGGAACACCGGATGATCGAACCGTTTGTGGATTCCCAGGTGCGGCAGGGAGTCATCTCGTACGGTGTTTCGTCTTATGGATACGATATCCGTGTGACGGATGAGTTCAAGATCTTCACCAACGTCAATTCCGCCATCGTCGATCCGAAGGCGTTCGACCTGAAAACGATGATCGATTTCCGCGGCGACGTGTGCACTATCCCCCCGAATTCATTCGCCCTGGCCCGGACAGTCGAATACTTCCGTATTCCGCGCGGCGTGCTGACGCTTTGCGTCGGCAAGAGCTCCTACGCGCGATGCGGGATCATTGTCAATGTCACCCCGTTCGAACCCGAATGGGAGGGTTTTGTAACGCTTGAAGTCTCCAATACCACGCCGCTGCCGGCGCGAATCTACGCCAATGAAGGCATCGCCCAGGTGATCTTCTTCGAGGCGGACGAAGTGTGCCAGACATCGTACGCCGACAAAAAAGGAAAATACCAGGCCCAGCAAACGATCGTTTTACCCAAAGTCTGATTGCATCCACGAAAAAACACGAAGGGAACTTGAAGAACACGAAGATAAATTAAAAAAACTTCGTGCCCCTCGGGTTTTCCTTCGTGTCTTTCGTGGATTCACACCTCCACCAAGTCGCGGATTTTATTCAACAGAGACGGTCCCACGCCATCCACATTACGCAAATCCTCGACGGATTGGAACGGGCCATGCGTCTCCCGGTAATCGACGATTCGCTGCGCGAGGACGGGCCCAATCCCAGGCAGGGATTCCAGTTCCGCAAGCGTGGCGGTGTTAAGGTTGATTTTTCCACCGCCGGGTGGCGTTGAGAGCGGTGTTCCCGGGGCGGGGGTTGGGGAAAACAAGGGGACACGAAATTCCTGGCCGTCGCTGAGTTGAGCGGCAAGGTTCAGACGGGAGGTGTCCGCCTGGGGGAGGATGCCGCCCGCGGCCTGCAATGCATCCTGGACGATGCTGCCGGGTGGCAGTAAGTAGATTCCAGGGGCGATAACCGCGCCGCGGACAGATACGCGCACACCGGGCGGATCGCGCGGGGTGGCGAGGAGAATCGGCTTACCCTCCAGTCGGCCGTTGCCGATCAGGATCAGAGCAGCCGAGATCAAACCGGTGCATAAACCCAATAGGAATGTCTGCCAGGTCTTCATATCCCCCTCCGAAGAATGACGAGAACGCGAACTATTTTTTCTGCCGAGCTTCCCTATGGATCCTGCACCCGCGATAGCCGATCATGGGTGCAAGATCTCTATTGGGTTAACCGCCGACCTTCAACAGTTCCCGGTCGATTGCGGAAAACAGCCATTCGAAATCAGATGACGTTCCGTTGACCACAACGCCGTTGACGAAAAAGGTCGGGGTGCCGTTCAAGCGCAGAGCGTTTCCCCGCTGGGAGTCCGCATTCAGGACGTCGAGATGAGTCTGGTTGCTCAGACACTGATTGAACTGCAGATTGTCCAAATGAAGCTGGGCGGCGAAGGCCTGCAAGCGGGCGGTGCTGAGGTTCCCTTGGTTTTCCCCGGACTGGTTTTGGAAGAGGTAATCGTGGTACTCCCAGAACATATCTTGATCGCCGGCGCATAGCGCCGCCAAGGCGGACAAGTGCGATTCCGCTCCGCCGGAGACGTAGCTGTCAACGATGGGGTAATTGCGGAAGATGAAAAGGATTCTTCCCGGTTTAATGTATTCCTCGCGCAGCCGGATCTCGGCGGTTGTGGCGAAAAGACCGCAAAACGGGCATTGATAATCCGAAAATTCCTCAACCACGACTCTGGCGCTTGGGTTGCCGGCTTCCCGCGGCGGAAAGGATTTGTCGATCGGGGCGCTTTGGCTGGCGATGATCGCAACGAAGGCGACAATGCCGATGATGGCGCCGACGCCAATCAGGATATTCCGCTGAAGATTTTTCGAGCTGGAGCGCTGTCGCGAAAAATTCTTACGCTTCTTGGGCATTACCCCTCCGGAAAAGGGATCGAAAAATGGAAACAGGCGAATAGTTTGCCATGTTTGCGGGGAATTGTCTAGGATGCGGCCGGGAATGGGTCAGATGGGCCGCGGTCGTCCGTCGGAAAATCATAACGGAATACGGGATACGTTTCTCCCAACTCTGAGAATCCCAGGGAGCGATAGAGCCGCCGGGATCGCATATTGTCGCTTTGCGTGTTCACCGTAATACGGAGGGCTCCCCGGCGGCGGCCAAATCGCAATAACCGGACAAGCAGCGCGCGGCCGATTCCCTGGCGCTGGTGTTCCGGATGCACGGCGACCCGCGTGATGTGCATCCCCTGCGGCGCAGCTCCCGCCATCAGGTAACCGGTTACCCGGGTCCCCGTCCGGTGGACGACGGCCAGCAGCGACCGATCAAGGGTCTCCCGAAGCGCATCGGTATCCATTTGCCATGGCGGGATGAAGGCCAGATGATCCAATGGCTCGACCGACGGCAAATCGGCTTCCGTCATCGGTGCGATCGAGGATTCGTCGGCGTCCTCCGGAAGCGGGGGAACTGCCTGCCGGGAAAAGGCGATGACACGGCCGTGTCCGGAAAATCCATTTTCCAGAAGCAGTTCGATCAGCCAGGTGTGGGCGGTCATCGCCCAAATGGATGAAAGCTTTTTGTCCGATAGAATGCTTTTTACTTGGGGCCAGAGTTCATTCCAGGCCATTCGGCGGCCGGGAGGGGCGGAAGCCGCAAAGAGGTGCAGCCATGCCACGCCGAGTCGGTCGGGGGAAACCATAATCGCCGCTGCCAGCGTTCCATCCGGTTTCCGCAGGCAGCGGGAAACGGGACGGCCGAGCCAATAGGCGAGCGGGTGCCAGCCGATGTGGCGGAATTGGAATTCGGCGGAGGAAAGCCACCGCAGGAAGGGTTCCCTCTCCGCCGCGGTCAGCGGGGAAACCGAGAAGGGGATTATAGGGTGATATCCAAAAGGGCTTCGGCGATATCCCGCAGCCGGCCGACCGGCAGTTCGCTTAATTTCATAGCCAGCCGCAGGTATGGTTCGTGCGTGGGTTGTCCGGTGAAACGGCGGATATCCGAAGGCAGCTTTTGGAATTGATCATCAGATTCCCGGTTCAGCTCCCACTCGCCAACCGGACCATGGAACTCCAGGAAGGATCCGACTTCCACGTCCAACGCCTGGGACAGCGATTCCAGATCGGCAAGCGAGATCGGCCGGTCACCGTTCTCGTAGGATTTTATCCTCCGTACCGTTATCCCGGATTTCTTGCTGAGTTCGCCCAGCCGCAGGTTTTTTTCGGCGCGCAGCTGGCGCAATTTCGTGGCGATCATTTTCTGACGGATGTAAATAAGCCGGTCCAGATCGATTTTTTCCCGCGTATCCTGGCTGAGGAACTGGGCGCCGTACAGGAAATGGCGGATGGGAACATCATACGTGTAGGCCAGAGCCTCGAGTTCCGGCAGGGTGATGGAGCGCCTGCCCGTCTCGAAAGCCGACAGCATCGAGGAGGTCATCCCGATGGCTTCAGCGGCTTCGCGCACCGTTTGGTGGGAAGCCTCGCGGGCGTCTTTCAGGATTACACCCAGCATTTTGTTTCTCAGGAATTGCGGGGAATTCGGACCTGGCATGGGATTTATCTATCCTTTCGTCAGATTCTACAGACTGTCCGCCCGCGGGCGGGATACCCGGCTTATCCACAGCGGAGCGGCAATTTACTTTAATTTCCCGCTTCCGGACCGCGCGATGGGGAGATCGAACAACAGCAGCGTCCCGCTGCCTTCCTTGCTTTGAATCGTGAGTTTGGATCCATGGGCGTCAACAATTTGGCGGCTGAGGTGCAGTCCCATGCCGGTTCCGCCGTGCCGGCGGGTGGACGATCCGTCGAGCTGATGGAACGGCGCAAACAACTCGCCCATCCGCCCGGCGGGAATGCCGATCCCGGTATCCTCGATGGTTACCCAGACCCGATCCGAAGAGCGTCCGGCGCGGACACTTACTTTCCCTCCGGAAGGAGTGAATTTTATTCCATTATCCACCAGTTGGAAAATAACCCAAGTGATTTTTCGGCTGTCCGCCCGGACGGGGGGCAGGTCCGGCGGCAGATGCACTTCAATTCGGACATTTCCTTTTTGGGATTTTGCCGTCAGGCGGGAAAGCATGTCCTGCACGCAATCCCGGATGGTGATGGTCTGGATATTGAGGGAAATCCCGCCGCGCGAGGAATCCGAATACTGGATCAGGTCGTCGATCAGGTTGTTCAACCGTTGGGACGCGTTGCGAAGCGTTTCCATCGCATCCCGCTGTTCTTTGGAAAGCGGGCCGAAGGTATCATCCGCCAGCAGGTCGATGTATCCCACAATGTGGGTCATCGGTGTGCGCAGTTCGTGCGATATATTGGCGATGAAATCGGCTTTCAGCTGGTTGAGCTCGGAGAGTTTTTCAAGCGCGCGGGAGAGCTCGGCCGTGCGCTCACGGACCCGTTCCTCCAGCCGGCGGTTGGCCAGCTGCAGCGCTTTTTGCAGATGGAGGACCATACCGGCCACCGCCCGGTCCAGCTCTTCCGGACGTAGGAATTTCATTTCGATCAGGATCTGACCGATCCGGTGCGTCGGTTTCCCCTCCTGCGCGTCGCGCGCTTGCACCTGCAGTGCCTGCTGCAGTTGCTCCGCCGTGATGACTTTTTGCGCCACGAGGCTTTCCCCAAGGCGCGGGACGAGCTCTTCGATGCTCGCAGGCATCGCGGGCGGGGCGGTGCGGGCTTCCTCCAGCCGCTGCCGGATCAGAAGATCGGTATAGAGGATCAGGTCGACATTGCATTCCGGACAGTCTGAGTTGCCCGGTGGAACACGGGCGCCGCAGTACGGGCATTCCAGCGAAACGGGATTGGAGGACGGCTCCATGCGCAATGCGACTCCTTGGATGCGAAAGATAATATATCCGATGATAGATTTCGGCAAGCCCGCTGGGGTGAAAAAGATATACACTGACTCTGGACTTTGACACGACCGGTGTCCGGGGTATAATCGCCATGCTCGCGCGCCGGTTGCGGGCCGACTTTTGCGGCATTTGAGGAACTTGTGGCAGAATATCCTGCGAACCCCTCGCAATTGTGGGGTGAAACCTTCACACTAAACGACTCCGATATCGAGTTCATCAATAATCTCCTCCTCGAAGAAGGCGCTCCGATGGAATCGGAGCGTTTGGCGGTGGCCATCATCCGCGAGCGGGTGCAGAGCGATGCCAAACGCCGCGCCAAGCTCTCCCCGGAAGATACAATATACCTTCCGCGCCTGGCCTACCAGGCCGGTCAGCAGCTTGTGTTTCCGATGCTCAGTTTCGCTCGCGGCTCGGTGATTTCGGTACGGCCGGGTGAAAACCCCCAAGCCGGCCCCTTCGATGTGATACGGGTGCAGATGGATGGCGCGGAACGCGAGTTCGCCTCCCGACTGGAAAACCACCGGATCAACACCATCCCCCTGGAAACACTCATGGGTGCCAGCGAGCAATCGCCGGAACAGATTTTCGCAGATCACAGCGCCGCAATGCTCGGCGTCCTGGAAGACCGCCTTTCAAAGAGTCCGGAAATTGCTAAAATTGCCGACCGCTGGTTTCCACATTCGCTGCTGGTAGAGATTTCCCACGGACATTTAAATCTTGCAGAGGCGGTCCTGGATGTTGCCGGCGGGGGGCCGTTGCCCACTTCCGCGCTCTTGGAACACTTGGAATTGCCCGCCAATGTGGATCCGCGATTGGCCGCATTCTCCCTGGAATTTGCACTGTATCAGGACGAGCGGTTCGAGGAAGTCGGACCCGCCGGTGAGATGGCGTGGTTCCTCAAACGCCTGGAGCCGCCGGAAGTGACCTTTCCACCGCGGCGCCTTGCCTACGAGAAGGATTCCTCGGCGCAGGCTGTGCTCTCCGAACCGTTGCAATCACTGGTGCGCGAATTGGAGGATGAATGGGGGCCGGGTGAGAAGCCGCAGGTCGGAGAATCCGGCGAGGTGTCACTGATCCTCTCCTTTCCGCATTGGCGGGTTGGCACGCTCCCGCTTAACCCGCGCCTTGCCACGATCCTGCCGCAAGCTCATCAAGCGACGCGCATCCGTTTTGAATTCGTGGATTTAGAATCAGGGGAACGATTCCCGGGTTGGGTAGTTTCTCCTTTCCGATACGCGTTCGGACTGGCGGAATGGTACCCGAAGAAAGGGCTGCTGCCCGGGGGAATTCTGCGCGTGCGTCGGGGCGAGCAACCGGGTGAGATTCTGTTGGACGCTGCCACCCGCCGCCCGGCACGTGAATGGCTGCGGACGGCGACGGCTTCCAGTAACAACCGGCTGGCCTTTACCATGCAAAAGCAATCCGTGGCGGTGGAGTACGACGAACTGTCGGTCATCGCGGTCGACGATCCGCGGGCGGTGGACGATTTGTGGCTGCGGATGAAGGAGCAGAAAATCCCGCTGGAGACTCTGATCGCCGACGTCTTCCGCGAGCTGGCCAAGCTTAATCCGCAAAGTACGGTCCATGCACGGACGCTCTACTGCGCGGTCAACGTGGTACGCCGGCTCCCGCCGGCTCCGGTGTTCGCCGAATTGATGAAACGCCCGTATTTCTCGCACGTGGGGGATTTGTATTACCGTTTCGACGAGGTGAAATGGACGGAGAACCGGTGATCGAATCGGGCGCAATGCGCCTGATAAAACCCAGCCTGTCCACCCGGTTCCACATCGAATACGAATGGTGGCAGCGCAACGAACGCGAATGGCGGGTGTACCTCCTGAGCCATCTGTGCCCGGAACACCGCGCCGCGCTCGAATCCGTCGCTGATGGGAGTCGGATCGATTGGATTGATCCGAACACGGCCGAAGTCAGCAGGATCGACGGAATCCAGCATGCGCTGATCTCGCATTGCAGTCTTCAACCGGGTTACATTGCGCCGCATACCACGCTGGTGGATGCCGTTTTCCGGGTGTTCCTGGCCAATAGTAATACGCCGCTGACCGTAAATGAAATTTCCGAGAAAATCGGACGGCCGGCGAACACCATTTTACGGACGCTTTCGGGCGTGCGCGTATACAAAGGCATCCGCCCGGTTGCGGAGTAGTCCAACCCCCATTTATTGGATATAAAGAACGCAAAAGAAAAAACAAGAATTGCTTTGTGCCTTTTGCGGCCAATCCACTTTTTTTCTCCCAATTTCTTGTGATTCATTGACGACTTGGGAAGGTGAGTTGAATTTGTTAGAATAATCTTCTTGCCCCTGTAGCTCAACGGATAGAGCATCGGACTTCTAATCCGGTGGTTGTGGGTTCGATTCCCGCCAGGGGCGCCTGATGCACCCGTCCGCATGTCCCGCCCTGCAAAGATCTGAAATTAGTACACCGAACAACGCGATAATCCGATAGCGCCGGGTTATTTGGATAACTCGCAAGTTGATAGAGAAAAAGAAAAGCGCAGTACTTTTCGGAGTACTCGGTTCTTTTCGGTGTAATCCATGTGCCAAGGGGAAGCCCGCTAGCAGCAATGCCCCGCGTCCATATAATTAAATCAAGCCGCCGCCTGGAGGCGGCGTTCGGAGTTCACGGGGTGCCATCATGGGGGTTGGGCGGGGAGTCGATCCTCCCGGGCTGCCAAAGACCCCTCTCATCCGCTGAAGATGTTTGACTCTCGACGTCATTTGCCAGCGGCTGGCGGCTTGTAAATTAATAGTATTCCTTTTTGGAGTTTAATTCCAATAATGCATAATTATTTGGCAATCCTTTTTTCGATCCATACTCCATCGGACCATGGATTAGGCGTATTTTTGCGTCCGAAATAAAAGGGTAGAGTTGCATTATCTGTACGGTGACGCCGGGAAGCACCCCGCCACTTTTCTATGCTGGCTTTGTGTATCATCTCGATCCCAATCCGGATATTGCAAACATCCCGATTAATTTCCTCCCCGCAGGCGTGGACCAGTCCGGTCGTATAATGCAATGCAGTCTTCTGCTGATCCGTCCGGAGGAGAAAAGAACATGGCCCGCATCGTCAGTGTCGAACAAATGCGTGCAATTGAAACCGAGGCCGACCGCAAAGGGATGAGCTTCGAACGAATGATGGATAACGCCGGCGAAGCGGTGTTCGACCGGGCGGCGGAGCAGTATGGGCCGGTCATGGGGAAGCGCGTGGTTGTGCTGTGTGGGGGAGGCAACAACGGCGGCGACGGTCTCGTAGCCGCCGTACATTTTGCGCACGCCGGATGCGCCGTCCAGGTGTTCCTTGCATCGGGAAGGAAGGAAAGCGATCCGCGGTCCCGGGCGGCGGTTGCCGCCGGATGCACGCTGACCGACGGCACGGGTGAAACCGGCCGCAGCCGTATGCACCAGGCGCTTGCGGAAGCGGAAATTCTGATTGACGCGGTTCTGGGAACCGGGACGCGATTGCCGTTGCGGCCGCCGGTAACCGGTTTTCTGGACGCAGTGCACACTGCACTTTCCCCGCGCCGTCCGCGGCCGTTTATTGTTGCCGTCGATTGTCCGTCGGGTGTGGAGTGCGATACGGGCGCGGCGGCGCCGCAGACCATTCCGGCCGATCTGACCGTAACCCTGGGTGCCGTTAAACCGGGTCTGTTAACTTTCCCCGCCGCAGAAATGGTTGGCCATCTTCTCGTCGCCAGCATCGGCCTCCCGCCGGATTTGGAATCCCTTCGCATACCGGGAGCCCAACTCGCCGATCCGGAACTGGTGCGCGGTTGGCTGCGAACGCGCCCGAGAAACGCGCACAAAGGAACATTTGGACGGGTAATCGTGATCGGGGGATCGATCAATTACCCCGGCGCACCGGCGCTGGCGGGATTGGGCGCGTACCGAATCGGGGCCGGCTTGGTAACGCTGGCGGTTCCCGGCCCGGTCTACTCGGCCGCCGTATCCATCCTTCCCGAGGCGACATGGATCGTCCTGCCGGAAGATTTTGGCGTAATTGCAGCCGGGGCGGCGGACGTGCTCGCACTGGAGATCGTCAACGCGCAGGCGCTGGTCATTGGACCGGGGTTCGGACGGGAAAAACCGACAGTCGAATTTTTAAAAACGCTTCTGCAACAAGTCCGGCACCGAAAAAATAAAATCGGATTTGGCGCGGCGCAAAAACCGGACAGCCCGCCAAAGGCGCACCTGCCGGCCGCAGTCGTGGATGCGGATGCATTGCGCATTCTGTCCGAATTGCCCGAATGGCCCGGAATGCTGCCGCCCGGCAGTGTCCTCACGCCGCATCCGGGGGAAATGTCAGCCTTGACCGGATGGAGCCGGGAGGATATCCAACAGGATCGGGCGGGGAGTGCGCAGCGGTTTGCCCGAGAGTGGAATACCATCGTCGTACTCAAGGGTGCATTCACCGTGGTCGCCGCACCCGACGGCCGCTGCGCGATCGAACCGTTTGCCACGCCGGCCCTGGCCCGGGCCGGAACGGGTGACGTATTGGCGGGAACGATCGGCGGATTGATCGCCCAGAGTGTTGAGAGCTGGCAGGCGGCTGTGCTGGGCGCATACCTGCACGGCCGCGCCGGTGAATTGGCGGCGGCGCATGTGGGCGTCACCGACTCGGTGCTGGCCAGGGATGTGGCATTGTTTTTGTCGCAGGCGATCGCGGAATTGCGTGAGGCGGGATCGTAAGGGCGATCCACCGGATCACCGGTGCGGTTATGGCATAGCCATCGGAGGATTGATCAATGGATCCAACCCGGAGTGAATGACGACAAAGGTTGTCTGCCCGGCGACAATCTCCACCGTGAAGTAATAGTGCGTCCACCAGACCCAGGAATCGATCACATATGTTCCTGCGGGAAGATCGCCGGCAACGAAGGTTTCCTGATAGATGTCGTCGGGGTGGGTTACATTACCGACGTATGTGTATAATCGCCATTCTTTGAACGTCCCCTCGCGCCGCAACGTCAACGGATATTCCACCATTGGCCAGGAATCGACCGACTCGATCCGACCGGCCAGCACGCCGTACCCAATCGGCGGCACCAGCCATAATTCCGGATTTCTGGAATTGTAGAATGAATCCTCCCCGACCCGGACCTCGAAATGCAAATGCGGACCGGTTGCCTTGCCGGTGCCGCCGACCAGGCCGATTTGATCACCGGCTTTGACCCGCTGCCCCATTTTTACATCGATCCGCGAAAGGTGCGCATACGCGGTGAAAACCGGCTGGTTAAGATAACCAAAGTCGTGCCGGATACTCACGGCCAGCCCGTAGGGATCGTTGATGTTTTCGAAATGCCCGAACAGGCCGTAACCGGTCCAATTGATCACACCGTCTGCGGAAGCGATGACCGGGGTTCTAAATTTCGCCGGGAAATCTACTCCGTTGTGCGGTTCGAACTCGTTGTAGTAATCCCCTCCGTAACGGTAATCGGTATCGATCCAGTTGACATACGTCGAGGGGATCGGCCGGTCCAACCAATAGTGATCTTCCTTCCGCTGTTGCAGGGGGGCCTTATAGCTTGCCGGCCGATCATTGGAAACCAGCGGATATTCCAGCAGGGAAGTGGGATCGAAAGCCGGAGGTGTGCCGAACATATCGTAATAGCCGTCGGCATCGACAGCCGTCGGCTCAAGCAGCCCCTTACCGGCGAGTACTGGAAACACAGGGATGGCGAGGATGGCCACCACAACGACGGCAATCCCGGAGATCGAACAGCCTTTCCTACGGTTGGGCGTATTCATATCAGTGCCTTCTTTAAAATGGACTGTCCTTGTTTGATCGCGCCCGCATTCCCAATGATTCCGGGATCAGGTTCTCCTTGGGATCGGCGTCCCCCGCAAGCACATCATACAAGCATTTTAAGGAGAATCTCGGGTTTACGACTTGTGGGTATGTGTTGCAACACTTATGCCACGAAAGGCATGGTACTTTAGGCAGGGGTTCAGGTCCTCTCCATATTGGGGTGGGGGACTTTCAGAGGGTCGGCGTATCCATGGGGGTGGGGGTGAGGAATGCATAAGGAGAATAAAGCTCACCCATTGCGGCGATCCAATCCAGGCCGTCGTTGCAGACAAACTCCCAAAAATGTATACCGAAATAATACGATCTCCAATCCGGATCGGATGGCACCCGCTGGAAACCGTATTCGGCGGCCAGCTGGGAGAAATCAACGAAATATCCGGTTGGGATCTGCCCGAAGAATTGGCCGCCGCTATCGAAGGCGGATGGCGTGCCGGATGTGACCGCATCGAAATCCCAGGGGAAATCGCGAAGCGGTGTCCCCAGGCTGCCGTCCTGCACCGCTGTCCGGATGTAAAGATGCCAGTACTCGGAAACGCCGGTCGGATCGGGCAGAACGACCAGCCAACCCTTGGTGATGGCGGCGCGCGAAATGGCGATTGCCCGGCCGGTCCGCAGCCAGGAATTGGTTTCTCTCGGAGGCATGGGAGTGTCGATATCGATTACGGCGTTGTCGAGTGTGCCCAGAAAATCCCAACCGGATTGTCTTTTCACCGAAGCCCGTAAATTCTGGAACCGTTGAACGACCGCGGAGCTCAGCCGAGGGTCGGGGGCGTTCACATCCAGGTCCACCAACTGGGTCGAGAGCGGTGTTCCAGCGACGGACGGTACGGGCGCGGAGGTGAAGTCATCGGCGGCGACGTCGGAGATCCAATCGGGCGGGGGGGAGGGAAGAACGGCGGAGGTCCAAGCGAGGTTCTCGATCCGGCCCTGCAGCCATAAGGCGGACGGGGAAAGCACTTGTTGATCGGAAGGCGAAAAGAGCAGATACGATTGCATAAGGTCCGGGTGGAATACGCCCGCGAGCCAATGGCTGTCGGGGCTCCATTCCGGGTTATCACCCTGTCCGACAAGCTGTGGTTTGCCGCCTCCGGCAGCGGATATTTTGTAGATCCATGAAAAACCATCCTTCTCCGCAGTGTAGGCGATGGAGGTGCCATCCGGAGAAAAGGCAGATGCCCGTTCGTCGAGGTCGGGTGAATTGGTCAGATTGATGATCTGCTGTGTATCCAGGTTCAACACGTAGATGTCGCTTTGTTTTCCGATCCGCCCGGTGAAGGATAGCGCCCGTGCCAAGGATGACCAGCTGGGCTCGAAGGAATCCATTCCTTCCGGGCCGGGCCACATGAGCGCCTGGTCTTCCACGCGGCGGATGCCTATGCGGAGGCGCCCATTGCTGTAGCGTTCATAGGCCACCTGGCGGGAATCCGGTGACCAGGACGGGTGCGCTTCGAATTCGGATGAATTGGTCAGCCGTTCAATATCCCCGGTGGTCAGGTCCAGGATGTAGAGGTCCCAGCCGCCGTCGCGCTGGGAGGAAAATGCAATCGCGCCGCCATCGGGGCGGAAAGCCGGATCGCGGTCGTACGCGGCGCCGCCGGTAATCTGGACCGGGTTGGGCATCCCCATCGGCCACAACCAGATATGGGCATATTCGCTGCGCCGCAGTGTCATGGCGAGCATCCCCTGCTGCGAAAGCAGCGACGGCGGGGTGAATTCCAATCCGGGGCGGGGAGTCGGGGTGAGGGAGGGAGTCCCGCCGGTGGGGGTGGATGTTTCGGAATCCACACGCGGGGTCCACGAACGGATATCGCTTATTTCCGGAGTGCATAATATCCCACGGCAGGTTGGTGTGAGGGAAACCGTCTCGGAGGAAAAAACCGAGGTTCCCACTTTTAACACCGGCGTAGCGCAGCCGGCGATCAGCAGGAATGTGATTGCACTCGCCGCCGTGCGGGGAAGAGAATGTCCGTACAAAGCCATACCGGAATTATATACCGGACACTGTGTTAAAATAAGATCGATCATGAACAGGCCGTTTATCCAAGCCCGGAGGGTCGATGATCGAAGTGACCGTGGACAGGATACAGGTTAATCTTGTTTCCCAGAGCCGGGTAGTGGTTCTTCGCGAAACGGGGGGCAACCGCTTCCTTCCTATTTGGATCGGTCAATTCGAAGCCGAAGCCATCGCCATGTTCCTGCAGGAAGTGGAAGCGGTCCGGCCGATGACGCATGATCTGCTGAAGAGCGTGCTGGGGGGATTGGGCGCCACGCTCGAACGGCTCGAGATCCATGATCTGCAGGATGAAGTCTTCTATGCGCGGTTAATCATCAGCAACAACGGCCAGCAGATTGAAATCGATTCGCGGCCGTCCGACGGAATTGCGCTGGCCGTCCGCGCGCATGCGGCGATCTTTGTTTCCGAGGATGTGATGCAGCGGGCGGGCGCGACGCCCGAAGCTGATATCCGCGAGAAGGGCGGGGAAGCCGCGGCGCCGGAGGAAGAAACCTCCGATAAACGGCTGGATGTGTTCAAGGATTTTATCCAGCGGCTGGATAAAGACGGCAATCCGCCGGACGCGAAACCAACCAGCTGATCCGCTTCCGAATTCAGGGGCCGGATTATTCGCATCGCCCAGGAATTCCTGCGCATCCAATTCCCGGCCCGGCCGGGATATATTTTTCAAACACCTGACACCATGACGGATTATCCTTCCTCCAACGCGGACCTTCCCGCAACCTCCTCCCCTTCCGGAATCCCGGTCGAACCGCATAACCGGGAGGCCGAAGAAGCGCTGCTCGGCGCGGTAATGATCAACCCGGCTGTGTTCTACGAGGTGGCCACCTTCCTGGCGCCGGAGGATTTCTATATCCATCGCAACGGATGGATCTGGGAAGCCTTCCAGCACCTGATCGAACGGCAGTCGCCGATTGATGCCCTGACGGTTTCCGAGGAACTGGAACGGCGGGGACGGCTCGCGGAAGCCGGTGGAGCGGCGTATCTCGCGGGCTTGATGAATAATGTCCCGACCTCGCTCCACGCGGAAGCGTATGGAAAGATGGTCGAGGAGGATTCCGTACGGCGCCGGTTGCTCGCGGCGGCGAGCACGATCGCTTCACACGCTCATGATGCCCGCGAAACCGTCACGGACGTGGTCGGCGAAGCGGAAAAAGCTGTGTTTGAAGTCAGCCAACGCCGGTTGACACGAGACGTGCAGCCGATCGACCGTGTGATCAGCGATTATTTCGACCGGTTGGAATATCTGACCCGCCATCCGGACGAGAGCCTTGGGATCCCGACCGGATTCGAGCAGCTGGACCAGCTGCTTGGCGGCATGCAGCGCTCGGATCTGCTGATTATCGCCGGCCGCCCGGGCCTCGGCAAAAGTGCGATGCTCCTCAGCATCGCCAAGAATGTGGCCCAAACGCATAAAAAACATGTCGCTATTTTCTCGCTGGAAATGTCGAACGAGCAGCTCATCCAGCGCCTGCTCTCCCAGGAAACGAAGATCGACTCGCATAAATTCCGCCAGGGGACCGTCAGCGAGGACGAATGGGCGCGCTTCACGCATGCCGCCTCCACCCTAAGCGAAGTGAAAATATTCCTCGACGACACCCCGGCACTCACGCCGCTCCAGTTGCGCAGCAAGTGCCGGCGGCTGCATCTGGAATACAGCCTCGACCTGGTGCTGGTGGATTACTTGCAGTTAATGGGAAGCGACTTCCGGACCGATAACCGGGTCCAGGAAGTTTCTTACATTTCCCGCTATGTGAAGGCGCTGGCGCGGGAATTGAACGTCCCGGTCGTGGCCGCCGCGCAACTCTCGCGCGCGGTGGAGCAGAGGACCAGCAAACGCCCGCAGCTTTCCGACTTGCGCGAGTCCGGGTCACTCGAGCAGGATGCCGACATCGTCATGTTCATCCACCGTCCGGACGAACCCGGCGCGGGCGACTCCGACCCCGGCTCGTCCGGATCCTGGAAGCGGGCGCCGAATCCGCGCTCCGAGGCGGTTGTCACCGAAATCATTGTCGCCAAGCACCGCCATGGGCCGACCGGCAGCGTCGAACTCATCTTCTTTCCTTCGCGAACCCGCTTCGAGAACGCCGCGTTGGCCAAACAAGTCCGCGATGCTCCACCGCCGGAGCGTTCCGAATGAAAGGGTTTGCAGGATTCCCCGAAGGTCCGGTGCGAATGACGCCGGTGCCGGCACCCTTCTTCACCGACCTGCTGCCAAGCATCGACCATTTGGGGGAATTAAAGCTCACCCTTTACGCGTTGTGGCGTTTTTCCCAACAGGAAGGAATGCATCGCTTCCTAACCCTGCACGACCTGCGGGAAGATGACGCTCTGCTCTCCGGCCTCACGGAGCCGGGCCGCAGCGGGGAGCAAGTGCTGGACGATGCGCTCGGACGGGCCATCGCGCGCGGAACCTTGATCGCGGTGCGCTCCGAAGACAGAAATGACGGCTGGTTTTTCCTCAACAGCCCGCGTGGAAAGGCCGCCGCCGAGGGATTGGCGCGCGGTGAGTGGAAGCCGGACGATACTCCACCCCACCCGCGGCAGGTGGAACGGCCGAATATCTTCTCGCTCTACGAACAGAATGTGGGAATGCTCACGCCGATGATGGCGGATATCCTGCGCGACGCGGAGAAGGAATACCCCGTGGGGTGGATCGCGGAAGCGGTGCGCATCGCCGTGGAGCGAAACGTACGCTCCTGGAAATACATCGCCGCGATCCTCGAGCGCTGGAAGAAAGAAGGCCGGGGCGAAAAAAAATTCTCCGACGAGAACGAGCGGAGGCGGTACATCGAGGGAGAGTATGCGGATTTTATCGAACACTGATCTCCCGGGTGACCCTCCGATTGGAGCCGGGCGGCCGGATTGCCCGATCTGCGGCGGAATCGGCTACCTGCGGCAAAACCTCCCGGTGGGTGATCCCAATTTCGGGCGGATCACACCGTGCGCCTGCGTCCAGGGATCATTGCAATCGCAAGCCAGCGAACGGCTTTACCGGTTCAGCAACCTGGACCGGTTGAAGCACATGACGTTCGAATCCTTTTCGCCGCGCGGCCGGATCGCGCTCAGCCCGATCGGGCAAAAATCACTCGAGCAGGCGTACAACCTCGCGCATTCCTTCGCCCAGACGCGCGACGGTTGGCTGCTCCTGGAAGGCGGTTTCGGATGCGGGAAAACCCACCTGGCGGTGGCGATCGCCAACTTCTCTTCCGAGCACGGAATCCCGACCATGTTCCTCACGGCACCGGACCTGCTGGACTGGCTGCGGTCATCCTTCGAAAGCAGGGATGACCGCTTTTCACAGCGTTTTGAGGAAATTCGCCATGTCCCGCTGCTTATCATTGACGATTTCGGGACGCAGAACGCCACCCCGTGGGCCCAGGAAAAACTTTTCCAGCTCCTCGATTTCCGCTACGTCAACAAATCCCCGACGGTGATCACAACCAACTTGCGGCTTGAAGAGATTGAAGGCCGGATCCGATCGCGGCTGGCGGATACCGAGCGGGTGAACCGGGTACGCATCTTCGCGCCGGATTATCGCCAGCCGGTGAAAGAACTCGGGTCCACCGAGCTTTCGACGCTGTATTTGCACTCGCGCCAGACATTTGCTTCGTTCTCACCGCGCGATGACGAACGCCTCTCACCCGAAGAATCGAAAAGCATGCGCGTCGCGCTCGACCATTCGCGCCGGATGGCGGATTCACCGGTCGGGTGGCTGGTGCTGCTGGGCCCGTACGGCTGTGGAAAAACGCATCTGGCGGCGGCGGTCGCCAACCACCGGGAAGCGATGGGGTTTCCATCGGTGTTTGTGGTCGTGCCGGACCTGCTGGATTATCTGCGCTCGACATTCAATCCTTCGAGCCCGGTTTCTTACGACCGGCTGTTTGAAGAGATCCGTTCGTCCAACCTGCTCGTCCTCGACGATCTGGGTGCGCAGAATGCCACGCCTTGGGCGCGGGAAAAACTTTTCCAACTCCTGAATCACCGGTACAACGCGGAATTGGCGACGGTCATCACCACATCCATCGACCTGGCGGAGATCGATCCACGGGTCCGGACGCGTCTGCTGGATAAACGATTATGCACGATCTGCGGAATCACCGCCCCGCCATTCCACGGCAGCAAACCGGAAGCCCCCACGGGGAAGAAGGCGCGAAGATCGAAGGGGTGATATCTACCGGAAGACGAAGTAAACATCATCCCCGAGTGTACCAAGCGGGTGTCTATTACCACGCGTCGAACGGTAAACAAAAAAGAGCGTCCAATCAGGACGCTCTTTTTTGTAAGACTTACCTTACGCCCCGTATTTGGCCAGTCTCCCGGCGTGCGCCAGGGCGAGCGGCATCAATTCCGGTGTCGGAAAAGTGCCCAGGCCGCCCCGAGCGCACATCCGCTCCCCGAAGACGGTTTCCGTGTCGGGGCGGACGGTTCCCGGCGCCCATAAGAGCAGGGGGACCGGATGCCACGAGTGGCTCTTCAGTTTGGCCGGCGTCGAGTGGTCGCCGGTGACCAGCAGCACATCCGGCTTGGCGGCCAGCAAGGTCGGCAACGCCGCATCGACCGTCTCGATCACTTTGACCTTGGCTTTAAAGTCGCCGTCTTCGCCGCGCGAATCGGTGGCTTTGATGTGGATGAAGAAGAAGTCGAAATCTTTCCAGACTTTGACGGCGGCGCGGAATTCGTCCTCGGGCGTATCGCCCGCAAAGGGAATCTCCTGCATCCCGACGAGTTCCGCCACACCGCGGTACATCGGATACACGGCAACGCACGCCGGATGCAGTTTGAAGATATCCGTAAACTGCGGAAGGCGCGGATCGCCGGAAAAGCCGCGCAGGGTAAGCATGTTGGCGGGATGGTCGTTAGATAGGATCTTCCCGGCCTGCGCGATCCATTCGTTGAACGCCTTGGCGGTTTTTTCGCCCTTCGGGTCGGTCACCTTCACCGGAAGCGGCGCAACCCCTGTTTTCTGCGGATCGGTATCCGTCAGGCAGGCGGAAAGTCCCGGCCCGCGCATTACGACCACGAAGCGGTGTTCCTTCACCGGCCGGACTTCCATTTCCACGCCGGGGATTTTTATCGCCGCCAGTTTCTCGACCAGCTTTGAAGAAGCCTCGGTCGGGATCCGGCCGGCGCGGCGGTCGGTTATGCGTCCGTCCGAATCCACCGTGCAAAAATTGCCGCGGGCCGCTACGTCCTCCGGCCCCACCGCGACTCCGATCCCGAACGCCTCGAGTACGCCGCGGCCGATATCGAACCTCAGGGGGTCGTAGCCGAACAGGCTGAGGTGGCCCGGACCCGAGCCGGGGGTGATCCCGTACCCGACCGGGTGCATCTGCCCGAGGCAGCCTTCGGCCGCCAGTCGGTTAAGGTTAGGTTTCTGGGCGGCCTCCAGTTCGGTTGGTCCGCCGGGTGCGACAGGCAGGCCGCCCACGCCGTCCATAACCAAAAGGACGATCTTGGTTTTTGCGCTTTGCGCAAGCGCCCGCATGAGTTCAAAATCAGCCATAGAAGCCTCCATACCAGCGTGATAAAAAAATCCCGCGCCGAACAACAGGCGCGGGAGAGTGTTTTCGGAATGGATCCCTTTCAGCGAACCGCGACCTGCGTATCCCGGTCGAAGACGTGAATCTGGCTCATATCAAACGAGACCTCGAGCCGGTCGCCCATGCGGGCGCGGGTGCGCGGGTCCACGCGGGCGATGAAGGTGTGTTCGCCCGAGACCAGGTACAGGAAGACTTCGTTGCCCATCGGCTCGGTAACGTCCACCCGGGTTTCCACACGCGCGGCCGCTATTCCGGGCGGCGCGAATTGCGGGTCGTGAATGTGTTCGGGGCGGATGCCGAAGATGATGTCCTTGCCGACGCGTGAAGCGAAACGCTGCGATTTATCGGAAGGAACCGGGACGGCGAAGGCGCCGGTATCGACGAATAAGGTCGAGTCACTCTTGGTGACCTTGGCATCGAAGAAGTTCATCGACGGCGAGCCAATGAACCCGGCGACGAAGACGTTGGTCGGTTTATCGTAAAGTACCTGGGGTGTGTCGAGCTGCTGCAGGATGCCGTCGCGCATCACGGCGATACGGGTGGCCATGGTCATGGCCTCGGTCTGGTCGTGGGTTACGTAGACGAAGGTCGTTTGCAGCCGCTGATGAAGTTTGGAAATGTCGGCGCGGGTCTGGACGCGCAATTTCGCGTCGAGGTTGGAGAGCGGCTCGTCGAGGAGAAACACCTGCGGCTCCCGTACGATGGCACGGCCGAGCGCAACGCGCTGGCGCTGACCGCCGGAGAGCTGGCGCGGCTGGCGCTTGAGCATGTCGGTCAGGCCGAGGACTTCGGCGGCTTCCTTCACGCGCCGGTCGATTTCCGGGCGGGGAACGCGGCGGAGCTTGAGGCCGAAGGCCATGTTGTCATACACGGTCATGTGCGGGTAGAGGGCGTAGGACTGGAATACCATCGCGATATCGCGGTCTTTCGGAGCGATGTCGTTGACCACGCGCGTGCCGATCTTGATCACGCCGCTGGTGGCTTCTTCCAGGCCCGCCAGGCACCGCAGGGCGGTGGTTTTCCCGCAACCCGAGGGACCAACCAGGACGAGAAATTCCTTGTCTTTTACCTCGAGGTTGAGGTCGTTGAGCGCAACGACACGGTCGAACCGTTTGGTAACGTGCTCGTAGGTAACGCCAGGCATGGTGCATCTCCTTTCGGGTTATATGGTGATCGGAGTATATCATGGAAAAGCCGAATTAACCTGAAATAAGGCTGAGAAGTCAAGCATTCTTCCAGCTTGTGGAAATCCTTTCGACCTTGTTTTTGCTCGCTTTTTCACGCATAAATCCCGTACTCCGAGAAGGGGAAGTTCCCAGCCTCCGGGCAACGTTGGCAAATCGTCATTCTCCAATTCATTACGGATTGACGGTGCCTATTTTTCCTGCTATCATCCCCTCGCGAAAAATTTCACATGAAAAAAACACCGGGAAGGCCGGCCGACCGCCTGAAATCCTGGTTGGCATTGGGAAAAATCTGGTTGACGCCGGGCATGGGGGTGAAGAGATGGTTGATCAGCCTGGTGACAGGTACGCTCCTGGTCGGGCTGGGTTTTTCCGTTTTCATGCTCGATCTGTACCGCGCGCGGCCGAACTCCGCGGTCCTTTCCACGCTGGCGCTTAGTTTCATCCCCAGGCCCATCCGCATCGTGGTGCTTCTGTTGGCCGGTGGCGGATTAATTGCCTATTCGCTTTGGCGGCTTAGTTTCGGCCTGCTGGCGCCGTTCGCGAAGTCCGGCCGCAATGTGCCGGAAATCCTGGCTAATTACCGGCGTCGGGAACGCGGCCCGCAAGTGGTGGCGATCGGCGGCGGCCACGGACTCTCGAACATGCTGCGCGGATTGAAGCAGCGGACCACGAACCTGACCGCTGTGGTGACGGTCGCCGATGACGGAGGCTCTTCGGGCCAGATTCGGCGCGCGCTGGGGATCCCGCCGCCGGGGGATTTGCGCAACTGCCTGGCTGCTTTGGCGGAAGACGAATCGCTTCTGACGCAGTTATTCCAGTACCGGTTTGCGGAAGGTGACGGTTTTCGCGGTCACGCCTTTGGAAATTTATTCGTCACCGCGCTGGCGGGGGTTACCGGAAGTTTCGAACGCGGACTGATCGAATCCGGACGGGTCCTTTCGATCTGCGGCAAGGTGGTTCCTTCCACGTTAAGCAATGTCACGCTGGAAGGCGAGCTGGTCGGGGCGCGGACGGATACTCTCCGCCGGGTCAGCGGCGAGAATCAGATCCAGGCCGTACCGGGGGCGGTCTGGCGGGTGTGGCTCAACCCGGAAGAAGTGCGCGCGTATCCGGGCGCCGTCCAGGCCATTCTCTCCGCGGATTTGATCGTTGTCGGGCCGGGAAGTTTGTATACCAGTATCCTGCCCAACCTCCTGATCCGGGAAATCCGCGAAGCGCTGGTTGCCAGCCGCGCATTGAAAGTTTATGTCTGCAATGTCGCAACCCAGGCCGGAGAGACCGATGGCTTTTCGGTGAAGGATCATCTGGATGCGATCGAGCGGCATATGGGCATGCAGTTGTTCCAGGCGGTCTTGGCGAACACGGTCCCGTCCACGGCCCCGCCGGATGGATTGGAATGGGTGAAAAACCCGGTCCCGGATGCGCCGCTGACCGTCGTGCAGAAGGATCTGGCGGATACCGCGCATGCCGGCCATCACGATCCGCAAAAACTGACCTCCGCTTTGATGGAACTACTCGGCCGGCAAAGGACGGTATTCCGGGGGTAAGGGCTTTCGGAGGTGCTCAGAGCCGAGGGATACCGCGCGATAAAAATGAATCCCCCGGCTGCCGGCCAACGGCACCGGCGTTTTCGAAACACGTCATCTCATTTTCCTAAACCAGGAGGAATATCATGGCTACAAAGGTTGGCATCAACGGATTTGGCCGGATCGGCCGGCAGGTGCTCAAGGCAATGATGGAGCGCGCGCCCAAGGACCTCGAAGTGGTGGCGATCAACGACCTGTTCGACGTCGAGACCAATGCGCACTTGTTCAAGTACGATTCCACCTATGGGAAATTCCCCGGCACGGTCGAGATCAAGGAAGGCAACCTCGTGGTCAACGACCACACGGTCAAGGTCCTTGCGGAAAGGGATCCGGCGAAGCTTCCATGGAAGGATCTGGGCGTCGATATCGTGATCGAATCCACCGGGCTTTTCACCGACGCGGTCGGGGATCCCGCCAAGGGCAAAGCCGGTGCGAACGCCCACATCACTTCCGGCGGCGCGAAGAAGGTCATCATTTCCGCTCCGGCCAAGAACGAAGACATCACCATCGTGCTGGGCGTCAACGATTCGAAATACGATCCCGCCAAACACAACATCATCTCCAACGCGTCCTGCACGACCAACTGCCTGGCTCCCGCGGCGAAGGTCGTCCACGACAAATTCACCATCCTTTACGGCACGATGTGCACGATCCACTCCTATACCAACGACCAGGTGATCCTGGACCAGGGCCATCGGAAAGAATTGCGCCGCTCCCGCTCGGCCGGGCTGAACATCATCCCGACCACCACCGGCGCGGCCAAGGCTGTGGCGCTCGTCATCCCCGACCTGAAGGGAAAATTCGAAGGATATTCCATGCGCGTTCCAAGCCCGACGGTCTCGGTCGTCGATTTCAGCTGCACCGTCGCCAAAGCCACGACCAAGGACGCATTGACCGCCGCTTTCGTGGAAGCCTCGAACGGCGCGCTCAAGGGAATCCTCGGTGTGACCTACGGCAAGGCCGCCGATCCGCTCGTGTCCACCGATTTCCGCGGCGATACCCGTTCCTCGATCGTCGACCTGCAATACTGCGGCGTCCTGGGCGGCACCCTCGTGAAGGTGGTGGCCTGGTACGACAACGAATGGGGTTATTCCTGCCGCACGGCCGACCTGGCCGCGATGGTCGCCAAGAAACTCTAGCCCCGAGCGGGTTTGGAGGACATATGCAGAAGAAAAATGTTCGCGATGTAAGCGTCAATGGCTGGCAGGTGCTGGAACGCGTGGATTTCAACGTCCCGATTAAGAATGGCAAGGTCGGGGAAGACACCCGCATCCGGGCGGCGCTGCCCACCATTCAATACTTGGTCGACCAGAAGGCGATGGTAGTGCTGTGCTCGCATCTTGGACGGCCGAAGGGCGGGCCGGATCCGGCCTTTTCCCTGGCGCCGGTTGCCGAGCACCTGAGCGGGTTGTTGAAAATGAAAGTGACGTTCGCCTCGGATTGTGTCGGACAGGTGGCGGAAGGAGTGGTGGCCGAGTTAAAACCGGGCGACGTGGCGCTCCTGGAGAACACGCGCTTCCATCCGGAAGAGGAAAAGAACGACATGGCCTTCGCTCAGAGGCTGGCTATGTTGGGCAAGATCTATGTCAACGATGCCTTTGGTTCGGCCCACCGCGCACATGCCTCGACCGAAGGCGTGGCGCATTATCTTCCGGGCGTGGCCGGGTTCCTGATGGAAAAAGAAATTGAATACCTCGATAAAGCGGCCAACGATCCGGACCATCCGTACATCGTCATCCTGGGCGGGGCCAAGATCAGCGACAAGATCGGCGTGATCACCAACCTGCTTAAGAAATGCGAAAAGCTGCTGATCGGCGGCGGCATGGCGAACACGTTCCTTAAGGCCAAAGGCCTGGCGGTCGGCGATTCGCTGGTGGAAGACGGCAGCGTCGAGACGGCCAGGAAGATCATGGCTGACGCCGGCGGCAAGCTGCTCCTGCCGGAGGATGTGATCATCGCGGATAAGTTCGACGCCGCAGCGCAATCCAAAACGGTGGCAGCGACCGCGGTCCCGGACAGCTGGCGGATCCTCGACATCGGACCCGCGACGGTCCGCCGCTACGCGGATGCGCTCAAGGGCGCGAAGTTGGTGGTATGGAACGGGCCGATGGGTGTGTTTGAATTTCCCAACTTCGCCAAAGGAACGCGGGATCTGGCGCAAGCCGTTTCCGCGTGCGGGGGGACAACCATTGTGGGTGGCGGCGATTCCGTCGCGGCGATCACCGAAGCCGGTTTGGCGGATAAAATCTCGCACATTTCCACAGGCGGAGGCGCTTCCCTCGAATTTCTCGAGGGGAAGGTCCTTCCGGGGATAGCCATCCTGCAGGATAAATAACGCTGGGAGGCGGGAAAAACGCATAGCTTGTAAAATGGAGGGCGCGAGATCCGGAAACGGGTTTGGCGCCCTCCGTAAATCGGGATAGAGCGGGGGGGCCAACTGCAATCGCAGAGGAAAGGGGGTTTGGGTTCCGGGGCGGTTTCCCCGGGGAGGTGAGATGACTTTCACCAACGGTCAAAATGTCGGACCCTACCGGATCCTGGAACAACTCGGCCAGGGCGGCATGGCGACAGTGTACAAGGCCTACCACGCCGGGCTGGACCGCTACGTCGCGATCAAGGTATTGCACGCGGCATTCCGCGAGGATCCCTCCTTTACCGCGCGGTTCACCCGCGAAGCGCGGGTGGTGGCCAAGCTTGAGCACCCCAACATCGTCCCGGTTTATGATTTCTCTGAATCCGAGGGACAACCCTACCTGGTGATGAAGTTCATCGAGGGCGAAACCCTTAAAGCCAGGCTGGCCCGCGGCCCGCTCTCGGCGGCGGAAGCCGTCCGAGTGATCCAAGCGGTCGGCGCGGCGCTGGCGTACGCGCATTCCAAGGGAATCCTGCACCGTGACATCAAGCCCTCCAATGTTCTGCTCACGCCCGAAGGGGGAATTTATCTGGCGGATTTCGGCCTGGCCCGCATCGCGCAATCCGGTGAATCCACGCTCTCTTCAGATATGCTGCTGGGAACGCCGCACTACATCTCCCCGGAACAGGCGCAGGGCGTAAAAAGCCTGGACGCGGGGACCGACATCTATTCCTTCGGCGTGGTGATGTACGAACTGTCGGTTGGACGGGTGCCCTTCAATGCCGATACGCCGTTCTCGATCATCCATGATCACATCTTCACGCCGCTTCCGCTGCCGCGCGCCATCAATCCGAAGGTTCCCGCGGCCGTCGAACGGGTGCTGCTCAAGGCGCTGGCCAAGGACCGCAAGGACCGGTTTGCGGATGTGGATTTGCTGGTCAAGGCGTTCCTCGAGGCGGTTCGAGAGGTAACTACGGCCGCCGTTGCGCCGGACAAGCGGCCGGCCGCAACCATGAAGGCCGCGGTACCTCCGCCTGTCGCGGGAGGCAAAGCGAAACCCGTAGCGGGGAGGAAACCGCCGCTGTGGAAACGAATCCCGAAGTGGCTGTTGATAATTCTGATCATCATGGCTTGCGGATGCATGTGCCTGGGCGGCATAGCCACCCTGGGCATGATTTCCGACAGGCAGGATCAAAAAGCCACAGAGACCGCATTAGCGGCTTCCGCGCTTAATCCGCCAAGACTGTCCCCGATTGCGCCGGGGACCCAGGAGAAAAAACTCACCCAGGAGCCGCAGGCCTCGCCGGATATCATTATTCCGGAGGACCTTCGCGAAGCCTGGGTTCATTTTGAGCTGGGGTTGACGTTTGTGGATAGGGGGGATCAGGAGGCGGCCGACAAGGAATTCCGAACCGCGCTGGACATGATCCCCGGCGATCGAAACGGGGTGCTACTCCTGGCGGTCGAGAAACTTAACGCGCGCGGACAATGGATCATGTCGGCGCAGTACCTGCAGAAAGGTTTGGACGCGGATCCCAGCAGTCCCGGGCTGCGCACCGTCTCGGCCGAAGTGCTGTTTCATGTGGCGGGAATGAAGGATCCCGAGCCATTGGTACGCTGGTTTACGGAACGGATTCCGCGCTGGGCGGTTTCGCAGGCGGCGTTGGGACGCTGGTTGACCTTGTTTTCCCGGTCTCCGGCAGAGGGCGAGCCGCTCATCCGCGACGCCATGGAGCTTGCGCGGGGGGATGAGAAATCCATGGTGCGGGCGATCCTGGGCGAGCATTATTGCGTCACCGGCAATACCGAGCAAGGCATCACCCTGATGAAAGACGTGCTGAACGATCCCAATACACCCCCCTGGTTAAGGGTAGAAATCGAGAGGATGATCGAAAAATGGCAACCGAAGTGAAACGCGTACCCTGCATGGCGGCCAATTGGAAGATGAATAAAACCTCAGCGGAAGCGGCGGATTTCGTCCGCCAGATTCTCCCGCAATTGAAAACGCTCAACGGCGTGGAGCGGGTGATCTGTCCGCCCGCCACCGCACTTCCCGCGCTGGCGCCGATCCTGCAAGGAAGCGGTGTGGGCTTGGGCGCGCAGAATATGCACTGGGAAGCGAAGGGCGCCTTTACCGGCGAGCTTTCGGCCGCTATGGTGAAGGAGTGGTGCGGGTATGTGATCCTTGGCCACTCCGAGCGGCGCGGACTGTTCGGTGAAACCGACGAGATGGTGGCGAAGAAGGTTAAAGCGGCATTGGCCGCCGGATTGTTCCCGATCGTCTGTGTGGGAGAAACGCTTTCGGAAAACGAGGCCGGTCAGACCGATTCGGTCATCCGGCGGCAGATGAACGCGGCCTTCGACGGCCTGACGGCCGAGCAGGCGGCGAAGGCGATCGTGGCGTATGAACCGGTGTGGGCCATCGGCACCGGGCGCGCGGCGCACGGACCGGACGCCAACCGGGTTATCGCCGGATCGATTCGATCGGTTCTGAGCGCGAAGTTCGGAAAGCATGCATCGGAATCCATCCGTGTCCTTTACGGTGGCAGCGTGACGCCCGACAACATCGCCGAATTCCTCTCCGAACCGGAGATCGACGGCGGCCTGGTGGGCGGGGCGAGTCTCAAGCCGGAGTATGTGGAGATTGTCCGCGCGGCGCTGAAAAGAATCCGCTAAAAAACACGAAGAGAAAAACGGAAGCCTGTCCTGGCGGGCTAGCCAGGGGACACGAAGAGATAAAGAAATTCTTCGTGTCCTTTTCCTTTTTTCTCCCTTCTCACCGAGTAAACTGTCACCCTAAGGGTGAAGACCTTTATTGCATCTACACTCAATTATCCGACATAGTATTTCACCGTTAAATATTCAAGCCCTCCTTCCTTTTAGTGGCCTGTTGGCCGCGGCGTGTAACTCCCCGGGGTGTGCGGCGTCGACGGATGGAAAGATGGGTGAAGTGAAGAATTGGATTATCTGCGGCATTATTAGTCGGCGAATCTAAAATTATTTGCCCCTTTACGGCTAAAAAGTCCCACCGGATTAAGAGGAGCCTTCTCCAACCGATGAAAATTTGTTATGATTAGCACCTGTTGCGACCCCGGCAGAGAGCCGCCGGGGTCGTTTTGCGCGTATTTTCCAGGAAATGGTTGGATTATGAAAAAAGAACGGACGGACATCCGCAACATCGCCATTGTCGCCCATGTCGACCACGGGAAAACCACACTGGTCGACGGGTTGCTGCGGCAATCCCACACCTTCCGGGAAAACCAGCAGGTCGCGGAACGGGTGATGGATTCGAATGATCTGGAGCGCGAGCGCGGGATCACGATCCTGTCGAAAAACACCGCGATCAGCGTCTGGGACCCGGTGGCGAATGAACAGGTCAAGATAAACATCGTCGACACGCCCGGCCATGCGGATTTTGGCGGTGAAGTGGAACGGGTGATGAACATGGTCGACGGGATTCTGCTCCTGGTGGACGCCGCGGAAGGGCCGATGCCGCAAACCCGCTTTGTACTCAAAAAGGCGCTCGAGATGGGGCACCAGGCCATCGTGGTAATTAATAAAATGGACCGCCGCGGCGCTGATCCGGACGATACGCTGAATAAAACCTTCGACTTGTTCATCGAACTTGGCGCGACCGAGAAACAGGCGGAGTTCGCCGTGGTTTACACCAATGCCATCACCGGACAGGCCGGTTGCGGGCACGAACTCGGACCGGACCTGCAACCGCTGTTCGAGGCAATCCTGCGCAGCATTCCCGCGCCGCAAGTGGATGCGGACGCGCCGCTGCAGATGCTGGTGGCTTCGCTCGGATACGACAATTACCGCGGGGTGACCGCGGTCGGCCGGATCTTCGCCGGGCGGATGAAAGCCGGGGCGAACGTGGCGCGCCTCACCGCCGCCGGTGAGAACCTTCCCGAGCGCGTGCGCTACCTGTACGTCCATCAGGGATTGGACCGGGTGGAAGTGGAGGAAGCGACGGCCGGCGAGATTGTCGCCATCGCCGGGTTGGAGGGAATTGCGATCGGCGAGACGCTCGCCGATCCACAAAATCCCGTGGCGCTGCCGACGATCAAGGTGGAAGAACCCACTGTGCGGATGAACTTCGGCGTGAACACTTCGCCCTTCACCGGGCGCGAAGGACGCTGGGGAACCTCGCGCAAGCTGCGCGAGCGGTTGTTCGAGGAACTGCGGCACAACGTGGCGCTGCGGGTGGAGGAGACCGGCTCGGCCGATACCTTCATCGTATCGGGTCGGGGGGAATTGCATCTGGGAATCCTGATCGAAACGATGCGGCGCGAGGGATACGAGTTCCAGGTGTCGCGGCCGGAGGTGATCCTGCACACGGCCGAGGACGGCGCGCTGCTCGAGCCGTTTGAGGAAGTGCACATCGAAACCAGCCCCGAGACGGTCGGGGCGGTGGTCGAACTGCTCGGCTCGCGGCGCGGCCAGATGCTCAACATGCAGGACAACAAGAAGGGCAGCACGCTGCTCGAGTACCTGGCCCCGACCCGCGGTTTGCTCGGTTTCCGCTACCAGTTCCTTAACGCCACGCGCGGGGACGGCGTGGTGCATACGATCTTTCACGGGTATGAACCGATGGCCGGGCCGGTGCCCACGCGGGCCACCGGGTCGATCGTCGCCTGGGAAAACGGAACCACCACCACCTTCGGGTTGAAGAACGGCGAGGAGCGCGGGGGGCTGTTCGTAGGCCCCGGGGTGGAGGTGTACGAGGGCATGGTAGTGGGAGAACAGCAGCGCGCCGGCGATCTGCCGGTCAACGTATGCAAGAAGAAGCACCTGACCAATATGCGCTCTTCGAACAAGGACATCGAAATCCGGCTGAACACCCCGCGTTCGATGAGCCTGGACGAGTGCCTGGAATTCCTGGCCGAGGACGAACTACTTGAAGTGACGCCCGTCGCGTGCCGGATCCGGAAGCGAATCCTCGATACGGAGGATCGCGGGAAAACGGTCAAGCGGGCCAAGGAAGCGCTGGAAGAAGCGGGATAGAGTAAACCGCCTCGGTCTTGTCAACCCACACTGAGGAAAGAAAAACTCCTTTCCTCTCCTCTTAAAACCATTGTTCCCCCATTTTCCGATAGAAAATGGGGGAACATGTCTATGTGGGATAACGAGGAATATCAAAGGAACTATAATTATTCCATAATCCCGCAACACTCCGGCGATCTTCTTCGTACAGGTAATTACGGCACAATTGCCCGACAACTCGAAAAAGATCATAGGATGCGGCCGATCCGGCCTGGAGGTGAAAACCCATGCCGCTTACCATTCATTGCAGCATGTGCGGCGCCAATATCGCACCGGATGATCAGGCCATCCGGCGCGGGGTGGTGACATGCGAGCATTGTGCCACCATCCAGCGGATCTCCGCGAGCGGCACCCGGAAAACCGACAGGGCTTCCGTAGTGATTACCGCGCCGGAAGGCGTCCACATCGTGCGCAGGGAACACGGCGGATTGACGATCACCGGTCGGCGCACACGGCAGGGGGTCGTTCTTAACCCCCAGGAAATCCTGCGCGGAACGCTCATCGGTCTGGGAATTGGATTGGCCGTCACGATGGCCGGCGTGATCGTGTCGGTGCCCCTTCTGATCATTTTCGGATGGGGGATGGCTGGAATCGTCGTCCCGGCGCTCATTCTCCAATTCCTCCCCGTCACGTTTATGGCGGCTGTGATTGCTATATTCGTCGTGGCCTGGCGGCAGCAGAATCTTCCTCCGCTTGAACTGCGGGATAAAACCCTTTTCCCGAAGACGTACGGTTCGAAACCCGTTGCGGTCGGCGACATCCGCCAGCTCTATTCCACTACCACCCGGGTGCTCGTCCGCAGGCCGGATGAATACATCGACCAATACATGGTGTTCGCGCTGACGAACGCGGGGGAACGCGTTTTCCTGCTCGGACCGCTCGACAGCGCCGAAAGCGCATTGTACATCGAGGAACAGATCGAGTCCGAGCTGGAAATCTTCGAACTGCCGGTCTACGGCAACCCGGATCTGCCCAAGCGGGAAGGCGCGGCCCTGCCGGTTTCCCCGCTGGAAGGTGGGCCAGGCGGGACGACCTGTACATCCTGCGGCGCGGCGATGGCCGTCACGCCGGCGGAAAGAAAGAGGGGTTTTTCCGCCTGCCGCCACTGCGGCAGTCTGCTGTTGCTGTATGAACCCGGCAGCGCAAAGCCCATTCTAGGTATACCCGATGCCAGCGGGAAGAATGCACAATTTACCGTCGCCGGGAATGCCGCAGAGACGATTATCACATCGCGCCGTTCCGCCGGACCGGTTCTCCGGATATCCAAAGGAAAAATATACATCCTCGCTCCCGGTGCCGCACACAAAGCCGTCGATTCGGACAAGGTTAACCGAATGAACATAAAAGAAACCGGATGGATACCGACCCGGGAGCTGGATGCGGGTGGGCGGATGGCCGGTTTTGAGGCTTTGAGGGAAGCGATGGCGTATTCGGGGAAGGTCGATCCGTTGAAGGTGCTGATCGGCGCGAACGCCGGAAAAACCTATGCCCTTTCGGCTGTCCTTTCGAACGGGGAAGAGATTCGTCTGCTGGCGGATATACACGATATCAGAGAGGCGTTCTATCTGCGGCAAATGGTACAGCGCGAAATAAACGCCTGAGTTCTCTGAAATCGATGGCGTATAAACCGAGGCGGTCTTTAAGACCGCCTCGGTTTATACGCGCCGGGTTGACAAATATATCAAACTGATATATACAATACCGATATGAAACTGGCTGAGGGCGATTTCGCCGTTTTGGGTTTCCTCCTTCTGAAGCCGATGACCGGGTACGAATTGAAGGCCATGATGGATCTGACGATCGGGCACTTCAACCGCGCCAGCTACGGCGGGATCTACCCCAGTCTGAAAAAACTGGCGCGCGGCGGGTATGTATCTATGGCCCAATCGGTCGGCGGGGGGAAGATTCGTAAAACCTACCGGCCGCTCCCGGCTGGAAAAAAAGCATTCCAAATCTGGCTGAAAACTCCGCTAGACATCACGCGCGGACCGGGTCCGCTGCTGACAAGAATTTTCTTCCTGGGGTTGGGCGGCCGCGAAAACGCCCGGACGTTTTCGCG
>DAOUDU010000019.1:0-6089 GCA_034430775.1 Anaerolineales bacterium | reverse complement strand
TTCCGCGTCATGAAAGGCGGCTCCGCTTTCTGGAGCGGAGAAACCCCCACCTGTTCCGTCACCGCCGTATCTCCCTGCACCGATGACCTCGTTATCACCAACGTTCCCGTCGTCGTCCATATCGTAAATGGCGCCGGCCAGCCGGAAGCGAATGTGTGGGTCTCCGCCTACAATAATGACCTCTTTACCGGCCTTTCCTTCAAGACCGACGCCAATGGGGACGCCAGCTTCACCCTCCCCGACGGCGATTACCGATTCCGCGCCGACAAGCTCGATCGCGGCTACTGGAGCGATACTGAAAACCACTGCTTCATGCCGACGAGTTGCCCCGATTTCACCATGAGTATATATACCTCGGTCGTCGTTCACGTCCAAGACGCCAACGGCAACGACGAAGTCGGTTTGCCCGTCCGCGCCTTCCTCGGCGAAACCAGCAACGTCCTCGCCTTCACCGATGCCAATGGGAACGCCACGCTCCAAGTGCCCGACGGCGACTACCGATTTCGCGTCATGAAGGGCGGCACCGCTTTCTGGAGCGGAGAAACCCCCACCTGTTCCGTCACCGCCGTCTCCCCTTGCACCAGCGACAGCATCATCACCAACGTTTCCGTTGTCGTCCACATCGTAAATGGCGCCGGCCAGCCGGAAGCGAATGTGTGGGTCTCCGCCTACAATAATGACCTCTTTACCGGCCTTTCCTTCAAGACCGACGCCAATGGGGACGCCAGCTTCACCCTCCCCGACGGCAGCTACCGTTTCCGCGTCGACAAGCTCGATCGCGGTTACTGGAGCGATACCGAAAATCACTGCTTCATGCCGACGAGCTGCCCCGATTTCACCATGAGTATATATACCTCGGTCGTCGTTCACGTCCAAGACACCGACGGCAACGACGACGTCGGTTTGCCTGTCCGCGCCTTCCTCGGCGAAACCAGCAACGCCCTCGCCTTCACCGATGCCAATGGGAACGCCACGCTCCAAGTGCCCGACGGCGATTACCGATTCCGCGTCATGAAGGGCGGCACCGCCTTCTGGAGCGGGGATACCCCCACCTGTTCCGTCACCGCCGTCTCCCCTTGCACCAGCGACAGCATCATCACCAACATTCCCGTCGTTGTCCACGTCGTAAATGGCACCGGCCAGCCGGAAGCAAATTTATGGGTTCACGCCTTCGAGGGGGACAACTTCGCCGGCCTTTCCTTCAAGACCGACGCCAATGGAGACGCCAGCTTCGTCCTCCCCGACGGCGATTACCGATTCCGCGCAGACACGCTTGATCATATGTATTGGAGCGGACCCGACAACCACTGTACCGTTCCGAGCTGCACCGAAGCCGGTATTACCACAGAGGGCACTGGGTATGCTTTTTCTCCGAATAATTGGGGCTTGGTTTTTCCCGGAATCCCCCGTGCGGATCTGGTAATTACGGAGCGATGGAGTTCGACCCAACCTCGATTGTTCTTCAGTTAACGGTCGACGCGAAACCTGAGGCAAAAGTCGCCCGGGCCGGAAATTTTTTCACCGAAAATAAATCCGATGCCATAATCATGGCATCGGATTTATTATCTTTCGATTGTAGATCTGATAAATGGCTTTGCCCATACTATGCTTTCACGCGGATAATTTACTGCTCTCTTCCGGAATACACTGTTGGAGATTTCACGAAAGGAGAACTCGCATCAGAGTATAATCATTCCGACATGAACCAAATCGAAATACTTTCCGGATGTCCCTTTGCCGCCACTGTGTGCGATCCGGAGGGAATACTCATTTACATGAACGCCGCGGCCGAGGCGCTGTTCGTCAAGGACGGCGGGCGCGCGCTGCTCGGGACGAACCTATACGATTGCCATTCTCCCGAGTCGCAGGAGAAAATCCGCGCCTTAATGCGCGATCGCGCGAGCAACGTCTATACCGTCGAAAAGCGCGGGAAGAAACGGTTGATCTATCAGGCGCCCTGGTACCAGGACGGCGAATTCGCCGGCCTGGTGGAAATATCCTTTGAAATTCCCCCCACCCTTCCCAATTTCAAACGCGATTAAATATAAAAGCCACCAACGGATCAGGGCGGGATTGTCCTAGGTATCTTGCGCAGTAATCCACATCCAGATATCGACATTGTTTACCGTTTTCGTAACTGCTTCTCAGATCGAAAAAAACGAACGCCGAAACACTGAGAACAATTTCAATATGAGAGAATAGTTGATAATGAAAAGGATAAACTAATTGCTTTACGGCGTATTCAGCTCTGTTTGGCGCCCCCGGCCCATCCTTCGCTTCGCTCAGGACAGGCCCCCAATCGGGGCGGGCTGCCGCGAGAGCGGGAAGCGCGAGCGGGACAATTCCGGTGCAAAGCAAGAAGGCCGGCTGAGTAATTACTTATTTTCAAGGAATGGCTAAAAAACTCTTAATTCCCATAGAGCCAATGAAACGGATCGAAAACGAAAGCAGGTAATACTACGTAGATACCAATGACGCTAATGACCATCAGGACTTGGCGGGACACGTACTCGGATATTCCCGCATGGATTTAGCGGGAATCCAGATGGCGCTCGATGAACCATGGCCCGCGGGGATGCCCGCACCAAACATCCTTGCTTCCCTGGAAAAAGCACGGGGTGGGCGTTACCGTTCCCTCTTTACAAAACAGAAACAAGTGGGAATGTTCCAACGTAGGAACAACGACCACTTCCTTGAACTCCCGGGGGTTACCACGGCCGAATTATTGGACCTTCTCTTTCCCCGGCGGGGAAAAAGGCTTCGTCCCATAAAGCGCAGGCCGGGTTTGGTTTGCACCCCGTGGATGCTCATGCTACACTTCGGTTCTACGAGAGGTCACCATGAATGCTTTGCGGATCATCGGATACATCGCTGCGGCTATTCTGATCTTCTTTGGAGTACTCTTCATCTGGGGTGCCTTTGCCGAGCCTCCCAATCCGGGATGGATCCCGGTCGGGCTGGTGAGCGTGGCCATCGGGTTCGGTCTGATCGTGCTGGCCTCATGGAAACCGGGCGCCCCGAAGCCGGCCGATAACATCACGCTCAAGATCGACCTGCCCGCCAACATCAACCTGGATACGCTAAAGTGCAAATCCTGCGGCGGGGCTTTGACGACGGACGCGATTAAGATGGTAGCCGGCGCGCCGGTGGTCACCTGCCCGTTCTGTCACACGTCCTATCAGCTGGCCGAAGAACCCAAGTGGTAACCCCGGGCCGCACTCCCGGCCGGGACCTCCGGGGACGGCGGCGCGGATATCAATCCGCGTCCGTTTTCTCCGATTCGGAGTACAACCCATGAAAATTAAAATCGTATCGGCTCTCCTCGCGCTCGTCATCCTGCTGGCGTTGCCGGCCGGCGTCTCCGCGCAATCCTATTCCTTTTCCGTTCCGACCGAGGTCGTCCAGGTCTATTGGAACGCGGACGGCAGCCTGACGATCGATTACACCTTTGTATTCCAGAACGATTCCGGGACGGACGCGATCGATTACGTCGACGTGGGAGTTCCGAATTCCGATTACGACCTCGGCAGCGTCACCGCCGAAGTTAACGGCGGGATGGTCACCGACATTCAGCACTCACCCTACGTGGACCCAGGCGTAGCGGTCGGCCTGGGCTCGGCGAGCATCCGCAGCGGCCAGAGCGGCACGGTCCACGTGCGCATCGGCCGGGTCAACCGGGTCCTTTACCCCGACGACAACGATTCGAATTACGCCAGCGCGGTCTTCTCGCCCACGTGGTTTGATTCATCCCTGGTGCATGGGGCTACCGATCTGACGGTGACCTATCACCTGCCGCCCGGGGTGGGACCCGACGACCCGCGCTATCACCTGCCGGGCAACTGGCCGGGGGCGGATGTGCCGGAAACGTTCCTCGATAACCAGGGTCTGGTCGCCTACCGCTGGCACAGCACCTCCGCCAACGCCCACACCCAATATACATTCGGCGCATCCTTCCCCGCCGCCGTGGTCCCGACAAGCGCCATCGTGCACCAATCGGCGATTGAGAAGTTCTTCCAATCGATCGGTCCGGTGCTGGAGGCTTTGCTGCCGTGCGGTTGCATCGGCGGCGTGTTTATCTTCATTATCGGGCTGGGAGTTGTCGGTGCCTGGTCCGAGAACAAACGCAAGAAGCAATACCTGCCGCCGAAAATATCCATCGAAGGGCACGGGATCAAACGCGGCCTGACGGCCGTCGAGGCGGCTTTATTGATGGAACTCCCGCTCGATAAAGTCCTGACGATGATCCTGTTCGGGCTGGTGAAGAAGAACGCCGCCGCGGTGGTCGCGCGCGACCCGTTGAAATTGACGATCACCGAACCCATATCGGAAACCCTGTATCCGTATGAAAAGGAATTCCTCAAGGTGTTCCAAACCGATAATCTCGCCCTCCGGCCGCGGGCCCTCCAGGAAGTAACCGTCAATCTGATTAAAAGCCTGCAGGAGAAGATGAAGGGCTTTTCCCGCAAAGAGAGCGTCGACTATTACAAAAGCATCACCGAAAAAGCCTGGGGCCAGGTCACGGCCGCCGGAACCCCGGAAGTGAAAGCCCTGGCGATCGAAGAGAACCTCGAATGGACGATGCTCGACCGCGACTTCGACAACCGCTCGCGGGATATCTTCAGCCGCGGCCCGGTGTTTGTTCCCGTATGGTGGGGGCGTTACGATCCGGGCATCGGCGGCGGCGCCCGCACGGCGTCCGCGCCGTCCTTCGGCCCGACCCGCGGCGGTTCGGTGTCGCTCCCGCATTTACCTGGATCCGATTTCGCCGCATCGGTTGTCGGCGGTGTGCAGTCCTTCTCTAAAAATGCGATTGGGGACCTGACCGGCTTCACCAGCAGGGTTACCTCGAAAACCAATCCCGTTCCGGTATCCACCTCCTCCCGCAGCGGCGGCTGGCGCAGCGGCGGCGGCGGAGGCCACAGCAGCTGTGCCTGTGCCTGTGCCTGCGCCGGATGCGCCTGCGCCTGCGCGGGGTGCGGCCGCTAAGGCAATGCAACGCCTGCGGTTTCCCCGGCCGAAGCCCGCACCCCCCGCCCTGCCCGCGCCGGGTCTTTATCATTACGAGCGCCACGCGGCGGACGGCCGGAGCCGCTCACACCTGCGGGTGGATGCCGACGGCCACGGAACGCTCGTGGTCGACGCCGCCCGCATTCTGCACCTCAACCCGACCGCCGCGCAGATGGCCTACCTGGCGCTGGAAGGCGTCAGCCCGCAGGACGCGGGCCGCGCCATCGCCCGCGCCTACCGGATCTCGGAATCCCAGGCCCGCAAAGATTTCACGGCCCTCGCCGCGCAGGTGGATGCGCTCACCCGCCCGGACGGCGCCTGCCCGATTTGCGACCTCGAACTCGATATCCGTGCGCCGTTCAGCCATATCCCCAGCGCACCCTACCGAATGGACTTGGCGCTGACGTATCGCTGCCAAAACGATTGTGCCCATTGCTACAACGCGCGCCCGCGAAGCTTCCCGGAACTGCCCGCCGCGGATTGGAAACAGATGATCGACCGGCTTTGGGATCTCGGCGTGCCGCACATCGTTTTCACCGGCGGCGAACCCACCCTGCGCAACGACCTGCCGGAACTGATCGCTTACGCCGAGCAAAAGGGGCAGATCACCGGGTTGAATACCAACGGCCGACGCCTGGCGGATCGGAATTTCCTGCAATCCCTGGTGGACGCCGGCCTGGATCATGTCCAAATCACGCTCGAGAGCCACGACGAAGGCATTCACGATTCCCTCGTCGGGGCGGACGGCGCGTGGGTCCAGACCGCCGCCGGGTTGCGCCATGCGCTCGACACGAAGCTGTATGTGATGACCAACACCACCCTGCTGCGGGCCAACAGCCCGCGGCTCGGGGAAACATTAAAGTTCTTATCCGCCGCCGGAGTCCCGACCGTCGGGCTGAACGCGCTGATCCATTCCGGCCGCGGCGCGACCGTCGG
Organism: Anaerolineales bacterium; assembly: GCA_034430775.1. Taxonomy (GTDB): domain Bacteria; phylum Chloroflexota; class Anaerolineae; order Anaerolineales; family RBG-16-64-43; genus JAFGKK01. Next base: position 146 of record DAOUDU010000019.1, on the reverse strand, counting down.
GACGGGATTGCGCGAGGAGGAGCTGACACCGCTCCTGGCCCTCGCCCGCGGTCATACCGATGCGCACCATCAGCGGCTGATCTGGTACACCCCGACCGAATATTGCCGGCTCGATCCGGTCCAGAACGCGCTGGGCGTGAAAGGCT
>DAOUDU010000018.1:0-14531 GCA_034430775.1 Anaerolineales bacterium | reverse complement strand
CACCCCATCTCTCTTTTCCCTTGGAATTTCACCCACTGACCCCCGGCCGCTGGGACGATTTTGTGCGCCTATTCGGCAAACACGGCGCCTGCGGCGGCTGCTGGTGCATGTGGTGGCGGGAGACGCGGGCGGCGTTCGAAAAGAAGGCGGGTGAGGGAAATCGCCGGGCGATGAAGAAGATCGTTGAGTCGGGCGAAGTGCCCGGGATCCTGGCGTACGCGGCGGGCGAACCGGCCGGCTGGATTGCGATCGCGCCCCGGGAAAAATTCTCCGCCCTGGAACGGTCGCGGACGCTCAAGCGGCTGGATGCTTTGCCGGTCTGGTCGATCGTCTGCTTCTTTGTGGGGAAGGAATACCGCAGCCGGGGGATCGCCGTTCCGCTGATCCGCGCGGCGGTGGCGTATGCCGCGCGGCGGGGGGCGAAATGTGCGGAAGCGTATCCCACTCTTCCGAAGAAAGGCCGGCTGGCGCCGGTCTCCGTCTATATGGGGATTCCTTCGATCTTCGAACGCGCGGGATTTATCGAATGCGCGCGGCCTTCAAAACGAAAAGCGGTCATGCGCTTCCTCATCCGCTGAGAGAATGAACTTTGCGGATTGATGCGGGTGAAGGAAGCCGCCGGAATGGAAACATCATCCCGCGCGGGCCGGAGAAACAACCCAATCCTCGCGGACCATCTCCATAAACGCCCGGAGCAGCGGCGGCAGCCATTTGTTTTTCTGCCAGATCATCAACAGTTTGGCCGCGATCTTTTTTTCATTCCAGGGAATCGCCGCCAGGCTTCCTTCCGTCAATTCCCGGTGCACGGCGATTTCGGGAAGGACGGCCACACCGATCCCGCGCATTACGGCTTGCTTGATCGCCTCGATGGAATTGAAGCGCCAAACCTGGGGCAGGTGGATTTTCTGTTCGGTGAGGATCCGGTCCAGCATTTGAACATAACTGCAATCGTTGGAAGGGGCGATCAGCGGTTCCCCCTTCAACTGCGCAAGGTCGAACCGGGCGCCGGACGCGAGAGGATGTCCGGCGCGGGCGATAAGCGTCAGGGGGACGGGTTGTAAAATCCGCGTCTCCAGACCGGGCGATTGAAACGAATCGGTGATGAGAAAACCCAGATCGACGATCCCCGCCGAGAGTTCCTCCGGCAGATCAAAATATACGCAGTTCATGAAGCCGAGGTTGGCCTTCGGGAAGCGTTGGTGGAACCGCTGCAACAAGGGCGGCAGCATGTGGATGCTGACGGTCTCGGGGATGCGGATGGAAAGGGTGCCCGCGGTTTCAGTTTGTGTGTTGACCTCGGATTTTATTTCGGCTTCAAGGTTCAACATCTTCTGCCCGTTTTTCAATAAAAATTCACCGGCCGGGGTCAACGCAATCCGTTTGCTGCCTGCGCGTTTGAAGAGACGCGTCTGGAGTTCCACCTCCAGGCTTTTTATGTGTTCCGATACGGTCGATTGGGCATACCCTAGAACCTCTGCGGCCTGGCTGAAGCTTCCAATCGTGGCGACGGTGCGAAAAGTTGTCAAATGCTGTAATTCCATGGAATGTCCTTATATTATCGAAAAAAGCGATAAAAACAATCGGTAATTGGATATTGAAACGGAAAGACCGATATAGTAGATTAAAGACCAACCCTGACGATTTGTCAACAAACAAAAGGAGAAGCCATGTTTCTATTGAGTGAAGTCAACCAGTTGTACGACCGTTTTTCAGAGCCGGTTTATGCCGCCAATATCCTGGATAAAAAGACGAAAGAATTGATTGCGGTGGCCTGTTCGGTGATGGCGGACTGCATGCCGTGTATCGAGTGGCATTACCAACAGGCGATTCTGGCCGGTGCTTCGGGGGATGAGATTTCCGAAGCATTGGCCATTGCGATGTCGGTCAGCTCGGGCAGTAAACGGGCAAAGTTCGGGCCGGTTATTGAAAAACTCGAGCACGGAAAAAAGTAAATTCCCCCCTTTTTTTCGACCGGTATATCGGCCGTCCTTACGAGCATGAGGGCGGCTTTTTTACCTTGTTTGATCAAAGCGGCAGCCCTCCCGGTTGCGGGCTTTGGGCACTTTGAGTTTCCCCGCAATCCCATTATCATTATCCAAGGAGAGCCGCTCATGGACAACGCCGGATTGATCATCAACGACCAGGAGTATTTCGAGATGCCCGGGCTGAACGTGCTGGTGTATCACAACACCTTCCCGGAAGGCCATCAAAGCGGGGTCGAGATCATTCAGCACGGGGAGCGCGTTGCGACAAACGGGGAATTGCGCCTGAGTCCCGCGCCCGGCCAATGGCAGCCGGTCCCGGAGGTCGGCGGCGGTTTCCGGCATGTCGGGGTAAGCCCGCAGACCATTGCGCTGGAAAAACGGAAAGTGGACCGAAAAGCCGGGGAAATCAGCATACCGTGCCGGTATCCGGATCCGGCCCGCGACCGGATCGGATTCAATCCGATTATCTACCCGGATCTGCGGATCCATTACACCGTCCGGGTGCGGGCGGAAGGCGGCGCGTTCACCATTACGGTCGATCTCGCAAAGCCGCTTCCGAAGGCGTGGGTCGGCCGGGTGGGGTACAGCCTCGAGCTGTACCCGGGCGATCTCTACGGCAAGACGTATTACATGGGCGATCAACCGGGCCTCTTCCCGCGCCAGGCGAACGGGCCCACCTACCGGAATCCGGAAGGGGAGGCGGAAGCGGTCCCGCTGGCGGAAGGGGTGAAACTGGTTGTCGCCCCGGAGAGCGATCTCCAGCGCATGACGATTGAAAGCCGGTCCGGTCCGCTGCAGCTCCTGGATGGCAGCCTGAAGCACAACAACGGCTGGTTCATCGTCCACTCGCTTATCCCGGCCGGCGCGGCGAAAGGCGCCGTGCAGTGGAAGATTACACCGCATGTGATCCCCGGCTGGATGTACAACCCGGTGATCCACCTCTCCCAGGTCGGCTACCATCCCCGCCAGAAGAAGGTGGCCTTCATCGAACTCGACAAACAGGAAACCGAACCGCAGCGGGCGCAGCTTCTAAAAATCAACCCGGGCGGGGATTCCCGGATCGTGATGGAAAAACAGCCCGCCCTTTGGGGGCGCTATCTGCGTTACCACTACGCCCAGTTTGATTTTTCCGAGGTCGCCGAACCGGGTGTCTATATGTTGCAGTACGGCGAGACCGCCTCGAATCCGTTTCCTATTCACCGCGAGGTGTACAAGCGGCACGTCTGGCAGCCGACGCTGGAATATTTCCTGCCGATGCAGATGTGCCACATGCGGGTCAATCAAAAGTACCGCGTCTGGCACGGCGCGTGCCACATGGACGACGCCCTGATGGCGCCCCCGGGAATCCGGCATTTCGACGGCTACGACAACACCGGCGAGCGGTCCACCCCGTCCGCCTTCGGGTCGCTCGAACACATTCCGGGCATGGATGCCGGCGGGTGGCACGACGCCGGCGACGACGATATCCGGACCGACACGCAGATCAACACCATCATGGCGCTGGCGCACATCTACGAGGAGTTCGGAATCACATATGATGAAACGCTGATCGATCAAGCGGAGCATCTCGTCGAGATCCACCAGCCGGACGGCAAGCCGGACATCCTGCAGCAGATCGAACACGGCGTGCGCTGGATCCTGAACGTTAACAAGCAGCTCGGAAGCCTCGGCGTCGGCGTTATCGTGCCGACCCTGCGCCAATACGTGCACCTCGGGGATCCTTCCACGCAGACCGACAACCGCGCCGCGGATGCGGGCGTGAAAGACTCGCGCGCCGCCCGGATCGAGGGACTCTGGTACAAGAAGGTCGCCAACCGCTGGTCGCGGATTTTCGATCCCGAAGAGAACCTGAACGCAATCGAGGAAATCGTTCCGGACCTGGACGACCGGCTGGTCTTCGCGCAGGTGAATCCGGGGAGGCAGGTGTTTGCCGCCGCCGGATTGGCGCTGGCGGCGCGGGTGTTGAAGGGTTACGACGACGCGCTGGCCGGAGAGTGCCTGCGGACCGCGGAAACGCTGTATGCGGCCAACCGCAAGACTCCCGATGAGAAAATCGCGCCGGTGTTCGCCTACGGCCGCAGTGACAACCTGGCGAGTCTGAAGATTCATGCGCTGACGGAATTGATCCTGACCACGGGGAAGGATAAATATAAAAAAGAGTTATGCGGCATGGCGGAGGGGGTCCGGAAGCATTTCGGCAGTTCGGGCTGGACGCTGGGAAGGGTGCTGCCTCTCCTCGACTGCCCCGAATTTCTCACCGCCGTAAACGATGCCGCATCGGCGTACCGGTCCCAATTGGAGGACCGGATGCGGGAGAGTCCCTTCGGCTGCCCGCTGGCGCACACCGAGATCGTCGGGATCAAGCAGTATTTCCTGCATAAGAGCTGGCCGGAAGTATTTTCCATCGAACCGCTGTTTGCGGTGCTGAACTTCCTGCTGGGCTGCCGCCCCGGCCGGACGACCAACAGCCTGGTCTCGGGCGTGGGCGCGAACTCGCCGGTGGTTGCCTACGGGTTCAACCGCGCCGACTGGAGCTGCATTCCCGGGGGGACTTTCTGGAACGCTGTGAATTTGGTCCGGCCCGACCTGCCGGAGGATAAGGCGTGGCCGTTCCTTTGGCAGGAACGTGAATACATCACCGATGCCGCCTGCATGTACATGTTCATGGTGATTGCCGCGGACCGTCTGCTGGAGAACGACACACCGGACCGGTAGAATGCGGCGCCCGACGCGGAAGCCGGATCCACCGGTTGGGGGGAATTTATAAAAGAGAGGCCGGGGAATGCGCTTTCGGGGGGAAAGCGGATGGCGCTACACCGAGGCGGCGCAGCGGAAACCCAGGTTCCAGTTCCAGTACCAATCCACCGAGCGGTAGCGCAGGGTGACGCGCATCCACCAGTAGCCGTTGGTCCATGAGCCCCCGCGCCAAACCCGTTCGCCGCTCACCGTCGGGTCTTCCCTCCCGTCGTTCGGGTCATAAGGATAATCCTTGATCAACGACGAGGTCCATTCCCACACGTTACCGGCCATATCCATCGCTCCGTACGGGCTGGCTCCGTCCGGGAAGCTTCCCACCGGAGCGGTGTTGGCCCATCCATCGTCGTACAGACCGTTGCCCTGCGGGAACAGGCAGTTGGCGTCGCACAAGTTGGCGAACTTCGAGTTGACCGGATCATTGCCCCAGGTGTACTTGCGGGCGTCCGTGCCGCGGGCGGCTTTCTCCCATTCCGCCTCGGTCGGCAGCCGGCGGCCGGCCCAGGTGCAGTAATCCTTCGAGTAGAACCAACTGATCCAGATGACGGGATAATCCTTGTATTCCGGGTTGCCGTAATACTTCGGCCGGTAGGCCGAGTCGCCGTCGTATCCGGAACTCTCCAAGTGCGGGACCTTGCAGGCGCCGGCGTTGACGCACTGCTCGTACTGTCCGACGGTCACTTCGTATTGGTCGATCCAGTAGGCCTCCAGCGTCACTTGGTGCACGGGGATTTCCGAGTAGGCCCGCCCGGGCTTGCTTGGAGTCTGGGCGTCCGGATCGTCTGCGCCCATGGTGAACTCGCCGGCCGGGACATAAACCTGCACCATGCCGTCGATGTAAATGGTCCGGGTGGAGCCGGGCGCAAGGGTTTCGGTTTCAGAAGGCGCCGGCGAAAGTGAAGGTTCGGGCGTAGGGGAGGATTCCGGATACGTTTGTGTCGGGGACGGGTTGGCGGATATATTGGGGCTGGCTGTGGAAGGACTGCCCGTCACCGCGGGTGAACAGGCGGTAAACAGCGCGCAGAGAATAATGAGTTGTAGTGAAAACTCCGGTGTCAACCGGGTTATTCCAGAAATATTCCTGCGCGTCATGGTTTTCTCCATTGAGCAGACGGGCCGGTGGAAGCCCGCCTTTTGGAAGATTGATCTCTGGAAGACTCCCGGTGCAGGAACTCTTGAAAAATCCGGTTTCGCCCGCCGCTTAAAAGGGGATGGCGGCCTGGTTCATTCCGTATGCCGTTGCCTTCCAGAGAAAGCGGAACAGCCATTTTTATCAAATCCCCGCGCAATATGCAAGTCCAATCGGTTCGGCCCGGCTTGCCGGAGGGAGACGAGTGACCGTCACTCCGGCGGGAAAGGTAATACCCCGCCGGCGCCGCCGCGATGGATAGGTTCAGGGTGGCAACGACGGGTCGCGTGTCGGCCGGGGAGCATTTGAGTGATCTAAATGAAAGCCCGGCCTTTGGTGTGAACCCTTCACCCTATGAATGTCCGGGATGGTTTCCAAGGATCCGGCGAATAAAAATCACCACCCGTTGCGGATGGTGATTTTCTAATTTTGTTTACTATGGGACCAAAACTAATCCACGTGTGCCAGGCCCAGTCGATGGTCCCCGCTTCGTCCCTTCGCCCTTTCAGGGCTCAGGGCAGGCTCCCTGGAAATCACACGCCGGCGCACCAAGCCAGTCCGATTGTGCCAGGACCGACCCCCGCTGCGTGATCGCACAGGTTCAAAAATCTCAAACCGAACCTGTGCACTTCGCGGGGGCAGGCCATTACATAAACGGGAATGATTTGCCTGACTAGACTCCAGCACACCAAGCTAGTCCGATTGTGCCAGGACCAACATGGGTACCAATGACCGGGCTAACTTCGCTGAACACCGACTCGTCGGGGGAAAACCGCTTGCCGGCCGTTTCCAACAGCGCCTTGGCTTCCTCTTCCGCCGCGGCTTGCAGTGAGGCGATGCGCAGCGGCCGCCGCGAACCGATCCGTTCTTCAACGATGTCGAGCATGCGCGCGGTCGCCTTGCCCTTGGTCCGCACTTTATCGAGCGCATCGACTTTGCCGTCTTTGACCGTCAGCAGCGGCTTCATGTTCAACGCGGTTCCAACGAAAGCCGCCGCGCCGCCGATCCGCCCGCCGCGCCGCAGAAATTCCAGTGTATCCACGACGAAGATCACGCCGCTGGAATCCACCGCCCGGCGGGCGACCGCGGCCGCGTCCGCTAACCCCGCGCCGTCCTTTACCGCCCGGGCGGCCGCCAGCGTGCAATACCCCAGCGCCATCGCCGTGGTGAGCGTGTCGATGATCTCGATGTGCGCGTTTGGAAATTCGGCCTTGGCTTGGACGGCGGAATCCACCGTGCCGGAGAGCTGGCTGGAGATCAGGATGGCAAGGATGGAATCCCCGGCCGCGAGGATCGGCGCGAATTCCTTCTTGAACTCCTCGGGGGTGGTCTGGGAGGTCGAGGGCATGACCTTCGCGGTTTTCAGGCGCTTGTAGAATTCCGGAGGCGTGATCTCCGTTCCGTCGTGAAAGGTTTCGTTCCCCCAAACCAGCGTCAGCGGGACGACGTGAATCCCGTGCTGCTGGACAAGCGGTGCGGGGATGTAGGCGGTGCTATCGGTGATGATGACGGTTTTTCCCATGAATTTCCTCCAGGAGGATTTAGTTTAATGCGTGGATTATATCCTGCCGCAGGATGAAAATGACGGCGCCGGTGCCTTCCCAATAAAAAACACCCTTTCGGATGGTTGGATGCGCCGGAAAACCATCGCGGCGGCCGAAGGCTCTCGTATTTACAACGCGAAGGGTTCCATGGCACTTTGTAATATGTCATCCCGAGGCCCCAAGTGCAGCCTGTCATCCCGAAGCCCCAAGCGCAGCCTGTCATCCCGAGACCCCAAGCGCAGCCTGTCATCCCGAGGACCCTTTAGGGGCCGAGGGATCGGTACCGCGTATGGTTTTTACCGCTCCGCCGTGATGAGGAATGAAAAAAACTAAATTCCCGCACACCAGGCAATCCCGATTGTTCCAGGTCCCACCCCTGCTACGCTGACATCACCACTCAAAAAGCCGAACCGAGTGGTGATGCTTCGCAGGGGCAAGCCATCGCGCAGGCAAATGGGTACGCGTTAACTAAATCCCCGCACACCAGGCAATCCCGATCGTTCCCGGTCCAACGTGTGTCCCGATCGTCGGGCTGACTTCGCTGGGGATGCACTCATCCGGATGGAACCGGTCTTGCGCGGCCTGCATCAGCGCCTTCGCTTCTTCCGGGGCGCCGGCATGCAGCGGGCTGAGTCGCAGCGGGCGCCGGTCTCCGATCCGCTGCGCGATCAGGTCCAGCATCCGTTCCGTGGCTTTGCGCTTTGTCCGCACGCTCTCCAGCGCATCGACTCTGCCGTCGATCACGGTCAGCAGCGGCTTCAGGTTGAGGGCCGTGCCGAGGAACCGTTTCGCGCCGCCGATCCGCCCGCCGCGGTGCATGAATTCCAGCGTATCCACGACGAAGATCAGGTTGCACAATTCGACGGCCCGTCGGGCGACCCTGGCCGCTTCCGCCAGCCCGGCGCCGGCTTCCACGGCGCGGGCGGCGGCCAGGGCGACGAACCCGAGCGCCATCGCCGAACTGAGAGAATCCACCAGCTCGATCGGAGCGTCGGGCATCGTCTTTTTCACCTGCATCGCGGAATCGATCGTTCCGGAAAGGTTGCTGGATATAAAAACTCCCAGGATGGATTTCCCTTGCGTCAGGAGGGGGGAGAAAATATGCATGAATTCCTCGGGGCTGGTCTGGGAGGTTGTGGGCAGTGATTTGGAGACCTTCAGCCGGGCGTAGAACTCCGACGGGGTGATTTCCAGCCCGTCGTGCAGTGTTTTCCCGTCCCAGATCACGGCCAGCGGGGCGACCTGCATGCCGTATTGCTGTATCAGTTCCGGCGGGAGATAGGCGGTGCTGTCCGTAACGACGACGACCTTTTCCATGAAGAACCTCCTGGAAACAGGGTTGGACGTATTGAAAATTATACCGGACGGGCGGGTGCCGGCGGGGCGGGGCCAGGGCGACCCGGGCACGCCGTTTTCCGGGATAAATCCGGGAGGGTTTGCCCTGTATTTGAAAACCGCCCGCATCCGGAAAACTGCTGTTGACGGTTCTCCGTGCGCTTCATTACAATGCTGGGCATGGATGCCCAACCGTCAAAAACCACGCTCATTCACCGCGGAAAGCGGATCGAAGTCCGCAGCGGCAGCACGCTGCGCGACGCGATCCGCAAGGCGGGATTTTCCCCCGAAGCGGTGCTGGCCGCCAAAGACGGCGAGCTCATCACCGACGACCGGATCCTGCTTCCGGGCGATGAAATCCAACTCGTCGCGGTCATCTCCGGAGGTTAGGCATGAGATGCCGCACCTGCGGGGCCCCGGCCGCGATCAACATGCGCCAGCACAAACTGGCGCTGTGCCGCGCGCATTATGTGGATTGGATCCCCGAGCAGACCGAACGGGCGATCGAGCATTACCGGATGTTTACGCGCGGGGAAAAGCTGCTCGTGGCGGTGAGCGGCGGCAAGGATTCGCTGGCTCTGTGGGACGTGCTGCACCGGCTGGGGTACGGGGCGGACGGGATCTACATCGACCTGGGGATCGACGCGGGGATCGGGTATTCGGCCAAGTCGCGCGCGCTGTGCGAGCAATTCGCTTCCGCGCGCGGGCTTCAGCTTCAGGTGGTCAGCGTCCCGGGCGCATACGGTTCATCCATCCCGGACGTGGCGAAGCAATCGGTGCGCGGAAGGCGCAAGCCCTGTTCGGTGTGCGGGCTCGTCAAGCGCCACATCATGAACCGGGTCTGCCGCGAACAGGGGTATGCCGCCCTCGCAACCGGGCACAACCTCGACGACGAGGCGGCGGTCCTGTTGCACAACGCCATGACCTGGTCCGGCGGGTACCTTGTCCGGCAGGCCCCGGTCCTGGCCGCGACCCGGCCGGGGCTGGCGCGCAAGGTTAAACCGTTTTGCCGGATCTACGAGCGCGAGACGGCGGCCTACACCCTGATGCAGAAGATCGAATATATCTATGAAGAATGCCCGTACGCCACAGGGTCTTCGACGTTGTATTACAAAGAACTCCTGAACCGCATGGAAGAGGACCGTCCGGGCGCCAAACTGCAGTTTTACCTTGCCTTTCTGCAGGCCAAAGACCAGGGATTGTTTGCTCCCGGCGCCTCGGGAGAAAGCGAACTGCACGACTGCCCGCAATGCGGCCAGCCCACCTCCGCGCCGGGCAAGTGCGCGTTCTGCCGGTTGTGGGAGAACATCCCTCCCGTCGCTCCTTCTCCCGGCCTTGGCCCGGAAAAGGAGCCGGGGGATGCGGGGGAGGAGACTTCATGAAATCCAACCGTTATTTTCCGCTCGTGACGGCCGTCTTCGTTACCGCGCTGATCGTTTCCAACATCATTGCGGTCAAGCAGATTCAGATCGGGCCGTTCAAGCTCACGGCGGCGCTGCTGATTTTTTCCATATCGTACATTTTCGGCGACGTGTTGACCGAGGTGTACGGGTATGCCAAGGCGCGCCAGGTGATCTGGATCGGGTTCGGCTGCAATCTGCTGGCGGTGGTCGCGTTCGTCACCGCCGGGCTGCTTCCGGCTTCCCCCACCTGGGCGCTGCCGGGCTTCGATTCGGCGCAGGCGTCGCAATCGGCGTTCGACGCGATCCTCGGATACACCCCGGTCATCCTGCTGGCCTCGTTCCTGGCGTACCTGGCCGGGGAGTTCCTCAACTCGTATGTGCTGGCCAAAATGAAACTGTGGACCGCGGGGCGCTACCTGTGGACGCGGACGATCGGCTCCACGTTCGTGGCCCAGGTGGCCGATACGGGGATCTTCGTCGGCATCCTCGCCGTCGGCGGATTGGTCGCGCCCGGCGATGTGGGCGCCATCATCCTCGGCGAATGGGTGTCGAAGGTTTTATATGAAGTGCTGGCCACGCCGGTCACCTACCGGGTTGTGAATTGGCTGAAGCGCAGGGAGAACGAGGATTATTACGATCGCGAAACGAATTTCACGCCGTTTAAATTCTAGGCCTCGGACGATCGACCAAAGACCGTGGAAAAAACCACACCCTTAATAGCGGTTTTTCTGCTTATAGGATTCCCGCTGGCCGGATGCGGCGGAGCGGCGGGCGCCCCGCCCTCCGCGGAAACGCCGTCCGCGACCGCCACCTTCACGCCCTCGGCGATTGACCTCACCGCGAAAACACAAACCGGTTCGCCGGCCGCCTCGCCCACTTCACAGGCCGTGGATTCGGGATGGGTAATCCTACGGGAAGGGTTGGAACGGCGGAGGATCACGCATCAAGACACCGGTATGGAACCGGTCGAGGAAATCACAATCCTGCGGATCGATCCGGAGGAATTTGCGTTCGAGGTCGCCTACGATCCGGTTGGGAAGGAACTCGCAGCCTGGCAATCCGAAACCGGGGCGGAGGTGGTCGTCAACGGCGGATACTTCCGGCGGGAGCAGGGGGAGTTCGTGCCGGACGGCCTGATCATCAGCGGCGGCCGGGCGATCGGTGAGAGTTACGGGGATCTTGCGGGGATGCTTGCCGTCGGGGAAGCCGGACCCGAATTACGCTGGCTGAAACGGACGCCGTACGATCCGGCGGAACCGCTGCGCGCGGCGCTGCAATGCTTCCCGATCCTGATCAAACCCGGCGGAGAGGCCGGATTCCCCGCAGAGAGCGATGACGGTATCCGCGCCCGCCGGACCGCGATCGGGCAGGACCGGAACGGGAGAATCCTGATCCTGGTCGAAACGCAAGGCTTCTTTACGCTGCGCCAACTCAGCGTGGAGTTGCACCAGGGCGATCTGGATTTGGATATCGCGATGAATTTGGACGGCGGCCCGTCCAGCGGAATGGTGATCGCCGATCCCCGGGAAATTATTCCCGCGCAATACGCATTGCCGATCGTGATTCTGATCCGCGCGAAATAGCCGCGGTCGGGCCGCTTTTGCGGGTGGACGAACACCCCGCAAGTGCGCGGCTGGCCGTGCGGTTGGTCAGGCGATGACGGCGACCGAATTCCGGTGCGAGTAATACCCCTCACCGGCGAATAAAATCAATGCCAGCCAGATGATCGCGAACCCGGTCAGGCGCTCGGCCGTCAGGGGTTCATGGTAGACCAGCACGCCGATCAGAAAATACATCGTGGGGGCGATGTATTGCAGGACGCCGACCAGGAAAAGCGAGATCCGCTGGCTGGCCGCGGCGAACATGAGCAGCGGGATTGAGGTCACCACCCCGGCGCCGATCATCAGCAGGCCGGGTAGCGCCCCGGTGTGCAGAAACACGCCCTCGCCGGCCGATTCGGCATACACAAGATAGGCCGCGGCCGGAATAAAGAGGATCATGGTTTCCAGCGTCACCCCGTGCAGCGATCCAAGCGGCGCCACCTTTTTGATAAATCCGTAAATCCCGAACGACAGCGCCAGGGTCAATCCGATCCACGGGAAGTTGCCGTAGGCGAACGTCAGGTAGAGCACGCCGGCCGCGGCCAGCCCGACCGGGATCCACTGGAACGGGCGCAGCCGCTCGTGAAGGATCACCACGCCGAGCAGCATGGACAGCAGCGGATTGATGAAATAGCCCAGGCTGGTTTCGACGATGAAGCCGGCGTTGACGGCCCACACATACGTCAGCCAGTTAATCGCCAGGAAGACCGCCGCAATGCCATAGACCAGGAGGATGCGCGGCGAAGCGATGGCCTTGCGGAACGCCTTCCCCTGGCGGAAAAGAAAGAGAAGAAGGATCAGGAAGAGGAAGGACCACACGATGCGGTGGCCGAGGAGCTGCAGCGCCGGAACGCGCTGAAGCGCCTTCCAATACATGGGAAACAGCCCCCAGGTGAAGTACGCGCCGACCGCCAACCAGAAACCTTTATTCACGCCCCAGCCTCCCCGTCAGATCTTTTCCGAGCCGTTTTTCCACGCTGCTGATTTTCTCTTCCATCGACTGGTCCCGGTCTGTGCGCGTGCCGATTTTCAACACGGTGAAGATGCGCGGCGCGCCCATCCCGTGCACCGTCTCGTGGCAGCGCTTGACGGCTGCAAAGACCGCATCCCAATCCCCCTCGAGGTTGGTTCCGTTGGCGTGAAACTGGACCTTCAATCCCGCGCTGCGCAGCACTTTTTCGCAGGCGGCGACGTAGGGCGAAAGCGAAACCCCCGCGCCGATCGGGACGAGCGTTAAATCAGCGATCACCTTCATGGATCCCTCCAAAAAACTTTTTTACCGCAGAGCCTGCCCCGGTTGGGGTGGACCGGCGATGCGGAAAACGGTTTACCGCAAAGCCGCAAAGGGCGCGAGGAAAAGAAGATTATAATTTATTTACCATGCGATGGATCCCATCTCTGACCAGACGAACATTCCAATTGATAAGAAAGCCTAATCGATAATTCCGCAGACGTAAATAGGTCAATAATTGAGCTTGATGGACTGGCAACAGGTGCTCTACGGCTTTATTTTCAATGATGACGGAATTTTCAACAACCATATCCAACCTATACCCCGAATCAATTTGCAGGCCCCCATAGTTAATTGGTTGATCCACTTGAAGGTCAACCCGCAATCCGCGTTTTCGTAATTCATATGCCAGACAAGCCTGGTACGTGGATTCCAGTAACCCCGGCCCCAATGCCCGATGTACTTTTACCGAAGAATCAACTATCTGCCTCCCGACCTCTTCAATATCCATATCCTCCCCCTTTTCTTTCAATATAAAACTTAGCGCTCTTTGCGGTCTTTGCGGTGAAAAGGTTTTCAGCCCAGCGCCACGTCCAGCACCATCATCAGCGCGAACCCCAGCATCGCGCCGATCGTCGCCGGATCGGTGTTCTTATCCGACTGGGATTCCGGGATCAGCTCCTCGACCACGACGTAGATCATCGCGCCGGCGGCGAAGGCGAGGGCGTAGGGCAACAGCGGCCGGACCAGGAGCACCGCGGCCGCGCCCAGCACCGCCGCGATCGGTTCCACGATGCCGGAAAGCTGGCCGTACCAAAAGGAACGCAGCGGGGAAAGGCCTTCGCGGCGCAGCGGGATGGAAACGGCCGCCCCTTCCGGAAAATTCTGCAGCCCGATTCCGATTGCCAGCGCGACCGCTCCGGCCAGCGAAGCGGCGGGAAGCCCCGCGCCCACCGCACCGAAGGCGACTCCCACCGCCAGCCCTTCGGGGATGTTGTGCAGGGTGATTGCCAGCACCAGCAGGATCGAACGCTGCCAGCCGGTGCGGATCCCCTCCGCCTCTTCGATCGGCAGGCCGAGGTGCAGGTGCGGGAGGATCCGGTCCGCGGCCCACAGGAAGGCGCCGCCCAGGAGGAACCCGACGGCGGCGGGTAGCCATGCCGGCAGCGGTCCATCGGCGGCCATCTCCAGCGCCGGGGCCAGCAGCGACCAGAAGGAAGCGGCGATCATCACGCCGGCGGCGAACCCGAGCATCGAATTGAGCAGGCGCCGGTTCACCGAGCGGAAGAGAAAGACCATGGCGGCGCCGAGGGCGGTGACGAACCAGGTGAACAGGGTGCCCAGGAGCGCCTGCAGGATCGGGTTGAGCGAAGCGAACCATTCCATCATCCAGCACCTCCCACAACCGTTTCGCCGCCTCGCCCGCCTCCAAGGGTCGGGGGCCGCGAAGAACGTAAAAAAATCTTTGCGTCCTTCGCGTCTTTGCGGTGAAAAGATATTAGCAGATTCTCGGCAGCATCTCCCCCGGCAGCATATCCAGGATCCGCGT
>DAOUDU010000017.1:0-19121 GCA_034430775.1 Anaerolineales bacterium | reverse complement strand
AGGTAGAAAAACCGCCCAACAAGCGCATGGAGCCGACCTAGCCTTCGGCTAGGGGTCCAGGCGCCTAGAGTCTTCGATGGTGTGTGGTGTATACTGAACCTACGAAAGCATAGCCGGCCAGGCAGCTGAAGCGCAAGCCGTTGGGCGGTTTTTAGAATACTAGGAAAGTGAATATTTAGTAAACGATATGAAAATGGTTTCATTACGTATCAATTTAGGAAGAATAATTAATATATTATTTCCTATAGTAATATTAGGAACGATGCTGATGATATTAATTGCGGGAGTAATAAAAAATGAAATATTACTACGATTTATAGATATTAGGTTTATTATCTTTACCTTACTACAATTAGTATTACCATTGTTATTAATTAATTGGGGCATTCGTGTGCGTATAAAAATGCACAATAATGAGATAGAAAAATATCCTGGACATATTATTTATTGGACGATGAGTGTATTACCATCTATAGGGATTGGATATTTATATTCAATATTATTTGCAAGATATGCAATAATATTATTGCCATCGCTGAATTATTTTGTATATATTATAGGAGTAATTTCAGGTATCTCAATCGGAATGATGTTATTTTGGGGAATGGTTGAACTCTATGATATATATAAAAAATAAAACCGCCCAACCCGCGAGTCGAGCCGACTTGTCCTTCGGCTTAGTGTCTTCGTTGGTATGCTCTTCGGTAGCGGGTGAAGTATACTGATCCCAGTCCGGCAAAGCCGGCCAAGCGGCTCACTCGCCAGTCGTTGGGCGAAAAATGGAAGGAATTATGAAAAGAAATATCGCCGTAATGAGAATAATTCAAAACCCCATTATCACTTCTACCTTCTTGGTATTACTCACATTTGGCTGCACATACAATAATCCTAATACTCAACCGCCTTTAGGGGATGGAGGTCTATTGAATGAAGAAATCAATTGTACTCCCCCATGTTTTTGGGGAATTACTCCGGGTGTTACAATCGAGGCTGACGTAAAAAAGATAATTAAAGAGAAGGGAATATCGGGATGCACTGACTTTGATAAAGAGAGTGTTGGAGGTGTGCGAGGTACAGATTGCACGATTGGTTTGTCGCTTATGTATGAGCAAAAGACTGATATTGTAAGAGTGGTTTCCTTTGTTCCGTCAATAAAAATCACGATTGAAGATATTATTGGTAAACGTGGTTCCCCCAATGCGGTTATCGTTTTCGTGGAAGGAAGACAAATATTAGAGCCGTATGTAATAACGGAGATTTGTTTTGATGACATACGGACAATAATTACTCTACCAGCAATGGGCGGAGAGATATATAAAATGACGCCAACCATAATAATTGAATCCATTTCTTATTTAAGTAGTGAAGATTACAAAACATCTCAGAATAGCAGTTTACGATTAACATGGTATGGATATGGTGATTATCGCTTGCCATAGAAAAAAAATTAACCGATTATGCAGGATTACTACTATATAGATACAAAAGAGCATGTTGCATAACCCTCGATAATTCAGCGAAAAATTAATATAATTACGATCCACAAGGAAATACATCATGGATTATGACCGTTTCAGAAAGTATAGTCGTGATCAACGATATCTGCTCCCGTTATCGATGAGAGAGTGGTTGCCGGAAGGGCATCCTGCATGGTTTGTAATCGATGCCGTGCAAGAAATGAATCTGGATGCCTTCTATGAAGGATACAGCGAGGATGGCAGCGGGAATGTGCCCTATGATCCGGAATTAATGGTGACACTGCTGCTCTATGCCTACACTCAGGGAATCCGTTCTTCACGGCAGATCGAGAACAAATGCCAACAGGATGTGGCGTTTCGGATCGTGGCGGCCAACCAACAACCGGACCATGTCACTATTGCGCGGTTCCGCAAGGCGAAACGGGAAAAAATCCATGGATTGTTCCTCGAGGTGCTTCAGCTGTGCCGGGAAGCCGGGTTGGGGAAGCTAGGCAAAGTGGCGGTGGATGGGACAAAAGTAGCCGCCAACGCCGCCCTGGATGCCAATCGGACAAAGGACGGATTGGAAAAGGAAGTCAAGCGGATCCTCGACGAAGCGGATGCGATCGACGAGGAAGAAGACCGGAAATACGGGCGGGACCGGCGGGGAGATGAATTGCCTGAAGAAATGAGACATCAGGAGAGCCGCTTGACACGATTGCGGGAGGCCAAGGCGCGGCTGGAAAAGGAAGCACAGAAAGCGCGCGAGAAACAGCAGGAGAAGATCGCTGCGCGGGAGAAGAAGGAGGACAAAGCAGGGAAGCCCTTGCGGGGTCGGAAGCCCCTATCGCCGGACAAGGCGGTTGACGCCGAATCCAAGGCGAACGTGACGGATCCGGAAAGCCGGATCATGAAAACGCGAAAGGGCTTTATTCAGGGATATAACGCCCAACTGGTTGCGTCGCAGGATCAACTGATCCTGGCAGCTAATCTCACTCAGGAGGAAAACGATCAACATCAGTGGAGGCCGATGATGGGGGAAATGCGGAGGAATCTTCAGGTGACGGGACGCGAGAACAAGGTCAAAGCGGCGCTGGGCGATGCGGGATATGCCAATGAGGCGTTGTTGAGGACACCACCGAGAGGGATGGAAATCTTCCTATCGACACAGAAGGATTATCGGAGGCGGAAAGAAATCCGCGAGCAGGGAAGCCCGCGGGGAAGAATTCCAAGCCATCTCAGCCACCGTGAACGAATGGAACGCAAGCTGCAGACCAAACGAGGACAGCGGTTCTACAAGCAGCGAGGGATGATCGTGGAGGCGACAATCGGTCAAGTGAAAACATGTACCGGGTGCGATCAGTTTATGTGCCGGGGAGTGGAGAGCGCGAGAAGTGAGTGGCGGTTGGCCTGTTCAGCCCACAATTTACTGAAGCTGTTCCGGAGTGGGAAAGTCCACTGGTGCTGAATCCTTATTGGGTTAACGCCCCGTTAGGTATATTGCTTTTGGTTTACCGAAATTGGGGTTGAGCAACAGGCTCTAATGTAAAAGAAAAGAGTTTTTTGAAAATTACCACGAAAACAGAAACACACGAGGGAATCTGGAGTAATTTCTTCGTGTTTTTGTGTCTTCGTGCCAAAGTGGCTTTATTTCTATTACTGGCATTTGTCTCCTAGAACAATCGCATTTGTGCTGCGATTTTCCGTCCGTCAACCAGTAAAAAATCCGATGCCCGCCGTGTATTAACTCCCAAACGTTTTAGGTCTTCCACCGAACGGATGCGGGCGCCGCCCCGGCGCGCGTCGAGTATCCGGCCGACTATGCGCGGGCCGATCCCGGGAATCCGCAGCAGATCGCGGCGGTCCGCCCGATTCACTTCCACCGGCGCTTCCGATAGGAAAACTCGCGCGTACGATAATTTCGGATCGATCGCAAGCGGCAGCCGTTCGCGCCCTTGCATTAATTCCTCCGAATCAAATCCGTAATCCCGGATGAGGAAATCCGCCTGGTACAGCCGGAAAGTCCGCAGCGGATTTTCGGGCGGAACCTCCTCGAGCGGTGTCCCTTCCGCCGGGTTGAAGGTCGAATAATGAACGCGGGCCAATCCCGCTTCACGCCGCAGGCGCTGCGCCATGCCCAGCAGATCGCGGTCGCTTTCCCCGGCCGCGCCCACCACAAACTGGGTGCTGGAAGAAGGCCAGCGCCCGTTCCAGGTGTCGCATGGATCGGCCGACTTTCGGATCTCTTCAATCCAGCGCAGCGGCTCGAACAGCAAATCCGCGTTCTTCTTCGGCGCGATCAACGCCAGGCACTTGTCGGTCGGCGCCTCCAGGTTGATCGACACCCGGCTTGCAAGGCGCATCGCCTGAGCCACCTGCTCCCGTTCCGCGCCGGGCATAATTTTTAAATGAAGGTAACCCCGATAGCCCCGGCGGCGGACGATCTCGGCCGCGGCGATGAGTTTATCCTGGGTGCGGATTCCGCCGCCGGCGATTCCCGAACTGAGGAACAAACCTTCGCAGGCACCTATCTTATGCAGATTCAGGAATAAATCCGCCATCTCATCCGGGGTGAATGCCACCCGCCGTGAATCCTTCGCCCATCGGATTCCGCAATAGGCGCAATTGTTTTCGCAAACAGAGGTGAGGAGGGATTTCAACAGACGGATATTTTTTCCCCCTGAAACGACGGCGTTGTAGATGGGAAGGTTGTCGCATGTCAGCGGACCGGAGTGTTGCCGGCCTTCCTCCGGATCCTCCACACGCGTTGAAAGGGAAACCGCCTTCAATTTCTGGAGGGAATCCACAAATCAGATTATAGCACAATTGTTCTTTTCTTGAAGACTCGGCCAGGAATATCCCCTTCCCTCCAAAAAGCCGGCATTCAGCGGGTATATGCTCCGGCGCTTCTTCACCCAGGCCGGGTCAAATTTGATCGAAGCGATCCAGCGTACTCCCCGCCAAATAATCCCCTGAGACCGCAAACTGCCTTTTTTCTGTTCCACGATCCGCGTCCCGATGAGTTATCGCATGCAATCACTTCCGGCCGGCTTCGGATCATGCCGGTTGAATGAGGTCGACTCCCTGGGTAGAGCCTTCCGGCGGTTTCAGGTGTCGTCTGCCATATAACGTTGATAATCACCGATTTTCCATTCTGCTTCACCAGGAGCAGAAAATCCACCCCTCACTATGCTTCGAGTGTCGCGTTGGCGGTCTGGTCGAGGATGTCAAAGACCGTGATGTTTTTGGGAGCATCCTTTCCGATGTCACCGTTCCGATTATAGGTGGAAGCCGTTTCCAGAAGTTCCGCCCGCGTCTCGCGGTATGCCGGATACCGGTTTCCTTCACCCACAAATCCGATCTTTTCCAGATCCGCGTGCACGCCGCGTTCGATCCGCGCCGGATTGACCTGGTAAGCTCTTTCGACGAAATCCAGGTTGGCCTGCTTTACTTCCGCAATATTTATTTCGCAGGTTTACTGCGGCATGCTTGATCCTCCGATTTTTCCTCTCAACAGGAGATTCAGAACGGAGTAGAGGCAGAAGTCCCTGGAGGGTTTTTCCTTGGTCGCTATTCTACGCGGGCGGGTTCGGTTTCTTCGATGACGAATAATCCATCGGGATAATGCTTATAAAAAAAGCATCCGTTAAGACTACGCCACACAAAAGGCAGCGCTTCAGCGGCTTGGCCGGCGGGCATATCGGATTCATCTTTTCCAAACCCGGCCGGGGGCTAAGTCAGCCGCAGGCGTGAGTCTTCCTGACCTCGAATGCGAGAAATCGAAAATTCCATGGCATGCACATCACTTTTTCTTTATGGCATAGAAATGATATCGCTTAGTCATAACGTCGACCTCCGGCTGGTAACCCAACTCCGCAAATATGCGAAGGTAATCCTTCCCTACATCCTCATTCAGGCTCCCCAATTTTGTCACGAGTTTATCAAATACATCGGCATCTTCTGTTTTCGGCCCATCCGCCAAATAGATTTCGCCCCCACACTTGCACACCCTTATCATTTCCTCGATCACTTTCCTTTCATCAATGCCTTCGCCGCTTAAGGCATAGGTTTCCATAACATAATTAAACTTTCCATCATCGTAAGGAATGGAATAAAAACTGGCCACTTTTAATTCTGCGCCCGGCACCTTTTTCCCCGCCCGATCCAGCATCCCTCTCGAAAGGTCTATTCCATAACACGACAATCCCCTTTTTTTCCGCCATGGCTAGAAGCGTTCCGGTGCCGCAGGCGACATCCAGGACGAAGCCGGAAATCATTTTTTCAACTATCTTTTTCCTTCCTGTCTCGCCCGCAGGAAAAATATTTTCATCATTAAATCATAATATCCGGCCATTTTATCGTAGGTTTTGGATGTCCGTATCTTCGGCTTTGGATCGTTGTTCATGTTCGCCCTTTTCAGTGCTGTGATGGAGTGGCATTGCAATCCATGCTCAGGGATCACCTGCATTCCCTTGCCGCGTAATATGGTTTAGGGATTGTACGGTCCCGGCACAAGCGCGATAAGTTTCAGGCGCGTGATGTCCTTGCCGTAAACATCCACGAAAGCTTTGACGCCGGATTCTCCCGAATGGACGGGAATAAGCACCTTGGTCTGAAGAATCTCGGCTGCGGCGAGGACGTCGGCATTCCGATACCAGGGATACAGCGTTACATCACTCAGGATATCCGCCATCTCGGGGAACACGCGCGTGCCGCCGGCGAAATACATCCGTTCCCCGTCGACGCTGACGACAAAACCCGCTCCTTCGGTGCTCCGGAAGTGGATCTGATCATCATAAGCGGGGACGGCTTCTATTTCTACGCCGCCGATTTTGGCCGATTCGCCCTCCTTAAGGAATATCGGCACTACCCCGATGTCGTGAGCATTGGCATGGTAAAAAGCGCCTACATTCGGGCTCAGGATCAGAATGGTTCCGGGAACAATGATTTTTTTCAAGCTTTCCAGATCCGCATGGTCGGCATGCGCATGGCTGATCAGGATAATATCGGCCGGCGGCAGGTTTCCTGCCAGCATCACCGGATCGAAATAAATATTCTTCGAGCCATGATACAGAACGGCCGACGTGCCGAACCAATGTAATTTGCTTACGGTAACGGGAAGATCGGATGCGGGAACCGCGGTTTCCTGCACGGCAACGGGAGAAACCGGCGCCGCCGAAGGCTCGGCCGCCGCCGCTGCCGCGCAACCCGAAACCAGGATTGCGGTGATGCCTACAACAAATACGGGAAGGATTATTCTTTTCATTTGCGATTCTCCTTGATAAGAGTATTGTGGATATAATATTCGGATTTTTACACACCTGCTCGACGTCCGGCCCGAAAGCTGCTGGGATGCCATGTTCGGGATGATGCTGCGTCCCTTGCCGTGAAGAGAATTCCCACGAGCGGGAAGGAAAAACCAGTAACCAATTTTTTAGCCTACGAAAGTTATAGCCGTCCGATTCCAACTTGTCAATAAAAAAACGGCGGTTTTACACCATTCACAGCAAAGGCTCAGCATCCGCGCAAAATGACAAACTTTGATTCCGGACATTATTGCATACGAGTGCCGCATGCCTGGATCCCTGCAGCACCTTTACTCGCCTCCGCACACTTTCGGAAAAAGAATATCTTTCGGACCGGGGGACGTCGGTGAAATGAAGACGGGGGGCGCGCATACGTCCCCCGAAACGGCATTTCAATCCATCCCAACCGTGCACACTTTCCAACGCGAGGTCAGGACCCGCATGGAGAGTATCTGTGTCAAATATCTCCCGTTCTATTTAGACTGTTTGTATCCGGTAATGTTTGGGGAGAAGCCGTCTTTTCTCTCGCGATAATCGAAATGGTTGCTCGCACTGATGCACGATAATATTGCGCATAGTTCCACCGGGCTGGCGGGACGATCCGCGCGTGAGAGGGCGGCGGTTTACTCTGTTATGCATCGGACTCGTACGAAATCTCCCCGTCCTGGACTTCAACCAATATCACCCTTCTCCGCCCTTGTTGCCTCCTCCAGTGTTCGAGTAGAATCCGTTTCACGGCATTTTCTCAGGCGGTTACGGTTTTCCTAACGGTACAATCATCCGCAGGATGATCCATCCGGCCGTTGGATCGTCGTTCTTCCCGGAAAGACCATCATGCGCGGACAAACAAACCCAGTGCTCGGGTCCCTCGTGGTACTCATCGTCTTGGCCGCCTTGACCGGCGGGTGCGGAACCCATTCCCGGCCGGCAACCACTCTGATCGTCACGCCGCCCCCCCCGCCAACGGCCACCCCCAAGCCGCTCACGTGGGACGACCTGGCGCTGACGCCGCCGATGGGATGGAACAGCTATAACCATTTCAACTGTAATATCAGCGAATCGCTGATCCGGGAGACGGCCGACGCGATGGTCGCCAGCGGAATGCGGGACGCCGGTTACCAGTACCTTAACATCGACGACTGCTGGATGGCTGCGGAGCGGAACGCGGACGGATCGCTGCCGCCCGATCCGAAAAAGTTCCCAAGCGGGATGAAGGCCTTGGCGGATTATGTGCATGCGAAAGGGCTGAAGTTGGGAATTTACCTGGATCGCGGAACCGAGACCTGCGGCCACTTCCCCGGCAGTTACGGTTATGAGATCCAGGACGCCAACACGCTTGCCTCCTGGGAAATCGATTACCTTAAATACGATAATTGCAACCCGGCCCCGGGCAGCAGCCTGGTGACGGACTACATCAACATGAGTAATGCGCTCAAGGCCACCGGCCGCCCGATCGTCTTTAGTATGTGCAGTTGGGGTTTCCCGGGCTCCTGGGTATCCAGCCAGAAGATCGCACATCTTTGGCGCACCACCAGTGACATCAAGGATACCTGGGACAGCATCATGTCAATCATGGATGCCAACAGCGTGCCCGCGACGTTTGCCGGACCGGGGCACTGGAACGACCCGGACATGCTTGAGGTCGGAAACGGCGGGATGACCGACACGGAGTACCGCGCGCACTTCACGATGTGGGCGCTGATGGCCGCCCCGCTGATTGCGGGCAACGACTTGCGGAACATGTCCCAAGCAACCATCGATATTCTTTCGGCGCCGGAAGTCATTGCCATTAACCAGGATCCGCTCGGGCGTCAGGGAATGCTGGTCGGCAACATTCAAGGCACAAAGAAACCGGAAGTCTGGTCAAAAATCCTGTCGGGGAACAACGTCCAGGCTGTGGCCCTCCTGAACCGTTCCGACCAAACCGCGGATATCAGCGTGCGATGGGCGGATCTCGGCCTGCCCGACGGTCCGGCAACCGTGCGGGATTTGTGGCTGCGGTCAGACCTTGGGGTATTTCCATCCGGGTACACGGCGAGCGTCCCTTCACACGGCGTGGTGTTGATCAGGGTGGCACCGGTGAAAAGCAACCTTCCCACAGTCACACCGGCTCCGTAAGCGCCGATTTCGGGTCGGAACCCGTCCCGGCGGGATGCCCCGCGCCGATGGGAAGGAGCAGGACGGCGGGATCATCGATCCGCCGGTTCTTGAGAAGTAAAACAGGATTGCATCAGGAAAAATTTCAAGGCCCTCGCTCCGGTTTTCTTCTCTTCCATTTCCACTTTGATCGGGTTCGGCCGCGACAGTATTTTTTCCTTTGGCATCCGGGTTTGGGTGTCTGACGCCGGGAGGCGGCATTTCATGGAAATCACGAAAAAAACTTTTCACCTTCGGGATTGGTTGCGAAGGCTGCACGGGCATCTCACCATGCGGCAGCGCGAGGGACTGGTCGGTTTTCTTTTCCTCCTGCCTTGGATTCTCGGCTTTACACTTCTTAAGGCTATTCCCATCCTCGTGGCGCTCGGGTTTTCCTTCACGGATTTTAAAATGCTGGAACCCGAGAAAACGCAATTCATCGGATTGGCAAATTACATCAACTTCTTTAAAGATACGCTTGCCGGCAGCAGCCTGTTCGGATCGATCGCGTATTTTGTCCAGGCGGTTCCGATCGAAATGGTGGTGGCGCTCGCCCTGGCAACGGTGTTTTCCAGCCCGCGCCTGCGCGGTAAGACCATCCTGCGCACGCTGTTCTTCATGCCCAGCATCATCCCGGCCATCGCATTGTTCGTTATTGTGATCGGCCTGATTTCCCCCGGAAGCGGCTGGATCGAACGCCTGATCCTCGATCCGCTCAACCTTCCGCCCCTGGCAGGCGCCTTTGGACTGTTTCCGATTTTGCTGGCCATCTGGACGATCGGCCCCGGATTCCTGATCATGCTCGGCGCGATGCAAAGCGTCCCGCCGGAGGTGTACGAGGCGGCGCGGGTGGACGGTGCGGGTCCGATTAACCGCTTCTTCTCGATCACCATCCCGATGATCTCTCCCGCGATCTTCTTCAGCCTGGTGATCAACATGATCAGTTCGTTCGGCGGCGTGGCGCTTCTGGACCGCGGACTGCCGTTCAGCGTAAGCTTGTCGCCGATGGAAGCCTATATCAACACGCAGATGTTCTCTTATTCGGAACTGGGCTATGCCAGCGCGCTGGCGTGGATCATGTTCCTCGTGGTCATGTTGATCACGCTCGCCATTTTCCGGTCGGCGAAGTACTGGGTCCATTTCCCGGAGGAGGAAGATAATGTGGAATTCTAAGCTAAGGGAGTGGCGGCGGTTCTTTAGCGTCTCGACCCTCACCTTCCGGTTGTGGAATTTCACCGGAACGGCGCTGTTAAATCTTTTCATCTTGATAGCGGTCGCCGCCTATCTTTCCCCGCTTTCCTACATGGTTGCCACGGCGCTTAAGACCAATGTGCAGTTGAGCGACAGCTCGGCGCCGATACTGCCGGCGCAGGCCATTACCTACGCATACCAGGGGACCGAGTATCCGGTGTATGAAGTTCCAACCGAGGAGGGAGTCAAACAGTGGGCGCTGGTCAACCCCTTCCGCAAGTACAGCGAGTTTGTCGATCCGGCCAATCCGGACGCGGGGCTGATCCACTGGGATGGATCCTGGCGCAGCCTTGTAAAGGCATACCGGCCGGCGATTACCTTCCAAAATTTCGTGACGCTTTGGCATAATCTGGATTATCCCAACTACCTGCGCAACTCGCTGATTGTGGTCATCCTGTCGGAGATCGGGGTGCTGTGCTCTTCGATCGCTGTGGCCTACGGATTCGCCCGCTTCCGCATCCCGGGCGGGAAGTGGCTGTTCTTCCTGTGCATCGCCACGATCATGATCCCCGACAGCATCACCCTGGTGCCCAGCTTTGTGATCTACACCCGCGTCCTGGATTGGAACGGCAGCTTCCTGCCGCTGATCGTCCCCCAATTCTTCGGCAGCGCAATTTACATCTTTCTGTTGCGTCAGAATTTCAAGACCATCCCGCGCGAAATGGACGAAGCCGCGATGCTCGACGGCGCCGGTCCGCTGCGCACGCTGGTTTCCGTCATCCTGCCCCAGGCGGTGCCGGTCGTGGTGACCGTGGCGCTGCTGCAGTTCTTCAACATGTGGAACGAAATGCGCATGTCCACTCTTTACCTGAGCACCCGCCAGGACCTGTGGACGATGCCCTATACCGCCCAGGCGTTCATCACCTTCGGTTTCACCGCCGAGATGTTGCAGGCCAGCGCGCTGGTCCTGATGATCGTGCCGATCGTCATCCTGTTCATCGCCCAGCGCTTCTTTATGCAGGATATGGTCGTCACCGGTATAGAAAAGTGAGACCCCATGACTAAAATATCTTTCCGCAATATCGTCTTAATCTGGCTGGCCTGGGTCCTGATCGTCATTGGTTTCCAGGGTCTGGCCACCGCCCGGTTTCAACCGCAGTGGCCGGACCGCTCCCAAACCTGGACCGAGACGTACACCATGCCGGACGTGTACCAGGTGGGCCGGCCGTACTTGGTGGAACCCTTTATGAACAACCAGGTGGCTTGGGATTCGGAGTATTACATCGGGATCGCCATCGGCGGATACGACGACCCGAAAATCCCGCACCTTACTCCTTTCGGCACCACCACTTTTGATTACCACGTTCTGGTTCAGGGAAGCGAGTATTATGGCGAATCCACGTCGCTGGCCTACGCATTCTTCCCCATGTACCCGTGGATGATTGCGCTGTTTTCCATCCCGCTTTCCCTCTTCGGTCTCAACGCGGTCGCCACGGCGACCCTGGCGGGCGTCGTGGTGTCAGCCCTGGGAGCGCTCGGCGCCATGCTCGCGCTTTACGACATGTCCCGGGATTCTCTCGGCGAGAACGGGGCGATGCGGGCGCTTTTCTACCTGCTTATCTTCCCGACCGGCTTTTTCCTCGTCCAGGTGTATACGGAAGGGTTGTTTGTCGGGTTGGCCTTCGGCTGCCTGGCGATGCTGCGGCGCCGGGGATGGTTCCTGATTCCCGCGGCGATCCTGGGAGCCGCCGCTACCCTGACCCGCGCCGTGGGCGTGGCGCTGATCATTCCGATGGCGATCACTTGGTTCCGCACCGGGGATTGGCTCGATATCGACTTGGAATGGAAGCAGCTCTATTACTTCATAAAATCCCCCAACCGCAAGGTGCTGATCTCCTTCGGGAAGATGCTCCTGGCCTTCGCGCCGTTGATCACTTTCCTGATCTGGAAATTTTCCTGGCTGGGGATAAACTTCGATTTTGTCGAAGCGCGTTATTTCGGGCGCGGCTTCCTGGATTTCGGCACCGCGTTCTACCTTTGGTCGGACGCTTTTAAAAACCTCTCCGTCGGGGTGCCCGCCCGGACCGCTTACTTCCTGACGGAGTTCATCGGTCTGATAGTCGGCACGACCACCTGCATCGCCTGCCTTAAGCACAAACCGGAGATTGCCTGGTTCAGTCTGGCGGTGTTGATCATCTCCTGGGGCAGTGGACCGGCGCAGGGCATCCAGCGCTACATCCTCGCCGCACCGGCGGTCTTCTACATGCTCGGCTATTGGGGAAAGAATCCGGTGTTCGACAGGGCCTGGACGATCTTCAGCACGCTGCTGATGGGCTTGCTGGCGATGCTGTATGCGTTCAATATGTGGGTGGCATAGGGACCTTACGGACTCCCGGGTTTATCCCCGAGGCGGCGGAATCGGGTTCGTCCAAACGGGAGATAATTCTTTTTCCACGAAGACACCAAGTCGCGAGGAATTTCCTTTGCGGCTTGGTGTCTTCGTGGTATTACAAAGTGACCTGTATCCGAACACCTGTTGATTAAGTCAATTAATTCATATGAGATTCAGAGTTGTCCGCTTAGGATCCGGTTCCGGTATAACTGTTGACGCCCAGGGTCCATACTTTGTAGGTCAGCGCAAACAGGCCGATCCCGATGAACGGGGTCAGGAAGAAAAGCGGGGATACCTCCTCCGGGCGCAGAAAAAACTGCGCCGGGTAAAAAGCGATGAAGCCGATCGGCAGGATGAAGGTAAAGGCAAACCGGAAGACGCCGTCGAAAATACTCATCGGGTACGGGGCAAACTCGCGCACTTTCCATGCCAGCGCGAGCACGGGGTAGGAATTGATCAGCCAAAAAGCGGAGGTGCCCGCCATCACGGCGATGGCAATCAGCACCAGCGAGGCGCTGAATACGGCAATCAGCAGAATCAGCACTTTTCCGAACGACCACGCCAGCCCCAACCGGAACGATGAATAGACCAGCAGGATGATTCCCGCCGCCAGCTGGGTCAGCCCTTTGATATCAAACCGTTCCGACATGTAATAAAACATCATGTTCATGGGCCGGAAATAATACTTCACGAACTCCCCCGATTGCACCTTGTAGCGGATCCACCAGATGGCATCGAACAGGATCTGCATCGGCGAGATGGCAATCATGTAAAAGGCGTAGATGAACACCATCTCCATCAGGCTCCAGCCCGCAAGGCTGGGGATCGTGTTAAAAAGCACCACAAACACGCTGAGCGTGGCCAGGCTGCTGAAGAACATCCCGATCGAGCTGATCAGAAAATCCGCCCGGTATTGCATCTGGCCTTTGATGTACTGGGCTTCGATCCTGAAATACAACCGGATATAGTCACCGAGGGTCAGCATGCCCTACCCTCCCGCCACACGCAGGACTTTAATCGCCTGGCTGTACAGCAGCCGGCTGGCGATGTACGTGACGGCCGCCCAGGCGGCCTGCACGGCCAGCATCTGCAGGAACACACCAACCTCCTGATCCGGTTTGGTCACCATCATCAGCGGCGTAAAAAACATGGCCTGGAATGGAAGCACCATCAGGATCTGCTGGATCGCCGCCGGAAAGAATTGCAGGGGCAGGAGCGCCCCCGACAGCACGGAGACGATGATCTCTTTGGTCGTGCTGATGCCCCAGATCGATTCGGTGTAGAACGCGCTCAGGCCGACGGCGTAGTCCATGTTGAAATTGATGATGAACGCCAGCAGCAGGCTGACCGGGAAGAAAAGGTATCCCGCACCGATAGCAAAATGGATCCGGAACACGAAGATCAGCATGATCACCGTCGGCAGCGAGACGGTGAGGATGCTGGTCGACGCAAAACCGATCGTGGTGAACAGGTTGTACAGTTGGTAATCGATCGGCTTGGTCAGGTAGACGGAGATCGTCCCGTCGCGGATCTCCTGCGCCATGCCCCAATCGGTGTAGGTTTTGAGCAGGATGAAGATCGTGCTGCCGAGCGCGATGTACAACAGCGCCTGGTCGAACGTCAGCCCGTTGAGGATTTCCCGGCCGGCGTAAATGCTGCGCCACAGGAAGTAGGCAATGATCATATAGATGATATTACCCAGGATCGTAAACAAGAAGCCCAGGCGGTACACCACCCCCACCATGATCGCGCCACGCACAAAGGCGAGATATCCTCTCATTGCAGCGCCCCGTCGTAAACTTTGCGGACCACGTTTTCCATGGTGATTTCCACGATCCGGACATCGGTTACCGTGAAATTCGACATGACAAACCCCAGTACGTCGGCCAAGGCTGTCCGCGCCTGGTCGATGGTGACGTCAGTCCAGAAATCTTCCGTCTGGGCAATGGTGATGCCGTGCCCGGTGCCGAACCGGACGGTTAACCGTTCCTGCAGGGCGGCCAGCGTGGCGTCCGTGAAATCCCGGAGCTGCAGCTTCAGAGTCCGGTAGGCTCCGAACAGAGCATTGACTTTTTTAATATCGCCATCGTAGAGTGTTTTTCCCTTATCGATGATAATAATCCGCCGGCACAATGCCTCAACGTCGCCCAGATCGTGCGTGGTCAGGATGATGGTGGTATTGCGGGTTCGGTTCAACTCCAGGATCAGCGATCGGATCTTGGCTTTGATCGAAACGTCGAGCCCGATGGTCGGTTCGTCGAGGAAGACGACCTGCGGGTTGTGCAGGAAGGAAGCGGTGATATCGCACAGCATCCGCTGGCCAAGGGAAAGTGTCCGCACCTGCTGGGAGTACAACGCCTTCAAGCCGACCAACTCGTTGAACATCCCCAGGTGTTCGTCGAACATTTTCTGTTCGACCTTATAGATCTCTTTGAGGATCTTAAAGGATTCGATCACCGGCAGGTCCCACCACAACTGGGTGCGCTGGCCGAAGACCACGCCCATGATCATGGCCTGGCGCATGCGGTTGTCGTACGGCACGAGTCCGTTGACCTGCAGCAACCCCGCGCTGGGTTTGAGGATGCCCGTCATCATCTTGATGGTCGTGGATTTGCCGGCGCCGTTGGGACCGATATAGCCGACGATCTCCCCCGGTTCGATATCGAAAGAAATTCCATCCACCGCCTTGACAGTGCGATAATCGCCGGAGAACAGGTCGCGCACCGCGCCCTTTAATCCTTCGTGGCGGTTAAGGATTCTAAAATGCTTGGATAAATCCTGTATGTGAATAAGTGTCATGATTAATTCCGTCGAGCTGTGGGTCCGGCAATCTTATCATGAACCGTCGGATTAAAATTGGCCTTAAGGGGGTGATTTTTTCAGCGACGCTATTTTGTACCGGGGGTTGAATGATCCCCATGTAAGAAACAGACCGGGTTTCCCCGGCATGCGGCTTCTCCGGTTTTGGTATCATAACCCTATGTGGGAACTTTCTCCCGCCTTCCGTTTCCGCCGCCATGACGTCCGATAATCCGCCTGTCTTCCGCGGATCGGATGCCTGGTTGTTGTGTTCCGTCGCCATCGGCGGCGGCCGCCGGGGCGCGTCACTGCGGGATATCATCGCCGCGGGCGATTACATCAACCACGCCATCCTGACCGTCCCGCAGATCCGGCGCGGGTTCGCCAAATTAATTTCCGCCGGATTAGTCCGGGAGACAGCGGGCAGGTTTAGAATCGCTGGAAAGGCAAACGCGTTCTGGAAAAAGTCGCAGCTAAAAAGGAAACCCGTCTTGCGGCAGTTGGATGATTGGGAAACGTTCCCCGGCGTGGCCTCTCCCCCGGAACCGGACCCGCTCCGGGAGGACGCCGAGCGGCCGTATCCGGCGGTTTCCGATGCAGCCGTCAAACGGGCATACGATGAATATGTCTCGGGTTTCGGATGAACGCTAAATGCGAAAACCGGCGAGCGGGATTTTTTACAGGGTAACCCCCGGGAGGTGTTGTGATGATTTCCAAAATGCCGTTTGGAAAAACCGGCCATGTAAGCTCCCGCGTATTATTCGGCGCGGCGGCGTTTTCCGGTGCGGACCAGCCCACAGCCGATCAGACGCTGCGGGTGCTGCTTCAGTACGGGGTCAACCATATCGATGTGGCCGCGTCCTATGGCGACGCGGAACTGCGGGTCGGCCCGTGGATGAAGGATCACCGCGCGGATTTCTTCCTAGCCACAAAAACCGAAGAGCGCAGCCGGGAAAAAGCCGGCGCGCAGATCCGCCGATCCCTCGAACGGCTGCGGACCGGCCATGTGGATCTCCTCCAACTCCATGCGGTCACATCGATGGAGGAACTCGATAAGGCCACGGGGCCGGATGGTGCGCTGGAAGCCGCTGTCGATGCGCGCGCGAAAGGCTGGACGCGGTTTATCGGGATCACCAGCCACGGCCTCGAAGCGCCGACGATCCTCCTGCGCGCGCTCGAGCGGTTTGAATTTTCGTCGGTTCTGCTCCCGTACAACTACCCCATGATGAAAATCCCACAATACGCCGAGGGATTCGACCGGCTGGCGGCTGCCTGCCGCGAACGCGGCGTGGCCCTGCAGACGATGAAATCGATCTGCCGGCGCCCATGGCCGGAAGGGGCCGAACGGACCACGACCACCTGGTATGAAACCCTGACCGGGCAGGTGGAGATCGAAAAAGCCGTCGGGTATGTCCTTGGGCGGGCGCAGTTGTTCCTAAACTCGGCCTCCGACGTCACCCTGCTCCCGAAAGTGCTGGAGGCAGCCAGCCGCTTTACCACTGCGCCAAGCGATTCCGAAATGGCCGCACTGCTCTCCTCCCGTGAAATGCTGCCGCTTTGGCATGCGTAATCCCCGGCGCGAAGCGGCGGTGGATGATTTTTTTAATCCAAGGCGTTATTTCGGATCAGGATTAATGGATAAACTGAGAGACTGCTGATAATATCCCCCCGAGCGCCGCGCACGTTCTACAATTGCACCTATGGATACCTCCTCTTCCCGCGGGGACGGCGTTTTTACTTCCACCGGTTTTTTCGGAACACCGTTTTTCCTTTTCGGTACATTGTTGCCGTCTGCTACCCGGGATCTTTGCCCAAAGAGAGGTATGTAGAATGACGTGCTGGATGCGATTATTCCATCCCCGCAAATCTTTCACTGCCGTCGTACTGCTGCTGACAAGCGTTCTGGTTTCCGGTTGCCGGAGCGTCGAAGCGGTCCAACTTTCCACGCAAGGGCTCTCGTCTGCCGAATCTTTGGGATGCCCGGCGGGCGATCACTTGGAGAAACTCGAATCCGGCGGTGTCATGCGCGAGTACTGGATCCACAGCCCGGCCCCACTCCCGGATGATTCACCGCCCGCACTGGTCCTCGGGTTTCATGGAAACGGAGGATCCGCCGGCGGGTTCGCCGATTACACCGGCTTTTCACGGGTTTCCGAACGGGAAGGATTCATCGTGGTGTATCCGCAGGGGATGGGGGAATTCCCGACTTGGGAAATCGATCCTGTCAGGAACAATGCGGACGTGCAATTCGTGAGCGATCTGATTGCGGATCTGGAGACGCGCTGCAACATCGACCTGTCACGGATTTATGCCACCGGCTATTCGCGCGGCGGGGGTATGGCCAACCGTCTGGCATGCGATCTTTCCGGTCACATCGCCGCCATCGGACCCGTTTCGGGCACATATCCTCTGGAGGACAGCTGCAGCATCGCGCAGCCGGTGGCGGTTGTGGCATTTCACGGCGATGCGGATCAGGATGTCCCCTATAACGGCATAAAGACTCAAAACGGTCCTCCCGAGGCGTATTTCGCTTTCGGGATACCGATCCGGCAATGGGCGTCCGCCTGGGCCGCGCGCAACGGTTGCGTATCCTCCGCGGCAACGATTCTCAACGAGAAATTCCTCACGGGCCTGGCTTGGAGCGGCTGCCGCAGTGGTGCCGACGTGGTTTTCTACACCATTCCCGGCGGCGGACACGGCTGGCCGGGCGGCTCAGATTCCGATACCGGCAATTTTAATACCGCACAGATGATCTGGGATTTCTTCGAGGCGCATACGCGGAACGATGTCATCCCGGCGCCTGCCCTCGTGGAGCATCCTCACTCGCTCCTGGTTCTCGAGTGGGGATGAGTGCGAAGCGAGGGTGATCTCAGCCGGGATCCAGTTCCATCCTACTCGGAAACTCTACGCCTGTTCCTGGATGCCCGCGCCCGGCCTCGTGGAGCATTACCACTCGAATCTGTTTTTTTTACTGGGAATGGTGCCGAAGCGAGGGTGTATGTATCGGGAATCCTGTGGAACCAAGTACGGACACTCTTCCAAAATACAATAGCTGCAGTACACCCTCGCTCGGTAGCCCTTCCCACATAATAATTAGCATCAAAAATACAATTCGTGAGGCGTGGTCGTATGTTTCGACCATCTTTCCTGGTAGAGGATAGTTCCTAAAACCTATGCAATGGATCCCTGCCAAAAGCACGCAGGGATGACGATCACCAGTAATGTGTCACGCGGAAATCACGCCGAAAAGACCGACGCGGGCTTGGAGCCCGCATCGGTTTTATATTGCCGCCAATCCTCAGCCAACCAGCGAAGATAGTCCTTGAAATTCGACGCCCAATAAGCGTAGGTGTGATCCCCCTCCGTGAAGATCTCCGTATGGGAAATCCCATATTCGTCCAAAATGGCGATCATCACTTTGGCGCGATCGAGCATGTAGGTATCGGACAGTCCGGTATTACAGAATACACGCGGCTTTGCGGTTTTTTCCATTGCTCCCAGCCAGCCGCGTATCCGGTCCTCCTCTCCGGCGGTCGCCCCGTTGCCGAAGATTCCTGCACTGGCGAACCGTGTCGGATCGCTGAAGACGATCCGGTAGGTCGCCACTCCGCCCAGTGAAGCGCCCGCCACGGCATGGTAGCGGCGCTCCGGCCGGATTCGGTAATTTTCCTCGATGTAGGGAATCAGGTCATGGTGAATGAGGTCTGCATTAAGATCACTGTCCGTATCGCTGGTGGAGATGATAAGGAACGGCGGTATCTCTCCCGTGCGGATCATATCGTCCGCAACCTGCGCCGCACCGGCGTTGAACCAAGCCTGGAAGCTGCTGCTCCGGCCCGG
>DAOUDU010000016.1:0-2360 GCA_034430775.1 Anaerolineales bacterium | reverse complement strand
GCGAGGAGGCTTTCGTTGCGCTCAGGGCGTATTCGGGAGCGAAGCAATCTTCTTCCTGATAGAGGGGGATTGCTTCGTCGGCCGAAGACGGGAAAACCACCGTCTTCGGCCTCCTCGCAATGACATGTATCCATATTCCAGTGGCGGATTGCTGTTCGTCACCAATTTCCTTCACCATTCGGGAAACGACGTATACCGTCGGCAAACCGGAAGGATAAAACCCATGTCATTGCGAGGAGCCCGGGGGTCTATCCGGGCGGCGAAGCCATCTCCCCCCATAGACAATAATTCATGCGCGGGAGATTGCCCTGAACGATCGCCAGGACAAGCTTCGTCACCCCGGCTGCGCCGGGTCTCCCCTCGCTTCGCTTTCAAAACTGCTCATGGAGCAAAGTCGCGCAATTTTGCTCCGCAAGGGCGGGCTCGCAATAACAATCGTCTCTCTTCCGCGTTCGTGTGATCCTTTGTTGTCCTTCTTCTTCCAAGCTCCGGTTTGTGATATCCTCCAGCAATGCTAGCCGCCGGATCATCCCCAATAAAATTTTCCCAACCCGTCCCCGACCTCATCCGCCGGCGGTTCTCCTGCCGGTCGTATGCCTCCGAGCCGATCGGCAAACCTGAACGCGCGCAACTGGATGCAGCGCTGGCCGCGGCTGTCCGCGGGCCGCTTGGCAGCCCGCTGCGCTTCCGCCTGATCGCCGCGACCGCGGAAGATAACCAATCCCTGCGCGGATTGGGAACCTACGGGTTCATCCGCGGCGCTACCGGCTTCATCATCGGCGCCGCGCCCCGGGCGGAAAAAAATCTGGAGGATTTCGGCTACCGTTTGGAGCAGATCATCCTCCTGGCCACCGATTTGGGATTGGGAACCTGCTGGCTGGGCGGGACCTTCACCCAAAGCAGCTTTGCCGCGAAGATTTCACGTACGAAGGAGGAGAGCCTTCCGGCGGTGGTCGCCATCGGCCGCATCGCGGATCCGGAGAAATCCAAGCGCGATGGCATTCGCTTGCTGGCCGGATCGGATAGACGGCGGCCGTGGGATGATTTGTTTTTTCAGGATTCTTTCGGTTCTCCGCTGGCACGCGACGCAGCCGGTCCGTACGCTGAACCGCTCGAGATGGTCCGCTTGGGTCCTTCCGCTTCCAATAAGCAGCCCTGGCGAATCCTCCGGGCCGGCAGCGACTGGCACTTTTACTTGCAGCGGACGAAGGGATACCGCGAAGGATTCTTCCAGAGAGTCCTGCAGGTGGCCGATATCCAGCGGATCGACATGGGAATCGCGATGTGCCATTTCGAACTGGCGGCGCGGGCGCTCGGGCTGCAGGGGGGATGGCTCGAACGCGAACCGGCCATCGAAAAACCGAGCGACCTGACGGAATATTGCATCAGTTGGTCGATGTGAACTATCGGGAAATTCAACCGCGAAGGATCTGTCACGCAGCAATAAAACGAAATCCCCGTCTTTCGGCGGGGATTTTTTATTTGCTGAATTGGATGGTCCAGTAATATCGGTAGGGCGAACCGATCACGTTGGCATACCCCACTCCGGTCTTGTAATAGTATCTCCCGAGGATGTTATCGTGATGCGCCGGACTGTTCCACCACCAGTTCCACGCCTGTTCGACGGTGTTGTAGCCGGCCAGGATGTTTTCGTACACCCCGCCGGTGTGCGCGAAATATTTATTGCAGCCCATATCGATGCTGTGGAACCGGGCGCCTTCAGCCAGGGGTCCGTACCAGGACAGCGTCCATAAACCCGCTTCGGTGCGGGCCTGGTTGATCCTGGCAAAGATCTGGTTCTCGAAATCCACGTTCAGATAATACGTGCATCCCGGGAATGGATTGGTCGGTTCCGCCGTGGCCTGGTTGGTCTGTGTCGGAGTGGGCGTGATCGTGGCCGTCGGGCTCGCCGTACGGGTGGGCGTGGCGGTCTCACTTCCGGAAAGCGTTTCGGTCGGCGTCTTTGAATTCACGCCCTCCGGTGCCGGATACGGATCTTCGATTGGAACGGTCGGTGTCTGAGTCGCCGATGGATTGCCTGCCGCCGCAATGGTTGCGGCGGGTTTTACCGTCGGATAGGTCTTTTGCGTCGCGGTCGGGTATACCTTGGGAAGACTCGTCTTGGTGGGTTGCGTGATGACCGGTAGTTTTTCGGTCGGCGTCACCGACGGCAGGATGATAATCGTCATGGTGGCGGTGGGCGTATTCGTTCCGGTCAGGATCTCGATCACCGTGAAGCTCGGGGTCTGGGTGATTTCCACGGTCGGGAGCATCGTCGCCGACGGGAGGAGCAGCGGCGTTTTCGAGGCGAAGATCGGGAGGAAGGGCGTGCTCGACGGCGGGAGGAACGCGTTGAGATC
>DAOUDU010000015.1:0-11956 GCA_034430775.1 Anaerolineales bacterium | reverse complement strand
CCGGCGAACCATCCGGTGAATAGCATGCCAATCCCGACCAGGGCCGCGGTGAGGAATACCACATCCCAGATTCCCGGGGCCGGGAGGGCCGGCAATGCCAGCCCGGCGGCGTGTTCCGGGATCCATCCCGTTCCAAAGCCGCTCCGAACCGCGTCTTCCACGCCCGGCAGCCATTGCAGCGCGCCGACGACGATCATCGCCGACTGGATGAAGGCCCACGCCAGGAACAGCGCGACCGGCGGCACCATCATCCACACGGCGGTGGGGCGGCTTTCCGGCCGGATCGCAGGTGCGGTCCGCGGCAGGCGCAGTGCGATCTCGGAGACGAATCGCTGATCGCTTTTTCCGGCGGCGGGAGCGGGCGCTTCCCGAAGGATCTGGGAGAGAGCGCGCCGCTGCTCAAGTTCCATCCGGCAAGCCTGGCAGTTTTTCAAATGCGCATCCGCTTGCAGGATCTGAATGGCATCCAATTCGCCGTCCAGATAGGCATCCAGCCATTGCTCCAGGTGTCCGTTCATATTTCCTCCGCTACCGGACGCAGCGTTTGCAGAAGAACCGACCGCGCGTAATGCAAGCGCGACATCACCGTTCCGATTGGGATATCCAGGATCTCGGAGATCTCCCGGTATGAACAATCCTGATATTCCTTCAACACCAGCACCATTCGGCTGGCCTCCGGCAGGTCCAGCACCGCCTTCCGCACCCGGCCGGCCCGCTCGCGGCGCTCGACACTTTCCTCCACCCGGTCCGGGGCCGGTTGTTCGTTTGCTTCCTGCAAGTCGGCCTCCGGTTTTCGACGGCGAAGCGTGTCGATTGCGGCATGGACGGCGATCCGAAGGATCCAGGGCCGGAAGGATCCCCGCGGCTGGTAGCTCCCAAGATGCTCCCAAGCCCGCAGGAAAGCGGTTTGGGCGGCGTCCTCCGCCAGCATCGCGTCCCCGCACATCCGGTACACCACGTTTACCGCCAGGGGCCGGTAGCGCCGCACCAGTTCACAAAACGCATCGCGGTCGCCGTTCTTGGCCGCAAGCGCAAAAGCATTATCGTCAAAATCGCCGGTTCGGGCTGTCATCTCGGACCCTGTATTTGCTTTCATACTATTAAACGGGATTGGCCGTCAGAATATTTGGTTAAGGGGAAAAATGGACTGTTTTGGGTACCTTTTTGGGGGAATTTTACAAAAAGGATACGCGCGACCCTTTCGCTCCGATCAGGGCAGGCTCCGGAAGCGAAGCCTGTCAAGTAAACGTTCGGAGCAAACTTTTTCTCTCATCGAAAAACGGAGATTGCTTCGCCCGCCCCGGCTCCGCCGGGGCTGAGCTCGCAATGACAATACCCGGTTTTTCCGCAGCCGATCGCCCGTTCGTCGGATAACCGGCGAATTATTTCCGGTGACGGGGTGCGACGGTTAATTTCCCCGCCACGATCCGGTCCGCCCGGCCCATGGGGAATTGGCCCAGATCCCGGATGCATACCCAGCGCACCGCCGCCGCACCGATCGGCTTCGGCGTGCCGCGCAATGAATCGCAGCGGAAGACGTGCAGGGTGATGCGGAAGTGACTGAAGGCGTGTTTTACGACGAGGATTTTTTCCCGTACGACCACCGTAACGCCCAATTCTTCCTTGATCTCGCGGCGCAGACACGCCGGCAAACTTTCACCGCGTTCGAGTTTGCCGCCGGGGAATTCCCACAACCCGCCCAGCAGCTTGCCTTCCGGGCGCCTGGCGATCAGCGCCTTCCCATTCCGGAGGATCAGCGCCGCGGTCACATCGAAGTGCGGAATGGAAACCGGTCTCTTTCTCAGCGGAAGCTGATTCTGTAATCCGCGCTTGAAGGAGAGGCAGCTTGCGGAGATGGGACATTCGGCGCACAGCGGCCGCCGCGGCAGACACACCAGCTGGCCGAGATCCATCAGCGCCTGGAAAAACGCACCGGGAGCGGCACTGCCCCGGGCACGTTGATACAGGACCGAGAGTTCCTTCTGCGAGCGGACATCCCGCATCACGCGCCGGTAAGCGTATACCCGGGCAAGAATCCGCCGCGCGTTAGCATCCAGGGCGGCGGCTCCTTCGTTGTACGCGATGGCCGCGATGGCCGCGGCGGTGTAGCGCCCGACGCCAGGCAGCTTTTCCCAGTCGGTTGCCGTCCGGGGGAATCGGCCTCCCCCCTGATTTTGAATCTCCAGCGCGGCGCGGTGCAGGTTCCGCGCGCGGGTGTAATACCCGAGCCCTTCCCAGACCTTCAGCACCGATTGCGGCTTCGCCCGGGAGAGTGCTTTCAGCGAGGGAAACCGCTTCAGGAAGCGCCGGTAATAGGGGATGACCGTCGCGGCCTGAGTCTGCTGGAGCATGATCTCGCTGATCCAGATCCGGTACGGATCGCGCACGCCGCGCCAGGGCAGCGCGCGGGCGCGGCGGCGGGACCAGGCGGTCAGTTTTTTAGAAAAGGGTGCCATCTCAGCCTATCGACTCCCGCAGGCGGGCCGGTTCCGGCCGTGCCGGATCATCCATGGAGCCGGCCCGGAATCCGGGCCGGCTCCATGGTGGGGATTGGTCAGAGCGTGCCGGCTCAAGGTTCCTTACACCAGGTACTCGAAGCAGCCACCTCCGGTTTCGTTATGTATGACGGCATCACAACCCTTGTGTAATACATGAATGTACTGATTCGCTCCCGTTTCGGTGATGCGCACGGCGTTCCCCTCGCGTTCGATCGTCACATCCGTTGAAGCCCCAGAGAACATCCCGCTTCCGGCGTCTCCGTGCATCCATACCGTCGATCCCTGGATCCCGAGCAGCGAAAGCTTGAGGAGGATAAATTCGCTTTCAAACCTACCCTTTATCTAGTTGCCGCAATATTCTCCAACGACGCAGTGCGGTTTCAAATACAGCGTGACGAAATTCCCGCTCGCGGCGGCGCAGGCAGTCGCATAATAGGGGACAAGCGGCGTCGGCGAACCGACGCACCCGGACCACGTTCCATAGACAAACAGCCAGGCGGAAAGAGTCGGGGTGGCTGTCTCCGGCTCCTGGGTCGGCGTCAGAGTCGGCGGAAGCGGGGTGGGCGTGTCCGTGTCGAGCGGGACGGCCGCGGTCGGCGTATCGGTTGGCTGGAATGGGGTGGGCGTATCGGTGGCGGCTTCCCCGGCCGGTGTGGCCCCGGGGATGTCGCAGGCGACGGCGGCAAGCATCAGCGCGAGTAATACAAGCAGCAGTCGTCGGAAACGGTCGGTTTTCATCATACGGCCTCCTCCAAAGGTGGTGAATCACAGCCCGTGAATGGGAACGGCATTCTCGAAAGCAAATCCTCTCCGCGCAGAGACTCTGCAGGCGGTGTTGCTCATCGGCATACCGGCCTGCGCCCGGTGGACATTGTACACAAAAAACGAACGGTCGAAGTTTTTCTTCGATCCCCCGTCGTTCGCGGGATTATTATCCCGTCAATAATACCTCCACGGGGAATTTCACCGTTAAGGCATTTCGAGGACCCGAGTCGATCCCGGCCCACGTGAAGGTTTTCACCATAATAGGCTCCGGACCCGAAACGTTGAAAAAATCCACATTGGTCCATCCCAAGTTGCCGCGGCCGATCTCGAACACCAGAGTCCCGCCGCTTTCCCAGCCCGTCAGGAGAAAATCGACGGTCATCTCCACCTTTCCGCCCGCTTGCGCCCGGCCGATCGGCTGACCGAGAAGGAGATGATCGGCTTCCATCCCCGCATCTCGCGCCTCGTCGCTGGCCGATACCAGACTGGGCCGCAGCCAGACCGCGCCGCTGAGCAACGAGAGGGTCGTCCAATCCGAAGTGGTCGTCAGCCGGATGCGCACCCGCCGGGTTTCCGGCCAGACGGTGGCGAGGAATCGGTCCGCAAACTGGCGGGTGAGGGCCAGGTAGCCTTCCGGCGGCAGTGGGCTGTAGTTTTCGTATGTGTACCCCAGACCATTGTCCGCCCCTTCCGCCGCCGGTTCAATCTGGGATCCTTCGTGCCATTCGTTGAAGGAGGTGATGGTGACGAGCGCAGGCTCCACGCCCGTATCAAGCGCCTGCCGCCATTGCTCGGCGTAGGTTGCGCCGGCCAACCGCGGAACATAATCCTCCTCGGGATACGCAATCCGCTTGGCGGAAAATCCGGGGAGGACGCTTGGAACGTACCAGGCATCCGGTGGAAGGCCGCGAGCCCAGGAGAAACCGCCGCTTTCGCCGAGGTTCAGGGTGGCGTAGTTGTACAACCCGTCGAAATGCCCGCCGTCGATCCAGTTGCTTTCCGTCGTATTGGCGATCACCAGTCCGCCGTCCGAAAGCCCGTGGATGGAGTCCATCGCCTCCCGCCAATAATCCGGCCCGACCCCGGGGTTATCGAAGTCGGGGAACCCGATCGCCCAGACGAAGAACAAGCCCTTGGAAACGCCCTCTTGGCTCCAGCGGCTGGCGGCGGCGGATCGGAAGAAAGCCGGGTGGTCTCCGTATTGGCGGTAGAGGTAGCGGATATCCTGCAGCAGCCGATCCGCCGTACGCCCGCCGTACGGTTCGATATGAAAAGCCACCTTGATGCCGTACCGTTCGCCGATATCCAGCAGCAACGGCACGGCCTTGTCTTCGCGCGTTCCCTGTCCCCACCACGAGGAAATGATCACCCCGACTCCCGCCCCGCGCAGCCAGGCGAAATGCTGCGCGACGACAACCGGATCCGCGACGCTGTATGCGCCCAGCACCGGGTAATAATCGCTGGGGATATCCAGCGGCGGCTGGAAGCGCGAGGTGATCCAATGATCCCAATACCCGTCCGTTGCGAGTGTCCGGTACCACGGGTAATAGAATGCGGCCACCCGGTCGGAGGGTTCCGCTCCGGTGACGGGTGGAAAAGCGGATGTGGGGCTGGAGGAGGGTTCGGCGGTTTTGGATGGCAAGGAGGACGCGGCGGTTGCCGTTCCGCCCGGCGCGCCGGTTGTGGGCGACGTGTCCTGGGACGTGGCGCCGGCCGGGGGCACGGCGATACAGGCAACCGCCGCACCCAGCACAATCCATGGAATAACCGGATTCCGTCTCATGGAATAATCCCTCTAATAGCTGAATCACCGCTCATTTCCATTCTACAGTAAATTTAATAATGAGTTTTTCAGCCAATCACGCCGCCATGCGGGTCCTCCGCGATGAAAATAAAAAATAAAATAAACGCGGCGGATCAGCGGGAAAGCGAAAGTTTACCTGGAAAAGGATTTCCTTACATGACGCGGACGTTCGAGCCGGAGGGGGTTTTGGTTACTTCGATCCGGACGGGGAAGGCATCGCGCAGTTCGTCGAGGTGGGTGATGACGAGGATCCGGTCGAAGTCGTTCTGGATGGATTGGATCGCGGCGACAAGCCGTTCGCGGCCGGCCGAATCCTGGGTGCCGAACCCTTCGTCGATGAAGAGCGCACGCAACTGCGCGCCGGCGCGGCGGGCGAGCAGTTTGGAAAGCGCGATACGTACGGCGAAGTTGATGCGGAACGCCTCGCCGCCGGAGTACATCTCGTAGGCGCGGGTGCCGAGCTCGTCGGAAATTTTCAGTTCGAGTGTGTCGCGCGAGTCGCCGGCTTTGGTTTCGCGCTGGGTTTCCATGCGCAGGCGCATTCTTCCGCCGCTCATTTCCGACAGCAGTCGGTTGGCCTCCAGCTCGAGTTCGGGGACGACCGTCTCGATGATCATGGTCGGCACGCCGCGCTTGCCGAACGCCTCGCGCAGGTCGTCGAAGAGCGAGAGGTGAAGCCGGAGCGCCTCTAATTCCGAGGCTCCCGCCTCCCGCTGGCGGGCGATCTCCTCCAGCGCGGCGAGAATCTGGCGCGCCCCGCCCACGCGTTCGTCGGCGAGGCGCTTGGCAAGGCGCGCATCTTCCAGGCGGCGGCGCAGGTTTTCGGAATCCACCTGCTTCGCACCGGCCTTCCCGAGCTGGTCCTGGATTCTCTTCGCGGAAGCCGTTTCGTCGAGCAGCGCTTTCTGCCAGCGTGTGACGCGCTCCTGAGCAGCGGGGAGCTTGGCCTGCGCGGCCTGCGCCGTTTTCAACGCGGATTCCGCTTCCGCGAGTTTCCTTTCCAGCGCGGGAAGCGCCTGCAATGCCGTTTGCAGATCCAGAGAATCCTTCTGGAGCGCTTTCAATTCCGCGTCGAGATCCTTGAGCCGCGCGGTGTTGGCTTTGTATTTCGCGCGCCGGCTTTCGATTTCGCGCCGGAGTTCCTCCATCACACGCTTGCGGTGGGCGGGGGTGAGCGGCTGGCCGCAGGTCGGGCATTCGGGCGCGGTCGACGTCTCGAGCGTTTCCAGGCGCTTCTTGAGCGGCTCGGTCTGGGGCGCGAGAGCGTCATTTTCACCGCGCAGCGCCCCCATCAATCCGCTGAGCTCACGGATCTGGGTCTGGATCCGCGCCTGCTCGGACGAACGGACCGCAAGCGCCTCGCGCTCGGCGCGGAACCCGGCCGTCCGGGTTTCCAGCGCGGCGGGGTCGGCGCTCTTGGCAAGGGCATCCAACTCGGCCCGCGCTTCATCCAACTCACGCTGGGCGTCCCGGCTGCGGCGGGCGGTTTCCTCCGCCCGGCGTTCGAGCTCGGTGCGGACGGCGCGCTGCTGTTCGACCGCCGCCCAGGCTTTTTCCAATTCGGCCAGCGCTTTCCCCTCGGTCGCGGCCCGCTTGGCGGCATCCTTCAATTGAAGTTCGTATTCCTGTTTCCGCGCCAGTTCCCGTTCCATCTCCGTCCGGCGCGCCTCGAGGCGGTCGATCTTCTCGTGCAACTGACGGACCCTCTCCTTGGCGCGTTCCTCAAACCGCCCCCAGATGTCGAGGCCAAGGATCGCGGCCAGGATCTGAACCCGCTGGAACGGCGGTTTGGCGGTGAACTCATCCGCGCGCCCTTGCGAAAGCAGCGCGGAATTTATAAAGGTGTCGTAATCCAGGCGCAACAGCCGGTCGATGCGGTCCTGGGTGCCGCGCATCGTGGCTTCCGAAAGCCCGCGCCAGGCATCCGCCTCCGGGTCCCAGACCTGCAGTTCCAGGAGCGAGAGCGCGGTCTTCTTCTCGATGCTGCGCTGGCGGATCACCAAATACCGCGCGCCGGCCATCTCGAACTCGAGCGTAACCCGCGTTTCACGGAGGTTCTGGTAGATCAGGTCGTCGGCCGAAGCCGCGCGGGCTTTGCCCCACAGCGCCCAGGTGATCGCATCCAGCAGCGAGGATTTCCCGGCGCCGTTTTCACCGGAAATGCAGGCAACGTGGATCCCCTCCAGATTGAGCGGGTCCGGATCGCGGTAGGCGAGGAAATTATGCAGCTCCAGTTTGACCGGTATCATTTTATTTGCAGGATCGTTCTTTCTCTCAATGGCAACCGTTCTCTTGAACCATCGACGATCGACCATCGAAAAAACACTTCACCGCACAAGAGCATA
The DNA here is from genome assembly GCA_034430775.1 of Anaerolineales bacterium. GTDB lineage: Bacteria > Chloroflexota > Anaerolineae > Anaerolineales > RBG-16-64-43 > JAFGKK01. Next base: position 4,544 of record DAOUDU010000015.1, on the reverse strand, counting down.
TACTCCCAATAATCATCGACGATGGTCGATGGTTTATCGTCAATGGTCGGTTTCTTCCCGCATTAACTCTTCCGCCGCCCGCAAGAGTTCCGCTATGCGAACCTCATCCACGGACTTGGCGCGGAAGTAGCGGTTCAGCAGCTCGAGCGGCGGAAGGCTTTCGGCGTTGTCGGTGCCGAGCCGGGCGCGGGTTTCCTCGCGCACTTCCTGCTGAATGGCGATATGCGAGGCGCTCTCGGCCGCCTTCTGAACGGCGCGCTCGTCAAGCATCCCGGCCTGCGCGCCGGTCATCGAAACGATCACGCGCACGACCGCATCGGCCAGGTCCGGCTTGCGCAGCGCGATCGCCTCCAGAACCGCCTGAGTCGGCTGAGTCTCGGTTGTGACGTCGACCCGGATGGTGTGGAACGGCCGCGCGCGGACGGGGATGAATTCCACCTCCGCCTTCCCGCGTGAAATTTCCGCGAAACAAAATCCCTTCGGCTCGTTCTCCTCGCCGAAGTCGATCCGTTCGAGCGATCCGGCATACACCACCGGCGGAGCACCCTCCTCGCCCTTGGTGAGGTTCTGATATTTATGGATGTGGCCGAGCGCGACATAATCCCAGGCCGAGCCGGCGGCCGCGCTTTTAGTCACCGCCACATCGCTTCCGAGCATCACCGAACGTTCGGACCCGAACACCGCGCCGGAAACGGTGAAGTGTCCGGCCAGAATGCGCGGCGCATCCTGTGCGGCGGCCTGCTCCGAGAGGGTGCGGATCCAATCCGTCACCACATCGCGCAAGGCCTGTTCCAGCTCGGGGAGCGACTTTCCCTTATGATCTTCATCCACCAGCAGCCGGTTGCGGGAAGGATAGGGCATCCAGGCGAGGAACACCGGCCCGGAGGCGGTTTGGATCAGCCGCGAATCCGGCTTGTACCCGACGATCACATTCGGAATTTCCAGCACGTGGTAAATATCCAGGCTGGTGGCCTTGGCGACCGTGCCGGGTAGATCGTGATTTCCGACGAGCAGTAACGTGGGAATCTTTTCGGCGAGGCGCTTGATGCGGCGGGCGAATTCACGCTGCTGGGTGGGTTCGGGGTCGCGGGTTTTAAACGCGTCGCCGGCGAACACGGCCAGATCGGCCTTGCGGGCGAATGCGAACTCGATGACCTCGTCCAGCCGGTCGAGGAAATCCCGCGTGCGGGAGGAGGTGCCGGTGGCGGGATCCAGCTTCCCGTAATTTTCCATCCCGACGTGCAGATCGGCGAAGTGGACGAGGCGGATGGGCGGCATGGGGGAATTGTATCAAGGAAAGCGCGTGGAGAATGGATCTGGAGACTTCCGGCAAGAACGCAGCAAACAGCCAGGATCACCCCGTCGCGCCGGGATCAGATATCGGCGGACGGATTCCCGCGGCCTTTTTGGCTTGTTTCTTTTGGTACATCGCCTTATCCGCCGCATCCAGCAGCCATTCGATGGAGACGGGCTCCTTCCAAATAAAGCGCGCGGTCCCGATGCTCAGGGACAGCGGATATTCACGTCCCGGCCGGGCATTTTGGGATTGGACCCGCCGCTCCAAACGCGACAGCATAAAGCGATCCGATTGGACGGCCGATTCGATCGCCAGAACGACGAATTCATCGCCGCCGAGCCGGGCAACCACATCCGAGGAGCGGAAGGAATCTTTCAGCAGCCTCCCGGTTTCGATGAGCGCCCGGTCGCCGGCGGCATGCCCCAGATTGTCGTTGATGCCCTTCAAGCCGTCGAGATCGATGTAGAACAGGAGCGCGTCGAGTTTCATCCGGAGCGCCACCTGGATCAGTTGACCGGCCAGCAATTTAAATCCGCGGCGGTTATCCAAACCGGTCAGCTCGTCCGCCAGGGAGAGTTCGCGGAGTTTTTGCTCGGTTTCCTTACGCTCGGAAATATCGTGCGCCACCACCAGGTAGCCGATTCTCTGCTTCTCGTTTCCGCTGAGCGGGGAAATCATGATATCGTAATAGGCTGGGGCATTCCGCTTCTCCAGTTGGATCTCCCGCCGGACGGGCTTTTCCAATGCGGGCAGGCGGAGGGCGGGATCGGTCCAGCAGTCCAGTAATGTTTCCATCGGCCGCCCCGCCGGAAGTTCGCGCCATCCGAAGATCCGGCAGGCTTCCGGATTGGCATCCACCACGCGGGCCTGCCCGTCCAGAACCACCACGCCGTCGCTCAACCGCTCAAGCAGCGCGTCGCGGGCGATCGGCGCCAGGTCGAACAGGCGGTGACGGAATATGGCCCAGCCGACGGCAAGGCTCCAGATCGTATAGCCGAACGGGTTGATATCCAGAGTCTTCAGGCCGGGAACGACCGGGATTCCGGTCAGATAAAAAACATACATGCCGAAAATGATCAATCCCGCCCCCACGATAAGGGTCGTTTGCTTCCTGTACAACGGGGAGGCGAAGCGCCATTTTGCCAACAGAAAATAATTCCCCAGCAGAAGCAGAACCACGTTAAATGCGGAAACCACCATATAGAGGGGGCCGCGCGTGAACGCCAGCAAGGGGATCACACCGCTGGCATCCACCCAGGCCGCGGTATAGATTAAATGGAATGATTCATCGAAGACTTTAAAAAACCACAGGACGGCGGGTACCGCAAACAGCAGAAAAAGCGTCCGGCGGGTCCGCCGGGCTTCATGATCGGTGTACTCCACGGCAAAAACCAGATACAGCGCGGGGAAGGCGAGAATGCCGATATATTCGACTTTGCTCCAGAAGAGCATGGCCGCCAGCTCCGTGCTGGCGAGCTCCATGCTGTACCCGATGATGTAAACGGAGAGCGCAAGCATGAACAGCGCGAACGGCGGCGCCCCGAAGGCGGTCCGGTGCCTCCAGGCATAGTACGCGATGGCGACCGTCATCGCCCCGCATACCAGAACGTAAATGGCAAAGGGATTAAATTCCGTCATCGTCACCCGGCCAGAAAAAGATTCCCCCCGGGATTAAAAAAAGTGAACGGCCATCCCCTATCCGCGGCGCCGGCGGCGGGCATGCCGGCCAGTCGGCCGTGCTACAAACTCTCCGACACATCGAATTGCAGAAAGACCTTCACTACCCGCGGATCAAAATGGGTTCCCGCCGACGAGCGGATGTACTCGCGCACCTTATCCGCGGACCAGGCGGAGCGGTAGGGGCGGTCCGAACGCAGCGCATCCCATACGTCCACCACGGAGAAAATCCGCGCCGTAAGAGGAATTTCCGCGCCCTTCAAGCCGAGCGGGTACCCCGTGCCGTCCCACTTCTCATGGTGGCGGTACGGGATGTCCAGCGCCGACCGCAGATAATGGATCGGCGAAAGCATTTCAAAGGCCAGCACGGGATGCCGTTTCATGATCACCCATTCCGCATCGGTCAGCGGGCCGGGCTTGTGCAGGATTTCATCCGGGACCCCCATCTTGCCGATATCGTGCAACAGCGCCCCCCAGCGGACCTGGACCAATTCCGGTTCTGCCAGATCGAATGTGCGCGCCAAACGCACCGTCAGATCCGCCACCCTTTGGGTGTGCCCTTCGGTTTCTTTGTCGCGCATGTCGAGCGCGCGCGACCAGCCTTCAATGGTGGCGTCGTACGCCATGACGAGCTCAAGGTTCGACCGTTGCAGGTCTTCAAACAGCGAAGCATTATCCACGGCGATCGCCGCCTGTTCCGCGAGGGTTTTTAGAAAATCAAGCCACTCGGCATCATGTTCGCGCGGAACGCGGTGGAACGTTTCCAAAACCCCCTTGATCTGCCCCTTCGCCAGCAGCGGCACGGCGAAATAGCTGACGAACCCCTCGCCCGCCAGAGCCTTTTTCAGGAGCGGATCGTCGTCCCGCCCGGCCAGATCCGGGATGTGGACAATGCGGCGTTCCATTGCAGCACGGCCCACATGGCCTTCCCCCATGCTCTGGCGGGGCCGTTCGACGGCCGGGTTGTGGAAGCCGCTGCCGGCGGCGTATTCCAGCGTCCCCAAAATGGGATTGAACAACATCACATCGGCGGCGTCGATATCCAATTGCGCGATAACCTGGTTAAGAAGCAGGCTCAGGTTGAGGTCCAAGTTGACGCTGGACGTGATGGTGCGGTTAATCTCACTCAGGGAAACAAGGTACCGCAACCGGCGGTCCGTCTGCTGGCGCAGGCCGGTGCGCCGGATGGCGATGCCGGCGATCTCGCTCAAGGTGGTCAGGAGGCGGATTTCATCCGGTGTCAGTTCCCGCGGCAGCGGCACGTTGACGACCAGCGTGCCGATCACATCCTCCTCGGCGCGAATGGGGATGGCGGCTCCGCCGATGCCGGATGGAATCAACGGACGCGTTGTGCCCGAGAGACCCGGATACTGCCGGAAATCACTCGCAATGATGGGCTGCCCGCCGGCAAAGACACGCCCCACAATCCCTTTGCCGGGCGCGACGGCGCGCAACGGCTGAACCCCCGATCGCTCATCGTACCCGCGCGACACCTCCGGGGACAGTACTTCCCTGACCGGGTCGTACAACCAGATGCTCCCTTGCGCGGCATGGATCACATCCAGCGTGG
>DAOUDU010000014.1:0-5681 GCA_034430775.1 Anaerolineales bacterium | reverse complement strand
ACCTTCCCGCCTGGCATACGGAGGCGGTTACCAATGCCAAGGGCACCAGGATACTGGTGGTCGGAAACAAACTGGATCTGGCGTCGGAGCGCGGCCTTGGGAAGCCCTTCGCCGATTCCGTCGGCGCGCCGTACGTCGAAACCAGCGCTCAATCCGGCGAGGGCGTGGCGGACATGTTCGAAGCCCTGGCCACGCTCGCCGCGGGGAACGCGTGAAAAAAGTGCCTATCCTCCTTCCATTCCTCATTTCCTTTCCGGAAGAGCCGTTATAAATCGATGCCTCTCCGGACGGGTCTGCGAGAACGGCAAGTGTATCACCTGCATCGAGGCCGAACGGGAAAAATAACTCCGCATCTGCGCGGCGCTGCAGAACGGCAACTGCCGGGCGAGCGACTATCCCGAATCCGGACTGGTCGAGACCCTGATGGAAGGCGACAGCGCCGATCCGATCGCCCTCAACCCGGAGTACACCCACGGTTTGTTCCAACTCGAAAATGGAAAGCCATGCCGGGTCTGGCTGGGCTTGATGGGCGGGGACGAGAACCCCTTCGGCAACTGCCCGGTGGAGATCGTCGATCCGCCCGCCGCGCCTGCATTCAGTGCGCGCACCAGGGACATGGACCAACGCATCTGCACCGCCGTCGGCGGCGAATCGGTCGTCGGAGAGACGACCTGCCGCGACTGCCCGGATGAATGATTCCTACAGGGTTCATACTTGGAGGTGTGGACCCATTCCATGTTTTGCAAAGTGCTCACAAAGCGAGAGCGGGAGGAGGGAACATGAATCACCATCCAAATCGAGGCGTGCTGATGGCATCCCTGCTGTTGGTCATGCTGGGGACGTTGCTGTTCCCGACAACAGCGAAAGCCAGCATTTTCGTGGTCAACACCACCGACGACATCGACGACGGACAGTGCAACGCGAACCACTGCTCGCTGCGGGAGGCGATCAACGTCGCCAACGCCAACGCCGGCCCCGACCAGATTTCCTTCGATCTGCCCGGCTGGGACGTCCCGTCGAACCGAATTAAACTTAACTCCCAGCTTCCGCCCCTGACCGACGGCGGCACGACCATCGACGGCAGGACGGAGCCGGACTACGCCGGCATGCCGATTGTCACCATCCGCGAGGCTTCCGGCAATATTGAAATCCAATCCGGGCTGGTGCTCAACTCCGACAACAATGAAATTTTCGGTTTGGTGCTGGCAGGGTTTGGTGATTTGCCCAACCAGGCCGGCGGCGCCATCGAAGTCAATGGAGCCCATAACCTCATCGAGCACAACACCATCGGCAGCGGCGCCATGTGGAACGCCGTCGGTGTGCGCCTCTCCGGTCCGGGCAACAACGTGATCGGAAATACCATCTCTGGCAACGGTAGTGGAATTGTCGCCAACCAGCCGGATAACAAGATCCAGGGCAACCTGATCGGCCCGGATGCGGACGGCGACACACCCGTGCAAACCGGCTTTGGTGTCCTTCTCGATAATGGATCGGACGGAACCCTCATCGGCGGCGCGGCCGCCGGCGAAGGCAATGTTATTTCCGGCAACGATCGTTATGGGATATTTGTGCGCTCCGAGGGTTGTGAGGCATATGGAAACTTGATCGGCGTGAACGCCGCCGGAACTTCAGCGCTGCCCAATCAAGGGTTTGGAGTCGTTCTTAGTGGTGGTCATGCTCAATTCGGGGGTAAGTTGCCCGGTCAGGGCAATGTCGTTTCCGGTAACGCTTACGCTGGGGTAGGGGTTACCGCATCATGTACGAGCTGTACTGTTCAAGGCAACAAAATTGGAACTGATATTACCGGCACCCAACTTATTCCGAATGAATACGCCGGTATTTCTTCCGAAGCTACCGGTGCACTCATCGGTGGATCATCTCCAGCCATGGGGAACCTGATCAAGGGCAACAACGGCAACGGGTTTTACACGAGAGATCTCGGTCATTCGAACATTTTGGAAAACAACACCATCATCATGAACAGCGGCGATGGCGTCCTCATGGAATATTACTCCGGTGCGCATTTCCTAAAGAACAATACTATCGCCAACAACGGCGGCAATGGCATCCGCCTCGACGACAAAACTTCCAGGAATACCTTCACTCAAAACAGCATCTACGACAATGCCGGTCGGGGAATCAATCTAGGGAATAATTATCAAAAGAAGGATTACAACAACAATCACATTCAACCCCCTGAGCTTGATTCCCCAGACGGCTCGGCGATCAGCGGTACGGCCTGCTCCCTGTGCAAGATCGAAGTCTTCATCGCCAAGCCCGATCCCAGCGGCGCCGGCGAAGGTAAAGAATACCTCGGCTATGGATATTCGGATATCTATGGTGACTTCAGCATCCCTATCGGCGTAGGCGAATACTGTATACCGCTCACCGCCACCGCCACCGATACGGACGGCAACACCTCCGAATTCTCCGACAACATTCACTCCCGATGCTTCCGCATCGGACCGATTTTCCTATACCCGATCTGGGTCTTCATCATCGTCGTCTTCGGCGTCATCGGCTGGCTAATCCGTCGCCGGCGGCCCAGCCTTCCGGCGGCCACCGCGCCGATTTTCGCCCTCGGCGGCGGCGCCCTCTTCCTCGTGCTCATCCTGACCCTGCCCTTCGTGCAGCCGGAATTCGCCCCGAAAATCGATAAATGCGGTAACGGCGTGGTCGATGCCGGTGAGGCCTGTGACGGCGACGATCTCACGCTGTGCCGCTCGGACCAGGTCTGTGAGAACTGCCGATGCACCACCTACCTGGATCAGTGCGGAAACGGCGTCGTCGACTCTGGTGAGCAGTGTGACGGTGAAGACCTCACCATGTGCCGCTCGGACCAGGTCTGTGAGAACTGCCGATGCATCACCCACATCGAGGCCGAACCGGAAAATAAACTCTGTGTCTACACGGCGCTCCGGAACACGAACTGCCGGGCGAGCGACCATACCGAATCCAACCTGGTCGAGATCCTGATGGAAGGCGACATCGCCCATCTGATCGCCCTCAATCCCGAGTATACCCACGGATTGTTCCAACTCGAAAGTGGAAAGCAGTGCTGGGTCTGGCTGGAGATGATGGACGGGGACAGGAATCCCTGCGGCAACTGCCCGGTGGAGATCGTCGATCCGCCCGCAGCGCCTGTATCCAATGCCTGCAGCGCAGATATGGACGAAAGCCGCTGCACCGCAGCCGGCGGCGAATGGGTCGTCGGTGCGACACGGTACTGTAAATGTCCGCAGGAATGATTCGTACTGGAACCTTCACGCTACAATGCTCGGATTTCTTGTACGGTGTGCTTTGAAATCATACGGCTGGAAAGGGAGGACGGACCATGAACTACCATCCCCATCGAGGGGTGCGGATGGCATCCCTGCGGCCGGGTACGCTCGCCGCGGGGAACGGGCAGAGTCCACCCTTTCGGCGGATGCGCTTCCTCACCGTTTGAACGAAGGATAACCCGGTCTTTCTATTTATGCGCTGGATATGGAATCGAAAGCGGAAACGGTCGGACGGTTCGCAGCGGGCGGCCGGAGACCTTGGGCGGGTGCGGCGCATGCACGGCGCCGACCTGTACGCGGATCTGATGCGCCGGGCGCCCGCATTTCCGGTGAATGTGGTGTTCGATGTCGGAGCCAATGTGGGGATGTCGGCTTTGACCATCCGCCGACATTTTCCCGCGGCAACCATTTATTGTTTCGAGCCGATTTCAGAAACGTTCAGGCAACTGAAGCGTACTCTCGGCGCAGCCCCCGGTTTTCATCCCTTCCCGATCGCCTTTGGATCCGGCAAACGACGCGCCCATGTCGTGCTTCAGGATCTTTCTCTGAACAACTCGTTGCAGCAGACAATCGAAGCCCCGTTCCCCGCGGATACGGCATACGATACGGTGGAGATCGATACGCTGGATGCTTTCTGCGCGCGGCAGGGGATCGAGCGCATCGATTTTCTGAAGATCGACACGGAAGGATGGGATTTGGAAGTCCTCCGCGGAGGGAGCGGTCTGCTTTCCGACCACCGGGTGAGGATGATCCAGGCCGAGGTCGGGATGAATCCGCACAACCGCAAACACGTTCCCCTGCGTGGAATCCAGGAATTTCTGGAAGCGGCGGGCTTCGTCCTGTTCGGATTATACGATCAAACCCCCGAGTGGACCGGGGAAGCCCGTCTCCGATTCTGCAATGCGGTGTTCCTGCTTTCCGAAACGGCGGATGCGGAACGCGGACACCGTTCCCGGCCGGAAGGCTTCGGGCGCCGGAATCGAGCCGCGCGATGACCCAAACCCCCGCTTTTTATTTCGACATTCTCGAGAACCTGGCGCAGGGCCGGTGCCCGGCCTGCGAGCTTGTCCGGCAGAAGCCGCTGCATTACATCGACCATGCGCTGTACGGGTTGGTGACCGATCCTTCCGCGCAGAACCTCTTCGCGGAAACGGGCGGGTACTGCCGCCGGCACGCCGGGATGATGCTTGCGATTCCCTGGGGGTCGGCGCTGGGCGTCGCCATTCTGTACAACCGGCTGGTCGAGGATGCGGCGGCGCGGCTTAAGGCGGAGCGGGGAGCGGGCGCCGGCCGCGCGAAGCGCGGTGGACTCTCGCTCAACCCATTTTCTCCAAAGGGGCGGAAAGTCCCGCCGGCTCGCGGGGAGAACCCGGATTGTCTGGCGTGCAAGGTGGAACGGGAAACCGAGCAGGGGGTGCTGCGTACGCTGGTGGATACGCTGCGCGCGGACGACGGCCGGATGACCAAGGCGGTGGTAGGGAACGAGGGTTTCTGCCTGTACCACCTGGACCTCGCGCTGGCGATGGATGCCGGCGAAAAGGTGGGCCCGGTTTTACGGCGCCACGGGTTGCGCCGGGCGGAGCGCCTGTTGGCCGAGTTGAAGGAGTTTATCCGAAAAAGCGACTACCGATTTACCCGGGAGCAGATGGGCGGCGAGGGCGACAGCTGGATGCGGGCGGTGGCGTGGATGACGGGTGCGAGTCTGGAGAAGGAGGACCGTCCGTTTTCTCCGGGTGACTTAAAGAGGAAAATGCGCGGAGAAGCGCCGGACGGGAAGTAGCTCCGGCGCCGGCGCTTGACGAAAAAGAAATTTCGCCTATAATTCGCGCGGCATGAAGAAGATGCGAATCCGGAACCTCCACTGCGCCCGAAACGGGATCGTCCTCCGCGCGGGCGTTTTGTTTTTTCTACCCGGACAAGAGAGCCGAATGGCTCTCTTTTTTCTTTCCACAGGAAGGCCGTCATGCTGCTTACCCTTCCGGGATTGATCGATCCGCACGTCCATATGCGCGAGCCGGGCCAAACCCACAAGGAAGATTGGCGCACCGGCACCACCGCCGCGCTTGCCGGCGGGTTCACCTGCATCCTGGCGATGCCCAACACCCAGCCGCCCCTGGTGGATATTCCGGGCCTCGAAGCGGCCGAGGAGTGCGCGCGGAAAAAAGCGTTGTGCGATTACGGGCTTTTTCTCGGGGCCGGGACGGACAACGTGGAAACGGCGGCGCGGCTGGCGCCCAAGACCGCCGGCCTGAAGATGTACTTGGACCAGACGTTCGGTCCGTTGCACTTGAAGAATAAAGCCGCCATCACCGCCCATATGACGCATTGGCCCGCCGCGAAACCGATTGTCGTGCATGCGGAAGGGCGCAAAATCGCCATGGCCATTCAAATCGCCGCGCG
>DAOUDU010000013.1:0-1868 GCA_034430775.1 Anaerolineales bacterium | reverse complement strand
TCTTTCGCGTGTTCACATGCGCGCTGGTGGGATATATGTGGGGATGGATCTGGGGCTGGTCGGTGTTCGATCCGAACAGCGACCTTTGGGCTTTGGCCGCCGGCCTCGGCGCCATCGCGGGTCTGCTGCTCGGTCTCTTCTTTCCGGAGAAACCGCATGATTCATTGTTTCTAAGCGGAACCCTCGGGCTTTATCTTGGCTGGAACCTTCGAACGGCCCTCCTGGGCGATGTTCCGGGCGGTTGGGGACTGCTCCTCATGGCGGCAGGTTGCCTGCTCGGCGCCGCCGCCGGTATCGCAATCAACCGCGGAAGCTATCCCTCCTTTTCCATACGATTGACGGCTGCGTTGTATGCCGGGTTTTTCGGCGGCTTTCTTGTGGATGTTATCGCTCTCGACAAGTTGCCGGGATGGCCGGCTGCGCACTCGATCCTTTCCCGGGCGCCGGGGGTGATTGTCTGCGGGATCATCGGCGGGTTGCTCGCGCCGAAGCAAGCGGGCTTCGACAAACGCGCCGAGGGATAATCCATGCGCGATCATCCCCTTTCACCCATTGTCAATGGATCAACGGTCCGATGCCTTGTTTTTAGGGAATGCATCCGATATACCGCGGTCTGCCATGCGGATTACAATTGTCTCCGGACGGATGCTCCTGCAGAGCAGGGCAAAACGCTCCGGCCGAATCCAAAGCCGGACGCGAGGTTGGAATGGAAACCAAAAAACGAACGCCCGGAATTTCCCCGGCCGCCCGGGTTATCCTGTTCGCCGCTTTCGTAAAATTTTCGATCCACATTCTCACCGGATCCAATTACGGATACATGATCGACGAGCTGTACACGCTCGCGCTCAGCAAGCACCTCGCCTTCGGTTACGTCGACGTCCCGCCGCTCGCGCCGCTCGTCATGGCCCTCAGCCGGATGCTGTTCGGCGAATCCCTCCTCGCGATCCATATCATCCCGGCGTTGGCCGGCGCGGGGACGCTCGTTTTCGCCTGCCTGATCGCCCGCGAGCTGGGCGGCAAAACCTTCGCGGTCGGGTTGACGGCGCTCGCCTTCCTCGCTACCCCCGTTTGGCTGACGTTCGATTCGGTGTTCACGTACGATTGCCTCGACCAACTCGCGCTGGCCGGCTTCCTTTTTGTTCTGGTGCGCTGCCTCGTCACGGGCAACCGCCGGCTGTGGATCCTGATGGGCGTGCTGGCGGGGATCGCCTGCCTGACGAAGATGACCCTTCCGTTGTGGGGGCCCGGGTTCCTGGCCGCGCTGCTGCTGACGAACCGCCGCAGGGACCTGCTGACGGGTGCGCCGTGGCTCGGGGCCGCCGTCTTCCTCATCCTCCTCGCTCCGTACGTCCTCTGGGAAGCGGCAAACAATTGGCCGACCCTCGCGTACTGGTCGGCCTACAGTTCGCGGCGGTTGTACCCGGCATCCTTGATGGAATTCCTCGCCAATATTTTCTATTCGATGAATCCGGTCCTGCTGCCCGTATACGCGCTCGGCCTGTACCGCATCTTTCGCCGGAAGTTCGCATTCCTGGGCGTGCTGTTCCTCGTTTCGCTGGCGGTCGGGTTTTCCCTGCACGTCCGGACCTGGATGCTCGCCGCGCTGTTTCTCCCGCCGATCGCGGCGGGCGCGGTGAGGCTGGAAGAGATTCTGGAAGGCAAACGCGCCGGGTCGGCGCTCAGGCCGGCTGCCGCCGCGTTGGTGCTGGCCGGAGGGGTCCTGGTCGCACCGGCCAATCTGCCGATCCTCCCGGCCGCGGCTTTACCGGCCTACGCGCAGCACTTCGAATTCCTCTACCGTCCAATTCGGAATTTCATGGGCAACAGCTCCGACATTCCGGAGTATTTCCAATTGCGGATGGGTTGGG
>DAOUDU010000012.1:0-4533 GCA_034430775.1 Anaerolineales bacterium | reverse complement strand
TGCCGGATGCGATCGGGCCGTCCGCCGCGGAGTGCATCACCTGCCACGATCCCCCCGTCCGCCGGAAAGAAAACGTGCACAAATCAAAAGCGTAATTATTCTGGATGTAAAACTCGAGCTCGGTGTTGAGGATGATGTTACGATAGCTCGATTCGGGACCGATCGGCCAGTCATCCTTGGCGTACAACGGGGAGTGGTACACGTCGTTGATGAGCACATCGTAGAACCCCGCCGTTAGGGTCAGGCTGAAGCTTGCGCCGGGGGCGATGATCCCGGCCCCGATCAGGTCGGCGCCCCATGCTGTTTCATCTTTTCCGCGGATGAACACATCCGAGACGTTCAAGCCGGTCTGGTTTTGAATGACGTAGGTGATCTCCGGGAGGGGCGGAGCTTCCCGGACCGGCAAGCTATAGATGTCGCCGGTTGTAGTGGAACTGCCGCCAAAGGCCCAACACTCCGTCCCGGTGGATTTCCGGACGTAGAAATAATCCGGCCACTCGGGAGTCGAACGCGCCAGCAGGGTGACGGTTTCGCCTTCGAGAATTTTAGCCACCCATTCGTAGAGGATCCAGTGCGGCCCGGTGACGCAGGAAAGATCCTGCCCGGCGGTCAGTGTCGCCTGGGCGGTCGTCACAGTGGCGGACGGTCCGGCGCCAAGCGTCCACGTTGGAGTCAGGCCCAATGTATCCAGTGTCGGCGAGACTGCGGCCGAATCCCGGGATCCTGTCGCGCCATCCCCCGTAACCACGATCACCTGCGGGGTGGCGGCGGAAGCCGCGGGCATCGAGAAGATGCACGCACTTCCCGTCAGAAACGCCGCAAGAAACAAAATCCATCGTCCGGCCTTTGTCATTTCGATCCTCCTGGTTTGCACTGAAAGGGTTCCACCGGGCCCGGCGCCTTGTGTCGTATGCCCCGCCGGTCTTGTTCGGAATGCGGATGCGGGGCAGAGCATTAAGAGGGGAAACCCTCCATTGCCGGACCGATGTAGAAGTTGCCAATGCCGGCGGAAAAACTTCCGCCGCATCCGGATATATTGATGTCATACTTCCCGGCCAGCAACGTCATCCAGACCGTCTCGTCGGCGGAAATGACGCCGTCGTCCGGTATCGGGTAATTCGCATACGTGCCGCCGCTCGGCTTGAAAGCTATCTGGCAGATGGGAAGGGTGTAAATGTTGTTAAAATAGAACCGGATCATATTGTTCAGGAGCGTATGCCGGGAACTTTGCTCCGCTCCGATCGCGGTGTCGTGTTTTTCGTAAAGGACCCCCCCCTATAATCCACAATCTGCACATCGTAGAAGCCCGCCGTGAGGGACAGCGTGAAGGTGGCATTCGGAAGAAGATCCCCGCCCAGCCGGTTGGCGCCCCAGGCGGTCTCGTCCTTTCCGCGGACGAAGATGCTGGCCACATTCAGGGCTGTTTGATTCTCGACGGCGTAGGAAATGGTCGGCAAAGGCGGCGCTTCACGAACCGGCAGGCCGGATGCATAGCCGCTGATCGTCGAGCTGTTGCCGAAGATCCAGCACTCTTCACCGCTGGATCTTCGGGCGAAATAATAATCCGGCCAAGCCGGTTCGGATTTCGCCAGCAAGGTGACGGTTTCACCCTCCAAAACTCTGGCTACCCACTCATAGAGGATCCAATGCGGGCCCTTGACGCAGCTCAGGTCCTGGCCGGCGGTCAGCGTGACAGGCGCGGTGGTGGCGGTCAGCGTCCAGGTCGGTGTCAGGGAGAATACGGATTCCGGAGTCGATGAAGGCAGGCTCGAATCCAAAGGCTCATTCCCGCCTTCCCCTACAACAACGATGACTTGGGGGGTGGGCGTGGGCCCCGCCGCCATCTCAAGGATACAGGCGCTGCCCAGGATAAGGGCGGCGGATGGAAGTATCAGGTGAATGGGCAAGGACGGTTTTGGATGCATACTTTCCTCCATGGCCGCTATTATGGCATGGAAGGAATTCCGCTGTCCACGTAAAAAATGCCGGTTGGCCGTTTGCTGGAGGTCTTTTGGAGGTTTTTGGAAGGGATTTCCGCCCGGTCGGAAAGTGAGATCGGGATGGGAAAATGAAATGGGATCGGACAATCCCGGCGCTTCGCCGCAATCATCCGCATCCGGCACGGGCTGGAACGGTTCGGTGAAGATTTATGCCGATATTATTTTCGGCAAAGCGCTTTTCCAAGCTGTTGGAGAATCTCCCGATCAGGGTGCGCCGGCCGGATCCGGCGTATTCACCGGCTCCGGAGGCGGAAGGAGTGGAAAGCCCTCGCGGGGGAGCAATTGGATATCCCCCTCCAGTACCTCCAGCAGTTCGATCGCGACCCAGCATTTCACATTTGCTTTGGGCGGGATGACTTTCAAATAGAATCCATCCTCGCTCAGGGCAACGGCTTCCACCGGTTCGCCCTTCTTCAGCACGACCAGGATGCGATAGGGTTCCCCGCCCCCCTCACGGCAATTGCTGTCCTGCGTGGCCGCGACCATCACGTTCCCCGATACCCCGACCGCCGGCGTGGATGTGGGTTGCGGCGACAGGGGCGAAGACTGCCCGATAGTAATTTCCCCCACGACGACCTGAACGGTTCCCGGTGTTCCCCACTGCGCGCTCCCGAATGCCGCCACGGAGATTGTAAAGTGGCCGGTGGAGGGCGGGGTCCAGACGTATTCACTGTAAAAGGCGTGACCGCATCCGCCGCCGCAGGACCCGGTGAGCAGCGGCGCAACCGAGGCAAGGACGGTGCCGTTAACCGAGACCTCGAAGTAATCGATCCCCCACTGGGAGGTGCTGTCGAATTTTATGGTATGCGGACCGATGTTCAGAACGGCATTCATCAGGGGTTCCAGAATATGCACCGGAGTCGGCCCCGGCACGGTCGGGGACGGCGTCGGATTGCAGGCTGCAATCCCGCACAGCATCACCAGCGCGGATATCCAATGCTTTTTATTCATGGTGCATGGCCTTTCACTTGTCATGGAACCCGATTGCCTTTGCGGAAATTATTGCACATAATGCGCCGCACTGTCCACCGGGCACGCGCGAGAATCCGTTTTTTGGAGGTTTTCTGGAGGTTGCTGGTGGAAAATCCGCCCTGCGAAAAGACCTCTCCCGTTTATCGAGGGGTTTGGTTTTCGATAAACGGGGGAGGTTGGGAGGGGGAGATACGGAGGAGGTTTATTGCGGGAACAGGAACTCCGATTCCCAGTCAAAGGCGGCTGAATCCTCGGCATATTGGGGCCAGTGACGGCACCATTCCGGCTGGCGGGTGTCGCGGATCCGGTCGGCGCATGGCTGATACGGTTTGATGTCCAGGATCGGTGATCCGTCTTCCGCGTCGATATAGGGCGTCGCCAGCAGTCCTTCTTTTAAATCCACATACAGGATGGGGATGGTTGTAAGGAGCACCGGGTTGGGACGCCGCTCGGAACGCGTGGCAAAAACCCCAAGTTTTACCGGCGCCTTTTTGTACGGTTTGGGCACGTCCACGATGCTGCGGTCTTTGGGAGTGTCGTGCTTGTGCGGCCACCACAGGATCGTGGCGTGTCCAAATCCCTCAAGACCCGCCAGCGCCGGACGGTATTGGGGATCGATCTCAAGCCGGAAACCGCCATTGTCGGAGCGGACTACCCCGATCGGCTGAAGCTCGATTTTCTTTGGCATGATTCCTCCTGAATTTGGGAAGGTTTGACCGCCGCCGGGCGGGCCCACCCGGCGTTAGCCTTGGAAAGGAATTGTGGTATCGCGGTGCAGAATGGGCTACGGATTTCCCAGCGGGACCTGTATTTCCGCAACGGTTTCGGAATCCAGCTTCGAGGATTCCGGTTGGATGCTCAGCACGACCTGGCGGACCGGACCCGCGGTGGAGCGGCCGTTGACGTCGATCCAGCGGAACACGGCGCGATAAGCCGGATCGATTTCCCGGAAGGAACCGTGGTGAACGGTGGAGGCCATATTCTCGTGCGCCGGCAAGCGGCGGATCTCCACCCGGTCCGCCGGCTCGAGCGGTTCGGCAATCGGCACGCTCACCTCGGCGTCCACGTCCGGCTCGTCGGCATGGTAAATGGTAATAAACGGAGGGGCGAAGGCGATCTTCCGGGGTGCAAGAAAATCGTGCAGATCCTGCCACAACCGGGATTGCTCCTCGGGCGCGTTCAGCCGGCCGCGCACCGAGGCGACCAGCAACTCGCCGACGGATTTGACCATCACCGCATAGGACGGATCCATGCCTTCCTCCTCGATGATCCGCAAGCGTGCTTCCAACCGCTTCAGGCGGGCGGTTTGCCCGGCGATATCGCCCCGCAGTTCGTTTTGTTTCAGCTGCAGAAGGGAACGCAGTTCCGACCGCGGGATATCTTCCCCCACCATCGCCGTGATCTGGTCGAGAGCGAATCCGAGGTCTTTGTAGGCCAGGATCCGGTTCAGGCGCGGGAGCTGGTCGAATGCGTAATACCGGTATCCGGTTCCCTCGTCAACCCGGATCGGTTTAAGCAGGCCCATGTCGTCGTAATGACGCAGGGTCGGGACGGATATCCT
>DAOUDU010000011.1:0-1531 GCA_034430775.1 Anaerolineales bacterium | reverse complement strand
TGCCGGATGCGATCGGGCCGTCCGCCGCGGAGTGCATCACCTGCCACGATCCCCCCGTCCGCCGGAAAGAAAACGTGCACAAATCAAAAGCGTAATTATTCTGGATGTAAAACTCGAGCTCGGTGTTGAGGATGATGTTTCGATAGCTCGATTCGGGACCGATCGGCCAGTCATCCTTGGCGTACAACGGGGAGTGGTACACGTCGTTGATGAGCACATCGTAGAACCCCGCCGTCAGGGTCAGGCTGAAGCTTGCGCCGGGGGCGATGATCCCGGCCCCGATCAGGTCGGCGCCCCATGCCGTTTCATCTTTTCCGCGGATGAACACATCCGAGACGTTCAAGCCGGTCTGGTTTTGAATGACGTAGGTGATCTCCGGCAGGGGCGGCGCTTCCTTGACGGGCAGCGTCGAGAGATCACCGGTTTTGGTGGAGCTGCCGCCGAACGCCCAGCATGAAGCCGGCGCCCCGCTGCTTTTCAGCACGTAATAGTATTCTTCCCATTCCGGCGTCGCCTTGGCCAGCAAAATGACGGTTTCCCCCTTCTCGATCTTGGTTACCCATTCATACAGGATCCAATGCGGGCCGGTGACGCAGGAAAGATCCTGCCCGGCGGTCAGTGTCGCCTGGGCGATCGTCGCGGTGGCGGACGGTCCGGCGCCAAGCGTCCACGTCGGAGTCAGGCCCGGTGTTTCCAGCGTCGGCGATGAGGCGGCCGAATCCCGGGATCCTGTCGCGCCATCTCCCGTAACCACGATCACCTGCGGGCTGGCGGCGGAGGCCGCGGGCGTCGGGAAGATGCACGCACTTCCCGTCACTAACGCCGCGAGAAATAAAATCCATCGTCCGGCCTTTGTCATTTCGACCCTCCTGGAGTACACCCTAAGGGTTCCACCGGGCCCGGCGCCTTGTGTCGTGTGCCCCGCCGGTCTTGTTCGGAATGCGGATACGGGGCAGAGCACTAAGAGGGGAAACCCTCCATTGCCGGACCGATGTAGAAGTTGCCAATGCCGGCGGAAAAACTGCCGCCGCATCCGGATATGTTGATGTCATACTTTCCGGCCAGCAACGTCATCCAGACCGTCTCGTCGGCGGAAATGACGCCGTCATCCGGTATCGGGTAATCCGCAAACGTACCGCCGTTTGGTTTAAAGGCTATCCGGCAGATGGGATGGGAGTATATGTTGTGAACATAAAACCGGATCGAATTGTCCAGGACCGTATGCCGGGAACTTTGCTCCGCCCCGATCGCGGTGTCGTGCTTCTCATAAAGGATCCCGCCTCGATAATCCACAATCTGCACATCGTAGAAACCCGCCGTGAGCGATAGAGCGAAGGTCGCTTTCGGAAGAAGATCCCCGCCCAGCCGGTTGGCACCCCAGGCGGTTTCGTCCTTTCCGCGGACGAAGATGCTGGCCACATTCAGGGCTGTTTGATTCTCGACGGCGTAGGAAATGGTCGGCTAAGGCGGCGCTTCACGAACCGGCAGGCCGGATGCTTAGCCTCTGATCGTCGAGCTGTTGCCGAAGATC
>DAOUDU010000010.1:0-4197 GCA_034430775.1 Anaerolineales bacterium | reverse complement strand
TCCTCCGTTTCCCAGGCGGAGTTGAACGAGGTCGCGACCCGACTGTGCGATGCGCTGACCGGGGTGGGGATCCTTCAACCGTTCCTGCGGCTGGAGGGTGTGGAGGAGATATACGTCCGCGGCGGCCGGGTGGCGATGGAACGCAGCGGCCGCCTGGAGCATCTGGGCGAACTGGCCCCATCTTCCTACTTCGAGCAGATGATCCGCCGGGTGGCCGACGCCACCGGGAAACCCCTCAGCCCGCTCAACCTGACCCTGTTGGTGGACCTGCCGGGCGGAGAGCGCTTCACCGCGCTGCTGCCGCCGCTCTCGGATGCGCCGGTGATCAACATCCGCTGTTTCGGCCGGAATATGCGCGGGTTGGAGGATTTGGAGCGGGTGGGCACCTTCAAGCGCCATCTCCCGCTGGTCAGCGGATCGATGGAGGACATTCGCGATCCGGATCTACGGCGCAGAGTCAGCGAACAATCCTCCCCGGTGGCGCGCTACCTCGCCTGGGTGATGGCCACCCTGGCCGGAAGCGTGGTGTTCGCCGGTCCGTTCAGCTCCGGCAAGACCACCATTTTCAACGCGCTCAGCGAATACTTCCCGACCGGGGACCCGGTGGCCATCCTGGAGACGTTCCGGGAGATTCAGATGCGGCCGGAGGCGTTCATGATGCGCGCGGTCGCGCCCGCCGAAATCCTTCCGGGGGACACGCGCCGGATCACGATGGACGAAGTGCTGAACATCGTCTACACCCGGGCCAATCCGCGAGCGATCATCCTCGGCGAGGTGGTTTCACCCGGCGAAGCGCTGCAGTTCCTGCGCGCGTCGAACCTCGGACGCAGGGCATTCACCACGATTCACGGCGGTTCAGTGAGCGCGGCGCTGCACCGGCTGGAGGATTTGGCGCTTTCCGCCCAGGAAGGGCTGACCATGCGCGCGGTGCGGGAAATGGTCGTATCCGGGATCGATCTGGTGGTGTTGATGTCACAGGCCGCCAACCCGAAGGACCTGAGGGCGACCGACCGCTTCGTCGCGGAAATCGCGCATATCGCGGGTGTCGACGAGAGAGGCGATTACCTTATCGAGCCGCTCTATCGCGGCGTGGATGACTCCGACATATCCGTGTATGGGAAGGCCTGGAAGGAAATCACGGGCGGGGATCCGGAGGGCGGGAAATGAGGCTCGGTCCGTATCAACTGCTTACGATTGCCGCCGTCACATTCGGGATCGGGCTGTTCCTTTCCAGCCACAGCCTGATACTGCTGCTTGAGGATCTGATCTTCGGTTTATGGGATTGGCTTCTGCGCATGCTGCGGCCGGGCGCTCACCGCCTGCGCGACCTGGCGAGGGAATCCCGCTCACCGAAACTTGCCCAATCCGTTTACGGGAAGGGTTTTGTCTCCAAGACGGCGCTGGCGATCATGCGTTTTCCGTGGAGCGTTCTGGCCGGCGCGGCCCTGGCGGTCTGGGTGCGGGATTGGTTGCTCTCCCCGATCATGATAATCGTCGGCGCGGTGATCTCCTCGGCCCTTTTTACCCGGATGAGCCGCAGATTTTACAGTCAGTTGACCGACGAACTCGAGATGTTGATCCTGCAATTTGTTTCCCGGTATCCACTGCGCAATTCGGTTGCCACCGCGCTGGCCGAGGCGGCGGACCAGCTTCCCAACGGGATGCTGCGGGAAGCGGCGGCCAACACGGCAACCCGGTTGAAACTTCAAGCCGGCGGCAATCCCTTCCGCGATCTTATCGCCGTTCCCCATCCGGTGGCGCGGCGGTTTGCGGGCGTGCTGATGCGGGCGGGGTTCGCGTCGCCGGAAGTATTCATCGACCTGCTCGGTCAGCTCCGCAAAGACACCGAGAGCCGCCGCGAATTGCAGCAACGGGTCCGGCGGGATCTGACGCTTGAATCCGCGACCATTTCCATCCTCCAGGTGGTCCTGATTGCCAGCCTGGCCGCGGTGGCCGTTATTCCCTCCTGGAGAGAATATTACGTGGGGTCGGTCGGCAACCGGGTGATGTATGTCCTCCTGGTGGGATTGGGAATCCTTGGGACGGTCATCGGGGAAAATGAAGTGCGCTATTTGGAGGAAGCCTGATGTCCTTCCGGGAGTTCTCCTGGATCCTCTTCTTTTTTATCGGGTTGGGGATTGCGCTCATCCTGTATAGTATTTTCGGATTCGTGATGGATATGGTCCACTGGATACGGAAGCCGAAGGGCGTCCTCAGCCGGGCGACCGCGATGGGGATGCGGGCGCAGGCAGCCCGCCGCCCGGGATTCTGGATGGACATCGACTTCCCGTGGATGACGGCCTTTCTCGTCGTCGCGCCGGTGGTGGTGTTGTTGTGGTTCGCCCTGGAAGGAACCGCATTCCAAATGTTCTCCTTCAGCGCATTGCTTCTCCCGGTGCTGGCGCGGCGGTGGATCCTGCGCCAGAAAAGGCGCGAAGCCGGCAATGAAATACGGCAATTCCTCGTCGAACTCCGGTTACAGCTTTCCTCGGGGGGCACGCTCCGTCCGGCGCTCCAGGCGGTGGCCCAATTCGGACCGCCCAATCTCGGGCGTCTGCTCCGGCGGAGGCTTTCCAGCCAGGAAAACGGAGTCGAGGTGCTGCGGCACGTAGCCGAAGACACCGGCAGCCGGTGGATCGCGGACGTTGCCGGCCGGGCGGAGGCTGCCCGTGACGGGATGTTGAACCTCGACGAGGCGGTGTCGCAATCCGTAGAGCGCGTCACCGGCGAGATGGACACCGAGGTGCGCGAGGAACTGCAGCAAATCCCAACCCGCCTGGTGGTTATTGTTGCACCGCTTATCCTCGGGCCGGCGCTGGCCGCCTGGGTCCTCCCGGTCGTCGCGCGGATGATCGCCAATCTTGAGGGAATCACCTTTTTTGGGAGTTTTTAACGCTAAAAAGTCGGAATCGGCCGGCTTATTACGGAGGTTTTATTACCCCTGGCGGGATTAGCGCTATTATGGTGGGTAATCGTAGTTACATAGCTATTTTTCATCCACCGGGATCACCCGGTTATAGAAAGGAAGAAAAACCATGTTCGCGAGAAAGCAGAGAGGCGCAAGTCTGGTGGAATGGATCGTCGTGGTAGTGGTCGTTGTCGCCGTACTTGGCGCGGCCGCCATCGGCATCGCCAGCGTCACCAGCGGTAAAGCGGGCGATGTGGAAAGCTGGATCGGCAACATGACCGTCCCTGCCCCGTAATCGCACGGATCGGTTTCTACCGGTCCGCCGGAGTTGTCATGAAGGCGGATGACGGATAATCGGATCCCTTCATCGGATGGATGGCCTCGCCTGAACTGGGGGACATCCATCCGATTGGGGATTCACGAACGGGAAAGGACCAAGATGCTGGCAGACCGCAGAGGGGCCGATTTGGTGGAATGGATCGTCGGGGTGGTCATCATCCTCGGCGTGGTCGGCGCATCGGTGTACACGCTGTTCCAAACCCTGGGCGGAAAATTCTGGGATCTTAACGACGCAATCGCTCCGTAATGAAGCGGAAAGGACGCATGGAATGATTCGCAAGAGCGCGGGGGCAAGCATGGTGGAATATGTGGTCCTGGTCGTCCTGATAGTGGGATTGATCGGCGGGGCGGTGCTTGCGGTTTCTGATTCCATTTTCGCCAACATTACCAACACGTATAATCAATTGGGTTCGTAGGAAGGGGAAGGGATGCCGAGCCGGAGAATACGGGCAGGTCGGGTGTGGCGGGGGAGTGGCTGGCGGGTATCCCTAATGGTTTCGCCGCGCGTGCACCCGCGCGGTTTTCGATTCGTCCAGCGGGGACAGGCCTCACTGGAAATTCTAATTGTCCTTATTTTCCTGATCCCCCTCATTTTCGGCGCCATCGAACTCTCCCGGGGGGTGGCGGTAAAATCCTCGCTGGATTCCGGCGTGGGGCTCGCCGTGCGGGCGCTCTCGGTCGATCCAACAAATTGGGGTTGGGCTACGGGTTTGGTGGCGACGACCGTGGCTCAAAATGTATTTGGAAACACCGGCCTGGGAACTGTGCATGTCGAAGCTTTTGATACATCCGGAACGCAACTTACCCAGGGGCAATTTGCGGCGCTTTCCTTCGGCGCAGGTTTTTACATCGAAGCCTGGGTGGAATATACCCCAGACATCCCGCTCCTTAACCTGACTCCGAGTTACATTACCATCCGGGCCCGGCATTACGGCATCATCGAAAGGATC
>DAOUDU010000009.1:0-1863 GCA_034430775.1 Anaerolineales bacterium | reverse complement strand
AGCCGATCGATTTCACCCATTGCGACGGGTGCGGCGTGCATTTTTCCGGACGCGCTTTGCGTTACCCCGGATGGGCGGTCATTTCCTACTTCGACGGCGATCCGGTTTCCCACACCTGGATGGACGACCAGGTCTTTGCCCTCGAACTCCGCGCCGGCGGACGAATCATCCGCCTGGCTCACCATCATTCGATGGTCGATCCGGCTCAGGAACACGATTACTGGGCCGAACCCCACGCCAGCGTCGATTGGGATTTCACGCGCGTTCTCTTCACCACCAACTGGGGACGGTCCGGTACCGGCGAAGTGGAAATGTATATGATCCTGCTGCCCGGGCCTCTCTAAGAAACTGGAATCCGCGAAGCGCGCGCAATATCCCCTTTCCCGTTCGTGTCCTTCGTGGAAAAAAGAGATCCCCTCCCATTCCTGAGGTCTCCGCTTCTTAATCATCCCCACTTAAAAGAGTGGGAATGCTACCGAATTATCGCCGGGATAAGGATTGGAAAAGACAGCGATTCATCCTCTTCCCCGGGGAAAAGGGAGGAGGATTGAGAGGGGCTTGACTCTATAGCCGCCATAGAGCGTATATTGTCTTCGAAGATCTTCAATCGGGCGTCGGATGCGCCCTCTCTCCATGGAGTGATCATGATCCGAATAGGCGATTTCAGCCGCATCGCGCGGGTGTCGGTCCAGACCCTGCGGTACTACGACGACCTCGGCCTGCTCAAGCCGGTCGAGGTGGACCGGTTCACCGGCTACCGCTACTACAGCTTCGACCAGCTTCCCCGCCTGCACCGGATTCTCGCGCTCAAGGACATGGGACTGACGCTTGAGGAGATCGCCCGGTTATTGCGGGATGAACCCACCACCGAACAAATGATGGGAATGCTGCGCTTGAAGGAAACGGAGCTTGCGGAGCGGATCGACGAGGAGTTGCACCGCCTGGAACGGGTCCGGGCCCGGCTGCGGTAAATGGATGAGGAGGAAATCATGCCGAACTATGAAGTTGTGCTTAAGAAATTGGATCCGCTGAAGGTGGCGGGTGTGCGCGGAAAGATTCCCGCTTACCCGGAGCAGTTCCCGCTCTGGCGTGAACTCGAGTCGTTTTTGTCGGAGAAGAAGATCCCGACCGGCGGCGCCTGCCTGACCGTGTACTACTCCGAAGAGCCGGACATCGACGCCGAGGTGTGCGAGCCGGTGGCGCACACGCATCCCGACGCCGGAACGGTGAGCTTTCACACGCTGCCCGCGGTGGAGCAGGCCGCCTGTGTCGTCCACCACGGCCCGTTTACGACCATCGGCGGCGCATACGAATTCATCGCGAAATGGATCGACGCCAACGGGCACGAATGCATCGGTCCGGTACGCGAAGTGTACCTGCGCCCGGCGAAAGCTGAGGGGAACCGCGCAAGCCAGAACGATCCGGAAACGGTGACCGAACTCCAGTTCCCGGTACGGAAGCAGTAGCCCGCTCCTGATCCTCCCCCGTTTGGCGCAGTTTGCCAAACGGGGGAGGACAGAGGAGAGGGTAGAATTTATTGGGGACGGCCTTGTGCCGTCCCCCTTTTTATGATCTGCCCGGATATTTTCCAATTATTCCATTGAACCGGACCGGGCAGGGATCAGATCCGGTTTTCGGCGACCAGCCGGGCGAATAATTCAAAGGATCGGTCGTAGGTCGCTTCGGCGTCCTCGGGGAAGCAGCATCCGGGCAGTTCCCGGCTGTGGAGATGGTACTTGAGGCATTCGCAGCACAAACCCTTCCGGCTGCAAGCGGAATAGGTGCAACTGCACCGTTCGAGATTCTTTGCCTGTTTGCATTCCATCATCGGCCTCCGTTACGGAAGGGGCCTATATCACCCGG
>DAOUDU010000008.1:0-41403 GCA_034430775.1 Anaerolineales bacterium | reverse complement strand
TTTTGCTAGACAAATGTCCCCCGTTCCGGTATTATTCCCGAATTCTCGGAGAATCCCCCCATGGACAAGACAACCCTTCTTTTAAAAGAACTGACCGAAGCCAACGGCGTTTCGGGGCACGAGATGGAAATCCGCGCCGTGGTGGAAAAGCACCTGGCCGGACTCGGCACGCTGGAAAAGGACCGGATCGGCAGCCTGATCTGCCGCAAGGCGGGGACGGCCAAAACCCCGACCGTGATGATTGCCGGACACATGGATGAGATCGGATTCATGGTCAAGCTGATCACCAAGGAGGGCTTCCTGAAATTCATCCCCCTGGGCGGATGGTTCGACCAGGTATTGCTCGGCCAGAGGGTTTCGATCTTGACGTCCAAGGGCGCGGTGGAGGGCGTGATCGGGGCCAAGCCGCCGCACCTGCTGCCACGCGATGAGCGCGAGAAGGTCGTTCCGAAGAAGGATATGTATATCGACATCGGCGCCACCTCCAAGAAGGACGTCGAACAGGCCGGGATCCGGCTCGGGGATCCGGTCGTTCCCCAGGCGCGGTTTTCGGTTCTGGCCGGAGGGAAGACCTACCTCAGCAAGGCGTTCGACGACCGGGTCGGAGTGGCATTGATGATCCAGGCCCTGGAAGCGCTGAAAACTGAAAGCCATCCGAACACCGTCTGCGGTGTGGCCACCGTCATGGAGGAAGTCGGCGTGCGCGGCGCGACCACCAGCGTCGAAGCGGTCGACCCGGACGTCGCGATCGTACTCGAATCCGACATCGCCGGCGACGTGCCGGGGATCACCGAAGACCAATCCGCCGTCAAACTCGGCAAGGGGCCGACGGTGATATTATTTGACGCGCGGATGATCCCCAACCTGCGGCTGCGCGACCTGGTAATGGACACCGCGCGCGAACTCTCGCTGCCGCTGCAAACCTCGGCCCTCGAAGGCGGCGCCACCGACGGCGCGGCGATCCACCTGCACAAGACCGGCGTGCCGACCGTTGTGATCGGCGTGCCCGCCCGCCACATCCACTCGCACAGCGGAATCCTTCACCGCGACGATTACGATGCGGCCCTGAAGCTGATCGTCGCCGTCCTTCGCAAACTGGACGGCGCCACCGTCGCCGGATTAACCGCCTGAGGATTCCGCATGGCAGACAACGCCCAGCACATCACCGATTTTTTGCAAAAACAGATCACGCTGTATCACCCCGGGGTGACGGCCCACGATGTCGGTTCCGTCATCGAAGCCGGCGATGGAATCGCGCACGTGCGCGGGCTTTCGCGCGTGCGATCGCAGGAACTGGTCCAGTTCGCGGACGGAACCCTCGGGATCGCCTTCAACCTCGAAGCCGAACAGATCGGCGTGATCATCATGGGGGAATACAGCCACATCGAGCAGGGCATGGAAGTGCGCGCCACCGGGCGCATCGCCTCGGTTCCGGTCGGCGATGAAATGATCGGCCGGGTGGTGAACGCGCTGGGCGAACCCATCGACGGCAAGGGGCCGATCGCGTCCACCCGCTACCGGCCGGTTGAACGCGTCGCGCCGCACGTGATCGAGCGCCAGGACGTGGATACGCCGGTCCAAACCGGGTTGAAGGCGATCGATTCGATGATCCCGATCGGCCGCGGCCAGCGTGAGTTGATCATCGGCGACCGGCAAACCGGCAAAAGCGCGATCGCGATCGATACCATCATCAACCAGAAGGGCAAGGACCTGATCTGCATTTATGTCGCGATCGGGCAGAAAAAATCCTCCGTGGCCCGGACCGTGGATACACTGCACCGTTACGGCGCGATGAAACACACGGTGGTCGTGCTCGCGGCGGCCGACGAGCCGGCGGTGCTGCAATACATCGCCCCCTACGCGGGCTGCGCGATCGGCGAAGAGTTTATGGAAAGCGGCCGCGACGCGCTGATCGTCTACGACGACCTTTCGAAGCATGCCTGGGCTTACCGCCAGGTCTCGCTGCTGCTGCGCCGGCCGCCCGGCCGCGAAGCCTACCCGGGCGACGTGTTCTACCTGCATTCACGGCTCCTGGAACGCGCGGCAAGGCTTGCGAACCGGTACGTGATCGTGCCGTCGTCATTTTCCGGCGAGCCCAGCGCGCAGGATTCGGCCGACGGGAAAACCTACGGCGGCCCGCGCGGCCGGGTCGAAGCCGAAGCCGCACTGGCCGCGCGCACGGCCGACTCGGGCAACTGTAAAATCGCGCAGCTGAAAGACTCGGGCGGATCGCTTACCGCGCTGCCGATCATCGAAACGCTGCTCGGCGACGTCTCGGCCTACATCCCGACCAATGTGATCTCGATTACCGACGGGCAGATCTATTTGGAATCCAGCCTGTTCTATGCCGGCATCCGCCCGGCCGTGAACGTCGGCATTTCCGTTTCGCGCGTCGGCGGCGACGCGCAAACCAAGGCGATGAAACGGGTGGCGGGCAGGCTGCGGCTGGATATGGCGCAGTTCCGCGAACTGGCGGCGTTCGCCCAATTCGGATCCGACCTCGATAAAGCCACGCAAACCCAGCTCGACCGCGGCTTGCGTTTGCAAGAGATCCTCAAGCAGGGGCAATACGAACCGATGCCGCTCGGGCATCAGGTGGCGGTGCTGTATGCCGGTGTAAGCGGAATGGCCGACAGCATACCGCTTGAGAAAATGCATGATTGGGAAGAGGGGCTCCACGCATTGCTGAACGCGGCCCACGGCCCAATCCTCGCCGCGATTGAACGCGAAGGGAAGCTCTCTCCGGAAAGTGAAGCCGGATTGAAGGCTGCCCTCACCGCCTACAATTCCTCCTGGCGCTAGGATTAAATGGCATCCCTTCGGGAAATGCGGCTCCACATCCGGAGCGTCCGGAATATCGCCCAAGTAACGCGCGCGCTGCAGACGGTGAGCGCCAGCAAGGTGCGCCAGGCTCAGGCCGCGGTAACGGCCACCCGCCCGTACTCGAACAAGGCGCGCCAAGTGCTGAACCACCTGGCCGACCGGCGCAGCACGCTCCAGCACCCAATGCTGCTTCTGCGGCAACCCATCCGCGAAATCCTCGTTATCGTCGTCAGCGGAGACCGCGGGCTGGCGGGCGCTTACAACGCCGCCGTGGTGCGCGAATCCCTCGCGTACTTCGCCAAGGAAGCGGCGGCGGTCCATTACCTCGTCATCGGGCGCAAGGGACGCGAAATGCTCCAGCGCGCCGGTGTGCCGATCACCGCCGAATTCAGCCGCCTTCCGGCCGCGCCCGCCTATGGCGATGTCTCCGCGATCGGCCAGCTGGCGATCGAGGAATACATCGGCGGGGAAGCGGATCAGGTGTACATTGTCTTCACGAAATTCATCAATATGCTGCAGCAGCGCACGACGGTGCAGCAGCTTCTCCCGATTCCCGAAATCGCTCCCGCGCCGCCGACCGGACCGGCAGGTGCCGCGGGACAGGCCCGGAGCCCCGCCCCCGGGTACCTGTTTGAGCCGGGGCAGACTCAACTGCTCGATTTCGTCATCCACCGGCTGGTCTCGATTGAAATCTACGAATGCATACTCGAAAGCCTCGCCAGCGAGCATGCCGCCCGGATGGTGATGATGCGCAGCGCCACCGAGAACGCCGTCGAACTGATCACCGGGCTGCATTTGGTGTACAACAAAATGCGCCAACAGAACATCACCGGCGACTTGCTGGATATCGCCGCCGGCACCGAGGCACTCGCGGCGGAATCCACGAAGGGAAGATCCGGAAGACACGAAGGTTAAAAGGTTGATAAATTAATTCTTGGTGTCCTTCAGGTTTTCCTTCGTGTGTTTCGTGGAAACCGTTGGAACACTATAAAAGGAACGGCACATGGAAAAAGCAGAGGGCAGGATCGTTCAAATTCTCGGCGGCGTGGTGGATTGTGAATTTCCCGCCGACCGCCTCCCCGAGATTTATGAAGCGGTGGAAGTGCTGCGCGAGGAGGGCGAGGAGGGCGAGGAGGGCGAACCGGTCGTACTCGAAGTGCAGACCCATCTGGGCGAAAACTGGGTGCGCTGCATTGCGATGGACACCACCGACGGGCTGCGGCGCGACCTTCCCGTCCGGGCCACGCACGCCTCGATCCGCATTCCGGTGGGACCGGCCACGCTCGGGCGTATGTTCGACGTGCTCGGCCGGCCGATCGACGGAATGGGACCGGTGCTGGCCGGGGAGCATTATCCGATTCACCATCTTGCCCCACCCTTCGACGAGCAATCCACCCGGGTAGAGGTTTTCGAAACAGGCATGAAGGTGATCGATCTGATCGCCCCGTTCACCAAGGGCGGCAAGACGGGCATCTTCGGCGGCGCGGGCGTGGGCAAGACGGTCATCATTCAAGAGCTTATCCGGTCGATCGCTTCCGTCCATCAGGGCAACTCAGTGTTCGCGGGCGTGGGGGAACGGACCCGGGAGGGCACCCAGCTCTACCGCGAGATGCTGGAGAGCGGCGTGATCGACGATACGGTGATGGTCTTCGGACAGATGAACGAACCGCCCGGAGTCCGGCTGCGGGTGGCCCTGACGGGCCTGACGATGGCGGAATACTTCCGCGACCAGGGGCGCGATGTGCTGCTTTTCATCGATAACATCTTCCGCTTCAGCATGTCCGGATCGGAGGTTTCGGCGCTGCTGGGGCGGATGCCCTCCGCGGTCGGGTACCAGCCTACGCTTTCCACCGAGATGGGCGAATTGCAGGAGCGGATCACCTCGACCAAGCGCGGTTCGATCACTTCTATGCAGGCGGTGTACGTTCCGGCCGACGATTATTCCGATCCGGCCCCGGTGGCCACCTTCACCCACTTGGATGCCACGATCGCGCTCGAACGCTCGATCGTCGACAAGGGGATCTACCCGGCGGTGGATCCGCTGGCAAGCACCTCGCGCATCCTCGATCCGAAGATCGTCGGAGCCGAACACTACCGCACGGCGCGCGAAGTCCAACGCGTCCTGCAGCGGTATAAGGACCTCCAGGACCTGATTGCCATCCTGGGGATCGACGAATTGAGCGAAACCGACAAGCAGATCGTTTCACGGGCGCGCAAGATCGAACGCTTCTTCTCCCAGCCGATGTTTGTGGCCGAAAAGTTCACCGGGCTAAAAGGCGCCTACGTCCCGCTGGCGGAAACCATCCGCGGATTCGGAGAGATCCTCGAAGGCAAGCACGACTCGCTCCCGGAATCCGCCTTTCATATGGTCGGAACGATCGAGGATGCTCGAGCCAAGGCCAAACAGCTGACGGGGTAATCCCCGTCTCACCCCCGACCCCCTCTCCCGGCATAAGCCGGGAGAGGGGGTCGGGGGTGAGGGAGAGAAGAAGGATACTCAGTGACCATTCACTGCGACATCGTCACCCAGGACCGGCCGCTCTTCTCGGGAGATGTGGACATGATCGTCGCCCCCGGGAGCGAGGGCGTACTTGGGATTCTCCCCCATCACACGCCGCTCCTCACGACGCTTTCCTACGGCGTCCTGGTGGTGAAGAAGGAGGGCAAGGAAGAAGCCTTCGCCATCGCGGGCGGGATCATGGAAGTCCTGCCGAACGTGGTGACGGTCCTGGCGGACGTCGGCGAACGCGTGGAGGAGATCGATGTGGCGCGGGCCGAGGCTGCCAGAGCGCGGGCGGAAGAATTGCTCAAGCAGGCATCCGGCGTAAAAACCGAAGCCTACCTGCAGGCGCTGGACTCGCTGCGGCGTTCGCAATTACGACTGGAAGCGACGAAGAAATTCCGCAAGTAGCGGCGGAGAGCCGTCCTACGGTTATGTACCTGGAAATCTTCCCGTAGAATCAGATCCATGCGTTATGTTAATCGCCTTATCGATATCCCATGGGGCATAGGGATTCATACCGCCAAGTTGCCACGCATCCGTCACACATTTCCGATAACACATGCATATAATTCACACGGGAGCGCGGCGGGCGAAGAAGCCCCACCCGGACCCCGGAGGGGAGGATATGGCAAAACCTCTACGCAAATTAAGCCGGCGTCTGTTCCTCGAATGGCTAGGCATAAGCGGCCTGGCGGTGGCGGCCGGCTGCAGTCCGCGTCCCGGTAACCCTACTCCCACCTTGACGTCAACTGCCACGCTCACCCGCCTGCCGCCGACAGCCATACCCACTCACACCGCATCCCTCACCCCCAAACCGGTGACCCCCACGGCCGTACCGCGCACCGCAGTGGCGTTAACCCGGGTGAAAACGTATGAGGCCAAATTATTGCGCGCGCAATGGCAGGCGATGGTCGACACCCTTGGCGGATTGCACGATTTGATTAAACCGGGTGCGCGGGTGGGGATCAAGGTCAACCTCACCGGGAGCCCCGCGATGGACGCCCCGGATAAACCCCCGGCGCCGGAATTGTTCGCAACCCACCCGGCCGTCGCCGGCGCCATATGCGAGTGGCTGACGGATGCGGGCGCCGGTCCGCTGCACATTATGGATGGAATAGCGGACGAGACCGCCTGGTCCAAGTGGGGATACGCGGAAATGGCCAAACCGCTGGGAGCCAAGCTGATCAACCTCAGCAAACCGGCGCCGTATTCGGGTTTTGCCGTCCTCCCCGTGGGGAACCAATCCCAGATTTATAACGCCTTCCTGCTTAACGGCCTTCTGCAGGAGTTGGATGTGTTCATTTCCGTGGCCAAACTGAAATGCCACTCCGTCATGGGCGTGACCATTTCGATGAAAAACCTGATTGGCCTTACGCCGCTCTACGAATATATGCGCAAGGACACCGACAACGCCCGCACCGCGCTGCACGGCTCGCCCGACTACGACACCCGCCTGCCGGGCGTCATACTGGACCTTAACCTGGCGCGACCGATCGACCTGGCCGTGATCGACGGCATATTCACCTGCGAAGGCGGCGCCGGTCCGTGGGATAAATCGCTGGCGCAGGTCAAGCCGGGAATATTCGCCGCCGGGCTGGACCCGGTCGCGACCGACGCCGTTGGCACCGCGCTGATGGGCTTCGATCCGGAAGCCGCGTCCCAAAGCCTGCCCTTTACGCGCACCAACAACTACCTCACGATGGCCCAAAAACTTGGGCTGGGGACAAACCGGTTGGATGAGATCCCCGTGATGGGCGAAAGCCTGGAAGCGATGCGGTTCCCCTTCCAGCCCGCAGCGTAAGGTTCGAGTAGAGTTCCTTCCAAACCTTTTTACCAGCAAAGCCTGCCCCGGTTGGGGTAAGCCGGGGACGCGAAGAGCGCAAAGTTATACTTCTTTTTTTTTCTTTGCGTCCTTTGTGTCTTTGCGGTCAAAGGGTTCTTGATGTTGCCCTGATATAATCGGCCAAGTGAAGATTCCAACGATTCCGACCGTTTTCGTATTTCTGATCGTAGCAACCGCCTGCGCCGGATCTCCGCCGGCATCCACCCTTGAAAACGGCGCAACGGTAATCCTCACCGGGGAGACGGTTACGGGCGGCGCGACCCGGGAATCCTCCGGCGCCACCGCCGTATTCTCCACAACGCACACAATTACCCCGTCGATTACGCCGACGCTCGCACCGGACGCCTGGCAAACGTTGCCGGTAGTCCCCGCCGTCAGCGAGAGCACCCGCGCCATCTATGCCGAAGGACAGAAACTCGGCAACAATCCGCATGCGTTTTCGATCCTGGGCGATTGCCTCAGCCTGCCGATCAACCTGTTTGGGAATTACGGCCGGCCCGGAAAATACAACCTCGGAGATTTCGCCTAC
The DNA here is from genome assembly GCA_034430775.1 of Anaerolineales bacterium. Classification (GTDB taxonomy): domain Bacteria; phylum Chloroflexota; class Anaerolineae; order Anaerolineales; family RBG-16-64-43; genus JAFGKK01. The sequence goes on along the minus strand of DAOUDU010000008.1, from coordinate 33,705 downwards.
CTTCAGCCCGTCATCGACTGGTTCGTGGATTCCTTCACCCGCCAAAGCCTTTCAGTGGGCGATGGATTCAACACCGCCGCCGTGCTTTCCCCCCTGCGGGCCGACCCGGAGCAGTGCCGGAAGAACGAATCACCGATGGTGTGTGAATACCGCGTGCACCGCCCCGCCTACGCGCTAATCAGCCTGGGGACGGACGACTGGACGGTCGAGCCGGAAACGTACGAAGCGCGGATGCGGCAGATCATCCAGTACAGCATCGCGCGGGGGATCGTCCCGATCCTTGCGACCAAGGCCGACAATCGCGAAGGCGGCCACGCCTTCAACAGGATCGTTGCCCGGCTGGCCTACGAATACGACGTCCCGCTGTGGAACTTCTGGCTGGCCGTCCAACCGCTGGATAAGCACGGCGTGCTCAACGACAGGGGCCACCTGACCTGGGCGGATCTGAACCACCTGGAATACACCTACAGCTTGCAGGTTGCCGTGCCGGTCCGCAACATCACCGCGCTGCAGACGCTGGAAGCCGTCTGGAAGGGTGTTACCGCGGCCTGAAACCGGTCGGGGTTGCGGCGAAGAATTTTCCGGCACGCAAGAAATGGAAAGTGACCGGCAAAACCGGAAGATCTACATACCGGTGAATTACCTTCCGTAATTTAATATAAAGATGATCAGAAAGAAATGGACACAATATTGGCCGACCGATCCACTAAATTACCGGTTGTAGCCCGTCCTGTCGCTCAGGCGAATTGGCCTTCGACTTCGAGTCTTCAATGCCCGATCGCATCGATGGAGAGCTACGGTAAAAACCTTCGCGCCGTAATCCAGAAATAATATACGAAAAATTCCGACAGGGGCCGGATCATGACGCCGCTGGTAATATCGGCATCCATGACCATGTCGTTCCCCCAATAGATCACTTCGTGCGTGATTTTTCCCCGACTCGATTCCGAGACGAAGATCAGGTCTCCCTTGCGCACATGATACCGGTCGACAAATTCCCCCTCCAGCGCCTGATCGTCCGCGTCGCGGCTCATTTGGATTCCATACGCATGGAACAACCGGTACGGCAGACTGGCGCAATCCAGGGAATCCGCGACCGTTCCGCCCCATTTGTACGGCACACCCACCAGGCTTTCCGCAAGCGCGAACAGGTCGTCGGCCGGATAGGGTTCCGATAGATCTTCCGTCAGCCGGACATCCTCGAAAGGCAGCCAGCCTTCCGTGCCGTCCGGCAGGCGCACTTGGACCCATTGCTCCCGCGTGGTCACCACCGGCAGCCGCGTATCCAGGTAGATCAGCACGCCCGGCGCCCCGCCCTGTTCGGCCCGCAGGTGAGTGCGCGCCTTCATCACCACGGCAAAATTAACCGCTTCGGGCCAGCCCGGAGCGAGGAATTCCGAGCGCACCCACCCCGGGTATCCGCGCGGGTCTTTTTTCGATGGCTGCTCCACCGCAATGATCTGCGACCAATCGCCGCGGTGGTCGAGGACCAGGACCTTCTCCCCGAGGATCAACTGGGTCTGCAAATTCCAATATTGCCCCTCGTTTTCCGGCGCGTCCCAGACGTCGGCCTTGGTACTCTGGACGACCGATTCATCCGGACCGGTCATGGGCGTTAATGCCGGTGCTTCTGAAGGCCGTATTGTGGCGGTCGGCGTTGATGTGGATTTTCGTGTCGGCGAAGGACCCACCCACACCGCGGTCGCGCTGAGTTCCGGAAGCCGGGTGGGAGTCCCCCTGCAACCGGCCAGCACCGCCGGGATCAGAAGCGCGGCAATCCACATGAACCCGGCGCGGCCTCCCGGGATATGACGGGCGAGGATATTTGCGGGTGAATTTCTTTTTTCGAAGGACATCTCGGGTACCGGAGGGAGTATACCAGACGGCATACACCCTTAGGGTGGCGGGATTGGAAAAATATCCAATAAAAAAAGCGCCGCAAGGCCCGCCGGGCGATGATAAAATGAAACCATCAAATAATTCCGTCCGTCGATTCTGATCCGACTCCGGCCGGGCGGCTTCCCCCGCCTGTTTTGCAGGTGTTGTTCGGAGTTCGGAGCATAAGTGTCCGCCTTATCCTTTTTTTATTTTCCGCGCAATCCCATTTTTCAAGAACCGGCCGCAAGCCGTGTATCTTTCCGGCCCCGCCTACAAGATAAAACCATTCCGTTCCAAGGCGCGAGGAGCCTATGAGCCACATTCTGGAATGTTATGAGATTGCGAAGACCGATTTCGAGCGGGCCGAGAATTGCTACCTCTACGACAGCCGGGGAAAACGCTACGTGGACCTGGAAGCCGGATGCTGGGCGGCCGTGCTGGGCCACAATCCCGCGCGCCTCCAGCGGGTGATCCGCGAGCAGTGCGGAAAGCTGATTCACATCGGGAAGCGTTACCCCAATGAAACGGTAGAGCTCGCGGCGGTAGACGTTCTCGAGATCACCGGATTGAAAAACGGAAAGTGCATCTTCCTCAGCTCCGGAAGCGAAGCGGTGGAGTTCGCCGTGCAGGCCGCGCGCCGCGTATCCGGCCGGCCGCTGTGCCTTACGTTTTCCAATTCCTACCTGGCGGCCTACGGGTCCGCGGGCGCAAAAAGCGGCGATGCGTGGCAGATCCTGGATTGGGGCGGAAAAGAGTCCGCCGACCCGGAGGAAATTCTCAAGGATGTTCCTTTCGAAAAAATCGGTGCTTTCATCTTCGAACCCGGCGGAAGCGGGATCGGTTTCCTTCATTTTCCTCCCAAGCCGCTGGTGGAAGCGATCGCCCGGCGGGTGCGCGAGAGCGGCGGATTGATCGTCGCCAACGAAATCACCACCGGGATCGGACGCACAGGCAAGTGGTTCGGCTTTGAGCATTACGGCATCCAGCCCGATATCGTTGCGCTGGGGAAGGGATTGGGGAACGGATACCCGGTCAGCGCGGTCGCCATCCGGCCGGCCGACGCGGAAGCCTTGGAGCATGGTGGATTCCATTACGCGCAATCCCACCAAAACGATCCGCTGGGATGCGCCATCGCCCGGGAAGTGATCGCCATAGTGCGCGGGGAAAAATGGATCGAAAAGGGAGCCGAACTGGGAGCGTATTTCCTCGAAGGACTGCGGGAAATCCAGGAGAATCGTGCGCTGGTGAAAGAAGCCCGCGGACGGGGCATGCTGCTCGGATTGGAATTGCAGCCGCGGGAGGATATGCCCGTCTCCCGCGTGTATCGCGCACTGTTGGAAAACGGATACTTGGCCGGATACTATGCGGCGGGCAACCTGCTGCGGTTTGATCCGTCGTTGACGATCGAGCGGGAAGAGATAAAAGAATTTCTGGAGATCATGGATTTGGTTGCAAAGGCGGCGGGGTAAGCATGAATACCGTCAAGGCGCACATGAAGCGTGTGTTTGGAAGATCGGAGCTCACAACCGCCGCCATGCGCTCCTGCGGACACAGGAATTAAAGTTGAAGTAAATACTCTTAACCGCGAAGACGCAAAGGACGCAAAGGTTTAAAATTTGTATCTGCTCAAGCCAATCGAGTAAATAAAGAAATCGCCAAAAAGAAGGCGCCTGTCCTCTCCCTCATCCGGCCTTCGGCCACCTTCTCCCAGCATAAGCTGGGAGAAGGACGGGATGAGGGTGGTAGGCTGTGTAGATACTAAAATTTTTATAAATTCTTTGCGATCTTCGCGTCTTCGCGGTAACAAGATTTTGGGTTTTAATTCCCCGGGGAATCGTACCGCCGAAGTCCGCGGTAGAACACGATGCGGGCGACAGCGACGCACCACAGCGCGACGGCGGGGATGAGCCAGGCCAAGCCCCCCCACGGTTCCTTGTTGAATAGATAGACGGCGGGAATGTACCCGATAAACGCATAGGGCAGTACAACAGTGACCAGGAACCGGATCGGTTCGGTAAAAAGGGTGGATGGATATTTCGCGAAATCCGCCATCTGGTGGACCATCAGCGGAAAAGCGTTATAGAACGACGTCAGCCAGAATCCCGAGCAGTTCGCCGCGAAGGAGATCGCGGTGCGAATCGCGGCCGCGCTGACGATCAGCACGGGGATGAAGAGAATCCGGTCCGCCGTCCAGACGATCTGAGTCCGGCTGAGGGCGACGCCGAAGAGCACGGCGCCGGTGATCATGTTACCGATGCCGTGGACTCCGAGGTCGTAGACGAGTATCTGGAGGATGGGCGAGACCGGCCGGAGGAGGAAGCGATCCAGATCACCGAGATTGATCAACCGCACAGTTCTCCACATTCCCTCAAAGGCGAAGGAGACCGCCCCTTCGGTGAAGAAGATCGAGGCGAGGATGAGGACGATTTCCCACATCGTCCAGCCTTGGATCGGCGGGATCTTGGAAAAGAGCACACCGAGGAACAGCAGGCCGAGCAGCTGGAGGACGGAGCCGGTGAACAGCATAATAACGAAATCCGCCTTGTATTCCAGCTTGATCTTAATGTTCTGCGCAAGGAACCGCGTAAAGAGAAACAGAGTCCGGCCGGGCCTCATCGCTCAGCCTCCGTGAATTGTGACTTTACGCATGGCGAAATGCCAGATCAGCCTCGCGAGGTACCAGAGGCCGACGATCCAGGCGGCCTCGACCGCGAAGGTTGCGAGGATTTGGGATTGGGGCATGCTCTCGATGAAGATCGTCGCCGGGACGCTGACGATCCCGCGAAAGGGCAGTGCGCCGGCAACCGTCTGGAGCCAGCCCGGGAAAAAAGCCAGCGGGATGATCGCACCCGAAAAGAAATCCGTCAGCCCCCTCCGGAACCAGCTCAGCCCCATTCCCCCGGTGGTCCAGAAGGTGAAGAGCCCGAAGATGTAGACGATGAGGAATTTGGTCATGAAGGAAAAGGCCAGCGCCAGCAGGAAGTAGAGCCAGGTGACGGGATTGGCCGGCGGCGCGGTGAAGCCGATCAGCACGGCGAAGACGAGCCCGATTGATGCGACAAGGACGCCCTCGGCGATCCCGTTCCCGACCGTGATCGCGAAATTCGCCTTCTGATAATCCACCGGCCGGACGAGTTCCACCGCGATGTTGCCCGTCCAGATGGCGCGCGATACGCGGAACTCGGAGGAGCCCGAAATGAGGGCGGAGGCGAAGAGGGAGACGAGCAGGTAGCCCTGCATGTCGTTCCACCCCATTCCGCCGATATCGGGCTGGGCCGTGAAGACCGCCTTCCAAAGGAAGAAGATGGCGATGTAGGAAACGAACTGCGAGATGATGTTGATGAAGTAGGAGGCGCGGTAGGCCGTCGTCTCCTGTATGGCGCACAGGATGTGCCGGACGTATTTTTTCATGGCTCGCATCCGCGGCTCCTCAATTCTCGTCCGAAAGCTCGAGCCGGCCTTCGTATACGTTCTTCACCACGCGCTCGATATCCGGTTCCTTAAGTTGAAAATCCACGACGTCGACGGTTTTCACGATGATTTCCAGCACATTCCTCGCCGTGTAGCGAAACCGGTCGAACCGGATGGTCATCTCCTTCTCGCCCGCTTCGGCGATCTCGACCCCCGCGGGAAGCTCCCGGGCGGCCGCGACCCGGTCGATCTTCACACCGGCGGTGACCCGGATGCTCCGCTCCTTCACGTACCGGTCGAGGAGGCCCTGGATGCTGCCGTCGTAGATGATCCGGCCCCTGTCGATGATGATCAGCCGGCGGCACACATCCTCGATGTCGCCCAAGTCGTGCGACGTAAGCATAAGGGTGACTCCCCGCTCGCGGTTAACCGCCTTCAGGAATTCGCGGATGCGTTCCTTTACCGCGACATCCAGTCCGATGGTGGGCTCGTCGAGGAAGATGATGGCCGGATTGTGCATCAGGGCGACGGCCAAATCGGCGCGCATCCGCTGGCCGAGCGAGAGCCGGCGCGCCGATTGCTGGAGAAGATCCTCCAACCCGAGCATCTCGGTGAAGCAGGCAAGATTCTCGCGGTAGGTTTTCTCGGGCACCTCGTAGATATCCCGCAGGAGTGTGAAGGACTCGATCACCGGGATATCCCACCAGAGCTGGGTGCGCTGGCCGAAGACGACGCCGATGTTTTTCGAGTTCCGCATCCGTTCCTGATACGGGTGAAGGCCGTTGACGCGGATCGCGCCGCCGGAAGGCAGGAGAATTCCGGTGAGCATCTTGATCGTCGTGGATTTGCCCGCCCCGTTCGGGCCGACATAGGCGACGGATTCACCGGCCTCGATCGAAAGGTCGACGTCCGTTACCGCGACGATCTCCTTCCACTCCGGACGGAACAAATGCCGGATGGCGCCGGTTACACCCGGTTTTTTTAAGGGGCTCCGGAAGGATTTGCGGAGCTTTTTCGTTTCAATGACGGCCACTGGAATGCCTCCGGGGAAAACGGCAATAATAAATTAAAAATCCATTTGTGAGAAGAGGGGATGGTATGGTAAAAACCCTTTTCACCGCAAAGAACGCAAGGAATAATAAAAAAAGACGGTCGAGTCGCTCCGAGCGACAGCGAGGAGCGTATCCCTGGCCCAGCCCGCCAGGGCGGGCGAGGCCACAATTCAGTTATTACGGGATCTCGATGCGGTCCTTTCGCCCTCATCTACCTTCCTGTCCTAACCTCCCACCCAAACCATCGGGATTACATCGTAGGATTTACTACTCCCTCCCTCCTTCCCGAGTTACGGGAAGGAGGGAGGGCAGGGGTAGGAGGTTAGGACAGACAAGCAATCCGAGCAATCCGCGATTCTAAACTCACCCTCCCCGCACACCCAATCGGGTGAGCACAGATCACTTCCCTTCCCACTGCCATGGGAGCACTACGGAAAGGACCGCCCATGACCGCAACCAACGCCATTCAAGTGGAAGGATTGATAATAAACTACAACAGCTTCTCTGCCGTGCAAAACCTCGGGTTCGCCGTCCGCGAAGGTGAAAGCTTCAGCCTGCTTGGGTCCAACGGGGCCGGGCAAAGCACAACCGTTTCGAAAGCGAAGCGTCGCGGCAGGAATTCCTGCAGACCGCGCTTGCGGACGCGGTGCGCGCCCGGAGCGCTCCGCGTGTTGGAGTGACTGCGCGCCCGGCCGGGACGGGGAGGATGGCTTTCTTCGCGACAATCGGGATGATCACGCCCGGGTATCTGCTGCTGGGCGAGCGTCGCTGGCGGACTCTGGCGCGCATGCTGACGACGGACGTCCGCCGCGCGGAGATCTTCGCCGGGCACACATCGGCCGTGTTTGCGATGGGCTTCCTGCAGGGAATTCTCCTGACCCTGTTCGGGCAGGCGGCCTTCGGTCTGGATTACCGGCGCGATCCGGCTGCGGTCATGCTGATGGCGGGCGCACTGGCGCTCTGGTCGGCCGGTTCCGGCGTGTTGATCAGCACCCTGGCCGGTGATGAAAACCAGGTGGTCCTTTTGGTGATGGGTGCCACATTGGTATTGGGGTTTTTAGGCGGCGCCTTTTTCCGTTCGACCCGGCCGGCAAAGTATACGCGGCCGACGGCCGGATGCTGCCCAGCGCCTGGGCGATAACGGGATTCCAAGGTATCATCCTGCGTACGGCGGACTGGAAAACCGTGCCGGTACCTGCGGGGATACTGGTTTTATATGCGCTTGGTTTCTACGCGCTCTCCGTCCTGCGCTTTCGATCCGATGCGGCGCGATAGAATGGGGCATAGCGGCAGGGGCGGACCCATGCTCCGCAGTGCATATTGCCATCAATAGAAAAGACCGATGGCAACATGCTTCGCGAGTGTGTTCTCAGCGGGAATCCGGGGTTCGCAGAAGTGGATGCCCGCTAAGCAGGCGCGGGCATGACGATCACTTGGGTGTTCTTCCGGCTTTTACAGACAGCCCCCCATCCCTTTCATAGAAAATGGATCCGAATCCTTCAACGAACTCCCCGATTGCGCAACGTCCCTTCTTCTGCTCGTGGAGCGGCGGAAAGGATTCGAGCCTCGCCCTCCACCATGCAATTCTCGAAGGGGACAAGCCACGGTATTTGCTCACCATGATGTCGGATGACGGGCACGGCTCACGCTCGCACGGGCTGCCGCGCTCCCTGCTCGAGGAACAGGCCCGCCGGCTCGGGATCCCGATCGTATTTCGCGCCGCATCCTGGACCGAATACGAAAACGTTTTTTCGGCCGCGCTGGAGGATTTCCGGGCGAAGGGTATCACCGACGGCGTTTTCGGAGATATCGATATTCAGGATCATCGGGATTGGTGCCAGCGCGTATGCAGCGCGCGGGGCATCCGTGCCCGCCACCCGTTGTGGCAGCGCCCGCGCCGGGAATTGCTCGAGGAATTCATCGCCCTTGGATTCCAGGCAACCCTTGTCGTTGTCCAAGCCGATAAAATGGGGCCGGAGTGGCTTGGCAGATCAATTGACGCACGCGCGATCCAGGAACTGGAACAGCTGGGGGTCGATCCATCCGGCGAGCTCGGCGAATATCACACCGTAGTAACGGATGGGCCGATCTTCCATTCCGGCTTGAAATTAATCCCCCGCGAGCCTGTCCTGCACGACGGGCATTGGTTCCTGAGCGTATCCGCAGCTCCTCCGGATCCCCCGAACTGACACTCCTTCCCCATTCCCAATCGTTTCAAATTGACCTTTCATGAACCCTGCTTCCCAAAGCGATCGGCATCATCCTGCGGCCGGATCCGCGGGCGGCGGAGCGTAAAATCAACGCTGATTTATAATGCATGCAAACGGTCCACTTGGGCCATTCCAATTCCACAAGAACAGAAAATACCGGCAGCCGCGGGCAACAGCGTGCAGGTATCCGCCATATCGGCCGGAAACGCACCCGGCGCCGGGCAGAGGCATTGGACCTGGATTAACCCGCCGCTCCCGCGGACACCTCCTCGCAGGAGAACGGGCTCCGGAAGGAATGAAGGAATAATGGACGCGAAATCAATGGATCCGTACGGACAGGCGTTGCGCGATTTTTCAAACGGCGATGCCTCGGCGACGATCACCGTCCACCGCGACGACGGAGCGGACAACCCGCTGCCGGCCGCCGTCTTCTTTCGCAAACCCGCAGAATTTTCCGAAATCGAACGGATGGCGGTGGCACTGTGCCAGGGGGAGGTGCTCGATATCGGCGCCGGAACAGGAATCCACAGCCTGGCGCTTCAGGCGCGGGGGTTGCACGTAACGGCGATCGACATTTCCCCGCAGGCGGTCGAGATCATGACCGAGCGGGGCGTCGCGAACGCCCGCTTGATGGATGTATTCCGCCTCAGCGGGAAACGCTTCGACACCCTGCTGATGATGATGCACGGGATCGGGATGGCGGAAACGCTCGCCGGTCTGGACCGGTTCCTCCGCCACACCCTCCCGCTGGCAAAATCGAACGGCCGGCTGCTGTTGGATTCGCTTGACGTCCGGAAGACCGATGATCCCAGGCATCTGGCTTATCACGCGGCCAACCGGCGGGCGGGCCGCTACTTCGGAGAAATCCGGATGCAGTTCGAATACAAGGGGCAGCGCGGGCCGCTCTTCGGCTGGTTGCACGTGGATGCAAAAACGCTCGCCGAACACGCCGCCCAGGCGGGGTGGGAATGCCAGGTCGCCCGTATGCAGACGGATGGGAATTACCTGGCGCAATTAACCCCGGCGGAAAACATATGAGCCTGAGCAGGAAAAAACCCGGTTACTTCTTCCGATCAAAGAGAAGAACCATCCAGGAAAACGCCGTTCACAAGGAGGTTGACCATGCCGCCCCATGACACGTTTGAAACCGATGCGCTTCCCACATCCGCAGGTGAGTTGATCTTCCGCTTTCTCGGCCACGGCAGTCTGCAGGCCACATTCGGGGGAAAAGAAATTTATGTGGACCCGTTCCACGAAGCGGCGGATTATTCCGGATTCCCGAAGGCGGATGTGATCCTTGTCACCCACCACCATTCGGACCATTTCGATCCGCAGGCCATCGCCTCAATCCGCACCGCTAAAACACAAATCCTTTACACCGCGGCATGCGCCGAAAATCTGCCGGGCGGGTTCGTCATGTGCAACGATGATTCACGGACCGTCGAAGGGATTCCGATCGAAGCCGTGCCGGCCTACAACATCGTCCACCAGCGGCCGAACGGCCAGCCGTTTCATGTTCCGGGGGAGGGCAACGGGTATATCCTCGCCTTCGGGGATCAACGCGTGTATATCGCCGGGGATACCGAGAACATCCCCGAGATGAAGGGTTTCGGGAAGATCGATATCGCGTTCCTGCCGGTGAACCTGCCCTACACCATGTCGGTGGAAATGGCGGCGGATGCGGCGCGGATGATCCGCCCGCGCATTCTCTACCCGTATCATTTTGGGGAGACCGATCTCACCGAACTGACCGCGCTGCTAAAGAAAGAGAAGGATATCGAGATCCGAATCCGCAGCATGGCATAGAGCAGCCCAAGGCGGTCTCCGCCAAACCCGTGCGGGGATGGCGGACAGACCAGGTCTGCCGGGAGACGAAAATATACATCGGATACATGCGCGACGGATACCGTCATCTCACTCGCGCCCTCGCGGCTTTCCTGCCTATCCTGCAGCAAGCCCTGTCAGGAACTGCTGGTGGTCCCGAAGTTAGCGATCAGCCGGGGCGAGCAGGGATGCTACCGGGTAATCCGCTGCCCGGATTGCCTGTTCGAAGAACCGTTTTTCGTCCGATTTGACGGTGAAACGCCGGTGGAGATCCTGCCCATCCGCCTTTTTTTAAAATTCGGTTTCCTGCGGGAAAGCTCCCTTCCCGGAAGCAGGGCTTCGATCGCGTGGGAGAAGGCGAATTCCTACCCGGACAGCGGATACACGCCGACGCTGGCTCTCGGCAACCCGGTCCGGCTGCAGGCTCCGGAGTATCCCATCTGCCCGAAGTGCCGGCGGATGACGCCGTTCATCCTGCAGTTTTCTTCGGATTCGCTGGACATCCACCGTAACCAACACCCGGCGGATCGCTTCGCGATCAGCATCGAATATTACGCCACGCTGTATTTCTTCGTTTGCGAGCAATGCGCCATTACCTGCTCGATCACGCAGTGTGATTAAGAATCCAGCCCGACAACGTTCGCCGGCGTGATGGCGCGTACTCCAGCCCCCCTTTCCTCCTTTAAGGATCCTGTCTGTGCGGACAGCCGGAAGGCGACATCGGATTAATTGACATGCGGTTATTGTAAGGCTTCGCGTAATGCGTAGTAGGCAGGCTTTGGAAAATATTCCATGTCGAAAAGAAGCGGATCGGCCCCCGGATTGTTGATGCACCAGCTTTCCGGGCAGACCAGGTTCAACCAGGAATTGGCATCCGAGACCCCCCAGGTCGTGAAATCGGTGCAAGCGCCGGATTCGAGGCAAGCTTCCATCATGGATTTATATACCGACGCCTGAAATGCCAACCGCTGCTCTCGCGAACCCGGGCATTGGTAAATCGTTACGTCAAATTCAGTCATGCTTACCGTCACCCCCAAATCCGCGAAATTGCGTATGACGGCGATGACATCCTCCTTCTTCGGCGCCAAATCCTTCCGGCATTGCGGAACCAGCAAATGCATTTGCAGCCCCACGGCGTCGATGGGCACGCCTCGCGCTTTCAGGGATTTCACCACTTCGAGCATGGATAGGATCACCAGACGGTGATTCGGGGAACGCGGACTCTCGTTGTCAAAGTCGTTTAAAATCAACACCGCTTCCGGATCCGCCTCGCGCGCCCAGAAGAATGCTTTTTCCACGTATTCCGGGCCGATATGGCTGTACCAGAAATCCCCTCCGTTCCCGACATAGGCGCGGTTGACCATCTCGTTGGCGATCATCCATTCCTGCACTCGGCCCTTGAAATGGCCAACGATGGTTTTTACATTCTCTTCGAGAATTTGCAGATACTCCTCGCGCGAAAACCTCCCGTTGCGGAGCCATTCGGGCAGGCTGTCGTAGTCGCCGTACACGACCCCGGCCCGGACACGCCAGCCTTTTCGGTTCGCGAAATTCACCTCTTCCTCAATCCCCGCGAAATCGTATTGTCTTCGTCCCTTCCAAGACCAATTGGTATCCATGGAACCCACGAATACCATGTTGAAATTACCATCCAGGGTCCTGCAATATCTCGTGTTCTGATATGTCATGCCGTCGAACAGCGTGCCCAACCGGATGCCCTTGCGGCTTGCCAACTCGGCGAGGCCTGGAAATTCCTGCGCATTCTCCGTCCACTTCCCATCGGGTGAAACACCGACCTCCAGGCCGGAGATCGCCAGTGAAGAATGGGATCCCATGCTGGTGCCGATATACATCTTTCCATCGGGGAACAAACCGTTCGGCAGACTTACGCCCTCAAGCTTGGTCAGGTCCACCCTTTCCACCTCACGGCGATTCGCATCGTAGATCCTGAAGCTGCCGCCATATGCTTGATCAAAGGCAATTCGGATCGGCTGCGAAGCAGAAATCCCCGGAACGCTCATGGAAAACGCCCAGCCTTCGCGGGCACCATCCATGATTTGAACGAGGTAATTACCCGAGTTGTCGATCGAAAGATCCATCAGAACTGTATTCCGCCACCATTCCTCCCCTCCGGCCATCCCGTTGGTTCCGGATATTTTCAGGGACCCGCCAAATCCCCCCAACAGTTCCATGCTCGTCACCCTTACCTGAAATGGCGAGTCGAGAAGAATCGCGGCTCCGTTGGTATCAACGAAATTGTCGTTCTTCGAGTTGTCGAGGATAATGGTATGGGTGTCATTGTTATACAAGTGTTTGACCTGTGAGCAGGCCGGGTCGAACAGCGGCGTCAATGGCATATCTTCGGAATCCAGCGATTCCCCCAGAAACCGATCCGCTTCGATCGCGGACCGTCGAACGAACCCTACCATCTCACCCGCATTCGAACGAACTGATACCTTCGCAAAGTCTCCAAAAAAACCCAGGGGGTTAATTTTTTCGCCGGCTTTAAAGATGCCCAGCAATTTATAATCGACGTTTCCCGGGCCTTCAAACAATGCGGCTTCCTGCCGCAAAAACGCGTGTGGATCCTCCGTCGGCGGAATTGACGTCGGAGTTAGCGATGCCGTCGGAATCGGCGGAACGGTTGATGTCGGGGCAGCCTCGGTTTTTTGCGAGGCACAAGAAAACAACGTCCAGGCGGCGAAAAACGAAATCCACAGCGCCTTTATTCGCATATCCTCACTCCTTGTATGAAAAACCGTTCGGGAAAAAACATCGCAATCGGTGAATTCCATCAGCGCCTATCCTCATTCCAGCCCCGCCACCTCCACCGGCGCACTGCTGTTGACGGTCGCGCCGTTGCCAAGCTGGCCGAAGAGGTTGTTGCCCCAGCACTGCATTTTCCCGTCGACCGTCACCGCACAGGTCGTGTAATACCCCGCCGAAAGAAGAAGGACTTTGTACGTCAGCCCTTGGACATTAATCGGCGTATGGCGGATCGTGGTGGTTCCATCGCCGAGCTGGCCGAAGGTGTTGTTCCCCCAGCAGCGCAAATTTCCGGCGCGCATGATGGCGCAGGTGAAATCGGCTCCGGCCGAGACATACGCCGCCGTCCCCGCCAGCCATTTCACATCCACCGGCACGGTTTTATCGGTCGGGGTGCTGTCGCCGAGCTGGCCGAAGGCGTTCCAACCCCAACACTTCAATATCGTACCGGAGACGATCGCGCAGGTGTGCGATCCGCCGGCCGCAATGGAATGGACTCCGACGGTTAAGCCGCTTACCTCCACCGGCGCGGAGCGGTTCTCCAGAGTACCATCACCCAGCTGGCCGTAGGTGTTGGCTCCCCAGCACTTCAGCCCGCCGTTCCGTCCGAGGGCGCAAGTGTGTCCGGCTCCGGCGGCGATCACGCTGACCCCCTTCGACAATCCCAGGACATCCACCGGCTTGCTGCTATCGTTAAGCGTACCGTCGCCCAATTGACCGTTATCGTTGGCGCCCCAGCACTTCACCCCGCCCCGGATCGTAAGGGCGCAGGTGTGCTCCTTTCCGGCGGCAAGGGCGGCAATCTCCTCCGGCAATCCGGCGACGTCGACCGGCGCATTCTGGTCGGCGCCCGTCCCGCCGCCGAGCTGGCCGCGGTCATTCCGCCCCCAGCACTTCACACCGCCCGTGGACGAGAGCGCGCACACATGTCCGCCGCCGACCGCAACCGAAATTATTCCGGACGCGATTCCGGACACTTCGACCGGAAGGCTGCTGTCGTCGAACGTGCCGTCGCCCAATTGCCCCGCGCTGTTCGCCCCCCAGCACCGGATGCCCCCGCCGGCCGACTCCAGAGCGCAGGTATTCGACCATCCGACCGAGATGGCCGCGGCTCCGCCGGAGTATCCCAAGACAGTTCCCGGGATCCGGCGGCTTTTTTTGGTGCCATCCCCCAGCTGGCCTTCGGCATTCCAGCCCCAACACTGGATCCGGTGATCCCGGAAGACTGCGCAGGTGTGGCTGTACCCGGCGGAAATATATTCGGCAACGCCCGTCAGTCCGGGAACCTCCACCGGGCTGCTGCGATTCTCGTACCCGCCGTCGCCCAGTTGGCCGGATTGATCATCTCCCCAGCAGTGGACGGCACCGTCCTCGAGCACCGCGCAGGTATGTGCGCCGCCGGCCGAGATGTGTTTTACCGCGGCGGGCAATCCGGCCACCGCGACCGGCGAGCTGCTGCGGACGCGCGCGCCGTTGCCCAATTGTCCGCTGGCGTTGGCGCCCCAGCACGCGACCGATCCGTTCTCGAGCAGCGCGCAGGTATGCTGGTCTCCGGCCGCAAGGGCGCGTGCCGGCCCGGGCAATCCGCCGACATCCACCGGAAGGCGGTTGTCGGTCGTTGTTCCATTCCCCAGCTGGCCGCTTGGATTCCAACCCCAGCATTTCACCGACCCATCCATCATCACGGTACAGGTGTGTCCCGCTCCCGTAACAACGGATTTAACGCCGGCCTCCAAACCCGAGACATCCACCGGGGTGCTGCGATTGATGCTCGTCCCGTCTCCCACCCCGCCGGAGGCGTTTTCCCCCCAGCATTTCACGCCGCCCGTTTCCATCAAGGCGCAGGTATGCCGGGCTCCGGCCGAAACGGCTTTCACTCCTTCCGCAAGCTCGAAAACCGGTACCGGGGAAGAGCTGTCGGGCGAGACGCCATGGCCCAATTGACCCTTGGCATTACCGCCCCAGCATTCCAATGCACCGTCCGAGAGCAGCGCGCAGGTATGCGATCCTCCCGCCACAATCGACTTCACGCCCCCGGTCAAGCGGCTGACCGCCTGCGGGAGACTGCTCCCGAACATTGTGCCGTTGCCCAATTGTCCATAACGGTTGTTTCCCCAGCAGACCACGCCGTTCCCGATCGTCAAGGCGCAGGTATGGCTGGCTCCGAGCGCGACCGGGGAATCGACGGGGTCTTCCACCGGAAGCGCCGTCTGCGAGGGGGATATTTTTCGGCTGGTGGCGGCGGCGGGCTTTGCGGTTGGAGTCGCGGCTGGGGGGGTATCCGCGGTGGAGCTGCAGGAAGTCTGGGTCAAACCCAGCGATACGGCAAGGATCAACGTCAACCGGAGTCTGCCAACGGACATATTCACTCCTGATACGGGCCGAACCGGCCGGAATGGGCCGATTGTAATCGAAACCGGACCGGGTCGTTTGAAAGGGCGATCAACGGATCGCCATTTCAACCGGCCCGGTCTAATAGGGTACAATTAATCACCGATATCTGAAAAAACCATGAAATTTCGCCGGGAGAGCGGACCGATTAATTATGGCGCTATTCTACAAGGAATTGGGGATCGATCTGGGAACAGTCAACACCATCATTGCTGAGGGCGGGCAGATAGTCCTTTCCGAACCGACGATGGTGGTAATTGATATAGATGAACAGAAGGTTGTGGAAGTGGGCGAGCAAGCCCGCCACATGTACGGCCGGGTGCCGGAAGGATACGAAGTCGTCCACCCGTTGCAAAACGGCGCGATCGCCGATTTCGAAGTCGCCCAGGTGCTCCTGACCTGGTTCATCCGCAAGGTCTGCGGCGCCATCAGCCCCTTCAAGCCGCGGGCGATGGTTACCGTGCCGCACGGGATCACCAGCGTCGAGCGCCGCGCCGCAAGCGAAGCGGTGCTGCGCGCCGGTTGCCGCGAAGTCTTCCTCGTCACGCGCACGCTGGCCGCGGCGGTGGGCGCCGGTCTGCCGATTTCCACCCCGTCCGGGAATATGGTTGTATACCTGGGCGGCGGCGTGGCGGAAGCATCGGTGATCACGATGAACGGTCCGGTTGTGGCCAATACCGTCCGGGTCGGCGGCCGCCGGTTGGATGAACTTTTCGTCGCTTATGTCCGCCGGAAATACGGCGTGGTGATAAGCGACATGGTCGCCGAAGAAATTAAACTCCGAATCGGCGCGGCCACCCCGATTGAACCGAACGAAACATTGGATATCCAGGGCCGCGACCAGGTCAACAACCTCCCGCGGACGATCACCATCTCCACCGCGGATGTGGTCGAAGCGCTGGAAGAACCGCTCGAAGAAATCGTCGGCTGCGTCCGGGCCACCCTCGAACGCACACCGCCCGAGCTGACCTCCGACATCATCGACCGCGGCATCATGCTGTGCGGCGGCGGGTCGCTCCTGCGCGGCGTAGACCGCTACCTGACCGACGCGACCGGCATTCCCGCCTACCTGGCCGAGGAACCGGTCGGCTGCCTGGCGCTGGGAGCCGAGCTGGTCCTGCATCAAATGGAAGCCTTTAAGCGGTACCTGCCGACGGCGTAGATCTCCCTGACGGGAAAACGAAAACGGCCGGACACCCCGATGGGCCCGGTCGTTTTAATTCGTCACTATCCGCCGCGGTTGTAAACCCGGCTACATGCGGACATCGACAGGGATGCCGCTATCCTGATTGGCTCCATTCCCAAGCTGGCCGTTCTTGTTCAATCCCCAGCATTTGACCGCCCCGCCGGTCAGAACCGCACAGGTGTGGCTGCCTCCCGCGGCAACGGCAATCACACCGCTTGAAAGCCCGGTGACATCCACGGGGGAATTGCGGTCTGTTGTTGTCCCGTCGCCCAATTGTCCGCTGGAATTGCCGCCCCAGCATTTAACCCCGCCCGCTTTGGTTAACGCGCAGGTATGACTTCCGCCGACAGCCACGGCTTGAATTCCTCCCTCCAAATTTTTTACCATAACGGGAACCGGATTATTATGGTTGGTCCCGTCGCCTAATTCTCCGGCAAAGTTTTCCCCCCAGCACCAGACTTCCCCATTGGTTTTTACCGCGCAGGCGTGGAAGACGCCCGCGGCGACAACCGCGACTCCGGATTCCAAACCGGGAATGCCGACGGGGTTGGGATTGCTTTCAAAAGTACCGTTACCGAGCTGTCCAGAATTGTTGGATCCCCAGCATTCCACGCCTCCCTTTTGCACGGCGCAGGTAAAATCCCCACCGGCCGCGACCGAAGTGACATCGCCCAGCAATCCGGTCACATCGACCGGCGCAAGTCGCTCCTCGGTTGTGCCGTCACCCAATCCCCCGAAACTGTTGGAACCCCAGCATTTTAATCCGCCGCGGGCGTTCAGACCGCAGGTGTGCTTGGACCCGACGGTGACCGCCGTGTATCCCGGATCCGATCCCACTCTGGTTTGTTCTGCGATCTGTCTTCCCCAGCAGACTATTTCCGCCGATTCCGTAACCGCGCACGTATGGACATACCCCACGGCGATCGCGGTGACTTTATCAGGAAGCGCCGTAACCGTTACCGGAGTGTTCCTGTCCTGGGTTGTACCATCCCCAAGTTGACCGGCGTTGTTCTTTCCCCAGCATTTCACACCACCGGAATCCAGGATGCAGGTTTGATTGCCGCCTGCGGCAATAATGGTTGCAGTGACAGCGGGCGCCGCCTGGCATGAAGTACATAGGATGGAGAATAACAGCGTTACACCGAGGGCAAACGGGGAAATGTGACGCATTCATCCTCCTGATAGCTTTTCTGTATATTCTTCTGCAGGTTACCGCGGACCCGGCCGCAAACGCCGCCTGCCGATCCATCGGCCTTTCCAATTGTAACTCAAGCGCCGCCAATTACATGCGGTGGAAGGGGGAAAAGGTATCGCGGTTCCAACACCTCACCCGGAAAAACCATCTCCGACCGTACCTTCCCATACCCTTAAGGTATGGGATACCGCAATCCAGAAAAGCGAAATGACAGAATCCCCCTTTCCTCCCCCGTTTTTCAGCTGACGAAAATCGGGGGAGGCTGTTCGCCGGCGCATCCGTTAATCCCGCCAGGGTCATTCCGGCGGGTTCAGCGCCGTTTCGAGCATCGTGTGGATCGCATCGATCTTCGGGAGCAGGACCATCCCGCCTTCGGGTGTCGTCCAGTTGCTGCAGCCGTCCGGCAAAGCAACCCGGTAGCGGCGCAGGGATGACAGCGAGACCGAACCGGCCATATCCACGAACGGCGTGATGTCGTCGAGAGCCAGGTCGCTTTCGAAATACTGCATGAAGATGTTGAAGAAACCCGGCAGGTTGGGGATGGCGCGCAGGTCCAGCAGGCGCTGGGCGAGCGCGACGATCACTTCCTGCTGGCGCCGGTTGCGGTCGAAATCGCTGGAGGCCTGGCGGGCGCGCACATACCACAGCGCCAGCGACCCATCCATGTGCTGCTCCCCGGCCTTAACGGTGTAGTTGCCATACCCGAAGCGGTAATCGGTGTAGGTCCGCCCGACCTGCACATCGATCCCATCCAGCCGGTCGACCATGTCCTTGAAGCCATGGAAATTCATCAGCGCGTAATGATCGACCTGCAGGCCGAAATTGTATTTCATCGTGTCGCGAAACAGCGCAAAGCTCCCCCCCGGATAATGGAGTTCCCTCCCCTGCTGAAACGCGATGTTGATGCGCTGCATCCCGTAGGCCGGGATGTACACATACAGATCGCGCGGAAAAGAGATGAGCGCGGCAAGTTCGCGCTTCCGGTCGAGATGGAGAATCATGATCGCATCGGTGCGGTAGGCGCCGGCGGTTTCGCTTTTATCGATCCCGAGAAGCGCGATCGTGATCGAATCCTCGCCGGGATCGATGGCCGCGACGGGTGTGGGGATCTGGGTCGAAGCCGGGTGGATCGGGCCCGCGAAGGGTGACCAGGGCGGCGCGATGCCCGAAGCGGTCGGCGTGGCAAGCGGCCGCGGCGTGGAAACGGTTTCCGTCGGTCCGCGGGTGGGTGAGGAACCGGACGAGTCGGGCGTATCGGTGGCCGGCTGGAACGGCGTGGCCGAAGGGGTTTGTTCCTCACGCGGGGCAGCGGGCGCATAGGAACGGACACCGAAATATCCGGCAAGGCAGATCAAACCCAACACTGCCGGAGCCGTCAGAAGAAAAATGCGGGGTTTTGATAACCCGCGCAGCCGCGACCCGAATTCGGAAATCCGCTGAAATACCGCGTTTTTAATCATTACCGGGAATTCTATCAGAATCGTGAAACACGATAGATGCAGGCATGTGTCAATTCCGATACGTTGTGACCGGATTATTGTGCCCCAATAAAAATAAGACAGCAGTTACGTGTCGCCGTCTTCGAAGGCACTCGCGTATACGAAATTCACAGGTCGCCTCGATTATTACGGCGCCTCCCTCAGCCGACCAGCTGCCAATCCAGCCGCCCGCCGTTTTCGACCTGTCTATCGGAGCGATGGAACCGGGGAAGGCTTTCGCGGGATTCGGGATGGTTATATTCCAGTTCTCATGCGACCGTCCCCTGATGACGGCGGAGTAGACGACCCGTTTACCATCCGGCAACCGGACCGGATCGGACCCGGCATCGGCCAGAAACACGGGCACGCCCATCTTGGCCGGATCGGCCGCAATCAGGTCAACTCCATTCTCGATCGTATTTTTCCAAAATCATGAAATATCCATTTATTCCTGGCCATTATTTCCGATCTACTTTTAAGATATCCTCTCGACAAAATACAACGAATCCTTTTGCAGCGCCGTCCGCGCCGCGTTCCACAGCGCAGCCGCCTCGAGCAGGATCGACACGGCGCCGGCGACGGTGGCGCGGACCAGGTCCGGCGGACGCAGGATCGCCGCCACGCGGTCGTAACGCTGGCGCCAGCCACGGAAGTTATGCGGCGTGTAGGTCTTCGTTTGCTTCGATCCGTCGGCGAGGGTCAAGCGGTACTCGATCGGTGGGTCGTAAAGATACGGCGGCACAATGACTTCCTCGATCGCGTGCATGGTCGTGTTGGCTTCCAGGCCGCACCCGAGGAATAGAATCCGCCCGCCGCGTTCGGCGATCGCGCGGAAGGGGGAATGCGGCCCGCAGGGGGTGCTATCCGCGGCGTGCGCTTCGATCAATTCACCGGCCAGCGGGCCGGCGGCGCACACCGAATGGGTCGGGTGCAGGCTGCGTACTGTGCCGGGACGCGTGCGGAAGGTTTCCGGGATGATGCCTACATTGGAAGGCGTATACCGAATATCAAAAACCGGATTCTCCGGCGTCACCCGCTCGAAGGTCAGGGCCGGCATGAGCAGCGTGCCGCCCGGGCCGAGCGCTTCCTGCAAACCCTGAATGACGCTTTCCGGTCCTTCGTTCCCCGGCATTGAACGCAATGAGCTGTGAACAAGCAGCAATCCGCCGGGGCGGACACCCAGGTCAAGAAGATCTTTTCGGAGAAGAGCAAATAAATCTGTCATTTCTTTTTAATCTCTCACCGCAGAGCCCGCCCTCGGTGGTCGAGCCGAGGGGCGCAGAGATCGCAGAGAATTTATTACTTTTTTCTCTGCGCCCTTTGCGTCTTTGCGGTGGGATTTTTTATTTTTCTTCCATGCTCTCAAATATCTTCCAGCAGCGGAACAACCCGCGCGGGACGTGGAAGCACCCTTTCCACTTTCCGCCTTTGAGCGGCAGGAGGACTTCGCCGCGGCGGTTAAGATAGCCGAACCACTCGCCGTGGCGCGGATCCGGGAAACGCTCCCAGGCGTAGGCGTGCACGCGCTCATACCATTCCAGGCACTCCGCCCGGCGGGTATGCGCAAAGCCGAGGCTGAGCGCGATCAGCGCCTCGATGTGCACCCACCACAATTTTTGATTCCACTCGAGCTGCTGCGGCGGCCGCCCGAACCGGTCGAGGAAGTAGTAAAGGCCGTCGTAGTCGCGGTCCCAGGCGTACTCCAATGTGGTAAGGGTCAGGTCCACGGCTTTTCCGATCAGCGCGCGGTCGCCGCGGCGAATGCCGATGTCCATCAGGAACCACATCGCCTCGATGGCGTGGCCCGGGTTGAGCAGGCGGCCCTCGAAGGAATCCACCCGGCCGCCGTCGGGCGCGATGTTTTCGAGGATGATGTTCCGCTCCGGGTCGAGGAAATCCCCCGGGACGGCCTTGAGGCATGCGTCGATCGTCGCCTCGGTTTCCTCCGGCGGCAGCAGGCGCTCGAGTTCGAGTGCGAGATTGCAAAGGATCATCGGCAGCGCGAAGTTTTTCAGCGGGCGCGTGCCGGGTACGAGCTTGTTGTAGATCCCCTTCGGGTTTTCCCTCCGGCGCAGAATGTTGCGGTAGGTGGCCCGCGCCAATTCGGCGGCTTCTTCGTCATTCGCCGCCAGGCCATACTGCGCCAGCGCCATCGCCGCGAAACAATCCGAGAAGATATTGTAAGGTTGGACAAGCGGCCGGCCGTCGCGGGTCAGCGAGAAAAACCAGTCGCCGTTGGGTGCGCGGCCGTGCTGTAAAAGGAAATCCGCGCCGTGGCGGGCAAGCGTGAGCCATTCCAGCCGCGGTTCGCAGCGGTTGTACAACATCGCGAAGGTCCATACCTGCCGCGCTTGCAGCCAGACGAACTTATCGGTGTCGAATACGGTCCCGTCGCGCCCGAGGCAGGTGAAGTAGCCGCCGCATTCCCGGTCGACGGAGTGACGCTCCCAGAAAGGAATCACATCCTCCAGCAGCGCGCGGCGGTACTGCTCGGCGTATTCGGAATAATTGGTCATGGGTAATGCGCACCTCATCAAAAGAAAACCGAACCTATTTACCAATGCATTATGCGTGCCCCCGAGCCCAAACTTGGTTCCCCGACGGTATCTCGCCCTCATCCGGCCTTCGGCCACCATCTCCCTGCATACCCTCGCTTCGGGATCGCGCAGTTTCAAGTAACCAATCGAAACTGCGCACTCCGCGAGGGCAGGTGCCGGGAGAAGGACGGGATGAGGGGGAATCCTCTATAATGGAACGCGCCGGAACGGTTCTTTCCAACCGGGCCGGATGGAAAAGTGTTCGCAATAGCGGCGGAAGAGATGATGCGCCTGCGGATAGCAGGAATTTGGGCTGAGGAAATGCGAGAACTCGAAGGTGATCGCCTTTTCCGCGCCGGCCTTTTCCGCGGCCTCGAGTTTAAGGAGCATTTTTTCCCATTTGATCGGCGGGAACTTGATCGGCATATCGCGGTCGAAGGTCTCGACGTTGCTCCACGAGTGCAGGCCGTGTTTTTCGGCCAGGGCTTTGTTCACCGCGAGGAAATCCGGCAGCGCATGGAAATCCACATGCCCGTCCTGGAAGGCGACGATGTCGACCGCGCCGCGGATCCCGGCCATCACCTCGCCCCACTCCGCTTCGTGCGCCGCGAGCGAGATCCCTTCGCCCTTGTCGATCAGCCCATCGTAGGAGCTGACCGCCTTCGGACCGTCGATCCAGGGCGAGATGAGAACCGGCAGGCCGCCGGAGACCGCTTTGCAGTGGCGGCCCATCGTTGCGTAGAGATCGATGATCCCCTTCGTACGGCGGCTGACTTCCTGGGTGAGGTACCAGCCCTTGAACGCCGCGCGCTTGCCGTAGCGCGCCCAGACTTCATCGACCACGGCAAGGTTGAGATCGACTTCCTTCTGGTAATCGCCGGCCGATCCGTAGCGGCCGGAATCGTACGTTCCAAAGAGGAAGTCCATGCCATGCTGTTCGGCAAGCTTGAGGAAGAGGTCGACCAGATCCAGCGGAGGTTTATAGCAGTCTTCGCGTTCGATGAGGACTTTCGAAGGATAGGTCAGCCAGCGTTTGTGGCCGGAACGGATCAGGATAACGGCATCGATCCCGATCGAACGCATGGCGAGGAAATCCCGCTCCCACTCCTCCGGCCCCCAGTTCTGGTGCGGGATATCGTGCGAAATCTCATCGAGGAACGTGCCGGTCAGGCGCATGGGATTCCTCCGTTTCCGGTGTTGAATCGCCCCCAAGCGTGTTTGAATTTGTCCCGGTCGTTTCTTGTAGTATAGCCGACGGCCATCGATGATGGGTTTTCCTTTTGGGCGCCTAGTCAATCGTCATAATACTCATTTCAATCAATTACCGGCTATGGTCAATGGGCCATGGTCCAAGGCCGACTTCATCCCTTATGCGCCGCCCGCTCGATCTCCTCCCGATGCATCCGCTTGTGCGCAGCCCGCATCAGATGCACCGCCGTTCCGACCGTCCGAATCCCCTCCACCATTTCGGGGGAAAGTTTTTCGATCACTCGGTTGACCTCGGCCGATTTTTCCACCGCCAGCTCAGCCGCTTTGCGGGGCGGGATCGCCAGGCAAAGCTCCTTGGCCGCGTCGTTGATGATGTCGATATCCGCGGGCGAAGACGTGATCCCCTCGCGCTGCCATTTTTCGATCAGCAGGATCGCGCGCGCGTCCCAGAACGCCAGGTGCGCGAGCGCCGCCGCAGCCGTCCAGCCCGCATCGATCGGGCGTGAAAGCTCCTCTTCGGTCAATCCCGCGACAAGCCGCGCGAGACGGTCGTGTTCGGCGGTATTCTCCTGGATGATGATCTGGATGTCCGTATATTCCATGGGTGGGTCCCTTTTTTAGAAGAATCTGATCGACTCATTCCGCCGGGAGCAGCGTGAAGTCGAAAGCATTGCCCAAAAGGTCGTCATCGATCAGCACACTGGGGTTCCCCAATTCCCGCAGGAAGAGCCTGCCATCCTCGCCCGAAAACAACACCCGCCGGTCATCCACCCAATAGGCGGGGTAGGCGGTCGGCGTATCCGTCAGCCGCACCGGAGCTTCCCCCGGTGCGCACAGGTAGGGCACGTTGATCATCGCCGGCGAATCTTCCCGGTATTGGTCGTAGTTCAGGATAAAACGCCGGGAATCCGGCGCCCAATCCATGAAAAACACATCCTCGCCTAAAGACGCGTACAGCGTATCCGTCCCCGAGGAATCCACGAAATGCACATCGTTCGTCCCATCATGCCGGTCGAAATACACCGCTTGCCGGCCGTCCGGTGAAAGGCTCATGCCCAGATATCCCTGGAATGTCATCCGCTGTTCGGGTTCGCCCCGGACCGGCACGAACCAGACGGTTATCGGCTGGGGCTTATCCGATTTACCCTCGTAGGAAAAAACAGAGAAACCCGAAGAATCCTGCGCCCATACGATCTGCGGTCCTTCCGAACCCATGGGGGCGTTGTCCGGGAAAGTGAACGCCGTCCGCGCATCCTTCCCCTCCGGATCGGCAAGGACAATTACATGCGAATGGTAGGCCGTCATCCACTCCCCGTCCGGCGAAAAACTGAAATTACCGCCCTCGCCCGGCGCGAAGATGCGTTCCGGAGCGGAGCCGTCGATGTTCACGCGGTAAAGATCATCCTGCTGCCTGCCGGGTATCTGTGCATTGAAGTACACGTAACGGCTGTCGGCGCCGAAATCGAATTGATTAATGGTGACAAAACCGCCGCGTTCCGGCGCCAGGGTATCGAAGCGAGCGCGGTCGAGCAGCAGGACCGGCTCACCGCCTTCGATGCGGATGGCATACAACTCCCCATCCTTACGGTAGGCCACCGCCAGACCGTCGCGGGAAATGCATATGTCCATCGTATTGACGCTGTCGGCGAGCTTCTGCGGCCCCACGCCTTCGGTCCAAATGTAAGGTCCGTTCGGTTTCCTGTACGCCGCGCGCACAACAGCCGCCGGTTGCGCAATCGGAGTTCCGGTTACCGGCGTTTGACATGCCGCAAGGACCGCCGTTCCGAGCAGAAATAAAGTCGGTATTCGAGCATTCATGCTGTTCCCTCCCGCCGCGCGGAAATCGGTGGTCATCCTGCGCCGAACGGACGCAGGCGCCCCGCGGCCTCATTCTATATATCACATTCCGATGCACTTGAAAAAAGCGGAGGCTCCTGGGAACAGGAACGGTTCCGGCAGAACACCCGGTTCCTCGGGGAGAAAGGATAACGGGGAAAGTTACGCTTGTTGCTTTTTCCCTTATTGTGTTTGCCCAACTAACGTATTTCGCAGCTTTTTCGTTTGCCGGTACTATCCGTCGGCCGATTCACTCCGGGGCGATTCAGAAGGGCAAGCCGCCGGTTCCGCGTCCGAATAGACGGGGCGCTTTTGCATGATCTTCCTAATTCGTTCATCAACCGGCATGAGCCCACTCCCTTAAGTCCTCTCCGGGTTGCCTTATCGGTTACGCAGCTGTGGCCGGTTCGCCCGGCCGGTCGGATGGGTTATTTGGGGCGGCTCTCCATTGATATCCCAGAGCGACAGTGACCAGGGCACAGAGCAGCCCGGCGTGGAGGACCGCTATCAGGATATGCACCGGATGGTTCCGGAAGGCGAGCATCCCCCATAAAACGCCCAAAACAAATACTCCGTAAAGCGTGGAGCCGATCAATAAAAACGAGAGCGGGATTTTTAGGAACCGGCGGTCAATTTCCATCAACCCAAACCACGCGATCAGGAGCAACGGATAGAAATGATACAGATACCGTTCGTGGGTTCCGGTTAATACCACATTGAAGATCAGGTTGATGAGGGCCAGATGCAGGATGAAATTCAACAGCGCCTCACGGCCCAGAAAACGTCCCTCCGCCAAATCCAACTTGCGCGTTTTCAGGAGCGTGGAGACGGTGATCAGACCGGCCAGGAGCACAAAAATAAACCATCCAATATTCACGGGGGTGAGAATTTTTTCCAGGGCAGTCCCGGTAAAAAGAGAAAACGGCTCGGCGGAGGAGCTGTCCCACTGCCGGGGCAGCAGGGTCCAGAGGTTTATGCCGTTGGCCGAGAGAATCCCGCCGTGCGTGCTGCGTTCGCCCCAGATCAGCTGGAGGTGTGAAAGGTACCCGTGCACGGGTTGCAGGAGCAGATCCCACCCGAAGATACAAAAGGCAAGCACGACAAGATGGAAAAACGAGTATCCAATGGCGCTTAACCATTTCCGCCGGATCCAGATGGTCGTCAGGAGCAGCAACTCCAGGGAAAAGAAACTGAAGACGATCAATTGCTTTGTCAATACCATGAAAGCCATGGACACGCTGGCGATACCCAGGAACAGGAGGAAATTAATCCTCATCGACAGATGGTATTTCACCATCCAAAGAAGAGTCAGCAGGAGGAAGAACTGGCTGACGGTATCAATCTGCCCCCACAGCGCCCCTCCGGCCCAGGAAGAGACCAACAGGCCGATGATCCCGGCTTTCACCGCGGGTTCCTTGACGGCGAGTTCCTTCAACAGTCCATAGATCAGCAGTACGTTCACTCCATCGACGGCGGAGAGGATCAGGCGGAAGCTCAAAGCGGGGTCGGGCGTGTCCGCCAATCCCAGGAAGCTGATCAGACCGGCCGTGCTGAACATTCCCACAATCGGGTAATTGCAGCTGGCGCAGTCGGCATAAATCGCGGTCCAGCCTTCGCTCCAGACCTTCGACCACCTGAGGAACTCCGGGACATCCCAGAGGTGATACAGATTGGGAAACGCCAGCACCATCACGGCGGAGGCGGCAACGCCCGCTAAAAGGATGAGGTATTCCTGCCAGTTTTTCTTTTGCATAGACCGCCGCGCTCCCGGTCATTCCGAAGTGCACTCTGCGAGCGTATCAGGTGCATTATATTAGCATCTCATCGTGATGACGAATGAAATCCATATATCTATAAAAGCATAATTACCCGGTATCTGGCGCCCCTCTTCGCTAAACGTCATCCGGGAAGGGCCCGCGGTCGAAAAACAGAACCTGATATCACAATCCACAGCGTTTTCAGGTGTTTACCCACACCGTCATTTGTGATTCACCCCGGTTGGCCCATAGGAAATAGGGAATGGCCGTGAAATCTCTTCCGTCTCTCGTTTTTCCACGGAGGACATGTACACCCCCCAGGAGGTTCTGGTCCTGCTCCACGCGGATCGTTTCCGGATCAATCCTTGCCGCAAAAATATCCACACCGGGGTTATCCGTGCTTTCCAGGCAGTAGACCAGCGGCCCGCGCGAGAGCGCGGCTTTGTTTTTATGGCCGCGCACATGCGGGGAGGCTCTTCGCAGGATAATGGGCATTTCGAATTCGAGATCCACGGTATCCTCCGGAGACCAGCAGCGTTGAAGGGATACGTAACGCGAAAGGCGCGGATCATATCCGGAAGCCGGAGGCGGTAAAGGGACGGCCGTTTTTTCGGGAACAGCCACTGCGGATCCATTGACCTTCAGGGAGGTGTTTCCCGCCCAGGAGGGAATTCGAAGGTGCAACGTGAAATCAGCCGGTTGTTCCGGTTGGAGAGTAATCCTAATCTTTCCCTCCCATGGCAGGCTCGATTCCAGTTTAATGGTTTTCCCTTTTCCGTCCCCCATGTTCATTTCGTTGCCGATGTACTGATGGATCCAGAGCCCGTCCTGGTCTTGCGAATAGAGATATTTCCCCAAGGAGGCCCAGGTACGCGAAAGGTTTGAGGGGCAACAGGGAACCAGGAACCACGGACGCCGTGTGATCCCTCTCCGGCAGAGCAGCGGATTGTTATAGAGATAGCTGTCGCCACCCAGGCCCATGCCGACCGCCGCGGCGTTGTACAGCTGCCACTCGAACAGGTCGCTGTATTTGGCCTCCCCATGAATCAGCACCATCTCCCAATTCCAGAAGAGGCCGGCCAGCGCGGCGCAGGTTTCGGCGTAGGCGATCTCGGGATCGAGTTCCTCATCCCGGCCGAAGCCTTCCACCTCCGGCAATGAGCCGATCCCTCCGGTGACGTACATCCGATGAACCACCATATGCTCCCAGGCCCTTTCCATCGCCGGCAGCAGGGACGGGTCTGGGTCGATCCGGTGAAGCATGGCGACGGCCGTCTCGAGGTAGCCAAAGCGGACGGCATGTCCCACGGGGACGGTCTGGGAGCGGATGGGGGCATGCTGCTGAAAATATTTTCCGTTCAACACATTGATAAACCAACGCATCTTGGCGGAAAACGGCTTTTTGGCATAATTCCCCGGCGGCAGTTGGAAGGAGCCCGGATCCGGGTTCCCGGCCAGAAAAACCCGGCGTTGTTCTCGGATTAATTCACCGCGCTTCTCGGCCCGGGAATTCTGTTGGAAAATCAGCGGGGCAAACGGATGCACCTTGCCGCGCCGTTCCAGGAATTGTTTCGCCAATTCCAGATACGGTTGATGTTGGGTGACAAGGTAAAGGCGCAGCAGGGCGATTTCGATCTCTTCGTGACCGGAGGTTTTATCCGCGGCGGCCGTCTGGAAAACCCGCACCAGCAAATCGGCGGCTTTGCGCGCGATCGTCAGGGCGGCCGGATCGCCGGTGGCTTGAAAGTGGGAGACGGCCGCCTCGATGAGATGGCCGTGGCAATACAGTTCGTGCTCGATCATCAGGTTCCCCCAGCGTTGGCCGGGGAAATGGATCTGATTGTACGTGTACAGGTAGCCATCTTCCATCTGCGCGCGCGCCAGGAGAGCGATCAGCGCATCCATGCTTGCCTTCAGGTCCTCTGAAGGTCCGACGGCATAGATGCGCGCGGCCGCATCCAGCCATTTGTAGGCGTCCGAATCGGCGAAAAACCATCCTTCGTGAATGCCCTTCTTCAGCCCCGCGGCGATCCGGAAATTATCGATGCAACGGCTGGCTTCCAGCTGCCGCCATTGATGAAAGATGGAAACCTTGGCGTTGGTCGACAGGCGCGGGGTCCAAAAGGGGTCGAAGATCGCGACTTGGGCGGGCGATATTTCTTCCATGATTTAGAAAACCCTTTCGATGAGCACTGCCGCTATTCCACAGGGAATTGTAGAATAATAATGTTTTATGGTGAAAGCCGCCAGCAGAGGGGCTTCTTGATATCATTCTTGGCCCGCATGGTATCTGCTCAGGCAGGGAAAAAAGCACACGGAAGTCACCGAAAAATCCCACAACACCAAAACCCTCGAATTTGCTAAAGTCCCGGCCGGATACCATTGGAGATCATGGGATCTCAGTGTTGCCGGCTCTTCCCGGCAGTTTGGTGTACAAAAATTCTTGCCGGGTTGAGTGGATATCCCGCAAGAATAAGTAGATGATTTGCCGGCCGCGGTCAATTGAGATGACGCTTGGGCGGGATTCTCCAGCGAGGCAATCCGATGCTTGTTAAAACACCGATAAACAAGCACCCCCCGAACAAGTTTCTTCGGGGGGCATTTCGGATTTCATCTCGATCACACATCTTTCCCGGTGGTTCTATCCAGAAACGCCTTGACCGCTCCATTTGCCTGCTCGGGCCGTTCGAGGGGAAGGATGTGCCCTGCATGCGGGATCACGGTGAACTCGGCAGACGCGCCGTTGTCGCGGGCCAACCGCACCACCCTCTCCATTTCATGCTGTTTCACCAGGACGCTGTCCGCGCCCCGAAGCCACAGGGTTGGGCACCGGATCAACGGGATCCGGTCCAGAAGGGTCCACCTTACTTTAAACGGTCCGATTCCGCTCAACTGCCAATCGTCCATGTCATTTTCGCCATGCTGGTATTTCCCCTGTACTTCGTCTTTGAGAATCGCAACCAACCGGTCCGGATCGGTCGGCTTTGAGCCGCCCACGTAGATCGACTCCAATATTTTCCGCATCGCCTTATCGTCCTTTTTGACATACAGGCGGCTAAGCAGCCTGAGCATCCCCGGGACCTTGATGTACATCCAGGTGATGAGCTGCATGTCCACCTTGTCGCCCAGCCCACCCGGCTCGAAGAGGGCCGCCGATCGAACCTTTTTCGGATGAAGCGCCGCATAGTCGATGCTGAGGCCGCCCCCCATGGAAAGCCCGACCAGGCTGAAGCGCGCAAGCCCCAACCGCTGGAAGGCGGCATCCAGGATATCCATCAGCCGGGCGCGGTCCAGATACCCCTGCCATGGCCGCGATTTGCCGTGGCGCGGCGTATCCACGGCGAACAAGTGATACTCGCCGCTCAGGAATGGAAACATCTGATCCCAGATGAACCTCGCCTCGTCGTACATCGCCCCGTGCAGCATCACCACGGCCGGCCCGGACGGATCGCCCGCTTCGTAGACCGACATCGGTCCGCCGCATACCTGGAAAGTGTGATGCTTCAGACCGGGAACGTTCTCCACCCCGCCGGCCCTTCCTTGCGCTGCAATCGTTTCAGTCATTTTTCACCCGACTTTCTTCTCTTTTCCGGCGATGCCTTTTTGTTATCCTTCAGCAGGGTTTCCAAGACGTCGATCCACTCCTCGAAGCCCCGTTCAAGCCCATCCGGGTCGATATCCTCACGGTACAGCCTATCCTCCAGGTAGCCTTGCGAGATCCAGAAGATGATCTGCCTGGCGACGGACGGGGAGATATCCGCTCTCAATCCCTTAAAATCATCCGTTCCGCCTTGACCCTGCGCTTGGCCATTCTTCGTTACCGCCCGTCGGTAAGCGGCAAGCTCATTTTTCACCAACTTCCTGACAAACGGATCGCCGTCAAAAGCCGCTGTGTACGAAAACTTGTACATCCATGGATATTCCTTAAACAAGGAGAGCCGGATTTTCGCACTGCGCCTCATCAATAAAAACATGTCGGCGGGGGCCTCGGCGCGCGCCGAATTATCCGCCGCCTTAATGCATTCCGACGCCAGCCTGAAGACCGTCACGTAAAGATTTTGCTTATTGGTGAAGTATTTGAACAACACGCTCTTGGAAACCCCGGCCGCCCCGGCAATATCCTTCATGGAGGCCTTTTTATAACCGTGCCGGCCAAATACTTCGCAGGCTGCGTTAAGGATTTTGTTTTGTTTTTCCTTTTCCAGCCTCTCAAAGGTCATTTTTCCGGATTTCCCGCAGATCCCATGAACCATAAATCGTGACCGTTTCGGTCACGATTTGTTTATAGCACGACACGGGGCGGATGTCAATCTGAAGACGATAATAGAAAGAAGATAGAGAATATCGCACGGATAAGCCTCCCTGTTCGAATCGTCATCTCGCAGCCCGTTTCCACTGTTCTCACCATAAGAAAACTGTTTCAGGATTGTATCGGGGGGTTGTGCTCGGTTGAAGACAATTCCGAAAAGGGGGCAATGGGAATCATTCCTTCGGGGAATGATCCTTGGATCCCGGGATCCCGCGCGGCGATCCAGGAGGAATATTGGATCCACAAGTGGCGGGGGTACATAAAGCCACGGGAGGAGATTCCGCGGAAGATGCGGCGGCGCCTTTCTTCATCCACGCCGTCCCAGTTGCCGGAGGACGGCTTGTTCCTCGGGATGGATGTCTCCGAACGGACGGGGGCCGACGTTCAGGAGGAAAACGGCATCTTGGGCCTGCGCGGCGCGATACGTGTTAAGGATTTCGTCCGCGCTTTTCACCCGGTGGTTCCACGGTTGATAGGACCAGCCGGCGTTCAAGTTCCACCAGCACGCCCGGGGTTTATCGCCGATCTCGGTGCAGTTGAAACCGATCGTGTTCTCCCCCGGTAGATCGAGCTCCCAGACCTGGTAGTCCTCCCCCGGCAGAGGCGGCACGTGGGTGTTGTTCGCCACCACGGCATCCGGTTGCAACCGGTGGATGAGATCGTAGGCGCCCGCCAGGTTCCACGGTCCGCGCGGAGCGAAATAGTCGCGCATGCCGTCGGCATCCAAGGGGTTGCGCGGCCAATACCCGTCGAAGATCACGCCGCCGACCGGACCGAACTGCGTGCACAGCTCACAAAGCTGGTTGTGATAATACTCGACGTACCGCGGCCAATCCGAACGAAAGGCCGGGTGAGTCCAATCCACCAGCGAATAATAAAAATGCAGATCAATGGACCGCTCGCGCAGGACCGGCGCCAGCTCGGCGAGCACGTCGCGCCCAAAGGCGGAGTTGGTCACCTTGAAATCCGTGGACTGCGCATCCCAGAGGCAAAATCCATCGTGATGCTTGGACGTTATCAACAGGAACTTCAGCCCCGCCTCGACCATCAGATCCGCCCACTCCTCGGGGCAGAAGCGGCCCGGGTTGAAGCGGCGCATCCGCTCCTTGTACGTGTCGAATGGAATCCGGTCCCGGAAGTAGATCCATTCGTCGCCGTGATTGCTGAGCGAGTAGAGCCCCCAGTGGATCGAAAGCCCGATCCGGGCCTGGAGAAAATTCCCGATCCCCTTGGGGCTGGCTTGCAGCTTGGCGGAACTTGTATCTTCCACGGAAAACTGGGGGGCATCCGGCATGCTCATCTCCTTGATGAACCGGCTGATCTGTCAATCCAGTATGGTATCACGGCTATTGAATCATAAAGGGCTTGGGAGTTTCGGTGGGCGGCACCGCTGTCGCAGTCGGCATCGACGCCGGTATATTGGTGGGTCGCGAGGCCGGGGTGGAGATCGGGCCTCCCGTCACGTTTGAAAAACCGCACCCCATCATCCCGAACACCAGAATAACCACCAAAATGAAAAGCATGTCGCCCCTTGGCTCTCTCCTTCCCAACAGGCTGCTGAAAAATGGAAAAGAGGTGATCGAGTGGCGTTTTTTGCGTATCGAGACCACCAAATAAATGCGAGGTCTCGATACGCCCGCAGAAATCGCGGGCTACTCGACCGGCTTTTTCATCACCCTGCTACAGCTTAAAATCAATAAAGCCTCCTGTAAAATATATTATCTGATATAATTTGTCCGATTTCCTATGCATGAGATGGCGGTTACCGAAAGCATCCTGCGGATCACGCTCGACCACGCCGCGCGCGCCAAGGCGGCCCGGGTGAGCGCGATCACGATCAAGCTCGGCCAGCTTTCGAGCCTGGTCGACGATTCCATCCGCTTCTATTGGGAGCTGATCGCCGCGGATACGATCGCCGAGAAAGCCGAACTGCGGTTCGAACGAATCCCGGCGCGCGCGGTATGCCTGGATTGCGCGGCCGAATTCGCGCTGGCGAAGGATTCCTTCACCTGCCCCCAATGCCGTTCGGATCGCTTCCGTATCAGCGCCGGCGAGGAAATGACCGTGGAGAGCATTGAGGTGGAGCCATCCTAACCCCCGCTCCTCCGGCCCCTCTCCCCCTTCCCCCTACGGGGAAGGGGGAGAGGGGCGCCTGAGCCCGGTTTTATTTTCCGGGCGAAGGCAGGGTGAGGAGGTTAGGACAGAGTAGGAAAACATCATGCCCCAAACCATTCCGATCGTTGAAAACATCCTTTCCGCCAACGACAAGGTCGCCGCGGAGAACCGGGCGCGGCTGGACTCAGCCGGCGTGTTCGCCGTGAACCTGATGGCCTCCCCCGGCGCCGGGAAGACCAGCCTGATCCTAGCCGCGCTCGAGGCACTGAAAGGCCGCCTGCGGCTGGGTGTGATCGATGGCGATCTGGCCTCGTCGATCGACGCCGACAAGGCCGCCGCGGCCGGAATTCCCGCGGTGCAGATCAACACCGGCGGCGAGTGCCACCTGGATGCGGTGATGATCCGCGGCGCGTTGGATTCCCTCCCTCTCGAGCGGATCGACCTGTTGATCGTCGAGAACGTCGGAAATCTCGTCTGCCCGGCCGCGTTCAAACTCGGCACGCACATCAGTCTGCTTACCGCCTCGATCCCCGAGGGCGACGACAAACCCT
>DAOUDU010000007.1:0-1671 GCA_034430775.1 Anaerolineales bacterium | reverse complement strand
GTGCCGGCGGCGTTCGTGCCCACAATGCTGTTGCCGTCCGCTTTCTTCAGGCCGCGCGCTCCCTCGACAACCAGATCGCACACCTGGCGTATGCTGAAAGAGCCCCGAAAACCGTCCAGGTCAAGCTCATTGGCAATCTGCCACATTTCCACGCTTCCCCGCATCTGCTCGCCGATAAAACCGCACACTTCTTCATACCTGTGGATAAAATCGTCCGGTCCCTCCCCCATATACGCCGGCGCTCGCCTGTTAATCACGTATTTCATCTCTCCCTGCAGGTCGCGCTCGAATGTACCGCAGTAAAAGGAAGGGGTGCTTCCCATGAGCCGAAATCCCTTCGCGCGCCACGCGGCGGCCATCTGCTGTGCCTTGACAAATTGCTCCGACAGCGTCCCGCCGATACGGTCCTTCCACGGAAACCCGAAATGAAGCCGCACCCATTCTATCCCCGCATCCCTGAGCAAAGAAATATCGGCATTCGGATTACAGCTTGTTCCCACGATAAGCTCGTTCACGGCACTATCCTCCCCCGGATATAATCCGGATTTATACGTACCGAGCACATTTCGTCTCGTGACATGTTCGAAGAGATACTCCGCGATCCCTCTTATCACGGCACGGCAACGGGGACAATCGCATCGGTCTGCGGACCAGTCACTCGCAACAGGAAGCGCCCCCGGCATGAAGCGGGCAAGGCCAGGCGCACGAAGGGGCCACGCAGCCGGCAAGAATTCCACAGCCGCTTGCCCCTGATGTCAAACACGGTCGCGTCGAGACGCCCCGCCGCCCCGGTGCATATCCGCAGCTCGCCGTCCTTGACAATAGCGCTTACCCGCGGCGGCAGCGAAGCGCGCCGGGCCGACTCCTGCATTCTTTCGGCGCCGGCCTGCCGCCGGATTGCTGTCGCATTTTCGCCACCCACCAGCAGCACCGCGTCCGTCCAGCCGTCGGGCACGCTGAACGACTGCGTCCCGCCGGTTTCATACCTGTCAATATTCGTCCGTTCTCCCGTGCGCGGATCGATCCAGACCGCATCGGCCTGCTGCGATGCGGTTATTTTGCCCATGTCAATGGTCGCGGTACTCGGTGACGGGAAATACACCATCAGCCAGCCTCCCGCCGACGATCGGGCGGCCGCGCGCTGGCCCGCCGTGCCGGTCATAACTTCCTGGTCCGGTACCAGTGTCCACCAGTCAAGGGACCGGAACAGCTCCGCCAGCACGCGCATGTGCCTCGAGCCGGGCGAGTCGAGCCACGATTCCCATCCGGCCGGGTTCATCCAGTTGCCGCCGTGGCCATAACTGTAGAACGCGCCGGCCAGATACGACCAGCATGCGCTTCTGCGGCAGTCGAGCGGCGTGGTCCCGCCTTCTTCCTCGTAGCGCGCCTCGCCGTTGACAACCGGCTTGACCGGCATGCGGCCGTAATCGGCCACGGCCATGGTATAGTTGCTGTAGTCGTTACTCCAGCTCTGAAACGTGTTGAAATCGAGCCACGCCTCGTCGTGAATCCAGCTCGACGAGCCTGGTGCGGGATCGGGATGCGCGGTGATCAGGTGCGCGCCTTCATCACCTTCCGCAAGCCCGGTGGAAAGCTCGCGCACGATAGTCAGATAGCTGTCATTGGCCTGCGGATACATCGACCATATAATATTGGCCTTGTCGCGATACC
>DAOUDU010000006.1:0-1874 GCA_034430775.1 Anaerolineales bacterium | reverse complement strand
TGTTCGGGAGCTGGTCGATGATGCGCAGATCGGTGATCGGCTGGCCCGGGGCGATGTCCACCGTCACTTCGTACTGCCGGGTGAAGTTCGGGCCGGTCGCCGTTTCGGCCGAGAGGTCCGCCGGCCCGTCATAGGTTTTGGCCAGGGTGAACAACGACGGGGTGACGGTTGCGGAGGTATAGCTGCTCAGCGTATTGCTGGCCGGATCCCCGCAGCACCAATCGTCCAGCGGTGTGAAGCCGAATTCGTATCCGCCGCGGGCCTGGATCGTAAGCCCATATCCGAGGTCGGCGAGGTTGCTGAGGTTGACTCGGAATCCGATGTCGGCGGGGGGTTGATCGAAAGAGAAGCTGCCGAACGGCAGCCGGACGACAACCAGTTCGTCGCCGGGCGTGCCGGTCACGGTGATGAAGTTGCCGGCGGCGTTCCGCACAATCGGGTGCACCGCTGTGCCGCCCGCATTAAAGGTAACCCGGTAGAAGTCCTGTGCGGGAATCGGCGTGGCGGGGTTGGGATAGCTCGCGGAGATGGTCGTTGTACCCAACCCGTCGTCCGTCGCCGCGCCGGCCCCATCCGCCCCGGTGCGCGGGATAATCAGCTCGATAAACGGCCCATAGCCGACTTCGGATTCCGGGTCGTTGTTGTCGAACCGGACGCTGAAGGTGACATCCGAGCCGATCAGCGGCGTGGCCGGAACATTCAGGAGGGTGACGGTCGGCGGATCGATAACGCCGGGTACCAACCGCGGCGCGGCCAGGGCCGGGCCGGGCGCGGCCGCCCGGGAGGTGAAACCGGCGGCGGTCACCAGCGAAAGGATGAGGATCCGGAAATAACTTCGGCGCAATCCCGCCGGATGGACGCGTCTAATCGAATGGGGTGTGCGTGCTGAGGGATCGGCGGGGGGCGGCGCGCTGGCGGTATTCATTCCCATAATTTGGTTTCCTGGATCCTATGTGGTGTGGGATAGCAGAGGATTTTATTATATTATGGAACCGTGAAGACCGGGGTGACAGATCGCATATATAATCGTTACATCCGTCACTATTGGAGGCCGTATGCGCTGGATCCGAGTACTTCCCGTCGTCCTGATTCTCTTGCTGGCGTGCAACCTGGGATCGCCTCCGGAAGGACCGGACGCCGCCGTGGATTCGGCCGAGACGCCGGCATCCGCCGATGCACCGTCCGTTGAAGCGCCCGCGGACGTCACTCCCAAACCCCCGCAAGATTCCGGCTGGATCGGCGCATCCCCTCCCGCGGAAACCGTCAAGCTGATCTTCATCCATCATTCCAGCGGTGAAAACTGGCTGGCGGATTGGAGCGGCGGACTGGGGCAGGCGCTCGCGGACAACAACTACTTCGTCAGCGATACCAACTACGGCTGGGGCCCGGAAGAGGCATCGATCGGCGGCGCGATCGGCGATTTCACCGACATCGGCCATTGGTGGAACTGGTTCCTCGGGCCTTCGCGCGATACGATCATGCAGGCCGTCTATGCCGAGAGCGAACAACACGCGGAATACACACGCCTGGGAGACGATCCCGGGGGTGAAAACGCAATCGTAATGTTTAAATCCTGCTTCCCCAATTCCGCCCT
Organism: Anaerolineales bacterium; assembly: GCA_034430775.1. GTDB lineage: Bacteria > Chloroflexota > Anaerolineae > Anaerolineales > RBG-16-64-43 > JAFGKK01. The sequence continues at coordinate 280 of DAOUDU010000006.1, read as the reverse complement.
CGAGGGCAATCCCGAGGATCCGCCCGTGTCCGGCACCAACCCCCTGCAAGGGCAGGACAGCGGCTCCGAGCATCACACCGTCGCCAACGCCAAGCGGATCTACGTCGACCTGCTCGACTATTTCGCCGAGCACACCGATACACTCTTCATTGTCATCACCGCGCCACCGCTTCTGGATACCTCCCCCGAGCAGGCCGCCAATGCCCGGGCCTTCAACCGCTGGCTGGTGGAGGATTGGCTCGCGTCGTACCCGCACAGCAATGTCGCCGTGTTTGATTTT
>DAOUDU010000005.1:0-19910 GCA_034430775.1 Anaerolineales bacterium | reverse complement strand
CGGCCGCTCGACTATACTCGGACAGGATTGCCGGAGTGGCGGAACTGGCAGACGCGCACGACTCAAAATCGTGTCCCGCTCGGCGGGATGAGGGTTCGATTCCCTCCTTCGGCACTGGATGGGAGTGCCTGTGATCCTTCTATCGTTGCGGGGCGTTGCATTCGGCCATCCGTGCGCAGCGTCCCGGTGTGTCCAGCTTACGCGGGCGGATGACTACCCAATAGCTTGCTCGAAGGTCCGGAAGCTGGTTTTTTCCCATCTGCCGCACGGCTAGCCGCGCGGCAGTTCATTTTTCCTGAGGCGGCATGAAGCGATTCCTTTTGTTACTGGCCGGAACGGTGATCGGTGTCCTGGCCGGGGCATGGTACGGCTGGTCGGTCAGCCCGGTGACGTACAACGAAATTTCACCGGACCAACTGCGCGCCGAGTTTCAGGCGGATTATGTGCTGATGGCGGCCGAGACCTACGCCGCCGATCATGACCTCGGGGAAGCGGCGGTCCGGCTTTCGCGCCTGGGCCAGCCGGACTTGGCGGGTTTGGTGCGGCGGATTGCGGACGCCTACCAGTCGGCGGGCTTCCCGGAGGAAGATTGCACCCGACTGTACGATCTGGCCCGCGACCTGGATCGATATTCCACACTCCCCACGGCGCAGCCATGAAAAAATATCTGCAGTGGATCTGGCTGCCGGTCGGATTGATCCTCGGGCTGGCGCTCGGGGTGGGGTACGCGTGGGTTTTACGGCCGGCGGATTTTCGCGGGGCCGAACCGGCTTCGCTGCAGCCGGTCTACCGCGGCGAATACATCCTGCTGATCGCCACGGCGTATCAGGCCACCGGCAATCTGGACCGCGCCCAAACGCGGCTGGAACTGTTCCCCGAACTCGATCCCGCGGTGCTGAGCTCACTGGCCCAACAGGTTGTGGCGGCGCGCGGATCCGAGGATGCGGCGCGCGGCTTGGCGCGCCTTTCGGCTGCGCTTGCGGAGCAGACCCCCATGCCTTCGCTGGCGCTTACTGTCACGCCCGGAAGCAGCCCGACCCCGCGGGCAACGCTCACCGAGAATCCGACCCTGGCGCTGACCGTCCCGCCCCTTCCCACCGCCACGCTCAAGCCTACTCAATTCTCCACGGCCACGACGCTCCCGGGATTTATCCTTGTCTCCCGGGAACAAGTCTGCAATCCGCTGATCGCGGAGCCGCTCGTCCAAGTGCTGGTCCGTACGCCGGGCGGCAAAGGGGTGGCGGGGGTTGTTATCCGGATCCTTTGGGAGGGCGGCGGCTCGACCTTCGTAACCGGGATGAAGCCGGAACTCAGCCCGGGCTACGCCGATTATGCGATCGAACCGGGAAAGGTGTACCAGATCACGCTCGGCGACGGGTTGACCGTGGCGCGCGAGCTTTCCGTGCCGGAATGCCCGGGGGCGACGGCGGTCGCCGGGGGAGGAACGAACATCGCGTTCGCCGGTTCGTGGCGGCTGGTGTTCGAGATGCGCTAGCGAATAATTGAACGCCGCATATTGGATGCATTTATTAGACAGGATTTACAAGATTTTGCTGAATGTAATTATAAAACCTCTCCCTCATCCCTTCCTTCTCCCAGCTTATGCTGGGAGAAGGTGGCCGAAGGTCGGATGAGGGGGTGAAAAAGGACGACAATCTTCAAATTGCATGATCCCAATATCTATAACCATTCATTATTTTTGGTAATACCAAAATTATTTTATTCTCTATCGTGGAGAGCAGAGGTTATGCAATGTTTTTATTCCTTGTGATGTTGACAATCGGGTTCATCTGCAACCTCGCCAGCGCCTTCACGAGCGTGTATTCGACGAAGTGGGGCGAACGGATTGGGACGTTCGTGACGGTGCTGCTGCGCGACGTTTTCGGCATACCGGTCTGGGGATTGGGTTTTATACTGGCGGCATCGGCCGCATCGCCGCTGCTTTTTACACCGGTGCTGTGGGCGGCGGCCGCCGGCTGGCTGCTGATAACCGCCGGCGCGCTGGTAATCGTGATCGCGCTGGCGACGATCCGCATCCGGGCGGCGGCGCCGACCGCGCGGGATGCCCTGGCGAAGAGCGGTCTCTATGCCCGCGTCCGCCATCCCATTCACACCGGGACGATCCTGGAATTCCTCGGCATCCTGCTGGTCCGGCCGAGCCGTACGGTTGCGATGGCGTGCGCACTCGGGCTGGTGTGGGTCCTCCTTCAAACCCGGTTCGAGGAATGGGATCTTCTACGGCGTATTCCCGGATATCGCGGATACATGGAACGCGTTCCCCGGTTCATTCCCCGGATACTACCACCCTAAGGGTTCGGCATCCGTGTACGGCAAGCGATTATTGCAAAAACCGAAACCCTTAGGGTCTCATCCACAAAACACTCACCTCGGATTGCGGTATCATTCCCGAAGTTCGAATAATTCATACTGAAGGGATCACCTGCCATGCGTTTGCGAATGTACCGGGTCGATGCGTTTACCGATACCGTCTATTGCGGCAATCCGGCGGGGGTCGTGCCGCTGCGCCGGTGGCTCGCCGACAAGGTGATGCAAGCGATCGCGATGGAAAACAATCTGTCCGAAACGGCTTTCTTCGTTCCCGAAGGCTCCGCGTATCAGCTGCGCTGGTTCACACCCTCGGCGGAAGTGTCGTTGTGCGGGCACGCCACCCTGGCGACGGCGTATGTAATCTTCCGAATCCTGCAGCCTTCCCGGAGGTCCGTCCGCTTCCATACTCAAAGCGGTGACCTGGTTGTCACGCGGAAAGGGGATCTTCAGGTGATGGATTTTCCCCGTTTTAAACCGCAGCCTTGTGATCCGCCGGCAGGGTTGGAAGCGGCGCTTGGCGCACGGCCCGCGGAGGTTTGGAAGACGCGCGAGGACAATCATTTCTACGCGATCTTCGAATCGGCCGGGGTGATCCGCTCCATGGTTCCCGACATGACCCGATTGGCGGCGCTGCATCCGTACCAGGTGGCGGTCAGCGCTTCGGGCGAAGGGGAGGATTTCGTCTCACGCTTTTTTGCGCCGGGGATCGGCATCCCGGAAGACCCGGTGACCGGTTCGATGCATTGCGCGCTGATCCCGTACTGGGCGGAACGCCTCCAAAAATCCAAGCTGTATGCCCGGCAGGTTTCCAAACGGGGCGGCGAACTATTCTGCGAAGATCTGCCGGGCGAAAGCCGGGTGCGGATTTCCGGCCGGGCGGTGCTTTCGTTGACCGGATACCTCACGGTGTGATCGATCCGCGCGCGGGCTTCCACTTTGGGTGAAAGGCATACGAAAAAAACCACACTATGTGGACAGTGGTAACCGAATAATTTTCTTGTAGGGTGGGTTGAAGCATATGTGAATGGAGCACATACCCATGATCGCCTGTACTTCAACCGCCTTAATGCACGGCAAGCCAAACGCAGCATGGGATAGAATAAGACATGGCCGGTACCTTCCGGACATTTAAGCCAACCCGATGTACATCGGAGTATAAATCACCATGGCGGATCATTTTGAAGTCATAGACACCGTTTCCGGACGGCAGGAGGCGGAGATTTTACAAAGCTTTCTGCGGGCGCAGGATATCTCCTGCGAGATATCGCAAGAGGCCGCCGGCTACGTGATTGGGATGACCATCGACGGCATGGGGGCGGTCCAAATCCTTGTTCCCTCCAAGGAGCGCGAAAAGGCCCTGGACGCCCTCCGGCGGTATCGAAGTGACGATACGCCAAAACCCCTGCAGCCGAAAAACGCGAGCCGACCGACAAAATGAACAGACCCGGCAGGAATCCATACTTCCACAGACGGTCCGAATAATGCCAACCCCGGATGCGCCGCGTGGCTTCTACCGGCGGTATGGGAAGCGGCTGCTGGATTTGCTCCTTTCGATCCTGGCCCTGATCGTCCTCTCGCCGTTTTTCCTGATTATGGCGCTCGCCATCCGGCTGGAATCTCCCGGGCCGATCCTGTACATCCAGGACCGGTTGGGTATGCACGGGAAAGTATTCCACGCCTTCAAATTCCGGACGATGACCCACAGCCCCCGGACGCCGGATCACGAGATTCATCCCGGGGACCCGGAACTGACCCGGGTCGGCGCGTTTCTACGGCGCTATAAACTGGATGAGCTGGTTCAGGTCTTCAACGTTCTGGGCGGGCAGATGTCGTGGGTCGGACCGCGGCCTGCTCTGCCCCGGCAGATGGCGGAATACGACGCGAACGGACGAAAGCGGCTGCTGGTGAAGCCCGGGATGTCCGGACTGGCCCAAGTGCACGGAAACATTTATCTCTCCTGGCCGGAACGATGGGTGTACGACGCCCGGTATGTGGATGCCTGTTCGCTCAGGCTTGATTTGTGGATCATCTGGCGTACAATCGCGGTGATGCTCGTCGGGGAAGAAAAATTTCTTATGGATCCGGACGGCCGAAAGGAAAAATAATTTCCCATGCCGGGAAACCAGGAACCGGTGATCGTTCTCGCCGGCAGCGTCCACAGTTCATATCTCACACTGCAGGCGCTGTTCCGCAACCGCATGCATGTGGCCGGCGTGCTCGGCCTTGCCGCTACGCGATCCGCAGCGGTCAGCGGCTACACCCGGATGGACGCGCTGGCCGGGGAAGCCGGAGTCCCTTTTGTGGAGTTCGAAGATTTAAACGCCCACGCAGTAGTGGAGACGGTGCGCCGCTGGGCGCCGGATGTCTTCTTTATCGTCGGGCTCTCGCAGATGGTAAAAAAGGAACTGCTTTCCATCCCCCGCCTGGGATGTGTCGGCTTCCATCCCACGCGCCTGCCCGAAGGGCGCGGGAGGGCACCGGTGGCCTGGATGGCAATGGAGGGGCGAAGCGGCGCATCGACTTTCTTTAAAATGAACGAACGCGCCGACGCGGGACCGATCCTGGTTCAGGAACCATTCCCTGTGACGGACACGGATTATTCCGCGGATGTCGAACGGAAACTCGAGGCGGCGATGACGGCCGCCCTGGACCGCTGGCTTCCGCGGTTAAAAAAAGGCGAATGGGAGGCCGTACCCCAGGACGATGCCCGGGCCACATACTATGGGAAGCGGAGCCCGGAGGACGGCGTGATCCACTGGGATTGGCCCGCCGAAAAAATCCAGGCGCTCGTCCGGGCCGCGTCGCACCCGTATCCGGGAGCCTTCACGTTCGTGGAAGACCGCAAGCTGATCATCTGGCGGGCCGAGGTCGGAACGAATCTGCCCTATCGCGGTGTGACGGGGCGCATCGTGCATCGCGATAAACCCAAAGGATGGCTTGTTCAGACCGGCGGCGGCCTGTTGTGGCTGACGCAGGTGGAATTCGAGGACGGCGCAGGCGGCGAAGCCCGGACATTAAAGATCGGGTCGCGGCTGGGGTACGCGCCCGAATCCGAACTGCACGTTCTCCGGAACCGGATCGAGGTGCTGGAGGCGCGGATCCGCGAACTGGAAAAATCCCTCCCACGGACGAACCCATGAATATACTTGTCGTTGCCGCACATCCGGATGACGAAGTCCTCGGTTGCGGCGGTGTGATCGCGCGCCACGTCTCCCGCGGAGACCGGGTTGACGTCGTCGTGGTTACCCGCGGTGCGCCGGATTTGTATGACGAGAATCAGGTGAAGACGCTGCGCAAGGAGCTGGAAGCCGCGCACGCACTGCTGGGGATTTCGGCGGTCCATTTTCTGGATTTCCCCGCGCCCAAACTGGATCTCGTGCCGGCCCACGAGCTGGCGGATGCCCTATCCGCCCTGTTCGATTCGCTGCAGCCTGCGGCGGCGTACATCCCCCACCGCGGGGATCTGCATTCGGACCATCGCTCGGTTTTCGGGGCCGCGCTGGTCGCGGCGCGTCCGATCGGAGAAACCCCCGTTCGCAGGGTCCTGAGTTATGAGACGCTTTCCGAAACGGAATGGTCCGCGCCGGTGGCGGAGGATGCCTTTCTGCCTTCGGTCTTCATCGACATCTCCCCGTTTCTTGAAAAGAAGCAGCAGGCCATGGCGGCCTATCACAGCCAGCTGAGGGAATTTCCGCATCCCCGCTCGCTCCTGGCAGTGGAATCCCTGGCGCGCCTGCGCGGAAGCACGATCGGCGTGCAGGCGGCCGAGGCATTTCAGCTGATTCGGGAAATTGAGCTGCAGTAAATGAATCGTTAACCACAAAGACACGGAGCCATAAAGAAAAACCAATTACGCGTGTGGTTTTCTTGGTGCCCTCTTGTCTTTGTGGTCAGAATTTTTATTCTGCGAATAATGGTTCGCGGGCGGGGTTACCGACGCGGACCCAGGAGATGTTCAATGCGGGTCCGGGATCGGTCTTGTAATTAATCCGGTAATGGCCGACCACCAATTCGAGCGGAATGTCGTAGCGCGCGCGAATATCATTCACGAGCAAGATCAACGACTGCAGCTGCGCCCGCGGGAAATCCTCCCAGTACCGGTATCCAAACGACATAAGATAGTCTTCGTAAATGAGCCCGGTGTACGTCTCCGGATGGACCAGCTGGCCGTCATTGACCAGTTCAATGCCGATTGATTGCAGATAGGGTTCGAGGAAAGCGCCGTCCGGTCCTTCGCACAGCGGGCACTGGGGAAGGCAGACCGACCGGCTTCCCCCGCACGAAGCATGAAACGCCCCCAGACTCTCCGGCACCAATTGATAGATTTGTCCATTGCGGTCGATAACGTAATGCGCACTGGTGTTCTGCGGCCGCTGAAACTCGTTCAGGCTTCCGGCAAGCGGACCGCGTGTGGCGTGCAGGACGATCCCGCGCGGGGCATTCCCCCGCGCCACATTGCAAGAAGGTTTGAAGATAATCGCACTTTCCAATTTCGATACGGTGTCCGCGCTGAGGTCCGGAGCCATCGAAAGCTGACCCAGCGCGTATAAGCGCTGCGACGAATCCGTGATCTGATCGATCCTGGCGCAGGAGGCAAAGTAATTCGCGGCATCGACGGCAGGCGTGACCGCGGTTGCGGTCGCGGCGGCTGCGTTGCCTGCGGTCGGGGAGGCGGCGGACGCCGCCGGACTGTTTTCCGCGATCAACTCGCCGAAGGTTTTGCCATATGCCGCGTAGATCAACGGATAAATCTGCGGGTTGGAATAGGGATACACCCGGGGAAGATGATAGCGGTCGGTATCGGCGGGGTGTACCGACCGGTCTTTGCGGGTGTTTCCGGCGAGGGCGAACTTGTACCCGAGCGATTTCACCACCCGCAGCGCCCCGTCGTTGTAGGAGTCGTACGGGTAGGCAAAACCGATCGGTTTCCGGCCGGTCTGCTCTGTAATAATCCGCTGCGAGGTTTGCGCTTCCCAGCGCTGGGCTTCGGTGGTGATGGTGGCGAAATCCGGGTGACTTACGGTGTGGGATTCGACCGAAATCAATCCTTCGCCGGCCCAATCCTTCAAATCCTGCCAGCATACCTTGTTCTCGGCCCCGCATTCATCCGTGACGGCGTTTATAACGACAAAGAACAGCGCGTGGAAACCGTGCTGCTTTAGTGCCGGAATGATGTTGTCGGCGTAATCGGCGCGATGGGCGGTGCCGATGTCGAAGGTCAGGACGACGGATTTTGCCGGAACGCTGCCGCCGTCGAGGAAAGCCGACAGTTGTTCGGCGGTCAGGGTGTGGTACCCGTTCTCGGCCAGCCAATCCAGCTGCGAGCGGAACCATACGGTTGTCATCAGGATTTCGTCGCTGAACCGGTATGTGGTGTGATGATATTCAACAATAGGAACCCCCTCGGCGGTGGGTTCCGGGGTGGAGGTGGGGGTTAACGTTATCGTGGCGGCGGCGGTCGGCGTGAAGGTCGCTGAAGGCGAGGTCGGAGGCTGGGACGGAGAAGGCGTCCGGGTCGGGGACAGCGTGGCAGCCGGCGCCGCGCCGCAGGCTGAAAACACAACGGCCAGAAGCGCCAAAACCATCGATTGTTGGATACGCGCGGAAAAGTTTTTTGTGAAGAATGCCGTTTTGGGAAGCAGGATCAACTGCGCACACGACTTCCCTGCGGCGGCCGGTGACGGTTTTGTGTTCCGCGGACGGGCTTGATTTTTGAAAGATGAACGGGACATGCGAAGATTATACCTGAAGCGGATGTGCGCCTTGGGCATATTCCATTCGGTACTCAGGCGCTGGTTTTCCAGGACGAAGTGCAGCGGTATAAAACCGGTCGAATCCTTGCATTCTGACGATGCGGTGGTAGACTATCCCCGATTACTGCCGATGTATTGCCAAAACCGTCGCAGGAGGATGGATGGCCGTTGCGCGCATTTTGTGCATCGACGACGAAAAGGAAATCATCGATCTGATTCGTCTGATCCTCGGACGAAAAGGATACGAAGTGGAAGGCGCCATCGGCGGTGAGGCGGGTCTGGCAAAAGCCCGTTCCTGGAAACCCGATCTGGTCCTCTTGGACCTGATGATGCCGGATATGGACGGTTGGGAAGTGTTTCACCGGCTCCGGGCGGAGGAAGCCCTGGCCGGGGTTCCGGTGGTTGTGGTGACCGCCCGCGCACAAAGCATCGACCGCGTGCTCGGGTTGCACGTGGCGCGGGTCAACGATTACATCTCGAAGCCTTTTACACCGCAGGATCTGGTGGAAAGTGTGGAGCGGGTTTTGGCGAACCAGCGCGCCACACGGCTGCCGCCCGAGTAATCCGCCCACAGGATGCTTTCACCAGCGCGCCGATCACGGCGCGTTTTACCCTGCTTACGCGGGATGTGGGATCCCTATGGTGTACCGAGTTTGATCCAGGGTGTTTCGTTTGACGACCCCGCGCGGCTGGCCGCGCGGTTACTCATTTGAGGGACAAATGCGTGAAACGGAACTCATCCGGGAGTGCGAAAATTCGGCCGCCGTGCGGATCGTCTCAACGGGCGCGGTACTGGCCCGGCGGATCCGCTTGTGCCGCGGATTCGGCGGCAAGTTCCTCGGCCTGATGTTCAGGCGGAGCATCGCCACGGATGAAGGCGCACTCCTGGTGTACGACCGGCCCTCAAAAGTGGAAACATCCATCCATATGTTCTTTGTGCCGTTTCCCCTCGGCGTATTCTGGCTGGATTCCCGGGGGATCGTTGTTGACCGGGTCCGGGCGCTTCCCTGGCGCCCGTTTTATGCGTCCGGTGTTCCGGCCAACTACGTGCTCGAATTGCACCCCATGGCCTTGAATGTACTTCAGATTGGTGACCGCGTTGAATTCGATTAATCGGCTTTTCCTGATCGGCGTGATGCTCCTCCCGGCGCTTTGGCGGGCTCCCATCGCGCGGGCGCAGGTCGACGGCCCGGTATATATTGTCCAGGAGGGCGATTCCTACTGGGCGATCGCGGCTTCCTTCAAGGTTGCAATTCCGGAACTTCTGGCCGCCAACGGTTTCTCGGCGAATCATGTCATCAATCCGGGCGACCGGCTGGTCATTCCTGGTTATGAGGGGATCCACGGGATCCTTTCCACCCGAATCGTGGAGCTGGGGGAAAGCCTCGCGACGCTTTCGCTCCGGACCGGAGTGCCGGTGGATACGCTGCTGCGTCTGAACCGGCTCGTGAATCCGGAGCGGCTGTTTGCCGGGCAGGAGTTGATTATTCTCGAACCCGATGCGGACGCGGCGGGTATACGCCGCTGGGAGACGGGCCGGATGCTTTCCCTTTCCACCGGAACGCCGCTCTTGGCGCTGGCCGCGGCGGAAGGGAAAAACCCCTGGGAGTTGACCGGGGTAAACAACCTTTCATCCCAGGCGGACCAGTTTTCCGGTCAATCGCTGCTTACCGTCGGCGGCGATCAACCGCTGAGGGCATGGCCGGCGCCGCTCGAGGATATCCAATTCCGGTCCTTGCCGCTGGTGCAGGGGATGACCAGTGAGATTTTCATTACACTTTCCGGGGACAGCCGGGTGGCGGGTACTCTGGGCGATTGGCCGCTTAATTTCCGGGAATTGGGCGAGAGGCTGGTCACCCTTCAGGGAATCCACGCCATGGCCGCACCGGGGACGTATCCGTTCCGACTGACGGTCACCCTCGCCGATGGCCGCAGCCAGATCTTCGAACAGGATATGCTGCTTATCAGCGGCCAGTATCCACAGGACCCGGATCTGAAGGTTCCTCCGGAGACACTGGATCCTCAGACCATTGACGCGGAATCCGAACAAGTTCGCTCGATCGTTGCGCCCTTCACCGAAACCCGTTTTTGGGAGGGGCTGTTCCTCGCCCCTGCCTTTAAGGGGATCACGTCGATGTACGGCAGCCGGCGTAGTTATAACAACGGCGCCTATTATTCATTCCATTCGGGTGTGGATTACGCTGGCCGGGAGAAGGATCCGATCCTGGCGCCGGCTGCAGGCCGGGTGATCTTTACCGGGCCGCTGACCATCTGCGGGAATGCCACTATTATCGATCACGGTTGGGGGATCTATTCCCGCTATTGCCACCAGCATACGATCGAAGTCCAACCCGGCGAGCGGGTCGAACCCGGCCAGGAGATCGGCCTGATCGGCCGCACGGGGAGGGCGGACGGCCCCCATCTGCATTGGGAAATCTGGGCCGGGGGTGTTCAGGTCAATCCGCTAACCTGGTTGCAGGAAATTTTTCCATAACCTCTCCTATTTAGAGATATCTTCTCCGAATACCTCGTGGGTGGTTTCCGCCAACTGTTCCCTTAATCGACCGGAATTCGGACCGGTTTAGCACGGCTTTGTTCCGTTTGGTCCGGTCTGCTTCCATATAATTATGGTTGGGAGGCTTTCGTCCCCAAAGAGAGGAAAACCTAATATGAATACATCCGATAGCACAACTATAAAACCTGGGAATGGCATATACAGAATTGGCGGGGTGGCGGCCCTGGTATGCGCACTGATGTACGTCGTTACGCTGGGAGTCTATGTGCCTGCCTATCGCGCCGGTCCGCCGCCCGGCACCGTGCTCGAATGGTTCACAACGTTCCAGACCAATCCGCTTACTGGGCTCTTCTTTCTCGGCCTGGCCGACATTGTCATCATGATTCTCTGGGGTCCGATGTCCCTCGCTTTGTACGCCGTCCTCAAACAATCCAGTAAATCCTGGGCGACGGTTGCCACGGTATTCATCTTTGTAGGGATGGCGGTCTACCTTGCCACGAACACCGCCTTCTCCATGCTTTCCCTCTCTCACCAGTATGCGGCTGCCGCGACGGAAGCGCAGAGATCAATCGTACTGGCGGCAGGGCAGGCGATGATTGCGGTCAGCGAAGGAACGGGCGGTCAGTATACGGGAATGCCATTGGCGTGGCTCGCCGGTTTGATCCTCTCGATCGTCATGCTGCGAAGCAGGATCTTCAGCAAAGCAACCGCATGGGTGGGCATCCTGGGATTGGGGCTCTTACTGGCAAGTGTTCCGTTCGCCGGGTATACAACCACCGGGCCGACGACCGCCGTCGTGAACGCCATTGTCGCCATCACGTATATCGGAGGCGGATTGCTTTCATTGGCGTGGTACATCCTGGTCGGACTAAGGCTTTTAAAGCTGGGGCAATTTGAACGAAATACGCTGCCCCAATCGTCCGGCCGAGGAATCCCACGTTGATCCAATGCAATTCTGGTATTCCCGGTATCCTGATGCCGGAATAAGGAGACATCCAATGATCCAATCCAACGCTTCGAATTCAGAGGGAACGGTTGTTAGGGCGGAGAATATGCGCAAGACATATGGGAAGACCACGGCCGTTGACGACGTGTCATTCGAGATCCGGCGTGGGGAGATCTTCGGCATGGTCGGGCCGAACGGCGCCGGGAAGACCACGACCATCGAATGCTGCGAGGGGTTGCGCCGGCTTGACGGCGGCACGCTGCGCGTGCTGGGGCTGGATCCGCAAGCGGATGTTGTTGCCCTGCGGAAACGGACGGGCGTTCAACTCCAATCGGCGGCGCTTCCGCCGCGAATAAAGGTCTGGGAAGCGCTTGATCTGTTCGCGTCGTTCTACCCGTCCGGCTCAGATTGGAAAACGCTCATGGAGCGGCTGGGGCTTGTGGAAAAGCGCAACGCGTACGTGTCCAACCTTTCCGGCGGGCAGAAGCAGCGATTGTTCATCGCGCTCTCGCTCCTCAACGACCCGGAATTGGTGTTCCTGGACGAGTTGACCACCGGGTTGGATCCGCAGGCGCGGCGCGCGATGTGGGACCTGGTGCGGGATATCCGGGACAAGGGCAAGACCGTTTTTCTGACGACCCACTTCATGGAGGAGGCGGAGCGGCTGTGCGACCGGGTGGCGATCCTCGATCACGGGCGGATCATCGCATTGGATACGCCGCCCAACCTGATCCGGAGTTTGAACGCCGAGAACCGCGTGGCCTTTATTACGGAGGAGTCTTTCCCGGCGGATTCACTGAAGGCGGTACCGGGAGTGACCCGCGTGGAAACCGCGGCGGACCGCGTGGTGGTATACGGACGCGGCGATGCGCTGGTCGGCGGTGTGGTGGCGGCGCTCGGCGCGAAGGGAATCCCCTTCCGTGATTTGCGCACCGAGCAGGCGACACTCGATGATGTTTTTCTCACCCTGACCGGCCGCGAGCTGCGGGATTAAGGAGGAACGATGCGCGCATTTGGAAAACTCACCTTCACTCAGATCAAATTGTACCTGCGCGAACCGATCGCGCTCTTCTTCACGCTCGCGTACGCGCCGCTGATGCTGGTGCTCTTCGCGTCGATCTATGGCAACGAGCCATTGGAAATGTTCGGCGGGCGCGGCACCGTTGACGTATCGGTTCCGGCATACATCGGCTTGATTATCATCAGCGTGGGATTGATGAGCATTCCGATTGCCACCGCCAGCTCCCGGGAATCCGGCGTGTTGCGCCGCTTTCGCGTCACCCCGCTTTCGCCGGCGATCTATTTGGCATCGGACGTGGCGGTGTATTTCCTTATGACCCTGTTGGGGGTGGTTCTGCTGGTCCTGGTCGGTACGTTCGGTTACCACATGCGGTTTGACGGCAATTGGTTGAGCGTGCTGGCGGGATTCAGCCTGAGCGCCCTCGCCATCTTTACTTTTGGGTACCTGATCGCAAGCCTGGCGCCGACCGCCAGGATCGCACAGACGGTCGGGATGGTGATTGCCTTTCCGATGATGTTTCTTTCCGGGGCGACCATTCCCCTCGCCATCCTGCCGGAAGGAGTCCGCGCCGTCAGCAAGTTCCTCCCCATCACCCACGTGGTCACGCTGCTGCAGGGATTGTGGAAGGGGGACGCGTGGAGCAGCCTTGGGAGCGAGGTGATTGTTCTGGTATGCGTCCTGGTTGTTGGATTGGTCCTTGCGGCGAGGACCTTCCGTTGGGAGTGAATATCGGATGGCGCGGATGGGCGAACGGATGACTCTCTTTTTTATCCGCAAAGATCTCCAGGAATCCGGTAAATTCCCTAGCGGACTTTCCATCCCTGAACCGCCCCGGGGAAGCTTTGCGTTGGTTTTTAAGAGTTGTTGGAGAGCTTGTTCTCTGAATTTATTATTGCCCATGATTTTTACGATGTAATCCGTGTACAATAAGCCAACTCCAATCACTGGAAAAATTTTAAATCATGAAGACCTACAATCTCTGCTTCCTGGGTTTCGGAACCATCGGCCGCACGCTGGCGCGCGTGCTGCAGGAGAAACAAGCCCTTCTGCAGGAAACATATGCCGCGTCTTTTCAGTTGGCGGGTGTGGCCACCCGCCGGCACGGCTGCGCCTGGAACCCGGCCGGGCTGGACCCGGTTGAATTTCTCCGCCTGGCGGATTCCGGGGAGCGGATCGGGAAGCTTCCGTTTGAAGAAGTCGGCCTCGATTCCCTGCTGAAGGATTCCCAGGCGGATATCCTGGTGGAGATCACACCCACCGCCCGCGAGGACGGCGAGCCGGCGATATCCCATATCCGGAACGCGCTCCGCAGCGGGCGGCATGTGGTCACGGCCAACAAAGGGCCGGTCGCCTTCGCGTACCGCGAGCTAAGGGATCTGGCACGGCAGGCCGGCCGGCGCTTCCTTTTCGAGGCCACCGTCATGGACGGCACGCCGGTCTTTTCACTACAGCGGGAAACCCTCCCGGCGGAGCGGATCATCGGTTTCCGCGCCATCCTTAATTCCACGACCAATTACCTTCTGACCCGCATGGAAAAGGGGATGGATTTCGAGGAGGCGGTACAGGCGGCGCAGACGGTTGGAATCGCCGAGACCGACCCGCTGGCGGATGTCGAGGGGTGGGATGCCGTGCTCAAGGTTGCGGCGCTGGTTAACGTGATGATGGATTTTCCGCTTGCCCCGGGCGCGGTTGCGCGGCAGGGCATCGGCATTCTGGATCCGGAGGACGTCCGCCGCGCACGGGAGGATGGCCTGCCGTTTAAATTGGTATGCCGCGCCGTCCGCACCGCAAACGGCGTAGCGGGATCCGTCCGGCCGGAGCAGGTTTCCATGGACGATCCACTGGCTTCCGTCGGCGGCACGGGGACGATCCTGTTCCTGGAGACCGATTCGCTTCCCGGGTTGATCATCGGCGGAACCGCACCCAGCCCGAAGACCACCGCCTACGGGCTGCTCTCGGACCTCCTCGCCATCGTTCGCGGTGAAGGATTTTCCCCGGTTTCTTGATTCCCTGTTCCCCGCAATGCGGCGCTATTAAATACCCGCTACCGGCAGCGGGCCGGCGATGTATGCCACCGGGCCGATTGCGGCTTTGAAGGTGTTCGCGTCAGACGGTACGGCCCTCCGCACCCGGTTTCCTCCGGCCGACATGAGTTTTTATCCACGATATTGCTGAACAGATACACGAAGTGAATCCGGTATAATCTCCCCCATTCCCCGGGAGGTTTTTTCTTCGGAGGCGGCATGTATAAATCGGTAAATTGCGGCGAATTGCGGATCGAGCATGTCGGCCGGGAAGTGACTCTGGCCGGGTGGGTCGACCGCTGGCGGGATCACGGCGGGGTGATCTTCCTCGACATCCGCGACCGCTGGGGGGTGGTGCAGGCGACAGCCAATCCGGAGCTGGCAGCCGCCGCTCACGAGACGGCGTCCACACTCCGCAACGAGTTTGTCGTGCAGATCCGCGGCATCGTCCGCCGCCGCCCGAGCGGGATGGAGAATCCGAACCTGGCCACCGGCGCAGTGGAAGTCGAAAGCCGCGAGGTGAAAATCCTCAACGCCGCGCTTACCCCCCCTTTCAATATCAATGAAGAATCGCCCGTCGACGAGAACGTGCGCCTGAAGTACCGCTACCTGGACCTGCGCCGCGAGCGGATGCAGAAAAATCTGGTCCTGCGCCATAAAATCACCAAATTCATGCGCGACTATCTCGACACCCGCGGCTTCATCGAAGTCGAAACGCCGATCCTGTTCAAAACGACCCCGGAAGGCGCGCGGGATTACCTGGTGCCTTCGCGCGTGCATCCCGGATGCTTCTACGCCCTGCCGCAAAGCCCGCAACAGCTCAAGCAGCTGCTGATGGTGGCCGGCGTGGAACGCTATTTTCAGATCGCACGCTGCTTCCGCGATGAAGACCAGCGCGGCGACCGCCAGCCCGAATTCACCCAGCTCGATATGGAGATGTCGTTCGTCCACCGCGACGACGTACTGGAAATCATCGAAGGGCTTTTCACCGGGCTGATCCCCGCCGTCGCGTCGCACAAGAAAATCCAGCAGACGCCCTTCCCACGCCTGACCTGGACCGATGCGATGAACCGCTACGGGATCGACAAGCCGGACCTGCGTTTCGGCATGGAGCTTTGGGATGCCAGCGCCGTGTTTGCCAAGAGCGCGTTCAAGGTGTTTCAGGAAGTCCTCAAGAACGGCGGGGTGATTAAATGCATCGCCGTTCCAGGGGCCGCGGGGTACAGCCGCAAGGATGTGGACGACTTAATGGCATTCGCCCGTGAACAGGGCGGGCAGGGGCTGGCGACGGTCGCCTACAGCGGTGAAGGCGTCAAGGGATCGGTTGCCAAATTCGTCGCCGCCGAGGAAGCCGCAGCGTTGAAGCAGTTGACCGGCGCCGCGGACGGGGATTTGATCCTCCTGGTGGCGGACAAATTGATGACGGCCAACAAGGTGCTTGGCGCGCTGCGCCTCCTTTTCCGGGACCGGCTCAACCTGGCGGACAAAGACAAAATCTCCCTCGTCTGGATCCTGGATTTTCCGATGTTCCACTGGAACGAGGAGGAGAAACGCTGGGAGGCGGAACATCATGCCTTCACGATGCCCAAAGAAGCGGATCTTGCCAAAATGGATACGGATCCGGGATCAATGCTTTCCGACGCGTACGACCTTGTGATCAATGGGATCGAGCTGGGATCGGGTTCGATCCGCATCCACCGCAGCGACATTCAGCATAAAGTATTCGAGCGGATCGGATTAAGCGAAGCGGAGATTAAGGGGCGTTTCGGGCACCTGCTCGAAGCGTTCCAATACGGCGCCCCTCCCCACGGCGGGATGGCGCCGGGGATCGACCGGCTGGCGATGGTTCTGGCGGACGAACCCAACATCCGTGAAGTGATCGCCTTCCCGAAGAACCAACAGGCGTTGGATGTAATGGCCGACGCGCCTTCCCCGGCCGACCCGCGACAACTCAAGGAATTGCACATCCGTCTGCTCGACGAAACAAAATAGGCGCGCTGATTTTACGCACGGGTAATTGCACTTGCCCGGCAATGGTGGTATAAGAATCCCGCCCTTCCGTGTTCGTGATGTTGCACAACGGTTTTGAGCCAATACTCTGAACTTGGGGACTTCATCTCACGAGGGCGAAGCGATAGGCTTCGGCCAAGGCTGGACCCGACGGTAAGTTCCCACCTGCGAAAGCAGGTTCAAAATCACGCAACACACGGCATGGCGGGGTACGTTGGAAATTGAATCGCCGGATGATTTCCGGCGGTTTTTTTGGCTGGGTTAATAAAAATGGAAAAGAAAAACGAACAGGATTTACAGGATTCTTAATTACCAATAAATCCTGTCCACCCTGAAAATATCTTGTCAACCCTGTCTGATTCCTTCCGCCTTTCCCTGCAAACTCCAGGCGGAGGAATGGGTGATTTCCACCATAACCAATTGGGCAATCCATTCACGGGAAGAATCGTCGAAGAAAACCAGTCTATTTGTGCGGCTGCGGCCGAACCAGCGCCCCTTGTGTTTCCCTTCGACCAGCACCTCAACCGTCTTTCCGAGCAATTCCGCGTTCTTCTCCTGCGCGATGCGTTCCTGCAACTCCTCGAGCAGACGGAAGCGGCGCATTTTTTCATCGGCTGTGACATCATCAGGCAGGTTGCGCGCGGAGAAAGTATCCGGGCGCGGGGAATACCGTGCCAGATGGGCCGTGTCGAGCCGTAATTCGGCCAACAGTTCATAGGTGCGTTGGAACTGCGCGTCCGTTTCACCCGGGAATCCGACGATCACGTCGGTGGCAATTGATGCGCCGGGATTGACCGCGCGGATGCGGCCAATCAGCCGGCGGTAATCCTCCGCGGTATACCCGCGCTTCATCCGCTCCAAGACAGCATCGTCCCCCGCCTGGACCGGCACTTCGATGTGCCCGCACACCTTGGGAAGGGAGGCGGCGGTTTCGATCAGTTCGTCGGTCATCCAGTTGGGGTGTGAGGTCAGGAAGCGGATGCGCTCCAATCCCCCGATCACATGGACTTTTCGGAGCAGCGCGGGCAGATCGGAACCGCCGGAATCCTTCCCGTAGCGGTCGACAATCTGCCCGAGCAAGGTGACCTCGCGCGCGCCCCTCGCCACCCATTGCCGGATTTCTTCGAGGATATCCGCCTCCGGACGCGACCGTTCGCCCCCGCGGCGGTAGGGGATGACGCAATAGGTGCAGGCGTGCGAGCAGCCCAGCACGATCGACACCATAGCGGTGACCGGCGGCGCACCGGAATCGCCGGATGCGAGGAATGGAAAGCGCGCCAGCCCGGGTGTCGAATCATCCGAAACGGCCGATTGCAGGGCGGCGATGATCTCACCCGATGCATGCACCGGCCGTTCGCGCAGCAGGAAATCGATCAGCGGACGCGGATCCGAAGGTGCCGAGAAAACATCCACAAACGGGAAGCGTTTTCGCAAGCCATCCGGTTCCCGCCGTCCGACCAGGCAGCCCATCACGTTGATCACCAATTGCGGATTTCGTTTTTTCAACGGGCGCAGCGAGGTTAACCGGCCGCAGGCTTTATCCTCAGCGCTTTGGCGCACCACGCAGGTATTAAGCACGATCACGTCGGCCGCCTCGGGGCGCGCAACCGGTTGGTACCCGAGCGCTTCCAGCGCTCCGGCCACGCGCCGGGAATCCGACACGTTCATCTGACAGCCTTCAGTCCAGAGATGATAAAACATAGAGGAGCACACCCAACCCACACACCACGCCTGCGGCACCCTTCTCCCCCTTCCCATTATTGAGGGGGGGAGAGGGGTTGGGAGAGCGGGGTTTGGGTCAGCTTTTCCCTTTCACTTTTTCCATAAACCGTTTCTGATCGATGATCACCCGCACATGCCGCCCGTCGCCGACTTTTTCCTTTTCGTCGAACACCTCGGCGGAGAACGTGATCCGGCGGCCATCGACTTCGTCGATCCGGACTTTGGCGGTCACCTGCATCCCGAGCGGAGTGGGCGCGAGATGGCGGACGAATACTTCTGCGCCGACCGTGGTCTGGCCGTCGGGAAGGTGGTTCTGCGCCAGAACCTGGGCCGCGTGTTCGACCAACCAGACGATCGACGGTGTGGAAAGCACCGACGCCGCACCGGTCCCGAGATGCTTGGCAGTCCGGTCGGGTGTGACGGTCATTGACATCTCATGCATTAATCCTGCCATTAATTCCGACATTCCGGATCTCCGATTGAAAACTGGGATTTATTTTTTCACTGGAATACTGACACCCTGAAAAACTGATTTCACCGTAATCTTGTTTTATTGCGTTCTTCAGCGCTTATGTTTTTCTCTATGTTTTGGCGTAATCATTTTTCGCGCGGCGGCCGCGGGGCTAAAGTATAATCCTTTGCATGCCGGTTGAATCACAACTATCAAGGATTGTCCACGACAGGCGGCTGCGCCGGGCCCGCAGCGGACGCATCGCGCGTCCGCTGGGCCGGATTCTGCTGCTTTCGGCCGGATTGCTGTTTGCCGCGGGCACGCTGATCCTTGCCATCCCACTGCCGCTTCCCGCGCCGGACCTGCAAATGGGCTCCCGGCCGCAAGGCGCGCGTTTTTACGACCGGACGGGCAAGCTTTTAATCGAAGCGGGGTCCGCGCGCGCCCGGGAAGCCCGTTGGTACCCGGCGGGCAGCGCGCCGGAAGCGGATTGCGTCCTTCCCGCCTTTCTTGCCGCGCGGAATATATCTTTTGCGGAAATTCGATTGCCGGACTTCCTGGGCGCGGCGCGTGCCTTTGCGGACTCTCTGGCGGGAGTAAAAGATCCGGCGGGGGATGCCGCCGCCGAATTGCTGGCGATGCGGGGAAGCGGGAGCAACGCGCTGGCAAAGGCGCGCCTGGCGGGTGCTTTGGCCGCGCGCTATGGAGGACTCGAACTTGCGGAATGGATGATCAACATCCGGCTGTACGGCAGGGGTGCGGTCGGTGTGGACGATGGCGCCTTGGCGTACTTTGGGGCGCATGCCGGGGCGCTTACGGTTGCGCAATGCGCCGCGTTGGAGGCGTTGGGGTCCGATCCGGCGCTGGAAAATGATCCCGCGGGTTGGCATGCCGCACGTGACGCAATCCTAAACAGCATGCATGACGGCGGATTTGTGGACAATGCGGATTGGGCGCGCGCGATTGCGGATCCCATCCCTTCGGAGGACTTCGGATGGTCATCCTCCGGCGGCACGGATCCGGTCTTCGGCGGAAAGCTTCCGATCCTGGATTCTTTTCTTGAACTGGCCATCGACCGGCTGGACGACCGCTTCCCGCAAAAGGAATTGCCCCGGTCCGGGCTCCGGGTCTTTACGACGA
>DAOUDU010000004.1:0-6966 GCA_034430775.1 Anaerolineales bacterium | reverse complement strand
CCATCTCTTTTTCCGAAAGGAACCTTTTTGACTTCCCGATGCTTGCGGTGTGGATTTTCCGGATATTAAACCCCGCCGGATCCACGCCCAGGCAATCCGCCATCTTCCGCAGTTCGGGCTGGGGATCCCGGACGAGATCCTCATACCGCAAGACCAGCAGGTCATCCCTGTACTTTTCCATCGATTCGATGGCCCGGACCCACTGCCGGGCGACGTCTCCGGCGGACCGGAACTCCATCGTCCAGGAAAGCCCCTTCCACTTGGTACGCAGCATGTTCATGAAGGAACTGACAACATCGCGCGCATCCCGGAATAGTATGATCCGCTGCAGCAAAGGCTGCCGGACAAGGTCCGGCAGTTGGAATACATAGTGGGGATATTTATCGCCGACAACGGACCTGTGAAAGACGCTTTGCAGCGCGCGTTCCACGTCCGCCGCGGTGACCGCGGCGCGCGCGCGGTTTCGGAGCTGCCAGCGGTACCGTGCGAGGAAGATGCCGCTGCCGGCCTTGAAGAACCATGGGGCCCGGCGGCCGATCCGCCAGAAGAAGCTGAAATGGCGCCAGTCGGTTTCGATCGATCCCCAATACTCGGGGAAGGGCCTATCCAGATTTTGAAAGCACTTGAACTCGCCGGCGATCCCGATCTGCGGATGATCGCGGCAAAGTCGGAAGAGCAGGGTTGTGCCGGAGCGCGGGTGGCCGCCGATGATGAATGCCATGATCCTTCCTTGCCTAAAGGTATTCCAATCGCGAGAGGGTCGCGCCGGCTACGTCCAGGACGTCCCGCAGTTCATCCGCGGTCAGTCCGTCGCGGAATTTTCCGATGCTGTGTCCGTGGATGTCGGTCATCCGGAAGCCGGCCGGGTTGACCCCGAGGTATTCCGCCATCCCGTCCAGTATCGGAGCCGGGTTGCGCACCAACTCCTCGTAGCGGATGACGAACAGCGAACCGCGATTGCGGTCGATGTTCTCCTCCGATTCCACCCAGCGCTGGGCGATCCGGCGGGCGGTGTTTTCCGTTTTTGCCACGGGGAGTTCCTTCCAAGTGGAGCGTATTTTTTTCAGAAAAGAACTTACGACATCGCGCCCGTCGCGATGGATCATTATCCGTTTGAGGTCGGGGAATGCGCCGAGCCGGTCCAGCTGAAACACATAACGGGGGTATTTATCCCCGACCACCGGTTTGCGCAGCAGCGTCCGCAGCACCGCCTCCACATCCGCGACCTGGACCGGCCGCCGCAACACCCGGAATCTCATGAGAATCCAATACCCGGCTAAAAAAGCGCCGCTTCGCGCGCGGAACGGCCAGGGCGCCCCCCGGTCCATCCGGTAGATGAAGCTTTTCTCGCGCCATTTTTTTTCCAGTCCCGTGATGTAGACCGGGAATTGGGTTCCGAGCTTTCGGAAGCATTTGAACTCGCCGGTGATCCCGATCTGCGGATGGTCGCGGCAGAGCCGGAAGAGCATCGTGGTTCCGGAGCGGGGATGCCCGCCGATGATGAACGCCATGCGCTTCCTTTCCTCTATTCGTAGCCGAGCCGTGCCAGGGTCTCCCCGGCGATAGCCTCGACCGAGGCGAGTTCGGTTCCCGAAAGCCGGCCGCGGTGCCTGCCGACGCTGGCCTTGTGCAGGATGTGGATGGGGAAGAAAGCCGGATCGACGTCCAGCGCCCGGCCGAGTTCCCCGGCGCACGCCGCCGGTTCGGCCATCAACCGCTCATAGCGCACGCGGAGGACCTTCCCTCCGCATTCCTCCATCCGCCGGATGGATTTCACCCAGCGAACGGCGGCTTTTTCGGGTGTGTCCAGCGCCTGAACGAAATCCCGGCCCTTCCAGGCCGTGCGCGCGCTTTCCAGGGTCGAACTGACCACATCCCTCCCGTCGCGGTAGACCGCGATGCAGCGCAGAGACCCCGCGGCGGCGAATTCCGGAAGGCTCCAGACGTATTCGGGGTATTTGTCGCCGACCCAGCACCGCCCGGGAAAAAGCGCCCGCAAGGCGTTTTCCGCGCCTTCATATCCGATCCGCAGGGAACGGGCGGCTTGTACCCGGATCAGGTAGCGCAGGACGAAGGCTGCGTTCTCCCACCGGGAGGTTGGCTCATTGCGGTGGAGCGCGGTGAACGGGCCGCGGCGCCAGATGCCGATCAGCCGGTGCGTCAGATACAGCGAATAGAAAAAACGGGAGCGGCGGAGGTGTTTCAGGCTGCCAAGCTCGTTGGTGACGGCGATCTCCGGATGGCTGTTGAGCAGGATCCGCAGGATCGTCGTCCCCGAACGCTGGTGGCCGGTGAGGAGCAGCGACGGCATGCCGGCGGTCACCGTTCCTTTCGCAACGATTTCATCTGCTTGGATTGCATGGTGTACAAGGCCGCGTATACGCCTTTGGAGCGCATTAATTCCGGGTGGGAGCCCTGCTCCAGGATCCGGCCCTCTCCCATGACGATGATTCTATCGGCCATGCTGACGGTGGAAAAACGATGGGAGATGATGATCGTGGTGCGTTGCCGGGCCAGTTTGCGGAACAACAGGAAAATTTCGTACTCCGCGCGGGGATCCAGGGAAGAAGTCGGCTCGTCCAGGATGAGGATCGGGGCGTTGCGCGCGAAAGCTCGGGCGATAGCGATCTTCTGCCATTGCCCGCCGGAAAGGTCCACATCCCCGAACATCCGCCCCAGCATGGTGTTGTACTGCTGCGGGAGCTTCTGCACCAGCGAATCCACCCCGCTGGCACGGCTGATTTCGCGCACCCGTTCCGGATGGTCCATGAGGTTTTCCCAGTCGCCATAGGCGATGTTCTCGTGAACGGTTCCCTCGTATTTCCCGTAGGGTTGGAAGATGGAGGAAAACTGCCGGAACACATACTCCGGATCGAGTTCGGCCATGTTACGGCGGTCGAGCAGGATCCGTCCTTTGGTGGGAGCATACAGGCCGGAAAGCAGTTTCACCAGCGTGGTTTTACCGGCGCCGTTCTCGCCCACCAGCGCCACAACCTCCCCCTTGCGGATGTGCAGGCTGACGCTGTCCAGGGCCGGCCGAGGGGCGTTCGGGTAAAAAAATGTGACGTTCTCCAGCCGGATGTCGCCGCCAAAGGGATCAGCGGGATGTTCGCCCTCGAACCCGGATTCCGGCTGGATTTGGAACAGGGATCGGATATGGGAAATGTAGATCGTGTTTTCCAGGGCCGCGCCGGCGGATCGCACTGTCAATTCGATGTTGCGCCGAAGCCGGAGGGCGGCGCCCCCGAAAATCGTCAGGTCGCCGATGGTCAGAACCCGGTCTAGTATTTTCCGCACTATCCCGTAGAGCAGCACCGTGACCAGGCCGCTGGTGATCAACGCGTACACCGTCTGCATGGCCAGCGCCGACCGCCGGATCTTCTGATCCTGCTGGATGAACTCCCGCAGCAGTTCGTCGAATTTTTTCAACATCAGCGGAGCCAGCCCGAGCAGTTTAACTTCCGGCAGGTTCTGCGGGGAGGTCAGGCGGGAGGTGAAGTAGCGAGTCCAGCGGCGTTTGGCGGAACGCAGGATCTCCAACTCCGTTTTCCGGACGACGTACCGCCATTCGAACCAAAGGTAGAACCCCAGGATGGGCAGGAACACGGGCAGGATGATGGGATCGATCTGGAACAGCAGGCCCATCAGGATGATGCTTTCAAGGATTGTCGCGGTGAGGGAGATGGTGGTGGTGAGGTACCGTGTGAACGAAGGCCCGAGGTTCTGCTGCACCAAGCTGAGCGTATCTTGGAACCGGGCATCTTCGAGCTGTTCGAGTTCCAATTTCGCCGTATGCTCGAGGACGTCCAGGCTGATGTGACGGCCGATCGCGTCCTGAAAGGTCATGTCCAGGTAACTCTCGATGAGGGAGATCAGCGCATCCGCGATCGCGGCCGCCAGGCCGACCGCCAGCCAGAGCAGAATATGATACTCGTCCTGCGCCGTCCCGCGGATCAGGCCGGAAACCGCGTTAACCAGTCCGCGGGTGGAGACGGCCAGCAGGGCCGGTATGGTGCTGGAGGCGACTGCCAGAACCAGCAGGCCGATGACCAAGCCCGGCTTGCGCGCAAAGGAATATTTAAGCGCCCATACGCTGTTCCCCAAGAGTGTGGCCAGGTTTGAGCGCAAGCTGCTCTGGAGCAGCTTTTTTCGCATGTCGAGTCGTCTGCGTTTCATAATCGGTGGGCCTTAATGTCCGCTATTGTATTCCGTTTACGCAATCCCAGGGAAAAAAGGAAAACCAACCCCGCCCGGAGGAAGCGGCCCCAGGCCGGGAGCGCCCGCACGCTTGCCCCGGAACGGACGGCGTGCAACAGGGCCGCCGCCGCATGGCCCCACTTTCTGCGGAAGACGGACTGCGAAAAAATGGTCAGATACAACGTCGTGACCTCGTGCCGGCCGGCCGCCGGAACCGTTTGAGTCCGCAGCAGCTCCTTCCAGAGTCCGGCAATGTCGCCAAGCGATTCGCGCTGTGGAGTGGCTACGATCGCCGTCTGGAGTGCTTTAACGATCTCCCGGGGCGTGAACCCGGCTTGGAAGGAGATGAGTTTTTCCGCGTCCGGCCGTCCGCCGCGCGGGACTGTCCACCACGTGGCAAACAGCCAATCCAGCGTACGATGGACGTGTTCCGGATCCGGGTTTCCGGGAAGCGGTAGGGCCGAGAGCATCTCCCCCAGGCCGGCCAGTTTTTTCCCGGCGATCCCGAATTCCAAACCGCGCTGGATCAGGTGGCTGTGCCAGGAGACGGCCAGTTGCTCTCCGGTTTGAACGGTGAAGGGAACCGTCCGCAGCAGGTAATCCGCCATGGCTGCGGGGTAATCCTTCCGCCATAATTCGAATGCCAGCCAAAGCAGCGTGTACTGCCTGACGTCTCGCTCAAGCGCTCGGATCTTGCCGGGAAGCTTCCCGTCGGAGAAAAAGCTGTCGACGGCGGCCATCAAGTCGTCGGCCTGACGGAGCCCGTCGCGGGTGATATTGGCGGCGTGCTGGCGGTAGCAAACGGTCGGTCTCTTTACCCAGCTCATCCGGCATCCGGCGGCGGCCATCCGGAACATCATCTCCACGTCGTCGGTCTGGAATAGCGCCGGGTTGAACGGGCCGGTTTTCCGGAACCATTCCGTCCGGATCATGATTCCCCCCAGGAACACCGGCTTCCACATCAACCAGGTTTTCAGGTCAAGGACCGGCGCGTTTCCCCATGGTTCGACGGTTTCCAGAAGATTCCCGCCCTCATCCACTATCCTCCAGCCGCTGTGCGCCGCGCCGAGATTCTTCCGCTCCGCCAGCATACCGGCCTGGGTGCGGAGTTTTCCCGGCAGGTAATAATCGTCGGAATCCAGAAAAGCGATCAGGGATCCCCGGGCTTCGGCGAGTCCCCGGTTTCGGGCGGCCCCGGGACCCCGCCGGTCCTGTTGCAGGCAGCGGATGTTCGGGCCGATATACTTCGCAATCGCCGCATCCGTCGCGTCGGTCGATCCGTCGTCGATGATGATCAGCTCCCAATTCGGATAATCCTGGGCCAGGACGCTTTCGACGGCCTGGGCGATGAACTCCGCCCGGTTGTAGGTTGGCATGATCACGCTGACCAGGGGTTCGGAGGTCATACCGTATCTTCCTCCACGTGCCGCCTATTGCCCGGTTTCCAATACGCGAGTGCGGAACGGAAGAATCGGAGCCAGGGTCCGGCGGCGGCGGGAGTCAAGGAAGAGGCGAGGGCCTTGATCAGGAATGCGGCCGCGGCGGGGAACCGTTTGGCGAATACCGCCCGGACGAACCCCGTCAGGTACAGGGTGACGACTGAAGCGCGCTCCGACGGGGAAACCGATCCCTGCGCGGTTGCATCCCTCCAGAATCGCTCCACGACGGCGGGCGGGGGCGGTTCCGCCGCCGTACTTATGCAGCGTTGGGCGGATTTCACCAATTCTCCGGCGGAAGCGCCCCGGAAAGAAGGCGGATCGGTTTCTTCTTCCATGGCTTCGCGTGAATAATAGTTCCAGGTGTTTCGCCACCATACGAATACGGAACCCAGGAGACGACTCTGGTCCTGCCCAAGGGAAAACGCCGGAAGGGCGATCGATAGAAAGGCCTCCGGGCGGATGCAAGCCGTCCCATGGGAGAGTGCGTGCCGCCGGAATTCAAGCCACCAATTCTTCAACTGGACAAACGGTCTTTCGCGGTGAAGCGGACGCGCGCGAGTCAGGGTGACCGAGGCCTCTTCTGAAAAACCCCTCGACCAAAAATACCAGGCAAGCCAAAGTTCCGTGGAATACCGGATGCCGGCTTCCGCCGACCGGACGGCGGGAGGAAGCCCGTCCGATGAGAACGCACGGTCGATCGCCATCCGCAGGAACTTCGCCTGGCGGGGTGCGTTGGTCATGATCGAATTCGGGCTCTGCCGGTAGGCATAGGTGATCTTCCGAAGCCAGCCGAACCTTCCGCCGGCGAGGAGAATCCGAAGGATCAGATCGGTGTCGATGGCGGCTTCAAACGATGTGTCCAGGCCGTTCACCTTTTCAAGGATCGTGCGCCGGAATATCTTGGCCGAGAGGTAGGCGGGTTTCCAGATCAGGAAGGATTCCAGGTCGAAGACCTCGGCGTATTCCCACGGCTTTACTTCTGTCAGCAGCCGGCCGTCCTCATCCACGATCCGCCAACCGGCGGAGACCGCATCCAGATTGGGCTCTTCCGCGAACCGCCGGAGGTGATCTTTTAGGACGTCCGGATACAGGTAATAATCGTCTGAATCCAGGAACGCGATCCACCGCCCGCGGGAGAGGGCGATGGCGGTATTCCAGGCTCGCGATACGCCCTGGTGCGTCCGGGGATGGTAGGCGATGGCGTTGCCGTACGATGCGGCGATCTGTGCGGTGTCGTCGGTGGACCCATCGTCCACGACAATGATTTCCTTCGACGGGAAATTCTGCATCAGGATGCTGTCGATGCACGGGCGGAGTGTGTGCGCGCGGT
>DAOUDU010000003.1:0-58621 GCA_034430775.1 Anaerolineales bacterium | reverse complement strand
GCGGTCCGGCTCGGGATCGATAAAGGCCACACGATCCTCGGCGTGCACGGCGGCCCGCAAGGGCTGATCGACGGCGATATCCAGGAGATGAACTGGATGAGCGTCAACGGGTGGGCGCCGCGCGGCGGTTCGGAGCTCGGCACCGGGCGCAAGGTCCCCGCCGGGAAGGAACTGTATGCCATCGCGCGCAATATCGAGGAGCTCGATATCCACAGCCTGCTGATCGTCGGCGGCTGGTCAGGATACGAAACCACCTACCGGCTGTGGAAGGAGCGCGACAACTTCCCGGCCTTTAATATTCCGATCCTTTGCCTTCCGGCGACGATTAATAACAACTTGCCCGGCTCGGAGCTTTCGATCGGCGCCGATACCGCGGTCAACAACATCGTGGGTGCGGTCGATAAAATCAAGCAGTCCAGCGGATCGCTCCACCGCTGCTTCGTGGTCGAGGTAATGGGCCGCTACTGCGGGTACCTGGCGCTGATGAGCGGGCTGGCGACCGGCGCCGAACGGGTATATCTGCACGAGGAAGGCGTCACGCTGAAGAACCTTGAGCAGGATTTGGATAATTTGATCCGCGGTTTTGAAGGCGGAAAGCGGATCAGCCTGATGATCCGCAACGAGAACGCCAACCCGCTGTATACGACCGCCTTCATGTACGCACTCTTCGAAGAGGAAGGCCAATCGCTTTTTGACGTGCGCCAGGCGATCCTCGGCCATCTGCAACAGGGCGGCGATCCCTCGCCGTTCGACCGGATCCAGGCCACGCGGCTGGCCGCCCGCTGCATCGAGCACCTCTCGGAGCTGCCGGCCAGCGGCAATCCGCCGGCCATGTTTGTCGGAATGCGGGGCGGCGATATTAATTTCTATAACATCGAAGACATCTCCCGGATGGCGGACATGACCCTCTCGCGCCCCAAGGAGCAGTGGTGGATGGATATGCGCACCATCGCCAGGGTGCTTTCAAAGCCGGGGCCCAAGAAGAAATAATTCCGGGCGGTCAACCAAAAACCGGCGACCCCGCGGAGGTGTCCTTCACCGACGGCATTCCCGCCCCCCTCCATTGGGTTTCAAGCCCCCAGAAACACAATCGGGATATGTTAAAATCCCGCCGTCATGGGCAAGCTGTACCTTATCGCCACGCCGATCGGGAACCTCGAGGATATCTCGGCCCGCGCGCTGCGCCTGCTGCGCGACGCGGTCTGCATCGCCGCCGAGGATACGCGCCAGACCGGCAAGCTGCTCGCGCATTACGGGATCCGCACGCCGATGATCGCGTATCACGAGCACAATAAACTCACCCGGATCGGGGCGGTTCTGGAACGGCTTGCGACAGGCGATGTGGCGCTGGTCAGCGACGCCGGAACGCCCGGGTTGAACGATCCAGGGTACGAACTCGCGCGCGCGGCACTCGCCGCCGGATATGAGGTCAGCCCCATCCCCGGCCCGTGCGCGCCGATCGCGGCGCTGACCGCCTCGGGCCTTCCGACCGATTCGTTTGTTTATCTCGGTTATCTGCCGCGCCGTTCGGCCCAGCGGAAATCGCTGCTGGGGGAACTCGCCCGCGAGCGACGGACGTTGATCGCTCTGGAAACGCCGCACCGGCTGATGGAATCACTCGAGGATATCCTCGCCGTGCTGGGCGACCGCCCGCTGGCGGTCGGCCGCGAGTTGACCAAGCTGCATGAGGAATTCGTGCGCGGGAGTGTGGAAGACGCGGTGAAGCATTTTCGCACCCATCCGCCGCTCGGGGAAATCACGCTCGTCATCGGCGGCGCGGAAGAACCGGTAAAATGGGGTGAAGCGCAGGTTCGATCCGCGTTGAAGCGTGAAGCCAAACGCGGCCTGCCGGCTTCCGAACTCGCCGAGGAAATCGCATCCCATAGCGGATGGAACAAACGGGACGTATACAAGCTGATCCACACCTGACACAACCTCATCCATACTGCCCCCTCCTCTGTCCTCCCCCGTTTGCTTCGCAAACGGGGGAGGACAGAGGAGGGGGAGAAAAAAATTTTTCTGTGAGGACATATGAACCTGGATGATCTGCAAGCCATCAAAAAGATCGACATGCTGGATATGCTCGGATCCATCAACCGCCTGCCGGACCAGCTCGAGGAAGCCTGGAAGGCCGGACAAGCGTTCCCCCTGCCGGATGCGCTTCGGAAGACAAAGCGGATTGTGATCGCCGGCATGGGCGGTTCCGCCATCGGCGGTTCATTGCTCACCGCCTACGCCGCCCCGATTGCGGACGCACCGTTCGTCGTGTGGCGCAATTATGCGCTGCCCGCCTGGGCCAAAGGGCCGGAGACGCTGGTGATCGTCTCCTCCTACTCCGGGAACACCGAGGAGACGCTTTCCGCGTATCAATCCGCGCAGGAAAATAACTGCTCGATCCTGGCGATGACAACCGGCGGGAAGCTGGCCGCCGCCGCGGAAAAGGACGGCGTCCCGGTTTGGAAGTTCACATACGATGGACAGCCGCGTAGCGCCGTCGGGTACACTTTCGCCCTGCCCTGCGCCGTGGCGGCCCGGCTGGGACTGTTGCCCGATCCCACTAAGAATGTGGCCGCGGCAGCGGCGGCGATGCGCCTGCAGCAGAAGGCGATCGGCGCCGATTCTCCCGGCGCCAAGAATCCCGCAAAGCAACTGGCCGCCAAAGAGGCGGGCAAAGCGGTGATCATCTTCGGCGCGGATTTCTTGGCGCCGGTTGCGCGCCGTTGGAAGGGGCAGGTCTCGGAAATCGCCAAGGCCTGGGCCCAGTTCGAAGAACTTCCCGAACTCGACCACAATACCGTGGCCGGGACGGTCCAGCCCAAAGACGTTATCGACCGCGCGGTGGTCATCCTCCTGCGCTCCAAATTCAACCACCCGCGCAACGCCCGGCGGGTCGACATCACCCGCGAGCTCTTCGCACGCCAGGGTTGGCAGATGGAGGAGGTCGCCGGATTGGGGGAGGACCCGCTTTCCCAGATGTACACCTGTCTGCACTTCGGGGATTACACCGCATTCTACCTGGCCATCCTCTATGCCACCGACCCGAGCCCCGTGGCGGTGATCGAAGATCTCAAGAAGATGCTGGCTAAGTAAATATCCACGGAGGGCACGGAGACACACGGAGAATTAATCTGAAAAAACTCCGTGCACCTCTATGGCCTCCGTGGATTTATTCCTACCCCTCCCCTGCCCCTCCCCAAATTGGGGAGGGGAAAGGGGAGGGGTTTGTTTGGTATAATCCCCGCGCGCTGAATTAACCGTCGGCGCACATCCTGGAGAGGTTGCATAGTCCGGTCTAATGCGCGCGCTTGGAGAGCGCGTGAGCTGCAAGGCTCCGTGGGTTCAAATCCCACCCTCTCCGCCTGAGGCACCGCCGTTCGCGGTGCTTTTTCCTTCCCGGGAGGTGACGTTGCCTGCACCGCTCGTCGAATGCATCCCGAATTTCTCCGAAGGCTGTAACGCGGAAACGGTCGACGCAATCCGCTCCGCCATCCGCGCCGTGCCGGGCGCCCGCCTTCTGGATTCCTCAAGCGACCGCGACCACAACCGGACCGTTGTCACAATCGCGGGGCGTCCCGAGGTTGTGGCGGAATCCGCTTTTGCCGCGATCCAATGCGCCGCCGAGCGGATTGACCTGCGCCTTCACCAGGGCGTCCACCCGCGCATCGGCGCGACCGATGTTGTGCCGTTTATCCCGATCCAGGAAATCTCCATGGAAGCCTGCGCGGCGCTTGCCCGCACCCTCGGCCGCCGGGTCGGCGAGGAACTCGGCCTGCCCGTTTATCTCTACGGGGAAGCCGCAGCCCGGCCCGAACGAAAAAACCTGTCCGCTATCCGCAAGGGAGAATTCGAAGGGCTGACTGCGTCGGTCGGCATCGATCCGTCCTATCAGCCGGATTTCGGACCTGCCCGTTTGGGGCCGGCGGGCGCCACGGCGATCGGTGCGCGCGGCCCGCTGATCGCCTTCAACATTTACTTGAAAACCAAAGCGCTCGGGATTGCCCGCGAGATCGCCCGGCGGATCCGTGCGTCGTCCGGCGGCCTCCCTGCGCTCCAGGCCATGGGCGTGATCGCCGGCGGACGCGCGCAAGTCTCGATGAACCTGACCGATTACACGCAGACCTCGGTCCCGCAAGCCTACGGCGCAGTGTCCGCCGAAGCCGGACGGCTGGGCGCAGCGGTAGATTGTTCGGAAATAATCGGCCTGATTCCTCAGGCTGCCTGCCGCGGTTGGTGTGCGGCGGACGTCCGCCTGGAAGATTTTTCCGAGAGCCGAATACTCGAATGGCGGCTGCGGCAGCTCGGTTTGATCGGGAAAGAAGAGTGAGGGGAATTCGAGATTGCTATGTATGCAAATGACACGGAATTTTTGGGTTTCTTTGATTGGCTGAACATGGAAAACACATTGGAATGATCCGCAACATCCGCTGTTTCCGCGCAATCCGCGTACAATACTAATTGTCGGCGGCACACCATACCTCATGACCCGCAAGCGTCCATTCCCCCATGCCGTTCGTCCTTCCGCGCGACCCGGCCCGTATGCCGCCCGGTCGAAAAAACCGCTCGGCCTCCCCACGCGCGGAAAAACCGCCCCCAACCGACTGCGCCCGACGGATACCTACCTCGCCCTGTGCCACGCGGAATTCCTGCGCACCCTGCCCGGCTTGTATGTGGATTTGGGGTATGGGGAGACCCCCCGGACAACACTGGAATCCGCCGCGCGCCTGCGGCGGTTGAATCCGGATCAAGAGTTCCTGGGAGTGGAGATCGATCCAGCGCGGGTGGCGGCCGCGCAATACGCCGCCGGACCGGGGATGGCATTCCGTTTGGGAGGGTTCAATCTCCCGCTGCGCGGGGGCGAACGCGCGGCGCTCATCCGCGCGATGAACGTGCTGCGCCAATATCCGGAAAACGAATATCGCCCCGCGATCGAGATCCTGGCGCGGCACCTGTGCGAGGAAGGATTGCTCCTGGAAGGAACAAGTGATCCGACGGGGCGTGGAATGGCGTTCAACACCTACCGCAGGACCGGGGCGGAATTGACCTACGAAGGGTTGGTGTTTTTCGCGCGTCTGCGCCGCCCGTTTGGCCCGCGGGAACTGCAGGCCGTGCTTCCGAAGAACCTCATTCATCACGCCGAGCCGGGCGGTCCGCTGGACCGCTTTTTCGGCGATTGGGAAGCCTGCTGGCGGCGCGCCGTCCGCCGCGCCCCGCAAAATCCGCGCCACGGTTTTCTTCTGGCTGCGCAGGATCTGGCCGCGGATTTCGGATACCCGGTTGATCCGCGCGCGATTCTCCTGGCGCGCGGGTTTCTCCGCCTGACATCGATCCCCGGGAATACGCGGGATCAGCCTTCCCTTTTTGCAGAGGATGCCTGAAGCGGATTAAGTTCCATCTATTCACCTTGGCAGGGGTTGAAAAAGGCTGGGCTGTCATGGCGAGCCCTGCCCCGGCTCCGCCGTGGCGGGGTCAGGGGAGCGAAGCGGCGAAGCAATCTCCATTTATTTCCAAAGGAGGAGATTGCTTCGCTCCCGGAGCTTACCCTGAGCGCAGCGAAGGGGTCGCTCTCAATGACACCTGTTTCTTCCTTTTTCACCACTCTGCTAAAAAAAAAGCGGCTCGAAGAGCCGCTTTGGAAATGCACGAAAGCGCCCGCCTTACCGCTTCTTCCCCCGCACGGATTTGGTTTTGCGCTCGCGGGCCATTTCTCTTTCCATTTTTTTCCGGAATTTCACCGCCGTTTCGATGGCCGCTTTTTTCGAGGGGAAGAGGTGGATGTAAAACCGTTTATTGTGTACCTTCCCCTTCAGTTTGTAATACACGCTGACAACCGGCATGACCGTCCGGCCTTTGTTGCCCTTGGTATACGTGACGCTGACGCCGTTATACCCGGTCCGGTTGTTGCTCTGCGGGCGGGCTCGGTACGGCGCACGATTCCGGCGCGGCTTGGCTGTTGTTTTCTTGTTCATCTTTCACCTCGTTGGTTGAATCCATTTTTTATTTTCGAGAATCCCTTCCCGCACCACAAGCGTGGTGAAGCGAGCGCCATGCCGAATTGCCCCTCAACACCTCAATTCTACGGCTGAAAAAAAAGAAGGCCGGGGATTCCCCCGGCCTTCTTTATTCCGCAACCGTTTTAGGTGCGGCCGGTTCTTCGACCGCTTCCTCCTCCGGCCGGTACCCCGTTCCGGCCGGGATGAGTTTGCCGATGATAACGTTTTCCTTCAACCCAAGGAGCGGATCGACCTTTCCTTCGATCGCCGCTCCGGCCAACACCTTGATCGTGTGCTGGAAGGAAGACGCGGAAAGGAAGGAATCGGTGGAAAGCGAAGCTTTGGTTACTCCTAGAAGGACCGGTGCCGCCGTGGCAGGTTGTTTGCTTTCCGAAAGCAGCGTTTCGTTGATATCCTGCAGGCGGAACCGTTCCACCAGTTCGCCCGGCAGGAAGGTCGTATCGCCGGGGCGGACCACCTGAACCTTGGCCAGCATCTTGCGCAGGACCACTTCGAAGTGCTTGTCGTTGATGTTCTGCCCCTGGGCGCGGTACACCTTCTGAATCTCCGTCAGCAGGTACAGTTGGCAGGCTTCTCGTCCCGAAATGCGCAGGATCCGGTGCGGATTGAGGGAGCCCTCGGTCAGATTCTGGCCGGCTTCCACCCGCGAGTCTTCGGCGATAATCAGGCGCGCGCCGCTCGGGATCTCGTATTCGGCTTCTTCGCGGTTCTCGTAAGTGATGACCGCCTTGTGTTCGCGGATGCGCAGTTTGCCGGCATGCTCGGCGACGATTTCCGCATCGCCCCGCGTTGCCAGAACCGTCCCGGCTTCCACGGTGGTGTTTTCGTCTACTTTCAGGGACCAATTGCCCGGTACCTGGTACTCATCGCGCAAGACCTCGCTCGAAACGACCTTGACGGTGCGGTGTCCGGTTTCGGAGCGGTGGACTTCGACGATCCCGCCGATCTCGGTGACGATTGCCTCGCCCTTCGGCTTCTTGCGGGCTTCGAAGAGTTCTTCCACGCGCGGGAGGCCGGAGGTGATATCGCCGCCGGCCGCAACGCCGCCGGTATGGAAAGTCCGCAGCGTCAGCTGGGTGCCCGGTTCACCGATGGATTGCGCGGCGACGATGCCGACCGCGACGCCCATGTCCACCATGGCGCCGCGTCCCAGATCTATGCCATAGCACTTCTGGCACAGCCCGTGGCGCAGGGTGCAGGTGAGCGCGGACCGGACAACGACTTCCTCTAAACCGGAAGCCGAGATTTGTTTGGCCTGTTCCAGGCTGATGACGTCGTTACGGCCGACGATCAACTCGCCGGTGTTTGGTTCCACCACTTTCTGCGCGGTGATCCGGCCGAACAGGCGCGAATCAAAGGTCTGGCCCGCGACGTCATCCTTTCGCCGGATGTGGATCCCGTCTTCCGTACCGCAATCCACGTCCATGATGATCAGGTCCTGCGCCACATCCACCAACCGCCGGGTGAGGTAGCCGGCGTCGGCTGTGCGCAGCGCGGTGTCCGCCAAACCCTTGCGGGCGCCGTGGGTCGAGATGAAGTATTCCAGCGCGGTCAGCCCGTCGCGGAAATTGGAGCGGATGGGCAGCGGGATGATGCGACCGGCCGGATCCGCCATCAGGCCGCGCATACCGGCCAGCTGGGAGATCGGGCCGAAACCGCCCTTGGTCGCTCCCGACATCGCCATGGTGCTGAGGTTTCCGGTCGGGTTCATGTGCCGGCGGACCGCGTCGGTGACATCGATCAGCGCTTTCTGCCACAGGTCGATGATGCGTTCGTTTTGTTCCTGTTCGGTCAGCAGGCCGCGGCGGAAATCCTTTTCCAGATCCGTCTGTTCTTCCAACGTACGGTCGACGATTTCCGCCTTTTCCGGCGGAACGGTGATGTCGGAAACCGCGATCGTCGTGCCGGAGCGCGTGGCGAAATGGAAACCGATCTCCTTGATCCGATCCACCACTTCGATGGTCGGCTCCGATCCCAATACCTGGTAGCACTGGGCGACCAATTTTTGCAGCGATCCTTTATCCAGGATCTGATTCACATAGCGCATATTTTCGGGGAGGATCATGTTGAAGAGCACCCGGCCGGCCGTGGTATGGATCAGTCGTTTCTGCGCGCGCGCGTAGCGCTCGCCCTTTTCACTGAACCAGGTCGCGGTGAGCAGGGAGACCGGGGTGTGCAAGCTGAGTTTTCCCAGGCGGTAGGCCAGCTCCACCTCTTCCATGCTGCTGAATTGGCTTCGCGCTTCCCCCGCCTGAGCCTCCAGCCGCGGATCGGTCAGGGTCAGGTAGTACACGCCCAGGACCATGTCCTTGGTCGGGCCGACGATCGGTTCGCCGTCGGCCGGTTTGAGCAGGTTCTTCGTGGAAAGCATGAGCGTACGCGCTTCCGTGACCGCTCGTTCGGAAAGCGGCACATGAACGGCCATCTGGTCGCCGTCGAAATCGGCGTTGAACGCGGCGCATACCAGCGGATGAATATGAATGGCTTTGCCCTCCACCAGCACCGGCTCGAAGGCCTGGATGCCCAGGCGGTGCAGCGTGGGCGCGCGGTTGAGCAGCACGGGACGGTCGCGGATCACTTCCTCCAGGACTTCCCATACCTCGGGCCGCTCGCGTTCGATAAACCGGCGCGCGCCCTTGACGTTGTTGGCGTAACCGTATGCCACGAGCTTGGCGATGACAAACGGCCGGTAGAGCTCGAGCGCCATGACCTTGGGCAGCCCGCACTGGTAGAGTTTGAGCTTGGGGCCGACCACGATCACCGAGCGCCCGGAATAATCCACGCGCTTGCCGAGCAGGTTGCGGCGGAAACGGCCCTTCTTGCCTTTAAGCATGTCGGAAAGCGATTTCAGCTCACGGCGGCCACGGCGGGAAAGGGCCTTGCCGCGCTGCGAGTTGTCAATCAGGGAATCGACCGCTTCCTGGAGCATGCGTTTTTCGTTGCGCACGATCACATCCGGCGCGCCGAGTTCAATAAGACGCTTGAGGCGGTTGTTGCGGTTGATCACCCGCCGGTAGAGGTCGTTGAGGTCGGAGGTGGCGAACCGGCCGCCGTCGAGCTGGACCATTGGCCGCAGTTCGGGCGGGATCACGGGCAGGACCGTCAGGATCATCCATTCCGGCCGGTTGTGCGAACGGCGGAATGCCTCGACCACCTTCAGCCGCTTCGAAGCCTTCTTCTTGCGTTGCTTGCTCTTGGTGGTGCGGACGTCCTTCCACAGCGTTTCGGATTCCTTATCCAGCTCCAGGTTGCGCAGGATTTCGTAGAACGCCTCGGCGCCCATTTCCGCCTTGAATACCTGTCCCCAGCGCGTTTTCAGTTCCCGGTAGCGGCTCTCGCCGATGAAGGAAAGCTTCTTGATCTCCATCAGCTCTTCGCGCTGCTGTAAAAGCGAATCGCGCGCTTCCTGGGTCTGGTCTTCCATCTGGCCGCGCAGCTGCGTGAGCGTCTCGTCGGCCTCGGCCTTTGCTTTTTCCTTGTCGAGTTTGATTTTGTCGATCGTCTTGTCGCGTTTTTCCTTCAGCTCGCTTTCGATCTCCTCCAGGCGCGTCTTGACCGCCTTCTGCAGGACGGTCAGGTGTTTGGAGGTGATGGTATCGCCCTTTTCGGCGATCGTCGTCGACGTGGCCGAAAATACGATCGCGACGCGGATGGTCGAGCCCTGCTTTTCCTTCAGCGACTGCTCCATCCGCTGGCCTTCCTTGATCAGCGGATCCAGCCGTTCGCTGACGTCCTCGGTGAATTTTTCCTTTGCGTTCAGGATCTTTCCGTCCAGATCGCCGATGCGCTTCTCAAGCTGCTGCTTGACCTGTTTGATCTTCTGGTTAATCTCGGCGCCTTGCTTGTCTTCCGTCTTGGAGAGTTCCTCGTCGAGCCGCTTAAGCGCCTTCTGGCGCGCGTCCTCGTCAACATGGGTAATCACGTACTGCGCAAAATACAGCACGCGGTCCAGGTTCCGCCGGCTGATATCGAGCAGAAGCCCCAGGTAGGATGGCACCCGGCGGGTGTACCAGACATGCGCAACCGGCGCCGCCAGTTCGATGTGCCCCATGCGTTCGCGGCGGACCGACGAACGGGTTACTTCCACGCCGCATTTATCGCAGACCACGCCGCGATGGCGCACGTTCTTATACTTTCCGCAATAGCATTGCCAATCCCGCGTCGGCCCGAAGATCGCCTCGCAGAACAGACCGTCCTTTTCAGGGCGCAGCCGGCGGTAGTTAATTGTCTCCGGCCGCGTGACTTCGCCGTAAGACCAGGAGCGGATCGTGTCGGGTGAGGCAAGGGTGACCTTGAGGGACGTAATACCTTTTGCTTCCACTATTCACTCTCCGGGATAGAAATCCGAGGATTGGTCCGAGAAAACCCCCTACCGGGTTAAAACAGGCAAAACAAGCGCATGGGGCATCGCCCACGCGCTTTAAGTTGGAATAATATCTTGGTTGCGGAATTATATCCTCGTGGGGAAAAATGGTCAAGGATAAGCTAAAACCCATCCAAAATGTCCTTTTTTTCGCATGATTATAAAATTTTCCAGCATTTTACGAGATGATGCCCGGCTCGGGCCGGCAGCAGGGAAAAGTGCAATTAAATATTGAAGGATTGGAAAACGTCGGCATCTTCCGTGTTGAGAAAAAACGCGCCCTCGGCCTCTTCAGGAAACGCGGCCTGCCGTAGCTTTTCGCGCAGGGATTCATGGGCGCCTTCCCCTGGAATGTGATCACTACCTGGTTTTTATATTTCCTCGAGACCGAACGCTACTACACCGAAACCTAACGCCTGCCGACCATGGTGCCGGTGATCCTGATCCCGGCAGGTGGATATCTTCTCGGCACCGGTGGGCGTCATCGCCGTCCGCTGCAGCATGCACACGTTCCTTCGGGTTTTTTGCCCGGTAGTCTGGGCCTTCTGCACACTGGTACGGGTCGGCATAGTGCGCCTCATCCCTGAAGATATCCCAACGCTCCGGCAGCAGATGCGTTAGCGCGCAGTACCTGGCCGCCGGCACGCCCCCGGGCAACCCGGCCGCCCGACAACCGCCTCACGGCGGGAACACTCTCGCGGCATGCGGCGTCCTACTGGATATCCGCATACGCATCCAGGAGGTGATCATGTCCGCCCGCCGCATCCTTCCATTGGTTCTGGTCCTCATCGGCATACTTCTGCTTTATGGCTGTGCCGCCGCGTCTCCCGTCGGCGAGGTCATGGATTTCTCGCCCGGCGGATTGCTTTCCGATAAACATTCCAATCAAGCCAA
Organism: Anaerolineales bacterium; assembly: GCA_034430775.1. Lineage (GTDB taxonomy): Bacteria > Chloroflexota > Anaerolineae > Anaerolineales > RBG-16-64-43 > JAFGKK01. The sequence continues at coordinate 47,353 of DAOUDU010000003.1, read as the reverse complement.
CGCCAATGCCGCCGTCGGAGAAGTTTCACAGGCGGAAGACGGATTGTCTCCGCTCCCCACATCCGCCGCTCCCGCCACCGGGCAAGCCGCCGCCGGCGATCCGTCCGGACAGGCCGGCCAGGCCCCGCTGATCATCAAACAGGCGCAGATTCGCCTGCAGGTGAAGGATACCGATCAGGCGATCGACCGCTTGACGCAGATCGTTTCCGACACGCGCGGGTATATCGTCTCGAACCGGGTATGGTTCGAACAGGCCGGCACGGAAAGCTACAAGTACGCCACATATACCATCGGCGTGCCGGTGGATGCCTTCGAGGTCGCCTTGCGCCGTCTGCGCACCCTGGCGCTCAAGGTTGTCGATGAAACCGCCAGCGGCCAGGACGTAAGCGAGGAATACGTGGATCTTGAATCCCGCCTGCGCAACCTCGATGCCACGCGCGACCGCATCCGCGGCTTTCTGGATCAGGCCCAGACGGTCGAGGAATCCCTGCGCATCAACAACGAGCTGGCCGCGATCGAAGATCAAATCGAACAGGTTCAGGGCCGGATGCGCTTCCTCTCCAGCCGGGCCGCCTTTTCCACCATTACCATCCAATTGGATCCCGAACTCCCCGCCCCGCCGACGCCCACCCCAACGCCCGAACCCGTCCCCTACCAATGGAATCCCGGTGCAACATTCCAGAATGCGAGCGGGATGGCGGTCAAACTCGGGCAGTTCCTGGTCGACGCGTTCATCTATCTCGTGGTCTGGGTGCCGTTCGCGATCCCGCTGCTGATCGTTTGGTTCGCGTATAAAATCGTGACGCATAAACGGAAAACCTCGCAGGCACAATAAATTTCTCACCGCAGAGGCGCGGAGACCGCAGAGGGGAGGAAAGCCTCTGCGTCCCTGCGTCCCTGCGTCCCTGCGGGAATTTCTGGTTTATAATCGTAAAGAAAAGTATTTTCCCCAAAAAGTTACTTATTTATGGAAAAACCATGACGGCTATTCCCGCGCGGTCCAAATCCATCACCCGAATTCTCCTCACGGGGCTGACCGTGCTTGCGATCCTGGCCGCCCTCGGGTATCTGATCGCTTACGTGTATGTTGCCGCGCGACGGATGGCTTACCCGTATGAGTTGGAATGGATCGAGAGCGGGTTTGTCGCCCAGGTCGGACGAATCCTTGCCGGCCAAACCGTCTATGGACCCCCGAGCATCACGTTCACGCCCTTCCTGTACACCCCGTTGTTTTTTTATCTCTCCGCCGCAGCCGCAAAAATCGTCGGCGCCGGTTTCCTTCCGCTGCGGCTTGTTTCGGTACTATCCTCCCTGGTGGCGATACTCGGAATTCTCGCGCTCGTCTTCCGGCGCAGCCGCAATCTCGCGGCGGCATGCCTCGCCGCAGGACTCCTCGCCGCTTCCTATCGGATTACCGGCGCCTGGCTCGACGTCGGCCGGGTGGATTCACTCGCGATCGCCCTGCTCGTGCTGTTCTGCCTCGCGTTGCCCCCTGCGCCAAGCCGTTTCCGCTGGTTTACGGCGGGCCTGTTGGCCGGGCTGATGGTGCTGACCAAACAATCGATGGTGATCGCCGTGGCGCCGTTCTTCGCGGTTCACCTTATGCAGTACCGCGCCCGCGCACTCTGGATGGCGTCAGGGTTCCTGCTGCCGCTGGGCCTGACGGCGCTGTATCTCAACATTGCCAGTGAAGGATGGTTTTCCTTCTATACGATCGAGCTGCTGTGGCAGCAAACCGAGTGGCTGCCGCAGGATGTGATCGTTGGATTCTGGAAGACCGACATTCTGCGTCATTATTTTGTGTCGATGGGGATTGCCGCGGCGGGGCTGTTCCTGATCTTCCCCGAGCGGCGCAGGGAATTCTGGGAATGGCTGGCGCTGCTGGCGGGGGCACTGCTGTGTTCATTCCTGGCGCGCATCAAATCCGGCGGTTACGACAACGTCCTGCTGCCGGCGGTGACCATGATCGCAATACTGCTCGGGATCGGCTGGGCGCGGATCAGCAGCAGCCTGTTGAAAAATCCGACTGTCTTGCGGGATGCGGCGGGGATCGTGCTGACCGCCGCCGCTTTGTATCAGTTTTACCACCTCCGCTATAACCCCGCCGATCAGCTCCCGACCGCCCGCCACTATCAAACCGGCGAGGCATTCATCCACTACCTGGCGGAATTTCCAGGCACTGTGTACGTCCCGTATCATACCCAATATGCCATCCTGGCGGGGAAACCGGCCTATGCGCATCAGGCCGCGCTGTGGGACGTTCTGCGCGGCGAGGCGGACAACCGCGGAAAGCCGCTGCTCACCCATGAGATCGCGGAAGCCCTCCGCACCCGGCGATTCGATGCGGTCATCCTCGACGGGGACGGCCAGTGGAATTTCCTTAACGGTTTGGAGGATTTTTACACCCTGCAGGCGGAAACGCTTCCGCCGGACGATGAACCGACTCCTCTGACCGGGTGGCTGATCAGCCCGAGGTTGATATTTCTGCCGATGGCTGATTCTCAAAGCGCCATCCTGGCGCCGGCGGAAATTCTCAACCATCAACCCGAGGACAGATATTGGTATCGGTTCTTCCCGTACCTGACCGTCATGTAATTTTTCGTCATTACCTCTTTCACCAGTGATCGTCATTCCCGCGCCTGCCCTCGCGTTGTGCGCAGGTTCGGATTTGTCTTTGAACCTGCGCGCTCACGACTCGAGGGTGAACTTAGCGGGAATCCGCATCAAACTCTTTTGTGACTACTCTTATGACAATGAACGCCTGGATCCCCGCTTTGTACACGCGGGGATGATCCCTCGCTTTCCCTCGCTTCACTCGGGACAGGCGCTCGGGACAGGCTCATCCTCCATGGAGCGAATTGCCAAAAAACCGGCACGGTCTCTTCGACCGCGCCGGCATGTCGATTGGTAAAAAGACCGACGCGGTCTTTGAGACCGCGTCGGTCTGTCCGATCGTCGATGGTCGGTTTTACTTCACCCTTCGGCCTTCTCCTCTTCCTGCCCCACCAGCTTCTTCCACTCGCCGTGAATGCCGTCCTCGCTGACGCCGAAATAATACCGCAACCCTTTCGGCGTGCGCTGGATCAAATCATAACTGGAGTCGCCGCGCCGCGAACGCTTCCGTAAAAGCGCCAGATCGCCCTGCCAGGCGAGCATTTCCGGAGCCGGAAGTTTGGCGTGTTCGCTGATCGCGTAATGCCACAATCGGCGAGAAGAAGCCAAGGTCACATTTTTTACCATATTCCCGTTGCGCAGATCACGGACGGTGTAATAGCGGGCCCCGTCGCGCTCCTCGAACGAGACAACTTCCACGCCGGTGCGCGGCGCCGCGACACCCTGATCGGCCGGGGCAGCCGGTGCGGCGGCTTCAGCGGCAGCGGGCGCGGCGGGCGCGCTGGCCGGAGCCTGTAATTTCCGGCCGACAAGCGTGACAATCTCGTCCCGCACGGCCAAGCCGGTTTCATCCTCGTCCCGGGTGTAGATCTTGCTGTCTTCGACGGCGTACGGCGGATCCTCGCCGCGCGGGACAATCACACGGATAACCTGCTTGCCGTGTGTTTCCTGCACATCGACCGCCACCCGCAGTTCCGGGGAGAGCTTGCGGCCGATCTCGCGTTCCAGCAGTGCGACCGCCTTGGCGGCCTCCGGCACCCCCAGCGGGGGAGTCTTCGCGTTCGGCCCAACCCCGATAAACAGCGCGCCGCCGTTGGTATTGGCAAAGGCGCATACGTCGGCGATGACGTCATACAGCTTCCCGCCTTTTTCCGTCATACTCTCGTGGAAAGCCTGGACGATGCTCGGGCCTTCCTCGCGCGCATTTTGAATGTAATCGAACGCATCCTCCGCTTCCTGGGTGACCCGGTGCGTGCGGGTGCGCGAAAAATCGTTCCCGGCAAACAGCTCGCGCAGCGCGGCAAAGGACATCTCCGGAAGCAGCATTTCCGTGGCGCGGTCTCCCACACCCAGGTTTTTACGATTGGAGGGATCGGCCCGCAGACGGTGGGAATCCGACCCCTGGATGCAGTGCATTCGCCGCGGATATTCCGGTTTGACGCCGGTGAAGAAGGCCGCGGTGGTATGCCGCCCGCGCTGCTCCAGGTCGGTCACTTCAAGCGCATGCAGGTGGGGGTCCTGGGTATAGGCGATCTTGGTCTGGCCGCCGAAATCGAACCCGCGCAAGGCCACGCCGTTGGTGCTGTTGGCATGCGCCGCAATCGCCAGCCCTCCCGCTTCGTCGATCTTGCGGTACGCGGTGAGCACATCCGCGCTCGCACCGACGATCGAAGAGCCCTGATCGATCTGGCTGTCGGGAATGTTCAGGTCAAGCAGGATGTGTTCGATTTCGCGGACGCTTTTTTCCGGCGGAAAAATTCCAAGGATGTGAAACCCGAGCGTCGCGGTAAACTCGAAACCCGGAAAGACCACCAATTTTCCGAGCAGGCGCCGGTATTCCTCAAGCCGCGTGCGTTCCTCGCCGGTCAGCCGCCCGCCCTTGTCCAGCGCTTCCAAAAAGGCGATCTCCTCGCGCATGCGGCGGTATCCGCCGACAGTGTTATGGTCGGTGAAGGCGATCGCCGAGAGGCCGCGCGCCTCGGCGCGGTGGAGAATATCCAGCATCGTCACTCCCGTCTCCTGGTAATCCGCGGAGGCGGGAGTGTGGTTGTGCAGATCAACGGTGTACCACTGTCGGTTTTTTCGGCTCATAGGGGTTTATAGGAATTTTCGAAAGGATGCGGAGGAGGAGGGTTTGGCGCCCTCCTCACGGTGAGTCTGATCCGCCGGGGCGGCCAGAACCTCGGAAAGCAGATGCAGCAGGTTTTCCGGCATGTACGGTTTGACGATGAAGGCATTGGCCCCGGCCGCCAGGCATTCTTCCGTCAGATTGATCCCGGAGGTCATGACGACGCGCACCTCCGCGAGCGCCGGGTTGGCTTTTATCTCGCGCAAAATTTTGATTCCATCCTTGCCGCCCAGGTGCACGTCCAGGAAAACCAGATCCGGTTTATCTTCTTCCGCCTGCGCCGCGGCAGGCCGCTTGGAATCATACGACCGGACGTGATACCCCTCGATCTCCAGGAGGGTCGTCAGCAGCATGGTCATATCGCGGTCGTCTTCCAGAAGCAAAATCTTCGGCATTCCCGTCCTCCCGTACCTGATCAGGATTTATCCCGTCCGCTATACGGCGCGGCATCACTGCTTTCGAGTCTTGCGCTTCGCCTGGCGGACACGCGCTTTCTTCCCGGCCGGCGGCTTTCGCTTTTCCGGCGCGGCCTTCCGGCCGTTGCCGGACTTTGGCGTAAGCGCCTTGTCCAACACCTCGTCCACCGTATCGACCAGGATGAATTTCAACTCATTACGGACTTCCTCCGGGATATCTTTTAAATCCCGGTCATTCCGCCGCGGCAGGATCACCGTCTTCAGGCCGGCGCGGTGTGCGGCGAGAACTTTTTCCTTTACCCCTCCGATCGGAAGCACCTTACCGCGCAGGGTGATCTCGCCGGTCATCCCCACATCCGAACGAACCGGGCGCCCGGAAATGAGCGAGACCAGCGCTGTCGCGATCGTAATCCCCGCCGAAGGTCCGTCTTTCGGCTGGGCGCCGCCGGGGATGTGAAGATGAATGTCGTGGGTATCGAAAAAGTTGCGCGGGAGGTGGAGTTCCTCGGTTTTGGAACGCACGAAGGACAGCGCGGCATGCGCGGATTCCTGCATCACCTGTCCGAGCGAGCCGGTGAGTTGGAATCCCCGCCGGCCCGGCATCTGCGTCGCCTCGATGAACAGGATATCCCCGCCGATCGGAGTCCAGGCCAGCGCCGTCGCCACACCGGGGATAGAGGTGCGCTCCTGGACTTCCTCGGTGTAGAGAAATTTGATCGGGCCCAGGTATTCCACAACCTTTTCGGCCGTAACCTTTTCGCGCATCGCACGGCCTTCGGCAATCTCGGCGGCCACTTTACGGCAGATGGAACCGATCTCCCGTTCGAGTTCCCGCACGCCCGCCTCGCGCGTGTAATTGCGGATCAGAGTCCGCAGCGCATCATCGCCGAACTCCACCTCTTCGGCGCGCAGGCTGTTTTCCCGCAACTGCCGCGGAACCAGGTATCCCTTGGCGATTTCAATTTTCTCGCGTTCGGTGTAGGAGGAGATGGGGATAATTTCCATCCGGTCCAGAAGCGGGCCGGGGATCGTCTCCAGCTGGTTGGCGGTGGTGATGAAGAGCACCTGCGAGAGATCGAACGCGACTTCCAGGTAATTATCGCGGAACTCGCGGTTTTGTTCCGGATCCAGCACCTCGAGCAGCGCCGAGGACGGGTCGCCGCGGAAATCCGAACCCAGCTTGTCGACCTCGTCCAGCATGAACACCGGGTTGCGGCTTTCCACCCGCCGCAGCGCCTGCAGGATCCGGCCCGGCATCGATCCGATATAGGTCCGGCGGTGGCCGCGTATCTCGGCTTCGTCGTGCGTCCCGCCCAGCGAAACACGCACAAACTCGCGGCCCATCGCGCGCGCGATCGACCTTCCAAGCGAGGTCTTGCCCACACCCGGCGGCCCGACAAAGCACAGGATCGCGCCTTCGCGTTCACGCCGGATCGAATCCCCGGGTTTGGCTTCGGGCGCGGCGTCCCCCTTGCGTTCCACGCGCAACTTGCGCACGGCGAGATACTCCAGAATCCGCTTCTTGACATCCTCCAGCGCGTAATGATCTTCGTTCAGCACGCGCCGCGCATCATTCACATCCAGGTGATCCTCCGTGACTTTGCTCCACGGGAGTTCGATCAGCCAGTCCAGATACGCCCGGATGACGCCGTATTCGGCCATTGCCGAGGGCAGTTTGGCCAGGCGTTCGAGCTCGCGCTTGGCCTGTCCGGCCGCTTCTTCGGGCATCCCAGCGGCCTCGATCTTCTTGCGCAGTTCCTCGACTTCAGCCGCCTGTTCGTCGGTTTCCCCGAGTTCCTTCTGGATCGCCTTCATCTGCTCGCGTAGAAAATACTGCCGTTGGACCTTCTCGATCTCGGAGCGGGCTTCTTCCTGGATCTTCGCCCCGAGCTGCAGAACATCCAGCTCCTTGGTCAGCAGGCCGACGAGCTGTTTTAACTTCGCTGCGGCGGAATCCAGCTCGAGGATCTTTTGCCCCTGGTCGAGATCCATGCGCTGGTAATTGGAAATGGTATACGCCACCTGGAGCGGATCCTCCAGGCTGACGATCGTCGTCACCAGCTCGCGCGGCACCGACGGGATCAATTCGGCGATTTTGGAGAACTGATCGCGTACGTTGCGCGAGAGCGCCTCGACCTCCAGCCCCGTCTCGACCGTCTCCGGCGCACTCTCCACCCGGGCCTTCAGATACGGCTCTTCGTCGGTGTACTCGAGGATGCGGATGCGTGAAAGTCCTTGGACAACGATCCGGATCGTCCCATCCGGCGCGCGGAACAACCGGTGAACGACCGCCGCCGTTCCAATGGAAAACAGATCCGTCGGCCCGGGCGTGGCCAAATCCGGATCTTTGGAAGTGACCAGGCCGATGATGCGCTCCCCGACCGTGGCGTCATCCACCAGGCGGATCGAACGCGGTTGGCCGACCGTCAGCGGTATGACGGTCTGGGGGTAAACCACTACGCCCCGCAGGGGAAGGATCGGCAGGTTATCCGGGATGTGAAATTCGGTATCCGCCTCTGCCGGTTTGGCCGCCGCTTCAGGGGCGGGTTTTTCATCAACCTCGGCGATAATCGATGACGGGGCGTCCTCCGCCGGTTCGTCCTTCCGATCACCGAAGGAGACGGAGTCGGTCAGCAAATCCACCAGTTCTTCCGTTGAATTAATCCAACGCGTTGCCGGCATGAAATAATTTCCTATCCCTTCCCAATCGTCAGGCGGAATTCGGGTGTTCCTGAATCTTGCGCAAATCCACCAGCAGGAACCCATCGTGATAGTGAGCGTTGACAAAGTCGGGTTCCACGGCAACCGGCAGGTCGACTTCGGTCAGGAACTCCCCGGTATGTATTTCCATCTGATGGTATACCCTGCGTTCCTGGTGGTCCTTGCGGGTCCCGGTGATCCGGAGCACCCTGCCCTCGAGCGTAACGGCAATATCCGCGTGTTCCATACCCGCCACTTCCACCTGGATTCGGATGGCCTGACCGGTTTCGTAAACATCCGTCGGCGGACGCCAAACATGGGTGTTGTGGATCCAGACGTACCGGGTTGTGATGTATTCGTGCTTGTGAAGCGGGCCGGTATGACGATCTCCGGATTCACATCGAAAATCCTGGAGGTCGACCGGGGAGGGATTATCCATAACCGCCGCCTTTCTCTAACTGAAATCCCTGAAAAAGGCTTTCATGCTGAGCGTCCCTGGCCCGCAAAGAAAAGCCGGGACGAGCTGCCCCCGCACCTGTCCCGAAAAAGCGAGGGAAAGGGGGGAGCGAAGCAGCTATTCATCCGTTTGTAAGACCCTTCTCTGCCCCGCTTCGCCCTAAAATAACTACTCATAGATCATCAGCGGGCAGTTTTACTCAGAGAGGGTTGACGCTCAGGGTGCCGTTTACAGGTGTTCCAATTTATAACTATTGTATCATGCGGATTTCAGCGGTTCCCCGGCCGCCCGCGGTGAAGTTCTCCTGCACGGATACGGCCCGCTACCAATTAATTTCCATTTTATCCGCGGCAAGCATTACTTCGCCATCGAAGACCGCCCGGGCTTCCGCAAGTATCGCGTCGAAATCCGAATAGGGATTGGTGTGGATCAGAAGCAGCCGGTGCACGCCGGCCGTGCGGGCTGCCGCCGCCGCCTGGGCCGCGCTCGAATGGCCCGTTCCCGCGCCTGTCGCTTCATGGATCAGCAGATCGGCATCCCGGGCCAGCGCCACAAGATTATCGGATGGCTCGGTATCGGCCGAGTACACAAAGCTTTTTCCGGTTTGGAGGGCTTCCACCCGCAACCCCAAAGCCGGCACCACATGCCGAACCGGGGTGGAGAACGCGCGGAACTCGGCGTTTGCAAGAACCGGCGTACGCCGGCCGCGTTTCACGGTCCGGAAACTTACCGGGAACTGGTCCGGCATTTTCTTCCAACCATACATCTGCATGCTTTTCCGGATCCGGCGGATGCATTCAGCGCACGCATGCACACGCATGGGTTCCGACCGGCCGCGCAGGCTTAATTCCATCAGGAAGAGGGGCAGGCCGGCCGCATGATCCGGATGAAAATGGGTGATGAATACATCTCCGATCCGGTTGGGATTCACACCGAGCGCCTCGAGCCGGCCGCGCGGGGAGACGCCGCAATCGATCAGCAGGCCGTGTTCCTCTCCCAGGCAGGCCAGGTGGGTCGGCCGCCGCGTTTCGGTGGCCAGCAGGCAGGATGCGCCGAGGACGACCAGTCTCACCATCCAAGCACCCCGGCGGCCGCAAGGGGCGTCACCCACGTCTCAAGAATCGAAGCCACCAGCAGCATGGGAAGCACCACGCCCAGCAGCACGATCAGCCAGTCGGCCAGCGCCTTCAGCCAGATCTGTCCCAGCGAGCGCCCATCCGGCTTGGCCAGCAGGCAGTTGCCGACGCGCAGGATGGCCGCGCCGGAGATCAGCATGGCCGGAATCTCGACGATCCCGTGCGGGACGACGAAACCGAGGAGGAACAACCAAGCCGAAGTGCCGCTGCGTGCCATGGTTACGGTGGCGAAGGAGATCACGCCAATCGGCAGCATTAATATCACAAGCCCCATGATCCCCAGCGAGATCACCCCCAGCACGAAGGCAATGAGGATCGCCTGCACATTGTGGGAAAAGATCATCCAGGTGCCGCCCGGTGTGAAGAAGCCGAGCGCTTCCAGCGACTTAAGGAATTCCTGCTTGTAATCCCGGGTCTGCAGCATCGCGACGGGGAAGGCAAAGCGCTCGGCCAGCACAACGCCTATCACCGCCCCGATGACAAAGGCGGCCGCCGTCCACGGGATGGCCGGCAGGGTGCGGCGGAAGGCAGGCCCGACGGCCCGGCGGTACCAAGCGAGGGGAGTGCGCGCGTCCCCGGTGAAACAGTGCCAGAAATAAGAACCCATCCGGTCGAAGCGCAATTCCTCAACCTCGCGCGAGAGCAGCTCTTCGCGCCGGAACTGGCGCAGCCCGATGCGGATGAAGATCACCGCCAGGAGGATCACGGCGCCGATGACCCACCATAGTTCGTTGTACATCCGGTAGAACATGATCATGCTTTCGCCCTGCATCAGGAGCGCAAAGGGGACGATCACAAACGAAGCCAGCAGGTTGGCGGCCCGTACCGAATTGGTTTGCGCGGAAATCACCACCGCCGCCGATACCATGCACACCGCATGGGCGACGGTGAGAATGATGATCTGCCCCAGCAGGGCAAGCGGTGGAAACCAGCCCGCAATGAAAAACATCCCGGCCAGGTAGGCCGTAATGCCCAGGGCGGCCGCGCACAGCGGGGTGATCACCGAGGCGAGGACTTTTCCAAGGAAGAGTTCGACATCGGAAAGCGGTGTGGCGAGCAGTGGCTCCAGGCTGTAGCGTTCCTTTTCGCCGACAAAACTTTCCAGCGCGATCACCAGCCCGACCGAAGTGGGGAAGAAGCCCACGATCATCAGCAGAAAAGGAAAAACCGCTTCGGCGATGACCTGCCCGCCGTACTGGTTCACGTAGTTGATGACCGCCTGGGCGGCGAAGTTCATCAGAACCGGGAAGAACAGAGTCAGGATGGCCATCGGGATCACCACCCGCCAATCCCGGAGTTGATCCCGCATCTCCCGTTTGACCAGCGCGGCAAGCCGCGATGCGCGGAATCGCAGCGGCAGGGCGTTCACGGCGGCGCTCATATCCCCTCCCGGGAGGGCGCTGGAGCGCCTTCTTCGGCGACCGCCTGCAAATACACCGACTCCAGCGACGGGGTGACCTCGCGCAATTCCACAACCTTCCCTCCCCGTTCCATCACCCGGCGGACGATCTCCGGATTCGCCGAAAGCGGATCCGCCGCGCGGTAACGGATGCTCGCCGGCGTTCGTCCGATCCCTTCCGCCAATCCGTCCAGCACTGACGCCAGGGCATCGCTCTCCTCCGCCAGGCGCAGCTCGAATACGGCCGGACCCAGCATGCGCATCCGCAGCTCGGCGGCGGTACCTTCGGCGATCAGGCGCCCGCGGCGGATGATGGCGATCCGGTCGGCCAGTTCCTCGGCCTCGGAGAGATTATGGGTGCACACCAGGATCGTGCAGCCCGCCGCCCGCATGGACCGCAGCAGATCGCGCACCACGCGCGCGGATTCCGGATCCAGCGCGGACGTCGGTTCATCGAGGAGCAGAACCTTGGGCGAATGCATCAGCGCCCGAACCAGCGCCAGCCGCTGGCGCATCCCTTTTGAGAATTCGGCCAGCCAGGCGTCGGAATCCACCTCCAGCCGCAGATCGCGCATCAGATTCCGGGCGCGGTCCCGCCGTTCCGCGGGCGGAAGGCCGTACAGCGCGCCGAAAAAATCTAAATATTCGCCGCACCGCATCCGGGAATAGAGCCCGTGCTGTTCGGTCAGCACGCCGACCGCCGCGCGGACATTTTCCGTTTCGGTGAGGACATCGAACCCCGCGACGCGCGCGCCCCCCGCGTTCGGCCGCAGAATTCCCGCCAGCATCCGGGTCGTGGTGGTCTTGCCCGCGCCGTTCGGACCGAGCAGGGCGAGAATTTCCCCCCGCCCGACCCGCAGCGAAAGGCCATCCACGGCGGTCACCCGTTCATAGTGCTTTGTCAGCCCGTTGGCTTCAATCATTCACCCTTCCATGGTTCGCCGCGGTTGCGGCCCACCCATATAGCCCCCGACCCATTCATTGTAGTACGGGGCAGAATCATTATCCATCCCATCCCGTCACACCGCCGGGATCGAGGCGGTATGGAGGTGAGTGTAAAAAAAAAACGGAGAGACGCATCCTTCCGTCTCTCCGCGATCGCTCAAATTACGGTGGGCTCCTTCGCCGGCCGGTGCGCCCGGACCCAGTCTCCCAAACCGTGACGCCAGAATAACGCCAAGGCCGACGCAACGACCGCGACGGCCGCGGTCATCTGATTGACGTTAATGGTGGTGCCCGCCAGCGGCGAAGTATCCAGACGGACGAATTCGAGGAAGAACCGGATCACGCCGTAATTTAGGAAATACACGAAGATCAAATCGCCGTCCTTGAGCTTATGGGCATACTTCTGGCCGAGGACGATCAGGATGACGAAATTCACCACGTTGAGCAGCGCTTCGTACAGGAAGAGCGGGTGGTAGCGGTCGACATCCGCAAATGCCTGCAGGCGGTATTCGGGCGGAATGTAGATCCCCCACGGAAGGTTGGTGGGAGCTCCATACACTTCATGATTGACCCAGTTCCCCAGCCGGCCGAAGGCATGGCCGATGGCAATCCCCGGGACGGCGATATCGCCCCACACGGCCAACGAGAGTTTGTTGCGCCGGACGTAGAGCCACATCGCAAGGGCGCCGCCGAGGATCCCGCCGGGCAGTCCGAGCCCGCCCTTGGTAAGGTTGACCGCGTCGAACGGATGGGTGAGGTAATAGCCGGTATCCATTCCCACGGCGACCATGCTGGCGGGCGGGGTGAGGATGTGCCAGATGCGCGCCCCGACGACCGCGCCGATGACCACCCACAGAAACATATCCCAGACGATTTCCGGATCCAATTTGCGGCGGCGGGCAAGCACCTCGGCCGTCCAGGCGATGAGCAGCGCGCCGGACATGAGAATGATGCCGTAATAGCGGATGTACAAAACGCCGATGTGAATTCCGAGTGCGTCAAAACTCATAGCGTACCTCTCCCAACGAGAATTTTTCCTTTAAGCGCCGCGGCGGGCCTGGCGATACACATGCCCGATCCGCTGCAGCGCGGTAAAGTTCGCTAAAACAGCCACCGCCGCCGCCGCCAGCAGCGGCAGGTTTAGAATCAACAGCGGGCAGAGCACTATATAGCGTTCCATCCGGGTGAGCAGCCCGACCTTGCATTCGAAGCCCAGTGCTTCGGCGCGCGCCTTGGTGTACGACACCATTACCGAACCGGCCGCCGCCGCGAAGGTAAGCGCCACCCCGGGCACGTCGGCGGCGAACCCGAAGTAAACCGCCAGGCCGCCGAAGATGAACAGCTCCGAAAAGCGGTCCATGCTCGAATCCAGAAACGCACCGAAGCGCGTGGTCTTGCCCCGCAGGCGCGCCATCGTTCCATCCAGCGCGTCCGTCAGCCCGCTCGCAAGGATCACCCAGCCGCCCAGCGGAATGGCGCCCAATGCTAATATGACCGCAGCCATCGCCGATCCCATCAATCCGAACAGGGTCATTGCATCGGGGGTGACCCCCGCCCGGTTGAAAAAGCGGGCAGCGGTTTCGACTACACCTTTGCTTTGCACCCGCATCCGGTCCGTAAAAGTCACCGGTCCTGCCGCCGGGGGGGTTGGGCTTTGCATTGCTATCCCTTTCCGGGCTGTATTTTTTACCAGTGTGATGCTACCGGCGGGTGCGCGTTCTGTCAACCCCGTCGCCCCCCCACGGCTGAGAGTCGCGACTCTTCTTTTAATTAGTCCGGGGCACAACGGTTTCGTCGGCCCAAGGTCTTATTGTACGCGGATTTCGCGGCGAAAACGCTGTTTACAAAATCATTTACTGGAATCTTAAAAAAGGCTGCCGGGCGGAACACCCCTGGACCGCAAGGATCAGCTGAAAAGGGTTGCTCCGGGCGGAACCTGTGAAAACGAAACGTTTCCTTCCGCATTTCCAGGCCCTCCGCTTCCCTTACTCACGAATTCTTACCATCGGGAAACCGCCGAACCTCATCGTTCCCCCGCTGCGCATTCATCCCTGCTCATGAGTCAAACCCGAGCATGGTTGCTTCTCGAGGGCGGGCTGCTTAGGTGACAAGGACAGGAGGTCCGGCTTTTCATATCCGCCCTATCCACTTTTCTGAGAAATCTGATAAATCCATGAACAGGGGCTGAGGCTAATCGGATTAATCGTCTCCATTTTCGTCTTCGTCCTTATCTTCGCCTCGGCGCAGTACTTCGCGCGTCCGGCCCCCCGCCTGTTCGCGGCCGATAATGCCGCGCTTATGCAGTTCGTCCATTAACCGCGCCGCCTTGGGGTAGCCCAGGCGCATCTTGCGCTGCAGGAGCGACGCGCTCGCCCGGCCATACTCCCGGATGACGCGGGTCGCTTCTTCAATCTCGGCATCCTCGGCTGCGTCCTCCCCTTCGCCCACTCCCTTGACCATATCCTCCCAGGGAGCCTGCACCGCCCCGCCGGCGGGGAGGGGTTCGACCCTCTTGGGAGATGGTTGCGCGCCGCGTTTTACTTCCGGTACCGGCGCCTCCGCCTCCTCGGCGGGCGCCTGCTCCTTCCAATAATCGATCAGGCGGGTGATTTCGCGATCGGTGACGAAACAGCCCTGAAGGCGTACCGGCGAACCGGCCTCCGGAGACAGGTAAAGCATATCTCCCCGCCCGAGCAGGCTTTCGGCCCCCGGCGTATCGAGGATGACGCGGCTCTCGATCGATGACGGCACGGCGAAGGCAATCCGCGCCGGAAAATTGGCTTTAATCAACCCGGTCACCACATCGGTGCTCGGACGCTGGGTGGCCACCACAAGGTGGATCCCGACCGCGCGCGCCATCTGCGCCAGCCGGATCAGGTGGCGCTCGGTTTCATCGGGGGCGGTCATCATCAGGTCGGCCATCTCGTCCAGAAGCACGACCAGGCGCGGAAGTATTTCCCCGTCGCCGCGGGCGGCCGTCTTGCGGTTGTAATCATCGATATGCCGCGCGCGCATTTCCTCGAGCAGTTTGTAACGGCGGTCCATCTCGCGCGTGCACCAGCGCAGGACGGTCACGATCCGCTCCAGTTCGGTTTCCACCTGGCCGAGGATGTGCGGCAGTCCGTTGAAACGCACCAGTTCGACCATTTTCGGGTCGATCAGCACCAGCCGCAGCCGAGAGGGTGGATTGTTGGCCACCAGGCAGGCGGTCAGGGCGGTGATGCACACCGATTTTCCCGAACCGGTGGTTCCGCCGATGAGCAGATGCGGCATGGCGGCCATGTCCGCGCAGTGCGGCGCGCCGGCCACGT
Organism: Anaerolineales bacterium; assembly: GCA_034430775.1. Taxonomy (GTDB): domain Bacteria; phylum Chloroflexota; class Anaerolineae; order Anaerolineales; family RBG-16-64-43; genus JAFGKK01. Next base: position 32,248 of record DAOUDU010000003.1, on the reverse strand, counting down.
CCAACCCCAGCGCGACCGCCAGCGGTGATTTGATCTTCTGGAAAGCGGAGGATTGCATCACCATCCGCAGCCGGACGACCGACGTGCGCCGGTGGGGGACTTCAATCCCGACATAGGATTGACCCGGCACGGGCGCCTCAATCCGCAGCGTGGGTGCGGCCAGGGCAAGGGCCAGATCGTTGGAGAGTGAGGAGATTTGCGAGACGCGGACCTTTGCCCGGCGCAGTTCCCCGTCCGGGCCGGGCTTCTCCACGAATCCCGGCTCCACGCCGTATTGGGTGACGGTTGGTCCGGTTCGGAACGATATCACCCGCGCGGGGACGCTGAATTCGGCGAGTGTTTTTTCGATTGTTCCGGCGATCTGGTTTATCTCGCGGATCGAAGGCGCGGTGAGTTCCCCGCCGTCGAATATTTCAATCGACGGCAATCCCTTCTCACGCTTGGCGCGTACAGGCTGTTGTTTTTCAGCCAGGACGGGACCGGGTTTTAGGTTTTTTCGGAATGGCTCCGGAAGGGTGACGGCCGGCTTCGGCTTGGGGGCCGGTTCGGAGAGGGCTGCGGATTTTTCCGCACCCGCGGTTTTCATCCGCGCTCCGCGGACCGCTTCGGAACCGTGCGGCAGGCGGTCCCCGGAGGATTTTCGGGATGGCGGCATCGTGGATGGGAGTGCTTCCCCCGCGCGATCCATATCAGAAACGCGTAAAATTTTTCCGAGCGACAGGCCCAATCCATATCCGGCGAGCAGGAGAATTGCGCCCGCCAGGAGCACACCCTGGATTGCGGGGCTCATCACCGGACTGAGAAGGAACTGAATCCCCCACCCAATCAATCCGCCGCCGCGGCCGGATTCGGATTCGACAAGCGTGGCGGCGCCGATCAGCGAGGCAAACCCCAGTCCGGCCAGTGCGGCAAGTTCAAGCGCGATCACCCGCGGCCAGGAAATATCCTGCTCCCGCCCCAGGCGGACAAGGAGCAGCCGGCCGGCAATCCACAGCAGGGCAAGCGGGAGCAGGACCGCCCCCCACCCCATCCAGCGCTTAAGCGTTCCGCCCAGCGCGTCAATCAGGGCGCCGTGCGCCATGCCGAGCAACGCGATCAGGCATAGGACCGCAACCAGACTCAGGAGGACAATCGAGACGTCTTCCGCATACGGGCGGATAAGTACAAGGAACTTGCCGAACCGTTCCCATCCGGAAGGAAGCCGGGAGGAGGAGCGGCCGGGAGGAACCGTTTTCATCCCTCGCTGACCGTCTCGGACGCGGCCGGGGTGCCTGCGGTATCCTCCGTGGGATCGTCCGCCGCGGCCGGGGTGCCTGCCGCATCCTCCGTGGGATCATCCGCCGCGGCCGCCGAATCCGCTGCGGCGTCTTCCTGCAGCCGGCGCAGGCTGAGCGCAAGTCGGCGGGAACCGCTCTCGACCGAGATGACGCGCGCGGTGACTTCTTCTCCCTCGGTGACGATATTGCGCGGGTGCGAGAAGGGTCCATCCGCCAGCTCGGAGATATGGATCAGCCCTTCCACGCCTTCCTCCAGCGAAGCGAACGCGCCGAAATTGGTCACATGGGTGATCTTGCACGGCACCCATTTGCCGGGCACATACCGTTCGGGGACGGTGACCCACGGATCGGATTGCAGCCGTTTGAGGCTGAGCGCGATCCGGCCCTGATCGCGGTCCACGCTGATGACTTCCACGTCGACCTTTTGGCCGATCGAAACGAAGTCCGCGGGGTTGTGGACGCGGCCCCAGGAAATTTCCGAAAGGTGGACAAGCCCTTCCATGCCGCCCAGGTCGATGAACACGCCGAAATTGGTGATGTTGGTGACCTCACCCTGGATCCGGTCCCCGACCTGGAGTTTGGCCAGGAGTTCGGCTCGCCTTCCCGGCGCGGCCTGTGCGGCGCGCTCGGAAAAGACCACTCTTCCCTTTTCGGGATCGAATTCAATGATCTTGGCGCGGATTGGCTGGCCGATCTTGCGGTACATCACCGTCTGGCGTTCCTCCTCGCTGGTAAGCGAAGGAACTCCGATCAGGTGGGAAAGCGGGATGAACCCGCGGATATGCTCGCCTTCGACGAGCAAGCCCCCGCGGTTGACTCCGGTCACATTCAGGTCGGCGATCCCATCGCTTTCATACAATTCGCGGGCGGCCGCCCAATCATAAGAGGCCTGCGCGCGCTCCTGCGGCGCATGGTTCGAAGGCGGGCTGCGTCGTTCGCCGGCTTCTTCACCAAGGACCGATGCCCACCAGGAATCACTGGGGAGGTTGGGAGACGCGGGTTCGCTCACGAATTTTGGATCCTGCGGCCGCGCCGGCCGGGAGGCGGGTGCTGCGGAGGGCGGTTGCGGCGGTGATTGCGGCGGCGGCGCAGGCTGCTGGGCGGGCAAATGCGAATTCCGCGTGATCGAGGTAAGTTGTTTCGGGGTAAGGGAATACAGATTTTTCATCAGATAACCGTCCTTGACATTTGGTTTTGTATTTTTGAGCCTATCCGACGACTTCGTAATCGGTCGCCGGTTCATTCGACTGACGTTCCATTTCGGCGATCACATGCGCCAGTTCTTCAATCGCCACTTTCTGTTTACGGTAGAGGTCCGCTTCCGAAACCGCCAGGCGCAACGCCACGTCGCGGACCCGTTTCCCCTCCAGAAATTTCATATCCAGGATGTTATACAGCAGCCACTCGCTGGTAAAGCGCCGCTCCCCCTCCGGACGCACACGCTCGACAGCCCGCCGCAGGACGGCGCGCAACGCGTTTACCGTATTGCCGTCATGGCTATCGAGTTCCTCACGCACCACGCGCAGGGAAAGCAGCGGACTGGCGGTCAGCTTGGGCCCGCCCCAATAATGGCTTAGTGCTTCGCGCACCCAATCGGCGAGGTCCGCTTCCGCCGATCCGCCGTTTGCGGGCGCGCCCAGCAGCGCCGCCTGCCCGTAGCGCGCCGCGGCACTGAGGTGCTGAATCTTTTCCACATCCGGCATCAGCCGGTTAAGCGAGGCCAGCACATCGCGCTGCAGACGCTCGTCCGAGATCGCTCCCGCCGCCCGTTCCATCAGCCGGCCGAAGGGTTCGCGCTGATCCGGCAGGAGTTCCAGCCGTTCGGCGGTGGCGGCCAGCCCGAGCAGGCCAATCATCTCCTCATGGTCCGACCCATGAAGCGGGAGCAGCCAGTAGCCGCCCCAACGGAATAAACTGCCTGCGCCGGGAATGTATTCGAGGACTTCCGGTTTCGGCAGCAGGGAAAGATCCGCTTCGAGGGGCAGCAATGCCCGCGGCCCAACCCCGGCCAGGAAGGCCGTGGCCTCGTCATGCCATTCGATGATAAACGCGGCCGGGGAACGGGTGAGATCGCACAGCGCGGCCAGGAGAGATTCCAAAAACTGACGCAAGTCGGCCCCGGTGAGCAGGCGCTCCTCGAGCCATTGCAGGCGGCGGATCTCTTCGCGTTCGGATCGATTCTCCAGAAACAACAGGCGTTCCAGCGGACGGCGGCCGATCGTAATCGCAAATTGCAGCAGGACGATCCCCATCACCACCGCAACGAGGATCAGGCGCGACTCGGGCATCCCGAACCGTTCGAAGATATACGTGGATAAGACAAGGATTGCCAGCGCAACGGCGGCCACGAGCGGGCCGCGCAACAGCCATTGGAAGAGCCGGCCTTTGACCGCGCGATCCGAATAGGTTACGCCGAAATACGCCGTCGCGTACGCCAGGACCACAAGCAGCCCGGCGACGAGCAGGTTGGATTGCATCAGGACGATCCGCACCAGAAGCGGGTGCAGTTCCGATACGTTTCCCAGCAGCAGCAAATACGGAAAGGCCGCCATGCCCGGCGCCAGTGATCCGACCATCAGGTAGATCATGCGGCGGCGGCTGGTGGCCGTCTGGCAGCGCCGGTAGGCGCGCACCACGTTGATCCCGGTCCACACCAGGATCGGGATGGTGTAGGCGATAAACACCCAGAAGTAAGGGCCGGCCCGGAGGTGGGCCAGGTCGCCGTCCTGGGTGATATCTGTCAGGAACAGGTTGGATAATACAATTGCGGCCGTCAGGCCCGCGGCCAACAGATAATTGGCGCGGACGGCAAACCGTCTCCGGCCGCGGGACGGCCGGCCGGTGGATGCCAGCAACGCGTCGGAAAAGTGCAGGTAGGCCGCGGGCAGCAGCGCCGTTCCGACCCACTGCACCCGCAGCCAGATCTCCGCCTCGCTCAGATCGCGCGCCGTGGAAGCCAGCCCGTCGGACACGGTGATGAGTACGATGCAACCGAGGATTAACGCAAATACGCGCGTTACACGTTCGTGCAAGCTGAACGTCAACGTGTGAAGCAGCAAGGAAAACGCTGTGATCGCGATGCCGGCTACCAGGATTCGGTTGAGGATCGGCAAAGCATTAAGGAAAAAATCTACCATTCAACCTGCTGTGATGATATTGGAATGACTGCAACTCCAACCCTCTCCCGGGGGTTTTCGTGCTACGCCATTCAATACTACATTGGTCCAATTTTACCAGATATTCGTAAAAAAAGAAAAGAGGGAGAAGGACCTCACTCCTCTCCTCTCTCCCTCCAAGTGCACGTCCCCCCATTTGCTTTCAATATTTTTCCGCTTCATTTAATTATTGTTCTGCAGCAAATAGGGGGACAATGGGGGGAGATCGTTATTCGATCAACTTGATCTTTCGATCCGGAGCGGCACACTCGTGCAACAGATCCTCCAATGCACTGGGAATGTCATCCGCCTGCGTATCACCCGGGATGACCAAATCGTCCTCTCGCAGCCGCCGGCCCCGGTCGATACGATAGACGATCCAGCGTCCGGAGTCCCGGGTGACTTCAACAAAGAAACGGCCGTAGACATCGAATTTCATGGCTTTTCCATTTATATCCCGGACTACCATAGCGGGTTTGCGGGTTACCATCCCTTTGAAACGATATCGGAAAAAGAGACAAAGAAAAGGAAATTTGGTTGCTTTACGGCTGTGCAGACAGCACCTGGATCGGCACCACGCATGGTGGTGGAAACGTGAGGTCCGCCTCCATGACCGTCAATCGCAAATGATAGACGCCCGGGATGACCGTCGCGCTGTCCCAAATCCACGAAAACGGTTCTTCTTCGGACGCGGGGTCATTGTTGTTGAAAAGCGTGACCCACACATCCGAGTCATCCGGTGTGCCCAACTCGATTTTGTAGAATGCGAAATTGGCAATATTCGCGACGATCCGGATCGTCACTTTTCCCCTCACCGCCTCGCCCGGCCGCGGCTCAAGGATCCGGGCTTTGGGGTTGTTGCATCCGGTCACGTCGACCCCAAACAGCACCAGCGGAGTCGGGCTCGGGGTGATGGTCGGCAGGTTCACGGCGTTGGCGTTGATCCGGATTTGTTCGACCCGCTGCGCCTCCGGCAGGCCGTACCGGACCGCAAGGTGAACCCCGACGGCCAGCCCGATCATCAGCGCGAGGGCTCCGAGCGCCCCATTCCGGCGCCCTGCGGACAACTCGCGTTCAAGTCCGAAAGCCGTTTTCGACAAGCGCACCTGCGCGGCGGCGAAACGGTAGATGTACCATAACGCGATAAGCGCCGCGAGGTAATACACCACCATCTCGTAATCCTGCAGGAAGGTAAGAATTGCGACCATACTCATGCCATCGCGCGCAGGATCGACTCGAGCAGGCGGGTCAATTTGGGAACAGCCGTTTGCGCGGCCTGCAGAACTTCCTCGTGATCCGGCGGACGGGAACCATCGAGATTGGCCCGGTTGCTGACAACCGAGATACCCAGCACCCGCATTCCGCCATGCCGGGCCGCAATCACTTCGGAGACCGTCGACATGCCCACTGCATCCGCGCCGATCATCCGCAGGAAGCGCAATTCGGCGGGGGTTTCGAACGACGGCCCCGCCACACCGGCATATACTCCCTGCCGGAGGAATAATCCCGTTTCCGCGGCGGCCCGCCACGCCGCTTCCTGAAGTTCGCGGTCGTACGCCCGGCTCATGTCCGGGAAGCGCGGGCCCAGGCGTTCGTCGTTCGGCCCGCGCAGCGGATTGGCGCCGCCCAGTCCCAGTAAGTTGATGTGATCGGTGATCAGCATCAGATCCCCGGGTTGAAAATCCGGACGGATCCCGCCCGCGGCGTTTGTAATGATCAGCACCTTCACCCCCAGCTGCCGCAGGACCTGCACCGGGAACGCGGTTTGCCCGGGCGTGTATCCCGCGTAGGAATGCACCCTGCCCTGCATTACGGCCACGCGTTTGGCCGCTAACACCCCGACCACGAGCCTGCCCGCGTGCCCCTTAACGGTGGGTACCGGCCAGCCGGGGATGCGGGCATAGGGGATGGCTATGGGAGATTCGACCGAATCGGCAAGCGAACCCGATCCGGAACCGAGGATGATCGCGATTTCCGGCCGCGTGCGAATCCGTTTGCGGATGAACTCCACCGCGCGTTGAATGTCGGCGAATGCCGTGGACGTTTTTCTTGGAGTGACTTTCCCGCTTCGAGTGGCCACGTCTGGATTATACATTACACGAAAAAACGGGCTTATTCATGGATCAACAAAAAAGAGTACACGGATGAAAGCACTGATTTCACGGAATTTTTTATGAAAATAATGATTTAATTTTCAATAAGTCACCAAAATTGCCTTTATAGGCATGAACCAATCCTGTAAATCCTGTCCATTTTTCCCATCTCAGAGAATCAGCATCGCGTCGCCGAAGGAGTAAAACCGGTAACGTTCGCGTTTGGCTTCCTCGTATGCGGCGAGGATCCGCTCACGGCCGGCAAAGGCGCTGACCATAACCAGCAGGGTCGAATGCGGGAGATGGAAGTTGGTGATCATCGCATCCACCGCCCGGAAGGTGAATCCCGGGGTGATGTACAGGCGCGTATCACCTTCGTATGCGGCGACCGCCCCGTTTCCCGCCCGGGCGGCGGTTTCCAGCGCGCGGACCGAGGTTGTGCCGACGGCGACCACGCGGCGGCCGCGCGCGCGGGCTTCGCGGACTTCGGCGGCCGTTTCCTCCGGCACGCCGATCCACTCGGAATGGATTGCGTGCGCTTCCACGTCCGGCTCGGTGATCGGCGCGAACGTATCCAGCCCGATGTGCAGCGTGACGAATGCCGTGCGCAGGCCGCTTTCGCGCAGCCGGTCGATCAACGCGGGCGTGAAGTGCAATCCCGCGGTGGGCGCGGCGGCGGAGCCCGGGTCGCGCGCGTAGACGGTCTGGTAGCGTTCCGGATCGCGCAGCGCTTCGTGAATATAGGGCGGGAGCGGGGTCGAGCCCAGCGCGGCGAGCTGCGGCGTGATCGGCCGCGAGAAGCGGACCACCCGGCGGCTTTCGCCAAGGTCGCGCACGACTTCGACCTGGACGAATTCCGATTCGCCGCCGGCAAGAACCAGTTGCGTGCCGGGGCGCACGCGCTTTCCGCCGACCACCGTCTCCCAGGTTTGCGCTTCCAGCCGCCGCAGGAGGAGGATCTCGACCCTGCCACCCGTTCCTTTTTTGGAAGCGTACAATCGGGCGGGGATCACGCGGGTGTCGTTAAACACCAGCAGGTCGCCGGGCGCGAGGAACTGCCCGATCTCGCGGAAGACGGCATGCCGGATCCCACCGGTCGCGCGGTCCAGCACCATCAGCCGCGACGAATCGCGCGGCTCGAGCGGGGATTGCGCAATGAATTCAGGAGGCAGGTCGTATTCGAAATCGGATAATCGAAGCATTCGAAAGATGCCCTCATTGTTTATAGCATATATCCTTTCACCGGAAAATAATGGGATGAATAACCCGGCGTGGAAAACGACTGCGGCAGGCGCCCCCGACCCTCCTCCTGGCAATGTCCTATGCATACCCATTATAATGTTGCGGCAATTCCCGAGAGTATTTTCAATGGGACCCGGCATGAATAAACTTCATACTTGGAAAAAGAGCATCGCTGCCAACCGGAAAGAAATCGGCCTGGTTGTTCCGATTCTTCTTTCGCTGGTGATCTTTTCCATCCTCATGAGATATCAGGGGTGGCGCAGCAAACCCCTTGCCAATTGGGATATGCTGGTTTATTACCTGGGCGCCCAATCGATGATCGACGACGGTGCGATCATGGACAGGGGGGATCTCTCCAGTTACGGCTCGTATCAGCCACCCGGCACGGTATACCTCGTGCTACCGTCGAGCATACTGGTGAAGGATGTGCGTCTCTTCAGCCTGCTGGGTGATTTGTTCCTCAATATCGCCGCGATAGTTTTTTTATACTTAATTTTCCGGCAAGCCTTCGACCGGTGGTTGGCTCTCGCCGCCTGCACGGTGTACGGTTTATCCCGTTTGGTTTTTATGGGGCTTTGGCCCGTAGGTCACCCGGCGTACATCCTTGGCGCTCTTTGGTTCCTGATGCAATGGATTCAGAAGCGTTCCGGCTGGTGGCTTTCCAGCGCGCTTGTCATCCTCGCCTTCGGGTTATATGCGGACCTGGCGATCTTACCTTTCGTTTTCATCATCCCGGTCCTATGGCTTCTTTTCCGCCCGCCGGTGCGTCCCGCCCCTGTTCTCTTGGCCGCGGCCATCGGGTTGATGATCTGGTTTCCTTATCTGCGTTTCGAATCCTCGCGGGGCTTCTCCGATCTCAAATCCATCCTATTCCTGAATCCCGTTTCTCAACAGGGGGAAACCAAATCTCAAACCCCCATGTATTGCTATGCATCCCTGCCGGGAGAGCAAGACACCGTCCATGGAACGTATATCCCCTTTCTGGGAAACGACGAAGGTATGGATCGCGTGGTTTTTCCCGAACCGGGATGGGGAAAATACCACCGGGCGTGCGTGTTGCTTTCCAATTTGGACCGGAATTTCGATGAGGGATATTTTCTTTCTGCGCGTCCGGTGATTAATGCGGCGCTTTGGTTTTTCTTCCTGGTGGGGATGTTTGTGCTTCTCGGTATGGCCATTGTCCATTGGGAGAAAAAAAATCCCTTCCTCGGGAAAATCCGTTCCATCCATCCGGCGATAATCCTCGGCGTCGGTTTGGTTGGAACCCTTATACTGATCGGGGGCTTGAGCCCCGATTTCCTCGCATCGTTTTCTGCGGACGGTCAGCTATTTCAAGGAACGCGACTGGTCGTCGAGCAACTACGATATTACGCCCCGCTTCTTTTTTCTGCCTGCCTTTTTGGAGTATATATTGGTTTCCGTTCGCCGAAACGCAGCCTGCAGGATATCGTTCCCCTGATAATGGTGTGGATCCCCTGGTTGCTGCTTGTGGTCCTTGCGGAACGAACCCGTCCGGAGCGATTCTGGTGGATCTGGCCGTTGCAGGCCGCAATCATGGTATTGGCGGTATATCAAATTATTGGGATTTTTTCCACTAAGGCCTGGCCGAAGATCGCCTTGACAGTCGCTTTGGGGGTCCTGGTTTTCCCGCTTTCGTTTTATCTTCCCTCCCTGCGCGGATGGATTGAACACGGCCATGGCGGAGAGGACAGCGCGCAATTCCAATTGGTGGATTATCTGCATGATGAATTGGAGGCGGAAGGGACCGACAAAGTGTTCCTTGGGTATGACCTGTTATCCACATATTACGGAGACGAGCCGCCCGTGGATACGCGCATGCGCGCAGGGTCGTGGTTTGATTTGATCCTGAAAACCCGCTGGGGCATTCAGAACCTTAATCAGGATCCCACCGGGAAAGACAACCGGGATACCTGGCGAATCCTGGAATCGGAGAATCCATCCCTCTCGGCCCCTTCTCCATGGGAGGGATTTTCCGCGGTAAAGGTCTTTGGTCCGTACATTCTCTTCCGGGCGGAAAAAAGAATCATGTCCTTTGCCCAAGGAGATTTTCCGGGTTTCACTAACCTCTGCCAGGATATTTTTTTCCCGGGAATTTCCTTGGCGTTGTATGTTTTACGCGAATGACCGTTCTCTAGTGTACGAAGGTTAGAAAGGGCAGATATTTGAGATTTCCGGGCCCGGATTCAGGCCTCCGTAATTTTCAAACAAGCCGAACACATCCGCCTGGAATTTTTCGGCTTCCTGGCGGACTGCGGCGCACGCAGCCGAGATGTCCATATCCTTTACGTACTCCCACCAGAATGTGTTCGCCAAGTAGGCATAAATATAACCCGGTGAACCGAGCGGATAATTGGTCCTCAAGTAAGACCGGTGACTCTCGGCTTCCATCACTCGGCCAACGTGGACGTAAAGCTCCACCAGCCGGAAGCGGGCGTAGGCCGAAATCCGCGGCGGTTCGGTGGAATCCGGTTTAACCATCCCCGTTTGATCGCAGTGCATATCACGAAGCCAATCCCCAAGCGAGCCCGGTTTCAGCCCATCATCGAATACCGCACGCAGGTACATCTCCTCCGCCCTATCAAAAAGGCCGATGGAAGTGAAGCCGTCGCCGTCGGATGCAGCCTGAAACCGGTATATCGGTGGAACGGCCTCCCTCCACATAAACCGGTAAAACTCGCCGTCCCACATCCATATGGCAGAACTGTTCCTTGCCACCCCGCCATCGCATCCCTTGAAAACCCCCATCCCTTCATCGTTCCAAAATGCAGTATTCGGGAAAACTACCTCCATGACTCCATTTCCGTCGATATCTATAAACTCAACGCTTGAATCAATGGCATATCGATTCCCGATGGAGCCCGGATAAGGATCATCCCGCAGAAGTTCACGAAATTCCTTCCCATTCCATTCCATTACTTGAGCCGTAATATCGGTGAACTGCTTGCCCACATTATCCACAAAGGAATACACAACCTCCTTGATCCCATCCCCGTTCAGGTCCAGCACCGCGGTTAATGAAGCAAACCATCTCATACTTTCTTCATTATTCGTTAACTTAATTCGATGGATAACCTCATATTCTCCATTGCGGCATCCGAAAAAAAAGAAAGCCGCCTTATCCCAAGCTGCAAGGCTTATGATAAATTCCTCATTCAAATCACCGGTGATGTCCTCCTCATAAACTTCAATATCCATTGAGTGCGTATCACCCATGAAGCCCACAAGAGCTTCCTTGAACTCATGAAGGTTTCCATGAGCAGATAGAAAAGCCAAGAGTTGCTGCTCATACATCCCCGGATCGGAAAGTAATTGAACTGGTGCTTGGATGTTCGTCGGCGCCGGGCAGGTTTCCTTGGGGGAAAGTGTGGCCGTCGGAGGCAGTCCGCGCGTAGGAGTCGGTCTTGTCGTGGGAGTGAATCCTTCAGGCCAGGGCGTGGGGTATTCCGTCGGGGAAGGTGTGGAGGCCCCGAGTCCAGCGGACGTCGGCGCGAGCGTTTCTTCAGCGCCGAAATGCGTGGTCGTTTCCGTGTAAGTCGTCGTCCGAGAAAATTTTTCGGTGGCGAAATAATCGACGGTTTTGGTCGCCGACCCATAAAAATGGGACGTGACGGTGTCCGCCGTTTCTGACGGCCGGCAGCCGAAAAGAAGCCCGAGAAGAACCGTGCAGCCCGCGATCTTTACCCAATATGGCATACACGGGATTGTACTAGGAACCTGAATGGAACGGGCAGATCGTATCCAGGGTCGGGCGTGGATTGAGAGCGCCATAATCCATCAATCCAAACCCGGGCTTCTCATTCTTTTCCGCCAAAGTTCGTACCGCGGAACATGCGTCGCCGATATTGTTTTCCGCCTGGTAGGCTTCCCAAAAAGCATCCGCTAAAAGAACAAAGTTATATCCGGGCGTGGATTCCTCATATTGGTTCATCAAATATCGCCAATCGGTCTCCGCAGCGTCCATCTTCCTTAGGAAGACTTCCAGTTCCATGAGCCGGAAACGGGCATAAACCGTTATCTTCTGTGATTCGTCGGGATCAAAATCCCCCGGGTTGTAACACACATAATAATTTTCATAAGTAAAGGGTTTGAGGGAAGAATCAGTAAGAGCCTTTCGATAGCGAGCCTCCGACTTATCATAAAGTCCCTCCACCGCAAAGTAATCGCCGTCGAAGGCGGCCTGAAATCGAAATTTCGGTTTGCCGGGATCGGTCCACATATAATTATATTTTTCCCCATCCCACATAAAAATGCTTTTCGAATTCCTCTGCGGCCCCCAGCCGCAATGGATGATCCATGAATCGGAAAACAGCAGCTCCGTGGTGCCGTTTCCATCAATATCCTGGAATTCGAGGGGAAATCCCATGTTCGATTCCCAATCCAAGACAAGAAGCGATTGAAAGCCAGTTCCCTTCCATTCGATGACTTTGTATGAATAATGAACATCCGCCTGCTGACTGTATGTATATCCAGAAACGAAGATTATTTCCATTATTCCATTTCCGTTCAGATCCCGGATATCCTCGATCCGGGAATATTGATCTTCGCCCCCAATGAATAGATCACTGCCATTGTTGAGCATTCGATATTGATTGTTTTGGCATCCAATCACATAAACCGTCATATCGTACGTCCCGGGAAAGCCGGAAAAGGACCTTTGTTTTAGTGCGATGATTGTCTCTTTTACTTGATCACCGGTAACATCCGCCTCCGTGAACAGTGCTATATTGGGGACGTTTCCGCCAAGCTTTTCAAGCTCTTCCTCCAGATCCGCCCGGTCGCCATGCGCCCGAAAATACTTCAAAATCAGCGAACCATACGACCCGGTTTCCTGGGCGGATCCAAAATCCACTTTTTCGCCTGTCGGCGGCGGGCATGTTTCCTTCGGACTGAGAGTGATGGTCGGGGGTAGGCCGCGGGTGGGAGTAGGAATACTGGTTGGACGGGATGTCCTCGTTTGTGTTGGAAAGGGGGTCTCCGTCGGACGAAAAGTACGGGTTTCGGATTGGGTGGGCGAAGCGGCCATTCCAGTATTGGTCGCGGTCCTGGTCGCGGTCGGTGTCCATGGCTGTGGGAATGTGATCTGTGGGAGGAATGTGTCCTTTACCGGCGCGACCGTCCCCGCATCCGGACGGCAGCCGAAAAGAATTCCCAAAATCAAGAAGGAAGAAATATGCCGCAAGTTGTTCATCATTTCCCACCTCCATCCGAATGGAACGGGCAAATGGTATCCAGGGTCGGACCAGGCTCAGCAGTTCCAAAGTACAACGGTTCGGATATTTCCTTTTGATATTGGGCGTCCTCATCTCTCACTGCCGCACACGCATTGTCAATATGATCCTCCGTCTGGTACGCTTCCCAAAAAGTGTTGGCCAGCAAGGCATATCGGTATCCGGGCGTCCCTTCCGGATAATTTTCGCTTAAATACCTCCACTCACCCTCCGCCTCGCTCGTTCTGTGAAGAAAAGCCAGCAATTCCACAAAGCGGAAGCGCGAATAGGCAAGTATGATTTGGGCTGCGTCGGGGTTTTCCGGATTGCCGCATGCGATTCCCTTAAAGGTATATAGTTACAGCGTCTGGTCATAGATTGCCTTCCCATAGGATGTTTTCGATTGTGTATACAGGGATTTTTCAGCATAATAATCGCCATCAAAAGCCGCCTGAAAAATATACATCTTAATAGGGGGGAAAACTTGCGATTCTTGACAAATCACAGACCAGCAGGGAGGACATGCATAATTGAAAGGCGAGAGAGATATTGATCAATCCGGCATTCGCCAATCCGGGAGAAAATAAACAGCACGGAAAACCATCCATTAAATTCCCATCCGATCACTTTCCCCCTCGTCGAACAAACTCGGCTGTTCCGGGTTGCGGAACTCCAGCCCGAGGTGTTCGTAGGCCAGGCGGGTGGCCATGCGGCCCTGCGGGGTGCGGTCGAGGAAGCCGAGCTGGAGCAGGTACGGTTCGTACACGTCCATGATCGTATCCGGCTCCTCGCTGATCGAGGCGGCGATCGTCGCGAGGCCGACCGGCCCGCCGCCGTATTTCTCAATGATTGTGCGCAGGACGCGCAGGTCGATCTCGTCCAGCCCGAGCGGATCGACGTTAAGCAGGTCCAGCCCGGCGCGCGCGGCCTCAAGCGTGATCGCGCCCTGGGCGCGCACCTGGGCGTAATCCCGCACCCGGCGCAGCAGACGCAGCGCCACGCGCGGCGTGCCGCGCGCCCGGCGGGCGATCTCGCGCACGCCGTCTTCGTCGATTTGCGCACCCAGGAGCCACGCGCCGCGGCGGACGATCTCCGCGACCGCCTCCGGATTGTAAAAATCCAGCCGGTAGACGGCGCCGAAGCGCGCGCGCAGCGGCGAACTGAGCATCGCCAGGCGGGTGGTGGCGCCGACGACGGTGAAGGGCGGCATGTGCAGGCGGATCGAGCGGGCGCTCGGGCCCTTGCCGATCACGATATCCAGCGCAAAATCTTCCATCGCGGGGTAGAGCACTTCTTCGATCGCGCGGCCCAGGCGGTGGACTTCGTCGATGAAGAGGACATCCCCCTGCTGAAGATTGGTGAGGATGGCGGCCAGGTCCCCGGCCCGTTCGATCGCCGGGCCGGACGTGACTTTTATCGCGACGCCCATTTCATGCGCCAGCACATGGGCAAAGGTGGTCTTGCCGAGACCCGGCGGGCCGTAGAACAGGGTATGGTCGAGCGCTTCCCCGCGTTCCCGCGCGGCGCCGATCTGGACCTCCAGATTCTCCTTGATCCGCGTTTGGCCGATGAGCTCCGCGAGCGTCGTGGGACGCAGCGCGGGATCAAAAGGTTCCTCGCCGCGGGCGCTCGGGGAAACGAGCCGTTCCTTATCCATGGAATGATTATATCAGCCTGCGCCTTTCTGTTTTTTTGCCATAAAGGGCACAAAGAGCACAAAGGAAATATGACGATGTCCCTTTTCTTCCATGTGACCTATGTGCTCTTTGCGGCCCGTAGAATCCCCCGTCCGCTTGTCGTATAATCGCCGCATGGACATCCGCACCCGCTCCCGCAAACGCAACCGCATCTTCGGCATTGTGCTGCTTGTGCTTTCGGCGCTCCTGGCGGTGTATTCCCTCTGGCCGATCAGTTACCGGACGGAAATGTTCGAAATTGATTCCACGCTGCTTCCGCAGAAGTATGGGTTGGAAGTGCGCTACCCGCGCTTCGGCCCGTCGGGGGAAAATGCCGTAGTGGAAGTCACCTGGACCCCGGCCGGCCCGGCCGCGAATTTCACCCAACCGGGGGAATCCAATCCCGTGCTGGTCGCCGAGATTCAATCCGCGGATATCGCCTTTACGCCCGACGGGCAGATTTCCACACCGCTCCAGGAAGGCATACCGGTGCATTTTTCCTGGGAGGCGCTGGCCGCCGCGGCCGGCGACGGACAGTTTAATATTTTCTTTTTCAAAGCCGGGGCGGAGGAAGTGGACGGGGTGTACATCCAACAACCCATCTGGGCGCGGACATTTCCATATTCGACCTTTACCGGACCGGGCGGGTTAAAGATCCCGCTTCTTTTCTTCGCCGTGTTCGGCACAGTGTTCGGGCTGGGCTTTTTACTGCTGCAATCGCTTCGCCAGCCCAGCCGCCGCACCGCATCCCATATATAAAGGAAGAGCAAGAGCAAATGAGCCGGGAACTCCCAAAGCAGCCGGGAAAGTGGGAAGTCGTCCGCTTAAGTGTCGGCCCGCTGCAGACCAATTGCTACCTGGTCGCGGATATCGGCAGCGGAAAGGCGGCCGTGATCGATCCCGGCGATGAAACATGGAAAATCCAGCACGCGCTGGCTATGCACGAATGGTCGCTCGCCTGGGTGCTCGTCACCCACGGCCACTTCGATCATATGGCGGCGTGCGGTGAATTGGCCGACGCGGCCGACTGCCCGATTGCACTCCATCCGGCCGATCTGCCGCTGTGGTGGATGCACGGCGGCGCGGACATCTTCAACCTTAAAATTCCCGACCAGCCTGAACCGCAGCATGCCCTCAAAGAAGGCGAACGGATCACCGTCGGCGGCCTGTCGTTCGAGGTTCTCCTCCTGCCCGGCCACTCGCCGGGTGGTGTGGGATTTTTCGCGCGCGAACCCGGCTGGCTGTTTTCCGGCGATACGGTTTTCGCCGACGGCGGAGTCGGCCGCTCCGACCTGCTGGGCGGAAACGAATCGGTGCTGAAGGAGAGCATCGCAAAAATCCTCCGCCTGCCGGATGCGGTCGAGGTGTTCCCGGGCCACGGCAGCCGGTTGACGATCGCGAGTTTGCGGACATTCTGGGGACATTTGTTGACAGATACAGAAATATAGGGGCGAGGAATTGCCTCGCCCCTACATTTGCCCGCCCACGTGTTCATATACACGTCCCCCATTCTTGACAAATATTGCGGTGTTGATACAATTAGTTCAATAATACATTTGTTACTTTCATCCAGATATTCCGTATACCCGGAACAGGAGAATCCCATGGAGAACGTCCAGCAATATCTGCCCCTGATCATCCCGCTCGTCCTTATCCAGCTGGTGTTGATGGTCGTGGCGCTGGCGGATCTCCGCGGGCGGGAAAAAACGCGCGGCCCGAAATGGATGTGGGGTTGCATCATCATCCTCGGCGAGATGATCGGCCCGATCGCCTATTTCACCGTCGGCCGGCTGGAAGAATAAGATGTCCCTTTCACAACGCCGGCCGGAGAATCGAACGCCGCCCCCCACCCCGGATTCGCCGGAAACGGCGGCGATTTTCTGCCGCGGACTTTCCAAGCATTACGGGGAAGTGCGGGCTCTGGACGGATTGGATCTGGCCGTCCCGCGCGGATCGGTATTCGGTTTCCTCGGCCGCAACGGCGCGGGGAAAACGACCACCATGCGCCTGCTGGCCGGATTGGCTTCGCCCTCGGCCGGCCGGGCCTGGATCGACGGCATGGAAACGACCTCCGCCAACCGCCTGGCGCGGTCGCGATTCGGCTACCTGCCGCAATCGCCCGCGTTCTATAACTGGATGACCGCCCGCGAATACCTGGATTACGTGGGCCGTATCCAGGAACTCGCGCCCGGCACGCGCAAACGCGAGATGGAGGATATCCTGGAACTCTCGGGGTTAAGGGAAGCCTCACGCCGTAAGATCGGCGGCTTTTCCGGCGGCATGCTGCAGAGGCTTGGAATTGCGCAGGCCCTGATCGGGAATCCTCCGGTCCTGCTGCTCGACGAACCCACCAGCTCGCTCGACCCGGCCGGCCGGTACGAGGTGCTGGAGATGATCGCCCGGATCAGCGGATCGCGGACGGTGTTCTTTTCCAGCCACATCCTCAACGACATCGAACGCGTCTGCGACTCGCTGGCGGTCTTGCATAAGGGGCGGCTGCTGTTCGTTTCCGGAGTGGAAGAACTTCTCGATCGATATCCGGTGGATGCGGTCGAGATCGAGCTGGATCCGGCCGGCGGAGATCCGGAAACCGGTGCAACGGCGGGGTTCCTGGCCGCGCTCAAGGGAATCCCATGGGTGGCCTCCGTTAAAACGGAAGGCCGCCTGATCCGTATCATGGTACAAAACGTTCCCGACGGAAAACGCGAGCTTGTGCCGCTGATCGCAAAACTCGGGGTAACCGTCAACCGCTATGAATGGATCCGGCCGTCGTTGGAAGATATCTTCCTGCAGATGAGTTCGTAATTTAGAAGGGCAAGCGGGTATGTTGACAGTTCTTTATGGCGTTTCCATTCTCCTGATGATCCTTATTCCGGTGCTGCTCGCGGCGTCGCTGCGCCGGATTTCGAGCGCACCCTGGCTGTTGTTCGGCATCGGCAGCCTGACGTTCGTCCTTTCACAAGTCATCCATCTGCCGCTTAACGCGTGGCTGGCGGATCTCGGCCTGCTTCCCGGGACAGTCACCGCCCAGCCGCCGATCCTTCAAACGGCTTTACTCGCCGGGCTGACCGCCGGATTGTGCGAGGAACTGATGCGCGCCGCGGGGTTCGCCGTTGTGCGCAAAGTGCGCCCCCTGTGGATGCGCCTGCAGGACGCGGTCATGCTCGGGTTGGGCCACGGCGGGATCGAATCGATGATCTTCGGCGGCGTACTGACCGCCGCCACCGTCAGCTCCCTGCTGCCCCTGATCGGCGCCGATCTCCACGGGTTGGGATTATCGCCGGATCGGTTGGAAGCTCTGCGCGCACAGCTCGATACGCTTGCCGCCAATCCATGGCACAGCGCCATCCCGCTACTCGAGCGGATCATCGCGATCTCCGCCCACATCGTTTTCTCGCTGATGGTTTGGAAGGCGTTCATGGGCGCGGGACTCCGCCGCAATGGGTTTTACCTTCCCCTGGCGGTCCTGTACCATGCCGGCGTGGATTTCGCCGCCGTGTACGGCGCACAATTTCTCCAAAGCCGGCCTTTGCTGTTCGAGTTGAGTTTTGTCGGACTGCTCGTTCCGGGATATGTGTGGGCGGCGTACCAGATCCGGCTTTCCAGGCGGGTGAATGCCTCCGCCTCTCCGATCCCCCACCGCGCGCCGCAAAGCACGATCCGGAGCGAGCTGGCCGTCTACCGGACCGCCGTCGGCAAGGAATTAATCCAGCTGTGGCGCACGAAGCGGATGCTGGTGACCGGGGCGGTGTTCCTGGTATTCGGGATGGGCTCGCCGCTCATCGCCAAGGTTATTCCGGATATCTTTAAATCCGTGGCGGGCATGGAACAGTTCGCATCGCTCATCCCCGTGCCCGGCGCCGCCGACGCAATGGACCAATACATCAAGAACCTTTCACAGTTCGGTTTTCTGCTGGCCGTTCTGCTGGCGATGGGCACGGTCGTCGGCGAAAAGGAACACGGCGTTGCGCCGATGATCCTGAGCAAGCCGATGCCGCGCTGGGCTTTCATCGCCGCCAAGTTCACCGCCCAATCCGTGATGTACCTCGCCTGCTTCGTGCTCTCGGGCGCCGGCGCCTGGTATTACACATGGATCCTCTTCGGTCCGCTGGAGCCGGGCGCATTTCTTTTGGTGAACGGTCTGCTCCTGACCTGGATTCTGACCTTCGTCGCCCTCGCGATTCTCGGCAGCACACTCGGGAAAACGACGGTCAGCGCCGGAGGAATCGGGGTCGTACTGGCGGTACTTTTCATGCTGGCCGGCTCCATCCCCCGTTACGGCGTGTTGTTCCCCCAGGGGCTGCTGACCTGGGCCGGGCAGGCCGCCCAGACCGCCGCGGGCAAAGCCGCGCCGTCCGCGGTTGCATCCGCGCTGGCCGGGCAGGTCTTCGTCAACGGCGGGGCTTTGGCATCGGCGGCGGTCCTGATCGCGATGTGCCTGGTCGTTTCGGTGGGTTTTTTCGAGCAACAGGAATTGTAGATTATCGTATACTCAAAAAAGCAGGAGGAACGCATGGAAACCCAAACCCCCGTCCCCAATCAAAAAATGAATCTTCCCCGTTTCCTACTGGCGCTGATCGCAAAACCCAGGCAGGCTTTCACCCAGCTGGATCAAACGGGCAGGCCGCATTTTCTGTGGGCGGCCGCCGCGATGCTGGCGGTCATCTGGCTGGCCGCGATCGTGACTCTCCCGATCACCGAGCGCGAAGCGGCGACGGGGATCGATACCGTGCTGGAACAGACGGGTGAAACCATGTCCGACGCGCAGCGCGCCAGCCTGGAACAATCCAGGGAATTTGCCACCAACCCGGTCTTCCTTTTAGCCAGCCAGGGCATCATCGAAACGATCGCCTATCCCTTTCTCTGGGCTTCCGCGGCGGGCGTACTGTACTTGTTAAGTCTGGCTTTCGGCGGGCAGGCCCGGTTCGGAGCCGTCCTCTCTATGACGGTGTGGGTTTCCTTCGCGGAGATCCTGGGAAAAATCATGCTGATGATCGGAACACTGGCAACCGGCGCCACGGCCCAGCCGGGGCTCTCCTACCTGGTTGCCGTGAACGACGCCACCTCCCTCACGCCCGCCGCGGCGGCGCTCGCCCAAATCCTTTCCAAGATCACGCTCTTTGAGATCTGGTATCTCGTCCTGATCGGGATCGGGATCGGAGTCTGCGCCAAAGTCACGCGGCTCAAGAGCGCCGTAATCACCATACTGTACTGGCTGGTCTCACTCATTCCGCCCGTGGCCATGGCGGTGCTCGGCGCCGTCGTCGCCTCGGCAACTTTCGGATAAACCGGCATGACCGACCCTGCATTGTTCCTGCAAGCCGAGGGCATTCATAAGGAATACCGCCAGGGGCAGAAAGCGCTGGAGGTCCTGCGCGGCGTAGACCTGACGATCCGGCGCGGGGAATTCATCGCGGTGATGGGCCCCTCGGGCTCGGGGAAATCCACGCTGCTCAACATCCTTGGCGGGTTGGACCGCCCCACGTCCGGGAAGATCACGGTGGAAGGGCAGGAGATCACCGCCCTGGACCAGGATGCGCTCTGCCGCTTCCGCCGCAAGCGGGTGGGTTTCATCTTTCAATCCTTCCAGCTTCTGGCGACGATGACCGCCTGCGACAATGTGGCCTTTCCGATGGTGTTCACCGGCATGCCGCACCGCGAGCGGACCACGCGCGCCGGCAAGCTGCTGGCCGACGTGGGATTGGCGGACCGCGCGCATCACAAGCCGAGCGAGCTTTCCGGCGGCGAGCAGCAGCGGGTGGCCATCGCCCGGTCGCTGGCCAATGCGCCGGATTTGCTCCTGGCGGATGAACCGACCGGCAACCTGGATTCCAAGACCGGCGCCGAAGTGATGAACCTGCTGAAACGGCTGCATAAGGACGGCCGCACGCTGATCGTCGTCACGCACGATGCACGCATCGCCCGGCACGCCCAACGCGTCCTGCACATGCTGGACGGGCGGTGGACAACCCGAACGACGGAGAAAAAAACATGAACCCGACTGCCTCCCCCCGCCGACCCCTTCCCCACGGGCGCACGATCCCCAAGCGTGCGGGAATAATTTTGCTCACGGCCCTCGGCATCGCCGCCGCCGGGAAGGGAAGCCCGGTTGCGGATATCACCATCTACGGCCGGCCGATGCTGGTCGTCTCCTCGGCCGTGGCGGGTCCGCGGCCGGGCGCGGAATCCGCATTCCCACGCGTCTTCGATCTGACTCTCACCGTCTCCAACATCGGATCGATTACCGCCAGCCACGTCATCGGGACCATTCCGGATAACCCGTATGTCGGGGCGGAAAGCGGCAGCCTGCTGTTTGGGTATACCTACATATATCCCGGCAAATCGGTAACGGCCACCCTGCACATGCTGCTGGATCACGCCGATCCGGGCGGGCGGGTGCAGCCGGTGATCCATTTCGAATACTATGCCCACAACGAGGAAGAGGACACCGACGCGAAGTACACCGGCGACGAACCGGTGCGCCTTACCTTCGGAGAACCGGGCTGGAACCAGCCGACCCTGCTGGTGGCGGAACTGACGACCGTCCCGGCCATCCCCGCTCCCGGCGATTCCTGCAAGCTTACGGTGAAGATCGCCAACATCTCGACCGGCACCGCCGAGCAGGTGCTTATCCGTCTGGGGGGCGAGGACGGACCGAAACCGTTCGCCACGGTCGGGGCGGGAAACGTCGGCCACATCCCGCGAATTCCGCCGCATGAAACGGCCTCGGCGGTATTTTCATTGGTCGTCGAAGGGGATGCGGCCGCCGGGCTTTATCCGGTTCCGGTTTCACTGACTTTCCGGAACATGCTCGGCGAAGAGTTATCCGACACCCAGACGGTCTACTTGAAAGTGCAGGGGAAACCCGCATTGCAGGCCGGGCTGATCGGTGACCTGCCCTCGCCGCTCCGGACGGGAGAGCCATTCGAACTGCCGGTCGAGGTGATTAACATCGGACGGCAATCGGTCAATGTCGGCACGATCGAACTGATGAGCGATGACCTGATGCTGACCAACGCCTCCCTCTACGCCGGACCGCTCGACGAAAGCACGTCCACCTCGCTGGTCGCCAATGCCGTGGCGGAGCAGGCCGGGCCGGCCGAGGTCACGCTGATGGTCCATTATCTCGATGATTTCAACCAGCCCCAGACGTGGACGCACACCTTCCAGCTCACGATAGAAGAATCCGCCATCGCGGGATCGACCCCCGCGGACACGGGGGACAGCCCCGGCTTCTTCGAATCGATATGGAAGGCGATCCTCGCGTTCCTGGGATTTGGCGGGTAGATGAAAACCCGCGATCTGATTCGGCTGGTCTTCGCCAACCTGAACCGGCTCCGTTTCCGGGCGGCGTTCTCGGCGGTGGGAGTCGTCATCGGGACGACGGCCGTCGTCGTCTTGGTTGCGCTCGGGATGGGGTTGTACGAATCCAGCATCGCGAGCGTGGCCGCGTCGGTTGGATCGATGAACGAGATCACCGTGCTCCCGGGTGCTACGATCCGCGCCCTCGCGGGTTCATCCGCCTTGGGTTCCTCGAATGAAGATATCATCACGTTAAAATTCCTCGAGGAAATGAAGCGCCGGCCGGATGTGCTGGCGGTCACGCCGCGCGTGTCGGTGCCGTCGAGTGTGCTGACGATGCGGCAACTCCACCTGTCCGTCACCCCCATGGGGGTGGATCCGTCGGCCATCCGCGGGATGGGCTGGACGGCCCAGAAAGGCGGGGTAACCCTCGGACGCGGTACCGCTCTGCTGGGATCAAAGACGCTTGAGAGTTTCGTCGATACGCGCCGCCACGAGACGGTAACCTTCCAGCCCGAGGATCTCATCGGCCAATCCCTAACGCTGACCGTAACGCGGATTAACGATGAAGGCAAAGAGCAAACCCGCACCACGAGGCTGCGGATCGCCGGGGTGCTGACCGAGCGCGGAGGACAGGATGATTACACGCTTTTTCTGCCGCTTTCCGAAGCGGAATCCCTGAATGCGTGGGTATCGGGGCGGCAGATCAACCGCGACCGCGAAGGATACGAACAAGCGTCGATTGTTCCCCGTTCGTCGGAGGAAAGCCTGGCCATCGAGTCGGAATTATTGATGCGCGGCTTTTATGCCATATCGGCCGGGACATATATCAAAGCCTTCAATATGATATTTCTGATGATCCAGGCGGTGCTCGGCGGGGTGGGCGGTATCGCGCTGCTGGTGGCCGGGGTCGGGATCGCTAATACGCTGACCATGGCGATATACGAACGCACCCGTGAGATCGGGTTGATGAAGGCGCTGGGAGCTTCCAACCGGGCGGTGATGTTTATCTTTCTGGGCGAAGCAGGCGCGATTGGATTCCTGGGCGGGCTGGGCGGCGTATTGCTCGGTCTGCTTCTTTCCGGCGCGGCCAACATCCTCTACGCCTTTTACCTCCAGAGCCAGGGTGCGGCCCCGGCCGCGGGTGCATCCGTTTCGATCACCGCCGTCCCGCTCTGGCTGCCGGTCGCGGCGGTTCTGTTCGCCACGGTCGTGGGCGTCCTCTCCGGTTTATATCCGGCGCAGCGCGCCGCGCGGCTGGAACCGGTGGTCGCGTTGAAATACGAATAAAAAAAATAGCCGCACGGCGTGCCGTGCGGCTATTTGCACACTCCAATCGGTTACGAAATATCCGGTTGCGACGGAACCAATTCTTCCGGCATTCCTTTTTTATCCACAACTTCACTGTCGCTGCGAACAGCGCTTAACCATGTCTGATAGGCTTCCTGCTGGGCTGCGGCATACTTCTCGGCCGCCATCGGCCGCGGTCCGCGTTCCAGCACTTTGAGAATGACCCAGGTATTCGCGCCGATTTGGAGAACCTGGCTTACCTCGCCCGCCTTCAGCGCATAGGCCGCCTTTTCCAGATCGGTCGGCGGATCCTGCAACGGCACCCAGCCGATATCTCCGCCTTTATCCTTGCTGGCGGCATCGGTGGAGACTTCCGCAACCAGCGCATTCCACGTCTCGCCGCGCAGGAGCCTCGCCAGGGTGTCTACCGCTTCCTGATAATCCCCCACAACCAATTGCGCCAGATGCACCTGCTCTTCCGTGCGCGCGACTTCGGACATGATCGCATTGCGCACCTTCTGAATATACAGCTCGCTGCGCACCCGCTCCCGGTATTCGGCTTCGCTGATCCCGGTTTGGCGTTCGATATCCGCGACGTAAAGCGTGTAGTATTTCTGGTACGCCTGCTCCGTGAACGGGGTGGCGGTGGGGACCGTGGTTGTGGTCGGCGTAAGGGTCGTGGTCAGGGTCGCCGTCACCGTCCCGCCCAGGGTCGGGGTCTGGGTCAGAGTGGGCGTAAGCGTCATGGTGGACGACGGGGTAAGCGTCGGCCCGCCCACGGTCACGGTGGGGGTGAGGGTATGGGTGGAGGTCGGCGTGAAGGTCAGGGTTTTACTCGGCGAGGGCATCGCCGTCAGCGTTGCCGCCGGGATGTATCCCAGAACCTCGTCCACTGCCGCCTGGACCTCCTCATCGGTCACCGTGATGCCGCGCATTTCAGCTTCATGCCGCGCCAATTCCGCATCGATCAGGAATTGCAGGGAGGAATCGGCCAAGGCGACCTTATCCGACAGGCTGTTGGCGATGACATCCGCCTGAGATTGCAGCGCCGCCGCCTCGGCCGGATCCATCAGCGTGGTGGCGGAAGCTACCAGCCGGTTGTAGGATGCGACCAGCTGCACCCGCTCAAAGCGGACTTCTTCCTGCACCTGCCCGATCGTGATGGTCTTGCCGTAGACGACCGCAGCGGGCTGCTTGACCCGCAGAAAATACGTGTTCACGTATCCGTAGCCGATCACCCCGAGCACCAGAAGAATGATCACCGCGGCGATAGCGACCACCCACCGGGTTTGTTCCTGATCGCGCCGCAGATGCCGGCGCTGCTTCCGGGTGAGGGTGGCCGGTGTTCTTTCAACTCTCGATGGCATATCTACCTCCAAGGGTGCATTCCGGCTCGGCCGACTGACACGACGCCGGATGGACTATCGAAAACGGCCGGGCCGCGATCAATCGTCGGCGAACGGCAACAGGGCCAGATGCCTGGCCCGCTTTATCGCCACCGCCAGCGCGCGCTGATGGTGGGCGCAGGTTCCGGTCTGGCGGCGCGGTCGGATTTTCCCGCGTTCCATCACGAATTTGCGCAGCATATCCCCCTGCTTGTAATCGATCACTTTTACCTTTTCGATGCAGAATTGGCAGACGCGCGGTTTGCGAATGTAGCTGCCCCGGCCGCGCCCGCCCTCGGACCGAGTTGACGTCTCCGCGCCGGAATTTCCTTCTAACCTATCCATCATGTCCTCCATGGCGGCATCCGCCGCCGAAAGCCATCCCCCGCGCCGCAGAGCGCAAGGGGAAACGAATCAAATAATCGGGATCGATGCGGCTTGTAACTGCCTCACGCCGGGCTTAGAAAGGATATTCCTCGTCGACCGCCGGGTAATTGGTGGCCGCGGCGGTTTCCCGCTTTTCGCCCAGCTGGATCATCTCGCCCGCGACGACTTCCACCGAGGCGTGTTTTTTTCCTTCGGTATCTTCCCACCGGCGGGTCTGCAACCGGCCTTCGATGTAGACCTGGGAACCCTTGCTGAGATGCTGTTTACAAATCTCGGCAAGATTTCCCCAGGATACAACGGTGAACCACTCGGTTTCCTCGTGGCGTTCGCCGCTCGCGCTGCTCCAGGAGCGGTTGGTGGCCACACTGAACGTGGTGACCGGCTTTCCGGAGGATGTGTACCGCATTTCCGGATCCCGGCCTAGATACCCGATGATCATCACCTTGTTTAGACTTCTCGACATCTTCCCGCTCCTGGTTCCGGCGGGATACCTTCGCCGGAATCCCCAACAACCGCATCAGCTTTCCGTACGGATAATGGAAAACCGCATGATCGATTCCGTAAGGCGCAGATTCCGTTCGAGCGTAGCCGGAATGGCTCCGGGCAGGTCGGCATACAGGAAGGTATAAATGCCGTCGCGCTGTTTGCGGATGACGTAGGCCAGGCGCCGTTTGCCCAACACATCCACCTTGGCGATCGTGCCGCCCGCCTCGGTGATCCAGCCTTTGATTTTCGTCAGCAGCTCGTCGAGGGTTTGTTGATTGGTATCGGGATGAATAATCAAGCCAACTTCATAGTTGCGCATGAGGAGAACCTCCTTTCCATGGGATTGCCCCCCTTGGCCGGGCGGGTACCCGGTTGGGGAGCGGAAACGCGGGACGGACCCGCGGCAACGGGCGGGAGTATATCGAAAAGAGGGTGGAATAGCAAGGCGGCAGTTTTCCCGCTGCTTTTCGACCACCCAAAGAGCGGCAATTCACACCCTTAAAGTGCGGTATGGCAAACACCCGGTTACGGCAATCTCTTCACCTGGTACAACTCCCCATCTTTAAAACCGCGGTCGCGATAATAACCCCGGGTGCCGACGGCGGAGATCACCGCCAGGGCGCCGAAACCGGCGCCGCGCGCAATTTCCTCCGCGCGGGCCAGCAGTTCGCTCCCCAGGCCAAGGTGCTGCGCGGCCCCGTCCTGGCTTTCCCCGATCGTCAGTGTTTGGCCGTAGATGTGAAGGTCGCGGACGATCGCCGCCCCCGCCAAATCCGGCATAATTAAATCCGGGTGCGGCCCGCTGGGCAGCGAGAGCCGCAAATAACCAGCAATTTTATCGTCGGGTGAGACGAAGGAAAGGAACCACTCCTTCCCTCCGCCCGTTTCGTAGCCCTGCTCGTCGAGGCAGAGCGCATCCCGTTCCACTTTGCGGCCGCGCACTTCCCGGCATCGGATGCAGCGGCAGCGTTCGCCGCGCGCGGCCAAGAGGCGCTGGGCGTCTTCGCGCAGGTTGGACCGCTTATTCCCGGCCGCCACATGATGGACGGGTATATCCCGCGCCAGCCGGTTGACCCGGCAATACGGCGGTATCTGCGGTTTAATCGCCGCGATTAATTCCAGAAGATCGTCATCAGCATAAGGATGATATTCGCCGCGCTCGTAATACGCGTACAGCGGGCTATTCTTCACCAGAATGACGGGATATATTTTCAACTCGTCCGGCCGCAGGTCCGGGTCGGCGAACATCCGCGCGAAATCCTCGCGGTCGCTTTGGGGAGTCGCTCCCAGCAGGTTGGGCATCCAGTGGGCCTGGATCTTAAACCCGGCCGCGCGCATCAGCCGGAACGCGCGCCGCGCATCCGCCGCCGTCTGCCCGCGGCAGTTGAGCGCGAGGATCCGGTCGTCGAGACTCTGCACGCCGATCTGGATCTTGGTGACGCCCAGCCGGCGCATACCGCGCAGTTCGGCGGAGGTAATCGTATCCGGCCGGGTTTCGACCACCAGGCCGACGCACCGCCGCGCAGCGCGCTCATTTTTTCGCTGCGCCTCGGCCAGAGTCGCCGAGTCTTCCCCGTTCAGCGCGTCCAGCAGACGCAGCACGAAGTGTTCGCGGTACGCCTCCGGATAAGCGCTCCACGTTCCGCCCAGGATCAACAGTTCGACCTTGCCGGTCGGGTGCCCGACCGATTCGAGCGACCCGAGCCGGCTGGCCGCCTGGCGGAACGGATCGAACGCATTCTGCGCGGCGCGCAGCGCGCCCGGTTCGTCGGCAATGTAGCTCTTGGGCATGCGCGAATCGTCCGGGCAAAAGAGGCACTCGCCCGGGCACGGATACGGGCGGGTCAGCACGCTGACCGTCGCCACGCCGGAGAGGGTCCGCACCGGCTTCATCCGCAGGCGTTCCCAAAGCGCCGGATCGGCCTTCAGTTCGCCCGCGGCGGTCATGGCGCGGTACTCGGCGATCAGGAAATCCTTGCTGAGGTAGGCCCCGCGCGCCGGATGGCGGTGCAGCGCCGGGCGCAGCTCGGACCCACCCGCCACCTCGAGCAGGATCGCGCGCGCCGCGGCCCGCCGTTCGGGATCCGAATAATCCCGCGCGCGTTTCCAGGCGTCCAGCCGAGCCCGCTCTTCTTCTGTATAATCTCCGGTTGTGAAATCCGACATTGCCCGCCGCCTCGTATCCCTCAATCGGGAATTCTATCAAACCCTCGCCGGGCCCTTTGCCGCCACGCGCGGCAAGGTCCAACCCGGCGCGAAGCGTCTGCTTGACCGCGTTCCCCCCGATAGCGCGGTCGCCGACCTCGGCTGCGGGAACGGCAACGCGGCGAAATTCCTCGCCACCCGCGGCTTTCACGGCCGGTATGCGGGCTTCGATCTCAGCGCCGGGCTGCTCGAGATCGCCCGCGCTGAAGTCTATCCCTTCCCGGCCGCGTTCCAGCTTGTGGATTTTCTCGAACCCGGGTGGGACAGCCCCGTTTCCAGACAATCCTACGATTATGCTCTCGCGTTCGCCGTACTCCATCACATCCCGGGGACCGACGGGCGGCTGGCGTTCCTCGCCGCATGCCGGAATCTGCTTTCTCCGGAAGGAAAGCTATTCCTCTCCAATTGGCAATTCCAGCGCAGCGAGAGACTTCGCGATCGGATCGTTGCCTGGGCCGAGATCGGATTGCACGAATCCGACGTGGATCAGGGCGATTACCTGTTGGATTGGCGGCATGAGGGGCGCGGGCTGCGATACGTGCATGTTATCAGCGCAGAGGAACGGCTGGCGCTTGCAACTCAAGCGGGATTTTCAGAAATAGAGGCATTCAAATCCGACGGAAAAGAGGGGAACCTGACGGATTACGCGGTGTGGACTTGGAAAGCATCCCACTAGAGTCATCCCGAGCCCCGGCGCTTTTCGGGGTCGAGGGATCGGCGACCTCCTTGCTCTTTGCCCACCCCCTCCCTTCCCTCCCCCGTCAAGAAGACCGCTTGACGGGGGAGGGTTGCCGCGCACAATCCTCCCCCGATAGCTGAACTTGGTTTTCAGCTAACGGGGGAGGACAGAGGAGGGGGTCAGTACGTCGGCGTCGCGGTCGGAAACCGCGGCGTCACATCTTCTCCGCGCGACCAGGCGATCAGATACGGGTACGGATCCAGCTCCCCGCGGCGGGTGAGCCAATCCCCCGGATAGGTGGGATGCGAGATGCCAAAGTGCAGGTGCGGTGTGGTGTTGACGGCGTTGCCGGATTTTCCGGTCAGGCCGAGCAGCTGACCCGCCTTCACACGCACGCCCGGTTGGATCCCATCGGCGACAGCCGAGAGGTGCGAGCCGTAATAGCGGATCCCGTCGTCGCCGATGATCGCAACGCACAGGCCGCCCGCGACGGCGGGATCGTCCGGATCGGGATTCCATGTATCCTCGCGGGAAACAAAATCCACCCGCCCGCTGGTTACCGCGACGAATTCGGACCCGACCGGCGCGTAGATATCCGTCGCGGGGTAGGCGTGTCCGCCCGAGGCAAAATCGGCTGACGATTGCGGCTGGACAGGGAAGACGTATGTGTGAGTGTTTTGTGTCCGGGAAGGGGTAAAGGATAAAGTCATTATGGGTGTGACCGTGGGTGTCTGCGTGAATGCAACTGTTATGGACCGCGTCATTGTGACCGATAAGCTTGGGAATGGATTGCGGGTTGACTCGGATGTCCGGCTGGGCGCTGTTATTGGTGATGGAGGCGGCAACACACCGCCGCAAGCAGACAGGCAAACAATAATGGCCGGGATAATCCATCCGGCGGTTTTTCTAATCATGTGGGTGTATGACACCTCGAGCAACAGAGTACATCTCCATTTTTTCAGTTTCATACCCAAAGACGCGCGGGATCGTCACCCATACTGGAAGCCACTCCCTGCCATTCGTGGATCTCTTTCTTCATCCGTCCGGCAAGTTCTCTCATCGTTTCCATATGCTGCTCCATTATTCTTTTTATCATTTCGTATTCATAAAAGAATTGGGAAGCGGAATAGCCAACCCAGGCGCCTTCCTCCAATCCATAAACGGCGGCAGTAAGGGCTGTCATTCTTTCTTCAATATCTCTTTGGTCTTTGTCCATTTTCGCTTGTACCTCGCTGACCGTCTCCACGTTCATATGCATTATCGTCATGGCAACCTCCCTTGGGATCGGGCATCCTATTGTGATTATTTGGAATTTTCGACCTCTATTTTTACATACATGCCGCGGTGATCGCTTCCGACCGTCCGCACCCGGATCCGGCACTCTTCGAAATCGATCTGCTGGCCGGCATGGACCTGCGAAAAGGCGCTGGTGTCCGTACGTCCGCGAACGACGAGCCACAATCCGGCCGCCGCTCTTCGCGTTTCCTTTCCCTTTTCATCGGTATACCTTTCGCTGGCAAAATTCCCGGTTGCGATCTCCAATACGCCGGCTTCGCTCCGGTAATCGGTATGCTTGCGGTCGTAGAGGATTAAGGTTGTAGAGGCCATTATTACTCTCTCCCAAAGAGCGCAGGAAAATGCCGCGATTCCAATTCCGGGTCATTCCGCTGAAGCCACCTCGGCCTGGACGAGCATCCCGAACGGACTACTTACGATCCGTAGAACATTTACGGCGAATTGGCCAAATTTCACGGATTTACCGGCATAGACTTTAAACGCTTTATATGTTTCCCGGTCTTCCCCGATCATCATCGAAAGGGCCGCCGTCCAGCCGCTGCACTCTTTTCCCTGATCGTCCTTGTACTTTCCAAAGACGATGTTGGTCGCCGCAAGCCGCATGATCCCTTCCTTGCCCGGATACGTTATGGGCACATTATTCGGGAGCATAACCGCATTGGTCTTCATGCCGTTCACCTCCACACCGTTTTCTGCCCCATATTCTAAGCGGCACCCATTATGGTTCGGTTACCTCGATTTCCACAAAATAGATCCCCTGATCGCTTCTCTCTATGCGAAGTATTTCGATTTGATATCCCTCGAAATCTATCGTTTGATCGGGCTTCACCCGAAACGAAGCGAAAGTTTCCGACCGGGAGACAATGACGAGCCACAAGGTCGCCATCGGCTCTTTTTCATCCTCCCCGGAAGGGGGTGTATGAGTCAGGGAATTGGGAAAGTCGTTTACACCAACATATATATTTAATTTTCCGTGATTTCCATTGTATTCTCTCGTCATCGACGCGAAGATCACCATACTATCGCGCCTCATCGGTGTGACCTTGGCGTAAGAAACGGTGGATGGAACGCACGCGGTTAAGGCTGCGGTCATTAGAAAAAACGCGAAATACATGAACAACGCCACAAATTTATGAAAATGCTTCATTTCTCCTCCTCCGGGCAACGAAAACCAAGATAACCTTTTTTGAGAAAATACCTAAAATTGCCCATCACACAGATTAACATGGAATTTCCCCATGAAGGCTATGTTGCCTCTCCGCATTCGACTTCGAAACTTAAATTGGATGAATCATAGCTGACAGTAAAGTTATAAAACCTGTATGAATAATAATAAATCGTCAAGCCCTCATAGGCAGTATAAAAAAGATGAGTGTCCGGTTCCCCTGATTTAGCGATCCACAATCCGAACGACCTTTCTTTTCTTAGGATTCCGAATTGATCAATTAATTCCTTCTCGGAGGAACTATACCCGGTGAACGACAATTCCCCATTTTCGCAAGTATATTGCGCTCTTCCATTATCTTGGATTGTTAAGCCGTTTGGAAAACGCGAGTAGGTTAATGGATCAGAATGCCAAGGGACGCACCCCGCAAGGATCAAGCAAACTGCCGAAAGAGTTATTCCGGTGGATCGTTTGAATGCAAATGAATTATTCATCGCATTGCTTCTCCTCGTCTATTCCACGGGATTGGTTGTTGTTAACCAAAAGCATTTTTGATAGTCTTCAAAAGATATGGTGAGGATATAAGGCACATGATCGGGCCCCCATGGATTCTGTACGGTCACGGTATTGTTAACCGGATCCACACCGGTGACAAAAAATACGTGACCTTCCGGAATATTTTGACCTGGGAGTGCGGTGTCGCCAAAATATTCCGGAGGGCGGTCTGGCACAAAAGTCCCGCTGCTGCCGGCGGTTATCGCATCGCCGTTTTGGAACTTCTGATACAGATTATCAATCGTCATCAGTTCCGATAGGTTGTTGGTGCAGTCCTTTCCGGTCATTACACTCATCGCGATCGAGGGCGATTTAATATCAACTGCCGGATCCCATCCGTGTTCCTTCTGCCATTGCATATAGGCCTTCTCTAGAATCAGAGTCCACGCTTCCTGGGTGCCTCCGGAGGTTGCATCCATCGGATCGGCGAGATGTTCAGGGAAAATGTTGTCAACGGTGACCTTATGCTCCGCGTAGAAGCACGGCCCGATCGGCGTAAAGCAATGCGGGTCATAAAATGTCACCGTATACGTCCCATCCCCGTTGTCGTCAATCATTTTCTCTATAAATTCGGGATGCTCCCGCGCAATCGCGCCCATGGATGACATAAAAAAACAGTCTCCGTAGGCCCCTTGGTAGATATCCGATATATCCGCTGCGTACTTGTCCCCGTCTCCTTTTACGACGGGTGTGTATCGCTTAACAAACTCTTTGTCCGCGGCTTCCCACTCCTGCTTTTCCTTCGTTACCGCCGATCCTTTTTCGGTATACCTTTGGGCGAGACCGTACATTTTCCCGGCCCAGATTTCCACATCCTGCAGGAAATA
>DAOUDU010000002.1:0-5064 GCA_034430775.1 Anaerolineales bacterium | reverse complement strand
AACCGGGCATCACCGGTTGGTGGCAGGTAATGGGCAGGCATCAGAAATCTTTTCAGCAGCGCCTGCAGCTGGATGAATACTACATCAGCAACTGGTCCTTATGGATGGATATCTACATTCTGATGAAGACGGTATGGGTTGTACTGGCCGGGGGCGGAGCATGAACCCGGCAGGGTTCATGCCTGCTGATTCGGTAATTCTCTTTCAGACCGTCGCCGTCATCCTCCCGCAACAGGGGGCGCGCTAGGGCATGTTCCGCCGATTTTCGGTTGACTTCGCGCTTTTTTCCATTTTCCTGGATGTGTTCCTGGTTTTATTTTGCCTGATCCTGGCGACGGTCCTCCGCCCATTATTAAATTCCCTGCCGTACATCAAAGAGCTGCCCGGGATTCAAATATTTCCCGCCGTCCTATATCTGCTGTTCCCCCTGATCTGGATATCCTCCCTCACGGCATTTTCCATTTACGACCCGGGTCGCAACCTGCGCTGGGAAGAAGAATTAACCAGCCTATTCATGGGTTCGCTCCTGGCGGGAATTGCCCTGGCCGGGGTACTGTATCTTACGTATCGGGATTTTTCCCGGGCGATGTTCCTCATTTTCTTCCTGCTCATGTTTTTTTCCACTATCGGATGGCGGCTGCTGTACAAAATCATACTTCGGCTGACCGGCCATCGGATTGTCCGGGTTCACCGCGCGCTGATTATCGGAGCCGGCAAAGTCGGCCGGGAGCTGCAGCAAAAAATCGCCACCCGCCGGGATACGCGGCTGGTGCTGGTCGGCTTGCTCGACGACGATCCGCAAAAGCGCGCGGCCGATCCGCTGATCCTCGGAACGCTCGACAACGTCCGCGAGATCGTTCAAGCGCAGCGGGTGGATCACATCGTGGTGGCGCTTCCCCGCCGGGCGCACGAACGCGCCAACCGCCTGGTGGCCGACCTGCATAATCTTCCGGTCAAGGTCTACATCATTCCCGATTATTTCGCGCTCACCCTGCACCATGCCGCCGTGGAGGAATTTGCCGGGATCCCGATGCTCGATCTGCGCGCGCCCGCGCTCAATGACTATCAGCGCGCCGTCAAGCGGACGTTCGACGTCATCCTCACGCTCCTCCTGCTGCCGTTCGCCCTGCCCCTGATGGGAATCCTGGCCCTTGCGGTGGGATTGGAGAGCCGCGGACCAATTGTTATCCGCCAGGATCGCGCGGGAGAAAACGGGCATATCTTTAAAATGCTCAAATTCCGCACGATGGTGGAGAACGCGGAATCGCTGCGGCATCTGGTCGAGCGCAGGGACGCAAAGGGAAATCTGATCCATAAATCCCCGGAGGATCCGCGCGTAACCCGCCTGGGAAAATTCCTCCGTCGGGTCAGCCTGGACGAGCTTCCCCAATTGTTCAACATCCTTCAGGGGGAAATGAGCCTGGTGGGTCCGCGGCCGGAGATGCCCTGGCTGGTGGAGCAATACGAACCCTGGCAGCGCAAACGGTTTGCCGTCCCGCCCGGGCTGACCGGCTGGTGGCAAATTCACGGCCGGAGCGACAAGCCGATGCACCTGCATACGGAAGAGGACCTGTATTACATCCAGCATTATTCACCCTGGCTGGACATGAGGATTCTCCTGCAGACCATCGGGGCAATCTGCTCACGGCGGGGTGCGTATTAGGCGGCGCGGAGCAGCCCTCCCGGGGCAACCGCTTTCCCGACCGGTACGCACAAGCGCCGAACGGAAGCGGGCCGAAAATCCTTCATTTTCCACCCTGGATCCGGGTATCGATCCCCCCGCACCCCCCCCAAAACGCCCTGTTTTCAATACGTTATAATATAAAAAATCCCATTTTACGGTGTCCACATCCATCGGATTCATGGTGTTGCAGTTATCCTGAGGGAGGATACGTTTGACGATCCGGTGGTACGCGCTGCATAGCAAACCCAACCATGAGAACCTGCTTTGGGAGCAATTGACCCTGCGGGAAATAGAAGCTTTCCTTCCCCGCATTCCGGCAAAAACCGTAAATCCCCGCGCCCGAAAAACCCGGCCGATTTTTCCCGGCTATGTTTTCGTGCATCTCGATATTTCCCGGCTTGGCGAATCCACCCTGCAGGCGATTCAGCTTCAGCTATCCGCCCGGCAGGTCTTCGTCCCAAAATACGGCGTCTGATCCGGGCTCGGCAAAGCCCGCGAGCCGGATACTGTTCCATTTCAATCCGATGACCAGCCTGGTGGATACCTACCGATGGAAGATTCTGGGTGTCGGCGACCTGCCGAGGCCGAGTTATCCGTTGAGCTCACTCTCCGTCGCGACCGTGATCTGGTTCTGCGGCACCGTCGCCTTACGTGCGATGGAAAATAAAAACACGGATATCATATGACCATGAGCCGGCTGGCCGTCAAGACCAAGCACGTTTGGAAGGAATACCGGATCCGGCACACTTTGGAAGGACTACGGGGCTCTTTCAAGGCGGTTCTGAATCCCCCCGGTAATAGGTTAGCTGGAACTCTTTCGGTCGGTGATGACGGTTTTCAGCAGAAATCCATGACCAAAATGAAGGAACTGTTGCGATCCGGCGCGAAAATCCTCCTGGTTTCGCACAACGACCGGGCCATCCATGATATCTGCAAGCGGACGGTCGGGCCGAAGCGGGGAACGGTCCAAATGGACGGCCCATCGGCGGACGTTGAAGAGCACTATCGAAAATTCCTGAGCGAGCCGGTGCGCGCCGTCGCGGGGGAAATATTCGATATGGCCGTAGTTTTACGCCGCATTTCTGCGATCTTCGGCCATCGGTTGGGCGAAATTCTTTCCAAAGAGAACAAACTCCAAATTTTGGTCCCCAAAGGCTTT
Source organism: Anaerolineales bacterium (assembly GCA_034430775.1). Lineage (GTDB taxonomy): Bacteria > Chloroflexota > Anaerolineae > Anaerolineales > RBG-16-64-43 > JAFGKK01. The sequence goes on along the minus strand of DAOUDU010000002.1, from coordinate 2,221 downwards.
GCCCATGGTGGTAATAGATTATGCGAATGTGCCGAGGTCCTTTATAAAGCTTCCGATTATTACTCCCCTGAGTCGGAACGCATGGTGTTGTGGAACGACCCGGACCTTGGGATAGTATGGCCGCTAATCAGCGGCTGGCCGCCGATCCTTTCCGGAAAAGATGCTTCCGGGAAACGGTTTTCCGAAGCGGAGCTGTTCGCGTAGGAGCATGGGAATGGACAGGCTGCTGGTGACCGGCGGGGCAGGATTTATTGGATCGAATTTTATCCGGTATGTGCTTGACCGCGATCCGGACGTCCGGGTGGTCAACCTGGACCTTCTGACCTATTCCGGAAACCTGGAAAACCTTAAGCCGCTCGCCGATCCGGACCGATACACCTTCATCCAGGGGGACATCCGTGACGGAGCGCTGGTCGGGCGGATTTTGAATGACCATAAGGTCAACCGCGTCATCCACTTCGCCGCCGAAACGCATGTGGATCGGTCGATCCTCGAACCCGCGCCGTTCATCCAAACCAACATCCTCGGTACCGCGACGCTGTTGGAAACGGTTCGCCGGTACTGGATGGATGACTCCGGCGCGTCCGGCACGCAGCGTTGTTTCCACCACATCTCGACCGACGAGGTGTACGGCTCCCTCGCTCCGGACGAGCCGGCCTGGACCGAAGAATCCCCCTACGCCCCCCACTCCCCCTATGCGGCGTCGAAAGCGTCCAGCGACCACCTGGTAGCCGCATACAGCTATACGTATGGCCTGCCGGTGACCGTGACCGCTTGCTCGAATAATTACGGCCCGTACCAGTTCCCGGAAAAACTGATCCCATTGGTAATCCTGAATGCGCTTGAAGGAAAATCTCTGCCCGTATACGGCGACGGAGGACAGATCCGGGATTGGTTGCATGTGGAGGATCATTGCGAAGGCGTTTACCGAGTCCTTAAAGAAGGCAAGCCGGGCGTCCGCTACCATATTGGCGGAGGAAGCCAGATCAACAATCTGGGCGTTGTTCAAACCATCTGTGATATTCTAGATGAGTGCAGGCCGGATGCTTCACACCGGCCGCATCGACGGCTTATCGAGTTTGTCCAGGACCGACCCGGACACGACCGCCGGTATGCGTTAGACACGCGCAAGATCCGGAAGGATTTGGGCTGGCAGCCGCGCCGCACGCTGGAACAGGGCTTACGGGAAACAGTGGATTGGTATATGGCGAATCCCGGCTGGGTATCGGCGATCCGCGCCAAGGAAGATTACCAGAACTGGCTTGAAATTAACTACCATCATCGCTCGACCCGGAGGAATGGTTGAAAGGGATTATCCTGGCCGGCGGCAAAGGAACCCGCCTTCATCCGCTGACGCTGGCCATGAGCAAGCAGCTTCTGCCGGTTTACGATAAACCGATGATCTATTATCCCCTCGGGATGCTTATGCTCGCCGGAATTCGCGAGATCCTGATCATCAACACACCGGAGGACAAGGCGGCGTTCCGGCGGCTGTTGGGCGACGGATCACAGTGGGGTTTGCAATTCCACTATGCCGAACAGACAGAGCCGCGCGGTCTGGCGGATGCCTTCCTTATCGGCCGGGAGTTTATCGGCGGCAGCCCGGTCTGCCTGATCCTGGGGGATAACATCTTCTTCGGCACCGGCCTGCCCGACCAGCTGCGGCACGCGGCTTCGCTGGAACGCGGTGCGCTCGTGCTGGCGTATCCGGTGCGCGATCCGGAGCGCTACGGCGTGGTCGAATTCGATTCCGCGTTTAAAGCGATCAGCATCGAGGAAAAGCCGCTCCACCCCCGTTCGAATTTCGCCATACCGGGGTTGTATTTTTACGACAACCGTGTGACGCAGTTCGCACAATCACTCAAACCTTCTGCGCGCGGCGAACTGGAGATCACGGATCTGAACCGGTTGTACCTGAATCTGGGCGAACTGACGGTGATGCCCATCGGACGGGGAGTGGCCTGGCTGGACGCCGGCACCCACGAATCGCTTTTGCAGGCGGCGAATTTCGTCCAGGCGGTGGAAGCACGCCAGGGTCTGATGATTTCCTCCCCGGAGGAGATCGCCTACCGGATGGGGTACATTGACCGCGAGCAGGTCCGCCGGCTGGCGATGCATATGAAGCATGAAGGGTATGGCGAGTATTTGCTGCACCTCGTGGAATAAAAAAACGCGCAGCCCGCCCCGCCGGATCGGGCCGCAATCTGATCTGAGTCACCGT
>DAOUDU010000001.1:0-2312 GCA_034430775.1 Anaerolineales bacterium | reverse complement strand
ACGTCAGCGACCCTCTGCCGCGGGAAGGTGCCATGCCATGAACGCCGATGGAAAGACAGCCTGGACGGACGACGAGCTCAGGAAAATCCAAACGGCCGATGAGTTGCAATTGTCGTCACGCCGGAGCGACGGCACATATCGCCGTCCGGTGACCATGTGGGTCGTCCGCGTGGACGACGATCTCTATGTGCGTGCCGTAAAAGGCCGGACCGGCCCCTGGTTCCGCGGCACGCAAACCCGCCGCGCAGGCCGCATCCAATCGGGCGGGGTGGAAAGAGAAGTCGCGTTCGTGGACGAAACCGATGCCGGTCTGATGGAACGGATCGACGCCGCCTATCGGGAAAAATACCGCCGCTACCCGAAGGAATACGTCGATGCCTGCCTGACCCCCGCGGCCCGCGCCGCGACCATCCGGCTGGTGCCGCACCCATCAGGATCATAATTCCACAAAGGGAACACCATGCAATATCGAAAATTCGGAACATTGGATTGGGAAGCTTCGGTCCTGGGCTTCGGCTGCATGCGCCTGCCCGTCATTGGCGGCAAGCCCGCCGACATCGACCAGGAAAAAACCACCGAGATGATCCGCACGGCGGTCGAAGCCGGCGTGAATTATTTCGATACCGCCTATCCCTACCACGAACAGCGCAGCGAAATCGCCCTGGGGAAAGCGCTGGCGGGCGGCTACCGCGAGCGGGTGCGCGTGGCCACCAAATCGCCCGTCTGGCTGATCGAGAAAAGCGACGATTACCACCGTCTGCTCGGCGAGCAGCTGGAGCGGCTGCAGATGTCCTCGGTGGATTTCTACCTTTTCCATGCCCTCAATCGGAATGCCTGGGCGAAGATCAAGCAATTGAATCTGCTGGCCGAAGCCGAAAAAGCCCTGGCGGATGGGCGCATCCGCAACCTGGGCTTTTCCTTCCACGATAATTTGGCCGCCTTCAAGGAAATCGTCGACGGCTACGACGGCTGGCGCTTTTGCCAGATTCAATACAACTACATGGACACCGAATTCCAGGCGGGCACCGAGGGATTGAAATATGCCGCCGGGAAAGGGCTGGCGGTGGTGGTCATGGAATCCATCCGGGGCGGGAAACTGGCCCTCGATCTGCCGGCAACCCAACCGATCTGGGAATCGGCTCCCCGCCGGGGAAAACCGGCGGATTGGGCGCTGCAATGGCTGTGGAACCAACCCGAAGTCACGGTGGCCTTGAGCGGGATGACCACCCTCGAACAGGTGCAGGAAAATATCGCTTCCGCCGAGCGTTCGGCGGTCGGCCGGTTGGGCGCCGACGAATTGGCCCTCATCGGCCGGGTGCGCGAAGCGATCGAATCCGTAAGCCCGATCCCCTGCACTCGCTGCGAATACTGCCTGCCCTGCCCCAATGGCGTCAATATCCCGCGCAACTTCGAGATCTACAACGAGTTCGCCATGTACAACGATCCCGGGAACAGCCGGTTTACCTACGGCCGCTTTGTGCCGGACGAGGAGAAAGCGGCCAACTGCGTGCAGTGCGAAGAATGCCTGTCCAAATGCCCGCAGCATATTCCCATCAGCACATGGATGCCGGTGGTGGAAGAGGTCCTGGGTCGGAATAAACCCTACGTACGGTCGGTGTAGGAAAGGGATCCGGGGATCGCCCGGGCGGTGGGGCATTTTCATGGAAGTACGCGCGATATCCACCATCCCTTTGCCGGTCCTCTCCCCATCGGACGGAAGTATGTGAGTGGTGCTTGACCTTTCCCCTAATAACTGGTCCAGCTAGAATGCTGGTCTGGACAGAGGAATGGGGGGAAAGATGGCGAAAAAGCGGTTCACGGTAAAACAGATTCTGGCTATTCTCTGTGAAAAAAAAACCACCACTAATCCTGGATAATGAATGGCCAAACAGGGGCAATCACAGTAGTCGGTGCAGGCGTCCAAGTGGGTGTGGGTTTGGGTGTTGGGCCAATTCCTCCAACAATCCGAACACCGTCAGGTTGAGGTGTGGGGATTCTTCCCGGCATTTCCCAGCGGTACACCTGTGCTGGCTACTTTTCTCATCCGCCAGGGAAATTGACCCGCATGGGGCCAGAAACCCGGGAATAGCTGTGGTGGAGTCCTCCAAGAAATGCAATAAACTTGATTTCTCCATATCCATGAATGGCTAGGGTGTCAGAACGATTTGGAATGCGTTGATTAATGCCTTGATGCGGACGTTCTTCATTAAAATAGCCACAGTATTCATTGACCAGTCATTTCAGATACATTTGATGAAGAACAAGGGAGTGATCTAGGCATTCCCTTCCGGATCCGGTCGCCATTTGTGAGC